>JAUYNR010000086.1 GCA_030698225.1 Oxalobacteraceae bacterium | reverse complement strand
TCCGCTGCCGCATACAGGCGCCGTTGACGTTCATCAAGCACACTTTCAAGCGATTTGTATCGAGCCGTAATTAACGCATCATTATCCATTCGCCAAGTTTACGCGAAACTAAAACATCCAAGTAACTATTTAATGACCCCTAAGTAAGATTGTCCCCTGT
Organism: Oxalobacteraceae bacterium; assembly: GCA_030698225.1. GTDB lineage: Bacteria > Pseudomonadota > Gammaproteobacteria > Burkholderiales > Burkholderiaceae_D > AVCC01. Next base: position 6,681 of record JAUYNR010000086.1, on the reverse strand, counting down.
TATTTGTTATCCTTTTAATGATGCGCCGTGTGCCAACAACTCTTAATATTCTGTATGCTCAGATAGAATATTAATTGTCACCTTGATAAAGGTATGTAAATTCAATAAACAAAATCAATACTAATGAACAGCATTTCATTCCAAAAAGTGAAATTAGTCACAATTTTTTTACACCAGCGGATTTGAAACTACGAGACAAAGTGGATTTGACAGCCGACTCAGACCAGTTCGAGCAAAACGGGCTGGTGGTCAGATGCATCGCTGGCGCAATCTACCTGCAAATTCCGCACCCGGGGTGCCAAATCCTCGCTGACGAATGCGAAATCGAAGGTGAATGGTGGCCCGGGCCATTGCACCTTGTCATACAGGCCGACCGTCGGCGCATGCGGCTGACCGGGATGAACGATTTCCCACGCGTCACAATATGGCGGGGTCGCTTCGTCTATCGGAGCGCACAAGCGCGCTCGTTCCACCGCTTCTGGGCGGAAGTTGCAGTCGCCGGTCAGGATCGCTGCTGCAGCCCGTGGCACGCGGCAAAATGGACCATCGGACGCGTCGCCGGGTCGTGCAGTGCGCGCTTGGGCAACGGCTTCCCGGTGTAACTCGCGTAGCCGCTCCACCTGGGCCGCCCGCTGCAGCGCGGAATAGTATTCGAGATGGGTCGTGGTCACCCGCACCAGTCCGAGCGGCGTGTCGAGCGTCGCTTCGAGTGCGAGCCGCTGCATACTCGAGACCCCGGGCTCGGCTGGCCACGGCAGCAGATGGCGGAACACCTGCAAGACCGGCAAGCGCGAAAAGATCATGTTGCCGAAGCTGCGCCGACCACTCGAGGGGTTGGGAGTGTCGGTGGCCACGCCGGCGACAGCGGTATAACCGGGCAGGCGAGCGGTAAGACCCTGAAATTGATCGCTGCCGTCGCAGCCGGTCAACTCGGGATAAGCGGCTGACACTTCCTGCAGGCACAGGACATCGAAATCCCCGAGTCGGCGAGCATGGGCGACGATTCGATCGAGGTCCACGCGGCCATCGGCGCCGCAACCCCATTGGATGTTCCAGGTGATCAGTTTCATAATTGGTTAAAGCGCTCACCAAAGGTCTAAGCGGCACCGCTCAGGTCGGACTATCCTTTCTTTATAGACGGCAGCGGCCGGAACTTCCAGCGCCAGCGCAGCGGGTATGCTGCGTAATGTCACCAAAAGATCGTTCGGAACGTGCCAATGCCAGGTCTCCCGCAGCGATATTTTGTGAATCCACTATTTGCGCGCGTTCCCAAAAAGCGCGAGAATGGCAGAAAGGTTTCAGTGCATTACCCACATGGCACTTAACAGCATGGATGAACGCTCCACCCCTCTCCCGCACATTGACGTTTCGATATCCACCCCAAGTCAGGCCACGGCCAAGCCAACCGAGCACCTGGACCAGCCGAACGCGCAGGAGCAGTTCATCAATCGGGAATTGAGCCAGTTGGAGTTCAACCGGCGCGTGCTGGCCCAGGCAGAAGATCCCGACACACCACCATTGGAGCGGCTGCGCTTCCTCTGCATCTTCAGCAGCAACCTGGATGAATTCTACGAGATTCGCGTGGCCGGCCTGAAGGAGCAGATCAAGCTGCACGCGAACGCCATCGGCCCTGACGGCCTCGATGCTGCCAAGGTCTTTGCGCTGGTAAACCCCACAGTGCACGAGCTGGTAGCGCACCAGTACCGCTTGTTCAACCAGGTCCTGATTCCCGAACTGGCCAGGCACGAGATCCGTTTCCTGCGCCGCCCGCAGTGGACGGCGCAGCAGGCGGCGTGGATCAAGGCTTATTTCTTCCGCGAGTTGATGCCGGTGCTGACCCCGATCGGACTGGACACCGCGCACCCCTTTCCGCGGGTGCTCAACAAGAGCCTCAACTTCGCCGTCGAACTGGAGGGCAAGGATGCGTTCGGGCGTAATTCGGGCGCGGCCATCGTGCAGGCGCCGCGGGCCTTGCCGCGGGTGATCCGCTTGCCCGCAGAGATCGCCGACTGCGAATACGGCTTTGTATTTCTCTCGTCGATCCTGCACGCCCACGTCGGGGAACTGTTTGCCGGCATGAACGTGCGCGGCTGCTACCAGTTCCGCGTTACCCGCAACAGCGAGTTGTTCGTCGACGAGGAGGAAACCAAGAATCTGCGAGAAACCCTGCAAGGCGAGTTGCCGCAACGTAATTTTGGCGACGCGGTACGGCTCGAGGTGGCGGACAACTGTTCCGGCGAGATGACGACATTCCTGCAGCACCAGTTCGGTCTGGCCGAGGCCGACGTGTTTTCCGTGAATGGCCCGGTCAACCTGGTGCGGCTGTTGCAGGTGCCGGACTGGGTCGACCGCCCGGCGCTCAAGTATCCGCCGTTCCGCCCGGGTTTGCCGAAGGAACTGGTGACGCAGCCCGACATGTTCCGCGCCATCAGTAACGGCGACATCCTGCTGCACCACCCGTACCAGTCGTTCTCCCCGGTGGTGGAATTCATCCAGCAGGCGGCGCAAGACCCCCAGGTGGTGGCGATCAAGCAGACGGTATACCGCGCCGGCCACGACTCGGCATTGCTGCAGGCGCTGATCAACGCGGCGCGCAGCGGCAAGGAGGTCAGCGTGATCGTGGAGCTGCTCGCGCGTTTCGACGAGGAAACCAATATCAACTGGGCAGCACAGCTGGAGGAAGTCGGCGCCCATGTGGTGTACGGCGTAGTCGGGTACAAGGCGCATGCGAAGATGGCGCTGGTGGTGCGGCGCGAAGCGGGGCAGCTCAAGCGCTACGTGCATCTCGGCACAGGTAACTACCACACCCGGACCACCAAGCTTTACACCGATTTCGGCCTGCTCACCTGCAACGAGGCGGTGGCGAGCGACGTTGCCAGCATTTTCATCGAACTCACCGGCCTGGGCCACCCCAGCAAACTCGTGCATCTGTGGCAGTCGCCGTTCACCCTGCACCAGCAGTTGATCGACGCGATCCGGCGGGAAGAGCAGCATGCCAAGGCCGGGCGCAAGGCGCTGATCATCGCCAAAATGAATGCGCTGCTGGAACCGGAGATCATCCAGGCCCTGTACCAGGCATCATGCGCCGGGGTCAGGATCGAGCTGATCGTACGCGGCGCCTGCGCACTGCGGCCCGGCATCCCGCATCTATCGGAAAACATCCGGGTGCGCTCGGTGATTGGCCGTTTCCTCGAACACACGCGGATTTTTTATTTTTACAATGACAAGGCGGAAGACGTGCGCCTGTCCAGTGCCGACTGGATGGACCGCAACTTCTTCCGTCGCATCGAGGTGTGCTTCCCGGTGCTGGACCGGCGCCTGAAGACGCGCATCATGCTGGAGGGTCTGCAACCTTATCTGAAGGACAACCGGGAGGCGTGGGAAATGGCCGCCGATGGCAGCTACCGGCGCAAGCGCCACCGCGGCCGCGCTTACTCTGCCCAGAGCAAGCTGCTCGCCGCGCTGGCCTGATGCCGGCTCAATGCGCGACTCAGTGCACCTTGGCGAGCTTGCCGGTCTTTGCCGCTTTCTCTACCGCCTTGCGGCCAGTTTTCACGCTCTCCAGCGTAGCAAGCGCTGCCTTCAATCTTGCTATCGGCAGCGCTTCCAGCATATGCAGGCCGATCCGCAGCAGCTCGCTCTTCTTCACGCTGACACCGGCGGCCAGGCATTTGCTCTTGAGTTCGGCGAGCTTGCCGTAGTCCACCTCGGGCATGGTGAAGCTGTCGCGAACCACCTTGGCTTTCTTGGCGGACTTTTCGACATCTGGAGCAATGGGCTTAGCCCTTGCGGCATTCATGGCATCTTGCTTCAGAGCCGGGCCTGGCGCCACCACTGGCTTGGCGGGCTTTTGAGCCTTGGATGCCATTGGCTTCTTTGCATGTGTTGCGAGCGTGGCGCGGGTGGTTTTAGGGGTCGCTGCAGGCATGATAAACCTCCTATCTGACATAAAAAATCGGCGTGATTCGATCAATAGCACATCTCAATAAACGGGATATACTGTTTATACCATATACCATTTTTCAGACTTTTGGTACTCGCAGCTGCGCTATTGATGCGGAACGGAAAAGTATGAAGCCGCATCCCCTCACTGGCAGTGCGCGTATCCGCTTGCAAGCGGATACCGTTACGCAGGCGGATGGCATGCCATCCGAAACCCCTGCTTCACCCCCGGCCCTCCCGCCTGTGGGAGAGGGTGAGGACAGGGCACGATGAAGTCAAGACTTCATCGTGCCGAATCAATAGGAGCGCTCGGATTCGCGAATAAATTTTCCGGTGGTGGGTGATCATGGAAATCGAATTGAAGCTGTTGCTCGATCCAGCCGACGTTGCGGCCTTTCGCCGGCATCCTCTGTTACGTCGGCAGGCGGTCGCCAAGCCGCAGGTGCAGCAGCTCACCAGCATCTACTTCGACACGCCGGACCTCCATTTCTGGCGGCACGATGCTGCATTGCGGGTGCGCCGGGTACACCGCGACTGGATTCAGACCCTGAAAGGCGGCGGGCAGGTCGCGGCGGGCTTGCACCAGCGCCAGGAGTGGGAATCGCACGTGGACGGAGCGCATCCGGACCTAATTGCGTTGAGCGACCTGGTCGGACATGGCACAAGCTGGGCCAAGATATTGGCCGCCGTAGCGCTGACCGATCAGCTGGTTCCGATCTTCACCACCAAGTTCCGGCGCACGCTTTGGCAGTTACAGTTGGCGCACGGGGGCGAGGTCGAACTGGCGCTCGACCAAGGGGAAGTGCAGCACAATGCAGCACGAATCCCGATCAGTGAGGTCGAACTGGAACTCAAGTCCGGGGATCCCGCTGAACTGTTTGAGTTCGCATTGCAACTACAAAATGCGGTGCCGATGCGCGTTGGCAATATCAGTAAGGCGGAACGCGGCTATGCGCTGGTCGCGCCACAGCCGCCGGCAGTAATCAAGGCCGCACGTCTCGAATTTTCCTCGAAATTAACCGTAGAGCAAGGATTTCAGGTCATCGTCAGCAACTGCCTGACGCAAGTCCAGGGCAACGAGACCGGGGTCGCGCAAGGGAGTGACCCGGAAAGTGTCCACCAGATGCGGGTCGGCCTGCGCCGACTGCGCTCGGCACTCGGGCTGTTCGCCCAAGTCACGCCTTGCCCTGCCGCACTGCAGGCGGAGCTCGATTGGCTGACAACCGCGTTAGGCGCAGCACGTGACTGGGAAGTATTGGCCGGCAGCACGCTGGCAGTAGTCGCCAGCGCCTGCCCCGACGAGCCGGAACTGGTGCAGCTGCAGCAGGCTGCGCTGGCGGTGGCCCAGCAGAATCGGCAACAGGCAGCACGGGCCGTGGGCTCGGTGCGGTATGCCCGTCTCTTGCTCACCCTCGGCGGCTGGATCCAAGGGGCACGTTGGCGCGAACTGCTTGCGGAGCCTGAGCGGGGAGCATTGGCGGCACCGCTCGCAAAATTCGCCGCGCAGACACTCGTGCTCTGCCACGGAAAATTGAAGAAGCGTGGCAAACAGCTGCGCGGCGGAGCACCAGTGACGCGCCATCGGGTGCGTATTGCGGCCAAGAAAGTGCGCTACGCCACCGAGTTCTTCGAGTCACTGTATCCGGCCAGGCGGGTGCGCCCTTTCGTCGAGGCGCTGACCACCCTGCAGGACGCGCTGGGCTGGCTCAACGATGCCGCTGTTGCCGGGGGATTGCTGCAGCACCTTCGGCACAGCCACCCCGGCGTGGTACACAGTGCCGGCTTCGTCCGGGGTTATCTCGCGGTGTGTACCGAACGGGACGTGCGCCAACTCGGCAAGCTCTGGCAGCAGTTCGCGCCGATGAAACTCCCCTGCAGGAAATGATTCTGCACCGCTCACTTGCGGGCCCACACTGGAATTCTGGAATTGTAAATGGGAGGAGACCATGGATCTGATCTTGTGGCGTCACGCCGATGCGGAAGAAGGCTCGCCTGACCACGCCCGCGCCCTGACCGACAAAGGACGGCAACAAGCCGCCTTGATGGCAGGCTGGCTCAAAGCGCGCCTGCCGAAAGACGTGCGGATCCTGGTGAGCCCCGCGCGGCGGACTCAGCAAACCGCCCAGGCGCTGGGTATTGCCTATGAAACCTGCGAAGCGCTGGCACCGGGAAGCGACACCGCCGAGGCGCTGGCCGCCGCCAACTGGCCCGACGCGGAAGGCGTTGTCTTGGTGGTCGGGCATCAACCGACGCTGGGCCAGATCGCTGCGCTGCTGCTGTCAGGCGCCAGCGCCGACTGGGCGATCAAGAAGAGCGGGGTGTGGTGGCTCAGCAACCGGGCGCGCGAGGGTGAAAGCCAAATCATGCTGGAGGCCGCGCTGGCACCGAATATGCTCAAAAAAGGCAAATAGCCCCAAGCCCTTCCGGCGCGCGATCGACAGCGCGACCAGGACACGTGGTTTCGTTGACCGGCAAGACGCCGGGGCCTGCGCTGCCAACCTGGCTAAATCGAGCGTCAAATCTCGTCAAATCTCAATACGGAGAAGACGTCAACGCGCCATAGATTGCATCGACTGTGTACCCCGTCAAGCCAGTCCAGTCGGACGTGTGTCACGAACACAAGCGAAAGCCTGTGATGCTGTATTGAAGATGGGAGCAGGCCTCCCGAAGTCGGCTTGCAGGAGTTGGCTTCAAACCACCCAGTGCTGCTGTGATCAAAAGTCGCGGTAGTGAGCGACT
>JAUYNR010000084.1 GCA_030698225.1 Oxalobacteraceae bacterium | reverse complement strand
TGTCGGCAAAGCTCTCCATTAACTTCACCAAACCTGACTTTTCCATTTACTTTTCCCATCATAAAGAGGGACAGTAAACCTGAATTTTCATTTGTTTACAACAACATTTGTAAGTGCTTGATCGTAAACGACTTTTGATGCAGTTGCCCTGGCAAACCGATACCGGGGCATCGCAACAAATCCGGCCGCATCTGATGCACAAGTAGTCTGCCACAAGGAGTTCTTAGGTAGTCCCGACCGGTTACGCTACGCTGAGCGGCTATAATTTCGGCCCATGAACTTGCTTAAAACACTTGCCACCGTATCGGGCATGACGATGCTATCCCGCGTGACAGGTCTGTTGCGCGAGTTCCTGATCGCACGCGCGTTTGGCGCTTCCGCCTATACCGATGCGTTTTTCGTCGCCTTCCGCATTCCCAACCTGCTGCGCCGACTGTTCGCGGAGGGCGCCTTTTCCCAGGCCTTCGTGCCGATTCTGGCCGAATACAAGAACCAGAAAGGCGGCCAGGCGACCAGGGAATTGATCGACCATGTTGCCACCGTGCTGACCTGGACCCTGCTCGTCACCTGCATCGTCGGTATTGTGGCGGCGCCCGCGGTGGTGTACCTGATTGCCACCGGCTTGAAGTCCAACCCGCAGGCATTTGAAGCGTCGGTGGTGATGACGCGCATCATGTTCCCGTACATCGGATTCATGTCGCTGGTGGCGCTGGCCGGCGGCATCCTCAATACCTGGCGCGAATTCAAGATCCCGGCCCTGACGCCGGTGTTGCTGAATCTTTCCTTCATCGCCGCTTCGCTATTCCTGGCGCCGATGCTCAAGCAACCGGTGTATGCGCTGGCGATTGCGGTGTTCGTCGGCGGCATACTGCAGTTGGCGGTGCAGATCCCGGCGCTGCTGAAAATCGGCATGCTGCCGCACATCTCGCTCAATCCGGTATTTTGTCTGCGAGATGCCGGCGTGCGGCGGGTGCTCAAGCAAATGGTACCTGCCACTTTTGCGGTGTCAGTGGCGCAAATCAGCCTGATGATCAACACCAATATTGCATCCCGCATGGCCAACGGCAGCGTTTCATGGCTTTCTTATGCGGATCGCTTGATGGAATTTCCGACTGCGCTGCTGGGCGTGGCGCTTGGCACCATCTTGCTGCCAAGTTTGTCGAAAGCCAATTCCGATGGCGACAAGATCGAATATTCGGCGCTGCTGGACTGGGGCTTGCGGCTGACCTTTCTGCTCGCATTGCCGGCTGCAGTAGGGTTGGCAACCTTGGCTGAACCGCTGACGGCGACGCTATTCCATTACGGAAAATTCGGCGCGCGCGATGTCGCCATGACGGGCAATGCGCTGGTGGCTTACGGTGCCGGCCTGATCGGCCTGATTCTGGTCAAGATCCTGGCGCCTGGATTTTATGCCAGACAGGACATCCGCACGCCGGTCAAGATTGCAGTCGGAGTACTGATTGCCACTCAGTTGATGAACCTGGTCTTCGTGCCTTGGATTGCGCATGCCGGACTGGCATTGGCGATCGGTCTGGGTGCCTGCCTGAATGCGCTGCTGCTGTATTCCGGCCTGCGCCGACGCAATATCTACACGCCGAAAGTAGGCTGGGGGCTATTCATGATCCGTATTGGCGGCGCACTATTCTTGCTGGCCGGGGCCGCACTCTGGAGTGCGGCGCAATTCGACTGGATGGGGATGAAGGCGCATCCGCTGATGCGCATCGGCGCCCTGTTCCTGGTCATTGGCGTATGCGTGGCGACCTACTTCAGCGCCTTGCTGGCAATGGGCTTCCGGTTCAGGGATTTCAAGCGGATCGCGCTGTAAGTATATATAGCTGATCACAGCCTAACGACCAGATTACTGGCAAAATAGTCACATATGATGATTCAGCCGCTCGATTACTTTGCCACCCTGGTCAGCCAGGACGATGCGATTCCGCTGTTCGAGGCCGCGCTTGCCGTCGCGCAGGGCATCGATGAGCGACTTGACTTTGGCGCCACCCAGGCCATTGTCGACAACTTTGCCGTCACCTTGCAGCGGCGACTTGCGCCGGACACGACCGATATCCAGAAGTTGCGCCTGCTCAACCAGTTTTTCTACCGTGAATTGGGCTTTGGCGGCAACGTCAACCATTTTTACGACATAGGCAACAGCCTGCTGCCGCAAGTCATCGCGACGCGCCGCGGGATTCCGATTTCTCTGGCCGTACTCTACATGGAAATAGCGCAGCAGATCGGTCTGCAGGTGAAGGGGATCGCCTTTCCCGACCACTTCCTGATGCGCTTGTCGGTGCCGTCCGGTGAAATCATTCTCGACCCGCTCAGCGGCATCAGCTTGACCCGCGAAGCACTGGAAGAGTGGCTGTTGCCGTATATCGAACCGGCGGAAGAACCGCTGAAAAGTGCGCTCGCGCATCATCTGCACGCCGCTCACCCACGTGAAATACTGGCGCGCATGTTGCGTAACCTGAAGGCTATCTTAATCGAGGATGGAAACTGGGAGGCATTTCTGGCGGTGCAGCAAAGGCTGGTCATCCTGCTGCCGGACGACATCACCGAACGCCGCGATCGCGGCCTGGCATATGCCAACCTGTTGCGCCCGCAACCTGCGCTGCAGGATCTGGAAACCTATCTGGCCAAACGACCGTATGCATCGGATGCCGCGATGCTGCGCGAAAAGCTGCCGGGGCTGCGCGAAGCGCGCAAGCGCCCGGGCTGATTCCCCCGCTTCTACGCAGCTGCCTTGTAGCACCACACCAGTATTTTTTTAATCGCACAGAATTATTGCGGAAATTATGCATTTTACATGCATACCCCCGTTAATTTATGAAATGAAGAAATGCTCTGATCAGCCCTTGGTACGGGCCTCGATGACTTCCCATTGCTCCAGCGCATCAAGCAATAACGCATCGATCTCGGCAAAACGCGCATTGAGCCGCTTGCCCTCAGCCGCCGACTGCTTGTACAGGTCGGGGTCGGCCAGGCGCTCGGAGATTGTTTTCTGCTCCGCTTCCAGGCCGGCAATCAGTTTCGGCAGTTCTTCAAGTTCACGCTGCTCCTTGTAACTGAGCTTTTTCTTCGGCGCTGCCGCTGCTGCCGCCTGTTTCGGCTCCGCTTTCAGCTCGGCCTTGGCGGCCTTGATGACTGCCGCCTGCGACGGCCGCACTCGCTCCCAATCGCTATAGCCACCAATGTATTCGCGCCACAGGCCATCGCCTTCGGAGACGATCACCTCGGTCACCACGTTGTCGAGGAAGGTGCGGTCATGGCTGACCAGGAATACCGTGCCCTTGTAATCCTCCAGCAACTCTTCCAGCAATTCCAGCGTATCGATGTCCAGATCGTTGGTCGGCTCATCCAGCACCAGCACATTGGCCGGCTTGGCGAACAGGCGCGCCAGCAGCAGCCGGTTGCGCTCGCCGCCGGACAGCGATTTGACCGGCGAGCGGGCCCGCTCCGGCGAAAACAGGAAATCGTTCAGATAGGTCATCACATGGCGGCGCTGACCGTTGATCTCGACCCAGTCGCTGCCCGGCGCGATGGTGTCGGCCAGACTGGCGTTCTCATCGAGCTGGGTGCGCATCTGGTCGAAATACGCGATCTGCAGTTTGGTGCCCTGCTTGATGGTGCCGGAATCCGGCTGCTCCTGGCCCAGAATCATTTTCAGCAAGGTGGTCTTGCCGGCACCGTTGGCGCCGATCAGGCCGATCTTGTCGCCGCGCAGCAGGGTCGCGCTGAAATCGCGCACGATCACCTTGTCGCCATAACTCTTGAACACGTTTTCCAGTTCAGCTACGATCTTGCCGGAGCGCTCGCCTGAGGACACCGCCAGGTTGACCTGTCCCTGCTGATTGCGGCGGGCATCGCGGGTCAGGCGCAACGCTTCCAGACGGCGCACCCGGCCCTCGTCGCGGACCCGGCGCGCTTTCACGCCTTTGCGGATCCAGACTTCTTCCTGCGCCAGGAATTTGTCGAACTTGGCGTTTTCAACCTCTTCGATCTCCAGTTGCTCGGCCTTGCGCACTTCGTAGGCTGTGAAATTGCCCGGAAACGACAGCAGCCGGCCGCGATCGAGTTCGACGATGCGGGTGGCGACATTGTCCAGAAAGCTGCGGTCATGGGTGATGAACAGCACGCTGCCCTTGTAGTCGCGCAGCAAGCCTTCCAGCCACAGGATTGAAGTGAAATCCAGATGATTGGTCGGCTCGTCGAGCAGCAGCACGTCGGGCGCACTGACCAGCGCGCAAGCCAGCGCCACGCGCTTCTTCATGCCGCCCGACAGCGTGCTCATAGTCGAAGCACCGTCCAGATTCAGGCGGTCGAGCGTGGTTTCGACCTTGTTGTTGAGGCTCCAGGCATCGGCTGCATCCAGCTTGACCTGGATGTCGTGCATGCGCTCCATCAACGCGTCATCGTCATCGCCGCCGAACTGCCCGGTCAAAGCTTCATACTCGGTCAGCAACGCCGCCATCTCGCCCATGCCGGACGCGACCGCATCGAATACCGTAATGTCCGGGTCGAAAAACGGCTCCTGCTCCACATACGCGATCTTGATCCCCTGCTGCATCACCAGCAAGCCGTCATCAAGTTTGTTCGTGCCTGAAATGAGTTTCAGCAAAGAGGATTTGCCGGTACCGTTACGGCCGATCAAGCCGACCCGCTCGTTGGATTCGAGCGAAAATTCAGCATGATCGAGCAACGCTACGTGACCGAACGCAAGCTGCGCATTAGAAAGAGAAATGACTGCCATAATACCCTGACGATGTTGAGCGGCACCGCAAAAGCGCCGACCGAAATAATGAATGAAGCACGCATTGTACCGAGTGCCGGACAAAAGACGCGATTCCGGCAATCAGGTCGGCTATAATGTCGGCCGTTCAATGCGATAATGCGTGCGCAGTTGAACCCAAGCAAGCGTCTCCCCGTAGCACAATGGATAGTGCACATGCCTCCTAAGCGTGGGATACTGGTCCGATTCCAGTCGGGGGGACCAACTAGCAGAATCAAGCAGTTCCAGAACGTCCCGAAAGCCGCACTTCTCACTATGAGGATGCGGCTTTTTTGTTCCCGCAAGGTTCCAGAAGGTGCATTGACAGCCCCTATTTTTGACGGTATTTTTTACGTTAGGACTTACGCAAAAAACATATAAATGTAACAAGATGCAATGACGTAAACCTAAAGATGAGAGCGGTTGCGTAAAGTTCTGGTCATGCCAAAACGCCCAAGCCGACTCGATTACTGCCAGTATTTATTGGTGAGTCCGAT
>JAUYNR010000081.1 GCA_030698225.1 Oxalobacteraceae bacterium | reverse complement strand
GGCCCTGATTCTGTATCGCATCATGCGCGCCCGATTGCATGCCAGCGTGACCGCGCTCTCGCCCGAGCGCGCCCTGGCAAAACTGCGCCGCATTCAGCATCACCGCGTCACGCTGAACGGCACCGAATCCGTAACTGGAATCTCATCAATCAACAAAGAGCAGACCGACATTCTCGCTGCGCTGACGATCAAAAAACCGACACTCGACACTCAATTGACCCTCTTGTAGTGGCACAATTCAACGTCGCCCCTATATAAATCAATAACTTACGCGCTCAACTGTCGAACTCGGGTGGGCACGTCCTGGATTCTGGATATTGACACCATCAAGGCCTTGTTTGTCCACCAAAGTGGCGTCGAGGTCGGTACAACTCGCACAAGCCAGGCCGGCCCGGTCTGCGGTACACAGCTGTTGGATCGCCCAACTTGCAACTGATGCTGCAAGCGCAGGTTCAGAGTGGCAAATCCCGTAGTGCAGCCCACACTCTGCCCGGTCTAGTGGAGCTTATTTGTCGTCTCCCCAAAGAGCAACGGCCACAGCTGGTACGTGGAGAATGCGGATTTGGCAATGAAGCAGTGATGTGCGAACTGGACGCCATCGGGCAATCCTATCTGTTCAATCTAAAGCAGACCAGTAATGTCAAGCGACTCATCGAACGCCAGTGGCGGTAATGCGCATGGCGTGACGCAGGTCAGGGCTGGGAAGCATGGGAAGATACTTTAATGCATACCGACTGGACCCGGGCACGACGCGTCATCGTGATGCGCTACGCGGTCAGAGGCGATTTTGGATAATTAGAAAAATAGCAAGACCACAATAAAAGATGAGTAATTTGTTTTTTTTGATATAAATAGGAAAAAAAGCTGTGTACATAATTGTGTACACAGCTTTTAAATTTTTACCGAAATTTATTGTAACCCATTGATTCTATTGGTCGGGACGGAGTGATTCGAACACTCGACCCCTTGCACCCCATGCAAGTACGCTACCAGGCTGCGCTACGCCCCGACGAGCTTGCGATTATAACCGAATGTGCCGGATTTTTGCGCCTGAAATTTGCTGCGACTGGCTATGCGAAACGGGTTTGCGCACGCACAATGGCAGCTTCTCCATTTTCCAAAAGGCTGGTTCCGGCGCTGCAGGCGGCTTGGTTTCGGCGGCGTGTTCGGATAGAAATTATTTATGTCGATAACAATCAGCCAGCAGTTCGATGGCGGTGCGATTGAGGTGGTGCGCGCCGATGATCCGCAGGATATCGCGTTGAATTTGCGCAAGGATTCGAGTGCCGATTTTAGCCAGTGGTTTTATTTCCGGCTGCAGGGCGGGCGCGGCGTGCCGTGCACGATGCGCTTCCTGAACGCCGGGCAGGCCACCTATCCGGATGGCTGGAACGATTATCGGGCGGTGGCGAGTGTCGATCGGGTGCATTGGTTCCGGGTGCCGACCGCGTTTGACGGGCAAGTGATGACGGTGTCGCACACGCCGGCTGCCGATGTGGTGTATTACGCTTATTTTGAGCCGTATTCGCGCGAGCGCCATTTGGCGTTGCTGGGCAATATTGCGTCGAAGCCGCTAGTGCAACTGGAGTCGCTGGGGCAAACGCTGCAGGGGCGCGAGATGGATCTGGTGGTGGTGGGCGACCCTGCCGCTGCTAAAAAAATCTGGGTCATCGCGCGCCAGCATCCGGGCGAAACGATGGCGCAGTGGTTCGTCGAGGGCATGCTGGATGCGCTGCTCGATCCGGCCAATCCGCTGGCGCGCTGCCTGCTGGCCGATGCGGTGCTGTACGTGGTGCCGAACATGAACCCGGACGGCGCGGTGCTGGGCAATTTGCGCACCAATGCGGCGGGCGCGAACCTGAACCGCGAGTGGATGACGCCATCGCTGGCGCGCAGCCCGGAAGTGTTCGTGGTGCGCGAAAAGATCCACGCAATTGGCTGCGACCTGTTCCTGGATGTGCATGGCGATGAGATATTGCCGTACGTATTTGTGGCCGGCAGCGAAATGCTGGAGGGTTTTACTGCCGAGCAATTGGTGGAGCAGCAGTCGTTTATCGATGCGTACCGGCTGGCTAACCCGGACTTCCAGGACCAGGTTGGTTATCTGCCGGGCAAATATCAGGCCGATATGCTGACCCTGGCGTCGAAATATGTCGGCCATCATTTCCAGTGCCTGTCGCTGACGCTGGAGTTGCCGTTCAAGGATAATGCCAACCTGCCGGACCGTGAACTGGGCTGGAACGGTGCCCGCAGCGCGCGTCTGGGAGCGGCGGTGCTGCAGCCGATGCTGCAGTCGGTCACGCGAATGGAGTTGCCGGAATAGTATCTATTCAGCCCGCCATGGAAGGACTGTCTGATGCGCATCTCCCGCAAGCGAATCGCATGGCGATTCGGGCACCAGGAAAAGCCATGCCGGGAGATGCATATGCATCCTTGTTTTGACCCACCTTGGTCATTGCATGCACCCTCTCCCCAGCCCTCTCCCGCACGCGGGAGAGGGGGCCTTCCATCGCTAGCTGAACAGTTGTCAGAAATAATAAAAGGCGGGAGTATGCCTTAAAACCATGGCATTCCCGCTTTATTCTTATGCGACTTTAAAAATACGACTGGCAGTATTTATGCTGCCCGAGGTTCAGTGAAAATGTTCGCTGCCTTGCGGGGTGTCTTCCGGCATTTCGGGATGGACCAGCTCGCCTTCGTCATCGGCGAACAGCGGGGTGCCGCAATCGTCGCAGAATTCGATCGGGAAGCGGGCGTTGTGGCGTTTGATGCTGGTGACGCCTTCTTCTTGCAGCAAGGCCATGACGGTTTCGATCGGCCTTTTTTGTTCCGGCAATAGCGGCAGGTCGCTGTCGTCTTCTTCGCCGTAGAGCGGCCAGACGATGCCGTAGACGATTTCCGGCTGGGTGCCGATGGCGAAGCCGATCCGGTATTCGCTCAGTTGTTCGTCGCTGCTGTCGTCGCCGAAGCCGCCGATGATGGCGCGCAACTCCGCAGCGGCCAGATTGAGCGTGTGGGTCAGGTAGTGCACGGCGGCGCGAATCGCCGCCGGGCGGATTTGTTTGTCCGCTTCGCGGCAGGCGATGTAATACGCTTCCGGCAGCAGCAATTCAATGCCGCAACCCGGCAACAGGCGCGCGATGCTGGGCGCGGCCTGCGCTTGCCATTGCGCCAGGACTTGCTGCTGATCGGCGATGACGTTCGGTTGGTTATGCTGCATTTGCCAGCGAAACAGCGGCGCGCCGGTGGGCACCACGACGGTAGCCAGCAGGTAGCGGGTGTCGGCCAGGAAGGGCACGGTTTCGGCTCCCTTGGCGGGGAACGGCACTACGCTGTTTTTTAGCGCGGCCTGGGCCATGCGGCGCGTCAGCGCGAAGGTTTCGGCGTGGGTGTGCGGCAGTTGGTCGATCGAAAACAGCGCCGGTGCGACTGTCAGCTGTGCGCCATCGGCCAGCAGATGCGCGCCTAACTGTGCCGCCAGCGTCAGCCGGATGTCTTCGGCGATCGGCCCTGACGGGATGGCAAAACGGGTCCAGGCCAGAATCGGCGCAGCAATCAGCAGCGCATCGAACTGGGTGCCGTCCTGTTCCAGCTGGCACGATTCGCTGGTGGCCTCGATCGCTTCGACCAATGAGTCGTAGGCGTCCAGGTCCGCCTTGAACAGGTTGTCGAGCGCGGCGTCGATAGTGTCCTGATGGCTGCTTTTCAACAGTTTTTGAGACAGTATGTCCAGGTTGCGCTCCCAGGCGCGTTCTTCCAGGCGGCTGGCAGATTGCGCGATCGCATGGCCGAAGCCAATCAATCGTTGGCTGTCTGCGGATAGTTTGGGAGAGGAGCTTTTTGACGGACGACGCATGTGCAATTTCGATCTAGTGAAACGGAAGGCATGTATTGTAGTGGATTAGAGGTGCATTCACGAAATTACGTTCGCGAAAGCGGCATCTGTTGCCGGCGGGATTTGGATGGTTTTGCCGGAATTGAATATTGGACGGAGTATGGCAATAAATGATGAATTTCCCGCATATTCTTATTGCGGTTGCATAAAATACAATATCCAGTATGCATTCACCGCGGGCCTGGTGCAAAACGCCGGACGAATCCGGCGTTGTCGCAGCGGTCGTTGCAGCGGGATTTGACGCCGGCCCGGTTCGGCCCGGCGCATCCGGCCTTTTTCAGGCCGCCAGCAACTGGCGCAATACGAACGGCAGGATGCCGCCATGCTGGTAGTAATCGACTTCAATCGGGGTGTCGATGCGCAGCAGGACTTTCACTTCCTGGCTGTGGCCATTGCTGCGGTGGATCACGATCGTGGCTTCCTGTTGCGGCTTGATGTCGCCTTCGATGCCCTTCAGATCGAAGCTTTCATCGCCGCGGATGCCCAGCGTCTGGATGCTGTCTTCGCCGATGAATTGCAGCGGCAGCACGCCCATGCCGACCAGGTTGGAGCGGTGGATGCGCTCGAACGAACGGGCGATCACTGCCTTGACGCCGAGCAATTGGGTGCCCTTGGCGGCCCAGTCGCGCGAGGAGCCGGTGCCGTATTCTTCGCCGGCGAACACCATGGTCGGCACGCCGCCACGCACGTAGCGCATCGCCGCGTCATAAATCGACATGTGCTCGCCGGACGGTTGATGGACCGTGATGCCGCCTTCGATGCTGGAGCCATCGTCTGCCGGCGGGATCATCTGATTTTTGATGCGCACGTTGGCGAAGGTGCCGCGCATCATGATTTCGTGATTGCCGCGACGCGAGCCGTAGGAATTGAAGTCGGATTTTTGGACCCCGTGTGCGATCAGCCATTGACCGGCCGGGCTGGATTCCTTGATCGAGCCGGCCGGGGAAATATGGTCGGTGGTGATCGAGTCGCCGAACACGCCCAGCGCGCGGGCGCCCTGGATGCCGGTGGCCGCAGCCTGCGGTTGCATCGTGAAGTTGTCGAAGAACGGCGGTTCTGCAATGTATGTCGATTTCGGCCAGTTGTAGACCTGGCCGGAGACGCTGCTGACTTTTTTCCACAATTTGCCGGGGTCGCCTTTGACGTCGGCGTAGTTTTCCCTGAAGGTCTTGGCGTTCAGCGCAAACTTCATCAGCTTGCCGATTTCCTTGCTGGTGGGCCAAATGTCGCCCAGATAGATGTCCTTGCCGCCCTTGCCTGGCCGACCGGTTCCGTCATCAGGTCGCGCGTCATGCTGCCGGCAATCGCGTACGCGACCACCAGCGGCGGCGAGGCGAGGAAGTTGGAACGGATGTTCGGATGGATGCGCGCTTCGAAGTTGCGGTTGCCCGACAGGACTGCGGAAGCCACGATGTCGTTCTTGCTGATGGCCTCGTTCATCGCTGGCGTCAGATCGCCGGCATTGCCGATGCAGGTGGTGCAGCCATAGGCCATGACGCCGAAGCCGAGTTTTTCCAGGTAGGGCAGCAGTCCGGCCGCCTTCAGGTATTCGGTGACGACCCGCGAGCCCGGCGCCAGCGAGGTCTTGATGTGGGGTGCAACCTTGAGTCCGGCCTCGACCGCCTTCTTGGCCAACAGGCCGGCTGCCAGCATCACGCTCGGGTTGGATGTGTTGGTGCAGGATGTGATGGCGGCAATCAGTATGTCGCCATTCCTGACCTTGACGCCGTCGGAGGTTTCAAAGACTGCGTAGAGATCTTCCGGTTTCTTGTTGAAGCCGTCTTCGGCTGCCGGTTTGGCAAAAAGCTCGGCAAAATTGGTTTTGACATTGCCGATTTCGATCCGGTCTTGCGGACGCTTCGGGCCGGCCAGCGAAGGGACAATCGAGCCGAGGTCGAGCGCGACCACATGGGTGTAATCGATATCCCCCGATTGCGGGATGCCGAACAGTTTTTGCGCCTTGAAGTAGGCTTCGAATGCGTTGATTTCGGCCTTGCTGCGGCCGGTGCCCTTGAAGTAGTCGATGGTTGCCTGGTCCACCGGAAAGAAGCCCATGGTGGCGCCGTATTCCGGCGCCATGTTGGCGATCGTGGCGCGGTCGGTCAGCGACAGTGAGGCGGTGCCTTCGCCGAAGAATTCGACAAACTTGCCGACCACTTTTTCCTTGCGCAGCATTTCGGTGATTGTTAGCACCAGGTCGGTGGCGGTGAGGCCTTCGCGCAGCTGTCCGGTCAGGTTCACGCCGACTACGTCGGGTGTCAGGAAATACACCGGCTGGCCGAGCATGCCGGCCTCCGCTTCAATGCCGCCGACGCACCAGCCGACCACGCCGATGCCGTTGATCATCGTGGTGTGGGAGTCGGTGCCGACCAGGGTGTCCGGATAATAGATGTCGCCCTTTTTGGCGTCGGTGAGCTTGTGCACGCCGCGCGCCAGGTATTCCAGGTTGACCTGATGCACGATGCCGAAACCGGGCGGCACCACGCCGAAGGTGTCGAATGCCTGCATGCCCCATTTCATGAACTGGTAGCGCTCGTTATTGCGGGTGAATTCGATCTTCATGTTCAGGTCGAGTGCATTTTTTTCGCGAAAATGATCGATCTGGACCGAGTGGTCGACCACCAGATCGACCGGCACCAGCGGTTCGATATTCTTCGGATTCATCCCCATCTTGGTGGCGACGTTGCGCATCGCCGCCAGGTCGGCCAACAGCGGCACGCCGGTGAAATCCTGCAGGACGACGCGGGCCACGACGAATGGAATTTCGTCCACGCGTTCGTCAACCGGCTTCCAGTTCGCCAGTTGGCGAACGTGTTGCTCAGTAATTTTCTTGCCGTCGCAGTTGCGCAATACTGATTCCAGCACGATGCGAATCGAAATCGGCAGCCTTGCAATACTGACGCCGAGTTTCTTCTCCAGTGCGGGCAGCGAATGGAATTTGCCCTTCTTGGCGTCCGATATCCTGAAATCCTTGAGCGTGTTGAAGCTGTTGTTGACCATGACATCTCCTGAAAGCGCGGTTGACTGACGGTAAACGTACTGTGGTTTGTGGGGCAATCGGTGCGCTATTGCGCGGTCATTTGCGCCGCACTCCTGCACTCGTTGGCGAGTTGCTGACCTTTCTTGGTGTCCAGCAGGATGCTCTTGGCGGGTATGCCGATCCAGAGCAAACCGTATTTACGGTTTTCAAAACGGTTCGCGCCGGTGGTTGTTTCTATGCGGCGCAGCCGATGCGTGCGTTTTTTCCAGGACAGTGCAATGTGTTTGTCATCGTCGGCATTGTGGTACACGGTCAGCTTGTTGCCGAGCTCGCAATTGTAGTCAGTTGAAAGTGCGTTCTTGGTGTCGAGTTCCAGATCGTCTTCGTCGACTGCCGCCTCGCTGACAGCAATGGCTTTCTTGGCTTTGGCATGTTTTGCGCTGGCTTTGCCTGATTTTGCGGGTGCAGTGGTGGCGGAAAGTGCTGGCGGCGCTGCGAATGCGAGGCAGGCGATTGCCAGCACTATTTGGGGGTAGATGGTTCTCATGGGGTGTGTCTCCTTGGACAGCGCCTATTTGCGCGATGTTGTTATCGGGTGGCTATGTGTTCGACCTGTAGCAGGGCGCTGGCCCACGCAGGGATTGCCACGCCGCTGGATTTGCGTGCTTTAAATCATCCAGTAGCAGCGGTAGCTCGCCCCTTCATGTAACACGTCATTATGCTGTATCGGCCTCGATTGGGTATTGCTGGCTGCTTTAATGGTGCGTGCTCAAGAGATGGGGGAGGTCGGCAGTCGTGAGTGCGCACGCCTATCCTGCCGGAACGATTGCGGGGCTATTCGATGCGATCAGTTGAGCGCGGGATGCTGTGTCGCTGCTGTAGTGGAGTGTGGGCGATTTTTTGCGTGTCGGCTTTTGGGGCCGGCATGGCGATCGCGAACCGTTTTTGAAACCGGTTGATGTTTGCCTGGAACAAGGCGTCAGAGGGGTGATGCGGGGTGTTGGGTGTTATTGCGAAATAGCGGGCAAGCGCCGCAACAGCAGCATCGCTTGCCCATCCACTGGAAGGTTTTAGCCTACCAGGTGTTTTACGCCATTGCGCTCTTCGAGCAGTTCATTGAGCGTCACGTTGATGCGTTCACGCGAGAACGCATCGACTTCGAGGCCCTGAACGATTTTGTATTCGCCGTTTTCGGTTGTGACAGGGAATCCGAACATCGTGCCTTCCGGAATTTCATAAGAACCGTCGGATGGGATGCCCATTGTGGTCCATTTGCCATTGGTGCCCAGAACCCAGTCATGCACGTGGTCGATCGCTGCATTGGCGGCCGATGCAGCCGACGACAGTCCGCGTGCTTCGATAATGGCGGCGCCGCGCTTGCCAACGGTCGGCAGGAATACATCCTTGTTCCATGCCTGGTCGTTGATCATGTCCTTGACCGACTGGCCGTCGATGGTTGCGTAGCGATAATCCGCGTACATGGTCGGGGAATGGTTGCCCCAGACAAACAGTTTTTCAATCGAGGTCACCGGTTTGCCGGTTTTGGCTGCGATTTGCGACAGTGCGCGGTTGTGATCCAGGCGCAACATGGCGGTGAAGTTTTTCGCCGGCAGACCGGGAGCGGATTTCATCGCGATGTAGGCATTGGTGTTGGCTGGATTGCCGACTACCAGAACTTTTACATTGCGCGACGCAACTGCATCGAGTGCCTTGCCTTGCACGGTGAAAATCTGTGCATTGGCTTCCAGCAAGTCCTTGCGTTCCATGCCGGGACCGCGGGGACGTGCACCCACCAGCAATGCAACATCGATATCCTTGAATGCTGTCATCGGATCTGCATGTGCAGTCATGCCGGCGAGCAGCGGAAACGCGCAGTCGTCGATTTCCATCATCACGCCCTTGAGCGCCTTTTGAGCCTTTTCGTCAGGAATTTCGAGCAATTGCAAAATAACCGGCTGGTCTTTGCCAAGCATGTCGCCATTGGCAATGCGAAATAGCAGGGAATAACCGATTTGGCCGGCGGCGCCGGTTACGGCAACACGCATGGGGGCTTTAGTCATGTTGAATCTCCAGTGAGGGAAGGGGAAAAAAGGTATGAAGGAAACGGGTGTTCATGCTCGAGGTCTACAATAATAACGCCGAAAAGCGTTTGAGCCTGCCGGCAAGGATGCACGGCAGGCTGGACTTTTTGTACTCAGGCGTATGATAATCAGCATTGTGACTCTGGCAAGCATCGGATGCAAGAACGATCCATCAAGAAGTGTAAGGGGCCAATTCTTGCATGTCAATGGATATCTTATGTCTTATATAAGACATATTATCTTAATTTTGCTGGACGGCACCATGTGATCTATGGTGAAATCATGGGTTATGAATCCTGCCTTATCCAATCCGAGTAGTAATGCCATCTCCAACGCCGGGACAGGAACTCCTCTTTCCGGCCTGCCGCCGACGTTTAGCCCTCTCTATCAGCAAATAAAATCCCTTATAACGCAAAGCCTGCAGAGCGGGGAGTGGAAGCCCGGAGAATTGATTCCGAGCGAAATGGAGCTTGCCACCCGCTTCAAGGTGAGCCAAGGTACCGTGCGCAAGGCGATCGATGAGCTGGCAGCTGAAAATCTGGTAGTGCGCCGGCAGGGGAAGGGTACTTTCGTTGCGTCGCACCATGAGGCCCGGGCCCAGTATCGTTTCCTGAAATTGATGCCGGATGTGGGGGAGCCGCATTCGCCAGACAATAAAATCATCGAAGTCAAGAGATTGCGGGCGCCGGCTGAAGTGGCACGTCTGCTGGATATGAAGTCCGGAGATTCGGTCGTATTTATCAAGCGTATCCAATCTTTCGATGGAATTCCGACCATCATCGAAGAGCTCTGGCTGCCCGGTTTGATTTTCAAAGGGCTGACTGCGGAGCGTCTGATCGAATACAAGGGGCCGATGTACGGGCTCTTTGAGACTGAATTTGGCACCAGGATGATACGTGCAACGGAAAAAATTCGTGCTGTCCCTGCTGCCAAGGATGTTGCGGAGCTACTTGAAATTGCCGTCGATACACCACTGCTCAGTGTGGAGCGCATTTCTTTCACCTATGGCGATAAACCGGTTGAAGTGCGACGCGCGCTGTACTCGACCAGTCAGCATCATTATCAAAATGATTTGAGTTAATCCTGGCTTAGCACTAAGCCAAGCGTATGTGCACCGCACGATAGCCCCGCATTGCATCTGATCAGCGGGTTCGCTAATTTGTTTGCGGTGCACAATTTTTATTTGAGCGCCGCGAAAAATAGGCGTAAATTGCAACATTATTTTTAGTTAAGCCAGGAGAGGACACCTTATGTCAAAAGCCATAAATGGGGTTGTAACGAAGGAGCGACCGGAGTTCCGGAACATTCATGTGACGGATATTGCGCGATACCGCATGCCTTTGGCTGCGTTTGTGTCTATTTTGCATCGTGTTAGCGGGGTTTTGCTTTTTTTGCTGTTGCCTTTCATTTTGTACCTGCTGGATAGCAGTCTCACTTCCGAAATTTCATTCGATTACTTTAAGGGATTCACTTCAGGATGGTTTGTGAAGCTGCTCATCCTTGCCCTGGCGTGGTCCTACTTGCATCATTTCTGTGCCGGTGTCCGTCACCTCATAATGGATACCCATGTGGGTCTGGACAAGGATTCGGCCCGTAAATCTGCAGTGAGTGTTTTGGTAGTCAGCCTGTTTTTGGCTGCGCTGGTTGCATTGAAACTGTTTGGAGTGTTTTAAATGGCAAAAAATAATATCGGACCGAGGCGCTTGGTCGTTGGTGCGCATTACGGCTGGAAAGACTGGCTGGCGCAGCGCGTAACTGCGATTGTGATGGCAATTTACACGGTCTTGTTGCTGGCGCTCTTCTTGGCCGCAAACGATTTCAGCTATGAGGGCTGGGCTGGATTGTTCACCAAGCAATGGTTCAAGCTTGTTACTTTTGTGACCTTCCTTGCACTTTTTTATCACGCCTGGGTGGGTGTGCGTAACATCTGGATGGATTACGTCAAGCCGGTTTCGGTTCGGATCGCATTACAAGTTGCCACACTCCTGTGGCTGATCGGTTGTGCCGGTTGGACGGCACAGATTCTCTGGAGAGTGTAATCGTGGCAGCAATTAAATCTGCAATTCCTGTTCGTCGCTTCGATGCGATTATTGTTGGCGCCGGCGGTTCCGGCATGCGTGCTTCGCTGCAAATGGCTGAGGCCGGTTTGAACGTGGCAGTCTTATCCAAGGTGTTTCCCACCCGTTCACACACGGTTGCCGCACAAGGCGGTATCGGTGCGTCGCTGGGCAATATGGCTGAGGATAGCTGGTACTGGCATATGTTTGACACCGTCAAGGGCGGTGATTACCTGGGTGACCAGGACGCCATCGAGTTCATGTGTCGTGAAGCGCCAAAAGTTGTGTATGAGCTTGAGCATTTCGGCATGCCCTTCGACCGCAACCCGGATGGCACGATTTATCAGCGCCCGTTCGGCGGCCATACTGCCAATTTCGGTGAAAAAGCGGTGCAGCGGGCATGCGCCGCTGCGGACCGTACCGGTCATGCTCTATTGCATACGCTATATCAGCGCAATGTGCGCGCCAGGACGCATTTTTTCGTTGAATGGATGGCAATCGATTTGATCCGCGATGCCGACGGCGATGTGCTGGGTGTGGTCGCGCTGGAAATGGAAACCGGTGATGTAATGATGCTGGAAGCCAAAACCACGGTTTTTGCAACCGGTGGCGCCGGCCGTATCTGGGCCTCGTCAACCAACGCCTTCATCAATACCGGCGACGGCCTCGGTATGGCGGCACGCGCCGGATTGCCTCTGGAAGATATGGAGTTTTGGCAATTCCATCCAACCGGCGTTGCCGGTGCCGGTGTGCTGATTACCGAAGGCGTGCGTGGCGAGGGCGGTATCCTGATCAATAGTGAGGGTGAGCGCTTCATGGAGCGTTATGCGCCGCAGTACAAAGATCTGGCGCCGCGTGATTTCGTTTCGCGTTCGATGGATCAGGAGATCAAGGAAGGCCGCGGCTGTGGCCCGAACAAGGATTACATTAATCTGGATCTGCGTCACATCGGCGCCGATACCATTGCGAAACGCCTGCCTTCGATCCTTGAAATCGGCCATAAGTTCGCTAACGTGGATGCGACCAAGGAGCCGATCCCGGTGGTGCCGACCGCGCATTATCAAATGGGCGGTATCCCGGTCAATATCCATGGCCAAGTGGTGGCGCCCAAGGATGGCAATCCGAATGCGATCGTCAACGGCATGTATGCAATCGGTGAATGCGCCTGCGTGTCGGTGCATGGCGCCAACCGGCTTGGCACCAACTCCTTGCTCGATCTGGTTGTATTCGGCCGCGCCGCCGGTAACCATCTGGTGCAAAGCAATTTGAAGGAAAAGAATCACAAGCCGTTGCCGGCTGATGCGGTCGACCAAGCACTGTCGCGCTTTTCGCGACTGGAATCGAGCACAGGGTCTGAGCGTGTGCAGGATGTGGCGAACGATATTCGTGCGGCAATGCAGCATTACTGCGGCGTATTCCGTACTGATGAATTATTGCAAGGCGGCTACAAGAAAATCATGGAACTCGACGAGCGCCGCAAGCATGTCGCGTTCAAGGATAAATCGCAGGTTTTCAACACTGCACGTGTCGAGGCGCTGGAACTGGACAATCTGATCGAGGCCGCCAAAGCCACCATTACTTCCGCAGTTGCACGCAAGGAATCGCGTGGCGCACACGCGCATCGCGATTTCGAGCAGCGTGACGATGCGAACTGGATGAAACACACGCTGTGGTTTTCGGAAGGCAATCGTCTCGACTATAAACCGGTAGTCACCAAGCCGCTGACGGTCGAAACCTTTGCGCCTAAAGCACGCACTTTCTAACAAGGTAAGAATATGGCACGCACTCTCAAATTTCAGATTTACCGCTACGATCCGGACAAGGACGCTAAGCCTTACATGCAAGACTTGACGGTTGAGCTGCAGGATACAGACAAGATGTTGCTGGATGCACTTGTTCGCATCAAAGCCGATGTGGATGACTCGCTTGCGTTGCGCCGCTCCTGTCGCGAAGGCGTGTGCGGCTCCGATGCGATGAACATCAATGGAAAAAATGGCCTGGCTTGCACTACCAACCTCAATGAATTGAAAGAGCCTATCGTTTTGCGCCCTTTGCCGGGCTTGCCGGTCATCCGCGATTTGATCGTCGATATGACGCAATTTTTCAAGCAATACGATTCGATCAAGCCGTTCCTGATCAACGACACCATACCGCCCGAAAAAGAGCGCTTGCAGTCGCCGGCTGAGCGTGAAGAACTGGATGGCCTGTACGAGTGCATTTTGTGTGCTTGCTGCTCGACTTCCTGCCCTTCGTTCTGGTGGAATCCGGACAAATTTGTCGGGCCTGCCGGTTTGCTGCAGGCTTATCGTTTCATAGCAGATTCTCGCGATCACGCTACCGCAGAGCGGCTGGACAATCTGGAAGATCCATATCGGCTGTTCCGTTGTCATTCGATCATGAACTGTGTGGACGTCTGTCCCAAAGGGCTCAATCCAAACAAGGCAATCGGCAAGATCAAGGAAATGCTGGTTCGACGTGGCGTATAAGTAGTACGACGTGCGGAAAGGTAAGTATAAAGGGTGGAGGTGCCCGTCACCTCCACCCATTTCGCAAGGTATCCGATTGAGATCGGATGCGATTTCATACAACAAGCTGAATGGTAATTTTTTATGTCCATCACTCATCAGGCCGATCCGGCAAAACGTGCCAGGCTACGGTGGCGATCTCGTCGCGGTTTGCTGGAAAATGATTTGATTTTGACGCGCTTTCTTGATGCGCAAGAGACGACTTTGACAGACGATGAGGTTGATGCATTTACCCGATTGCTGGAACTTTCGGATAATGCGTTGATGGACATGATAATGGGTTGCCACGAACCGTCTGGTGATTTGGATTTGCCCAAGGTCCATGCACTCTTGGAAAAAATACGCAACGCTTGATTGACGCGTCGTTTCGTTTTTTTGACTAACGACTCACCTCTGATATTGAAGGAAGAGCTATGACTACCACAGTAGAAAATAAAGCCACGCTATCGTTTTCTGATGGCACCCCGTCGCTGGAAATGCCAATTTACACTGGAACTATTGGTCCTGATGTAATTGATATTCGCAAACTGTATGCATCTACCGGTAAATTCACTTACGATCCCGGGTTCATGTCCACGGCGGCATGTAACTCGTCCATCACGTATATCGATGGCGACAAGGGCGAGTTGCTGTATCGGGGTTACCCTATCGAACAGTTGGCTGTGAACTGTGATTTCCTTGAAACGTGTTATCTGTTGCTGAACAGCGAGTTACCAAATGCCGCAGAGAAAGCTAGCTTCGTATCGCTCGTAACCAACCATACGATGGTTCACGAGCAGATGCAGTTCTTCTTCCGTGGTTTCCGGCGCGATGCGCATCCGATGTCGGTACTGGTTGGAACGGTGGGTGCATTGTCATCGTTTTATCACGATTCCCTGGACATCAGCGATCCGCATCACCGCGAAGTCTCTGCAATTCGTTTGATCGCAAAATTGCCTACCCTAGTGGCAATGGCATACAAATACAGCGTTGGGCAGCCATTTGTCTACCCGCGTAACGAGTTGTCATACAGCGCAAATTTCATGAACATGATGTTTGCTACTCCCTGCGCGGATTACAAAGTCAATGAAGTCCTGGTGCGCGCTCTGGATCGTATCCTGATTTTGCATGCGGATCATGAACAGAATGCTTCGACTTCAACAGTGCGTCTGGCTGGTTCCTCCGGCGCCAATCCATTCGCGTGTATCGCTGCAGGAATTGCATGCCTGTGGGGCCCGGCACACGGCGGTGCCAATGAGGCCGCACTGAGCATGCTGGAGGAAATCGGCAGCGTTGATAACATCGGCGAGTTCATCAAGCAGGTCAAAGACAAAAATTCAGGCGTGAAATTGATGGGCTTCGGTCATCGCGTGTACAAGAACTATGACCCGCGCGCAACACTGATGCGTGAAACCTGCTACGAAGTTCTGGAAGCCCTGGGACTGCAAAATGATCGTTTGTTCAAACTGGCGATGGCACTGGAGAAAATTGCGCTGGAAGACGAATATTTTGTTTCCCGCAAGCTTTACCCGAACGTCGATTTTTACTCAGGTATCGTGCAGCGTGCATTAGGTATTCCGGTTTCCTTGTTCACAGGGATTTTTGCCCTCGCCCGCACCGTCGGCTGGATTGCTCAATGGAAAGAAATGATTTCTGACCCTGAGCAAAAGATTGGCCGTCCGCGTCAATTGTTTGTTGGTCCGACACGGCGCGACGTGCCGCCGATGAGCAGACGCGGTTAAACTAAATAAAGCGAGCCAGATTGGCTCGCTTTTTTGTTGTTGTGTTCAGGTATGAATGATATGCTTGCTAGCTTCAATGTAACACCACGTAGTGTCGTCCTTCCCCACAACTTGATGTGCAATCCGCTAACCGGTCAGGCCGTGTCGCGGAAGGTTAGATTAACCCGCTAATCTCGCGAAACGCGAAGAAAGGTGAGCAATATATGATGCAGCAGTTCAGAGCCAACTCCTATCTATCTGGAGGCAATGCCTCGTATGTGGAAGAATTATACGAGGCCTATCTCAATAATCCCGGATCGATATCCGACAACTGGCGCGTTTATTTTGATGCAATGCAGCATGTGCCGGCCGTCGACGGATCCAATAAGCCGGACGTGGCACATGCCTCTGTAATTGCGTCATTTGCCGAGCGTGCAAAGCAAGGCCCAATCCGGACGGTAAGCGCTTCAGCCGATGCCGAAATGGGTCGCAAGCGTGTGGCGGCCGTGCAATTGACAAACGCCTATCGTTATCTGGGCTCGCAGTGGGCCAATCTCGACCCGCTGCAGCGCCAGGAGCGCCCGGGAATCCCCGAGCTAGATCCGAGCTTTTACGGATTCTCGGATGCCGACCTGGATATCGTATTTAATATCAGCAATACCTATTTTGGTACTGAAACGGCTTCCTTGCGCGACCTGCTTAATGCATTGCGCGATACTTATTGCCGTTCCATCGGCGCCGAGTTCATGTACATCAGCGATCCTTCAGAGAAGCGCTGGATGCAGGAAAAACTCGAATCGATTCGTTCCACCCCGAATTTCACTGCGGAAAAGAAAAAACATATTCTGGATCGCCTGACCGCTGCCGAGGGTCTTGAGCGTTATCTGCATACCAAATATGTCGGTCAAAAGCGTTTCTCACTGGAGGGCGGCGAGAGCTTCATTGCGTCAATCGATGAAACGATTCAGCGCGCCGGCGAGCGCGGTGTACAGGAAATCGTCATAGGTATGGCGCATCGAGGACGTCTGAACGTTTTGGTGAATACGCTGGGCAAGATGCCGGCAGACCTGTTTGCCGAGTTCGAGGGCAAGCACGGTGATGACCTTCCGTCGGGCGACGTCAAGTACCACCAGGGTTTCTCTTCCGACATCACGACGCGGGGCGGTCCGGTCCATCTGTCGCTGGCATTCAACCCCTCCCATCTTGAAATTGTCAATCCTGTAGTCGAAGGTTCGGTCAAGGCACGCATGGAACGTCGCGGCGACAAGGACGGTGCACAGGTCCTGCCTATCCTGGTCCACGGTGACGCGGCATTTGCAGGGCAGGGCGTTGTAATGGAGACGCTGAATCTGGCGCAAACCCGCGGTTACGGCACTGGCGGCACCGTGCATATCGTGATCAATAACCAGATCGGCTTCACCACTTCGGACCCGCGTGATACGCGTTCCACGCTGTACTGCTCAGATGTCGTCAAGATGATCGAGGCGCCGGTTCTGCATGTAAACGGAGATGATCCGGAAGCGGTGGTACTGGCGACCCAGATCGCACTTGATTATCGTCTTGAGTTCAAGAAGGATGTGGTGGTCGATATCATTTGCTACCGCAAGCTGGGCCACAACGAGCAAGATACGCCGGCACTGACGCAACCGCTGATGTACAAGAAGATTGGCCAGCATCCCGGAACGCGCAAGCTGTATGCCGACAAGCTGATTGCGCAAGGCCTGTTGCCGGCTGACGGCGGCGATGCAATGGTGATGGCTTTTCGCGACGCAATGGATGCCGGTCGCCATACGGTCGATCCAGTTCTTTCTAATTTCAAGAACAAGTTCGCGGTTGACTGGATGCCATTCCTGAACCGGAAATGGACCGATGCAGCCGATACCGCGGTGCCACTGGCCGAATTGAAGCGCATCTCCGAACGCATCACTGTTGTTCCGGAAGGATTCAAGGCGCACTCGCTGGTCGAGAAAGTATTGAGCGATCGTGGCGCGATGGGCCGGGGCGAAGCCAATCTGGACTGGGGTATGGGCGAGCACCTCGCATACGCATCTCTGGTGTCATCCGGATATGCAATTCGTTTAACCGGCCAGGATGCCGGGCGCGGCACCTTCGTCCATCGTCATGCGGTCTTGCATGATCAAAAACGTGAACGCTGGGATGCCGGCAGCTACATACCGTTGCAAAACGTGTCGGATAACCAGGCCCCGTTTACGGTGATCGATTCGGTTCTTTCCGAAGAAGCCGTTCTGGCATTTGAATACGGTTACTCAACTTCCGAGCCGAATACGCTGACCATCTGGGAAGCGCAGTTTGGCGACTTCGCCAACGGCGCACAGGTGGTGATCGATCAATTCATCAGTTCCGGTGAAGTGAAATGGGGGCGTGCATGCGGTTTGGTCATGATGTTGCCGCATGGTTACGAAGGGCAGGGCCCGGAACACTCGTCCGCACGGATTGAACGTTATTTGCAATTGTGCGCCGACAACAACATGCAAGTGGTGCAGCCCACTACAGCCGCGCAGATTTTTCATCTGTTGCGCCGCCAGATGATCCGCCTGTTCCGCAAGCCCTTGATCATCATGACGCCGAAATCCTTGCTGCGAAACAAGGATGCAGGTTCGCCACTTTCCGATTTGGCCAAAGGCCAATTCCAAACCGTGATTGGTGAAATGGATGCTTCCATCGACGCGAAAAAGGTCAAACGCATCATTGCCTGCTCAGGCAAGGTGTATTACGACCTGGTCAATTCCCGCAAAGAGCGCGGACTGAGTGATGTGGCTATCATCCGCGTGGAGCAACTGTATCCTTTCCCACACAAGGCATTCGCAACTGAATTGAAGAAATTTCCAAACTTCAACGAGTTGGTGTGGGCGCAGGATGAGCCGCAAAATCAGGGACCATGGTTCCAGATACAGCACAACATCTTTGAAAATCTGGGCGATGGGCAAAAGCTTGCATATGCCGGCCGTCCTGCCAGCGCATCGCCTGCGGTTGGATACTACGACAAGCACTATGCCCAGCAAAAGGCATTGCTGGAAACCGCCTTTTCGAAACTTAAGGGTTTTGTACTGACAAAATAATGAGCGGGTGGCAAGGCAGCAATGCCTGCCCCACTTGAACAAACAGATACGGAGAATTACATGGCAATTATTGAAGTTAAAGTTCCACAACTGTCGGAATCCGTCGCAGAAGCGACCTTGTTGCAATGGCATAAGAAGGAAGGCGAGACGGTTGGCCGGGATGAAAACCTGATCGACGTGGAAACCGATAAAGTGGTCCTCGAATTGCCGGCCCCGGCGGCCGGCGTGATCACGCAAATCATCAAGGGCGACGGCAGCACGGTGGTTGCCGGCGAAATCATCGCGATCATTGACACCGAAGCAACGGCCGCAATGAGTCCGGTGCAGGTGTCGGCGGCTCCGGTAACCATATCGGCAGAAACTGTGGCGCAGGCATCGGCACCGGTGTCTGCATCGGCAGCTGGCATTGCGATGCCGGCTGCAGCAAAAATGCTGGCAGACAACAATATGACTACTGCGCAAGTCGCCGGCAGCGGCAAAGATGGCCGCGTGACCAAAGGTGATGTAATCAATGCCTTGGAAGCCAAGCCTGCTGCAGCTGCACAAGTTGTGCCGCTGGCTGTGGCTACTGCCAAGCCGGCTTTGCTGCAGGTAACTTCACCGACTGCACTGAATCTGGGCGATCGCGCTGAAGAGCGGGTCCCAATGAGCCGCCTGCGGGCCCGTATCGCTGAGCGTTTGCTGCAATCCCAGGCGACCAATGCGATCCTGACCACGTTCAATGAAGTCAATATGCAGCCGGTGATGGATTTGCGTACAAGATACAAGGACAAGTTTGAAAAGGAACACGGCGTCAAGCTGGGTTTCATGTCGTTCTTCGTCAAGGCTGCTGTTGCTGCGCTGAAAAAATACCCGATCATCAACGCCTCGATTGACGGCAAGGATATCGTCTATCACGGCTATTTCGACATCGGCATCGCAGTCGGTTCGCCGCGCGGTCTGGTGGTGCCGATCCTGCGTAATGCCGATCAAATGTCGATTGCCGACATCGAAAGAAAAATTGGCGAATTCGGCCAGAAAGCCAAAGATGGCAAGCTGACGCTGGACGATCTCACCGGCGGCACTTTCTCGATTTCGAATGGCGGCACTTTCGGCTCAATGCTGTCGACTCCGATCATCAATCCGCCGCAATCGGCGATTCTCGGCGTTCACGCTACCAAGGATCGTGCTGTGGTGGAAAACGGCCAGATCGTGATTCGTCCGATGAACTATCTTGCGATGTCTTACGACCACCGCATCATCGATGGACGCGAGGCTGTATTGGGCCTGGTTGCGATGAAAGATGCACTGGAAGATCCTGCACGCATGTTGCTGGATCTGTAATAATACTTGCTGAAAAGACACAGTGCCTGCAAGGAATTCCTTTGCGCGCTTGTGTCTTTTTGCATTAAATGGATTTGATTATGTCGAAAAATTTTGATGTTGTTGTTATTGGCGGCGGCCCTGGCGGCTATATTGCGGCGATCCGTGCTGCCCAACTGGGTTTTGCGGTGGCATGCATCGATGGCTGGAAAAATGCCAAGGGTGGCCCTGCACCCGGCGGAACCTGCACCAATGTGGGTTGCATCCCGTCGAAGGCGCTGCTGCAGTCGTCCGAGCATTTTGAACATGCAGGACACGGATTCGCCGACCATGGGATTGAAATCAAGGGCCTGAGCTTCAATGTCGGTCAGATGCTGGCGCGCAAGGATACTGTCGTCAAACAGAATAACGACGGCATTCTCTACCTGCTCAAGAAAAACAAGGTTGCGTTCTTTCACGGCATTGCATCTTTCGTCAAAGGCGATGCCAGCGGCTATACCGTCGCGGTTGCCGGTGCCAATGAAGAAACATTGATCGCTAAGCACGTCATCATCGCCACCGGATCGAATGCGCGCGCATTGCCGGGGGCGGAATTCGATGAAAAACTGATTCTTTCGAATAGCGGCGCCCTGGCAATGAATGCAACGCCGAAAAGACTCGGCGTCATCGGTGCCGGCGTGATCGGGCTTGAGATGGGCAGCGTCTGGCGCCGCTTGGGTGCCGAGGTAACGGTCCTGGAAGCTCTGCCTGCCTTCCTCGGTGCGGTCGATCAGCAGATCGCCAAGGAAGCGCACAAACTGTTCACCAAGCAGGGCTTGACGATCCATCTGGGCGTAAAAATCGGCGCAATCACGGTCGGCAAGAAGGATGTGTCGGTTGCCTACACGGACGATCAGGGCAAAGATCAAAAGGCCGTTTTCGACAAGCTGATCGTCTCGATCGGCCGGGTACCGAACACCAACGGCTTGAATACCGAGTCGGTCGGCTTGCAACTCGACGAGCGCGGCTTCGTTGCGGTGGATGCCGACTGCAAGACCAACTTGCCCAACGTCTGGGCGGTCGGCGATGTGGTGCGCGGACCGATGCTGGCGCACAAGGCGGAAGAAGAGGGCGTTGCTGTCGCTGAGCGCATTGCCGGCCAGCATGGTCACGTCAACTTCAACACGATTCCCTGGGTCATTTACACCTCGCCCGAGATCGCCTGGGTCGGCAAGACCGAGCAGCAACTGAAGACCGAAGGCATCGCTTATAAAGCAGGTGTTTTCCCGTTCCTGGCCAACGGTCGTGCCCGGGCGCTGGGCGATACTTCGGGCATGGTCAAGTTCCTGGCCGATGCCAAGTCGGACGAAATCCTGGGTGTGCACATCATCGGCCCGATGGCTTCCGAATTGATTTCCGAGGCCGTGGTGGCGATGGAATTCCGCGCCTCCGCCGAAGATATTGCCCGTATCTGCCATGCCCATCCTTCGCTGTCGGAAGCGACCAAGGAAGCGGCGCTGGCGGTGGACAAGCGCGCACTCAATTTCTGAGGAAACTGCGATGCGTCGCCTCACCCTGCTGCTGCCACTTGCGCTCGTCGCGTGTGCAGCCGCAGGGCCGGGTGACGGCGGCACAAGGTCGCTTATTGACAGGTGTCGCCTGCACCGTTTCAAGCAATGCAGGCAGTTGGAAAATAATCGCCAGGCAAGGTCTATCCTGGCGACAGCGGTGGCGATTTGCATGTGCTGTGCAGCCAAACTGGTTATCGCAGCGCGGAAGTGGTGTATCAAGCGCTTGGGGTTGGCGCGAGCGGCTCCAGCGTCGGCATCGGCCTGGGGGGCAGCGGAGGCAATGTGGGCTTTGGGGTTGGCCTGAATTTTCCAGTCAGTTCGGGCCGAACTGCCTATCCGGCACGCATCACGGTCGAGATGAAGCCGCTGTGATCGCTCCGACTGGCCGCGCTTTTCAGCTACTACCTGGGGTATGGCAAAAAATACGAACTTTGTCGCATGTATTGTGTGGATATTAAAAAAATACAATATGCAGTATATTTTCAGTGTAAAACACTGAAATCGAGCGTGGCAAAATCGTGGCATCGCATAAATATCAATTATCGGCAGCTTTTCTGCCATCTCAGAATTGCGGCGACGGGCACCCGCCGGCTGTTCTCCGGCCTCTTTGTCGAGTCGGAATGGTGCTCACCATGGAAGTGAAATAAATGCGAATGAATGTCCAGCAGTATTACGAGCACGCGCTGTCTGCGCGCGGCTTCCAGTCGGATGAGGCCCAGCGCCGTGCGGTAATGCGCCTGCAGCAGAGCTTTGATGAATGGGTTGCGTTCAAATCGCAGCGTTCCAGCAAGTTCAAGCGCTTGATCAACCGGCCTGCTTTGCCGCGGGGGCTGTACATGTGGGGCGGCGTCGGACGCGGCAAATCGTTCCTGATGGATAGTTTTTATTCGGTGGTGCCGGTGGTGCGCAAGACAAGGGTGCATTTTCATGAATTCATGCGCAATGTGCATCGCCAGCTGGATGAATTCAAGGGCGTGGCAAACCCGCTGGACGAAGTGGCGCGTCGCATCGCCAAGAAATACCGGCTGATCTGCTTCGACGAGTTTCATGTGTCCGATATCGCCGATGCAATGATCCTGTACAACCTGATGCGGGCACTGTTCGAAAACGGCGTATCGTTCATCATCACCTCCAACTATGCGCCGGACACGCTGTATCCGGATGGCCTGCATCGCGACCGGATGTTGCCGACCATAGCCTTGCTCAAGAATAATCTCGACGTGATGAATGTCGATACCGGCCTGGATTATCGCAAACGCGCATTGGAACAGGTGGCGTCTTACCATGCCCCGCTGGGCGCCGAGGCCGATCACGCGCTGCGCGAAGCCTATGCCGGCATTGCCGACATCGCCGATGAAGATCCACGCATCCATATCGAGGCGCGCGAGATCAAGGCTTTGCGTCGCGCCGGCGGCGTAGTCTGGTTTGACTTTGCGACCTTGTGCGGCGGGCCGCGTTCGCAAAACGATTATCTTGAAATTGCCAGCTGCTTTCATACCGTCATCCTGTCCGGCATTCCGCACCTTTCAGCCGCGATGTCCTCCGAGGCGCGGCGCTTCACCTGGCTCATCGACGTGTTTTATGACAACAGGATAAAGCTGATCATGTCGGCCGCGGTCGAACCGGAAGAACTGTACACGGAAGGCATGCTGGCCCATGAATTCCATCGAACCGTTTCCCGCATCATCGAGATGCAATCGCGCGAGTACATGCAGTCCGAGCGACGCGAGACAATTGCGGGATTGGTGTAATGACTTACCCATTGAACACGCATCGCATGCTCCCGCCTCTGATGCATCGTATCCTGTTGTGCGCGCTGCTGGCGCTGTCTGCCTGCAGCGCGGTGGCGCAGGATGCCGGCGCAGAGCTGTCTGCCCGTTTTCCAGCGGGTTCGATCACAACCGTCGAGGCGGCCGAGAGTGCGCGGCAGCAAGCGGCCAGCGAAAATGCGAGGATCGAACGGCAATATACGCAGGACGGACTGGCCTGCGACACAGCATTTTTTGTCAATTCATGCCGCGATATGGTGAAAGAGCACCGCCGCGCCGCTGTTGAGCCGGTGCGCCGGGTACAGACCGAGGCAGATACGGTAATGCGGCGCATTCAGGCAGCCGGGAAAGATCAGGCGCTGGCCGACAGACGGCAGGAACGGGCAGCGGAAACGGTCCGGAACGAGCAGCATGCACAACAAGACGCGCAGGCGCGTGCAGTAAAAAACAGCCAGAGCATGCGCAATGAACAAGCACCGGCACAGCACGCCGGCCGGCAGGTCCGGCAACAGCGCCCGCAGACGCAGACCGCAGCCGAGGCGCAGAAACGCGCGGCGAATGTCGCCGCTTACGACAGGAAGATCAGGAAAGCGCAGGCGCATCAGCGCGACATCGCGGCCAGAAAGGCCGAAAAAGACCGCGACCGGAAAATTCAGCCGCCAGCGGCAACAAAAGGCTCGCCGGCAGCTCCGGTTCCGGCATTGGCAACGCCGGCATCAAAACCCTGATGGTTTGCCGGAGCGTCCGAATTGTCTTGTCGGGTGCTTGCCGGATGTTTTTTTTGCAGGGCCGACCAGTTTGACGATTGCCATGCTGCAGTTATCGCCGCTGCCGTTGGCCCGCTCCCGGGCCTTTCTGATCAGCATTTCAGACGCGCTGCGGGGCGAATTCATGGCGATTGCCGCACCCATTTCGAGCTCCGAAAAATAATGCCACAAACCGTCGCTACAGAGCAGGAATGCGTGTCCGGGTAGCAGCTTATCGTGTTGCCCGAACGTGACATAGGGTTCGTTCTTGTGGGAGCCCAGCGCATTGACCAGTATGTTGGAGAGCGGGTGATTTTTTGCTTCCTGCCGGCTTAGCTTGCCTTCGCTGACCAGCCTTTCCACATACGAGTGGTCAACCGTGCAGTGGATGCGGTTCGGCCCTTCAAAAAAATACAGGCGCGAATCGCCGACATGGGCCCAGACGGCGTGCTGTTGCGGGCTGATGACCAGCGCGACCATGGTGCTGTGCGGTTCTTTTTCGGATGAGAGACCGCTCAGCTTGATAATGCTGTGGGCTTCATGCACGATTTTTCCCAGCAGGAATTCAACCGTTTCCAGTCCGGGCGAGAATTCGTTGAATAACTGTTGCGCGGAGTTGATGATTTGTTCCGCCGCCAATGCGCCGCCGGTGCGCCCGCCCATACCGTCTGCCACTACCGCCATCATGTAGCCGGGGGCCTTGGGGGCGGCAAACAGCGCAACCCGATCCTGCTGTTCCTGACGGTCGCCGATGTGTCGTCCGGTGCCTGCTTCTAACTTGTATTGGCTCATGTGTTCGGGGTAGATTAAACTGTCAGTCTGAATGCCTTCGGGCGACAAATTCCTGTGCCGGAGAGTCTGCCGGAGTGGGGAGCACGGCGAACTCGGTACCGCGCACTGCGGCAGTCCCCGTCAAAGTTGCAGCTTGTCGCGACCAGATTGGCCGTCAATACTACTGTATTGCACGCTGGATATGCAATGATGACGGTCGGATGAATTTGCAAATTTTTTGTTGGGTGCCACCACATGACTACACCAATTCCGGAACTTACGCAGCGTCGCATCATTGAACTGGAAGTCGAGCACCGTGATCTGGATGCGGTAATCGATGCGCTGATCCTGGGCGGACTGCCGGACGAGCTGCAATTGCGGCGCCTGAAGAAACGCAAGCTGCAATTGAAAGATCACATAACCTTGCTGAAAATTCAGCTTGTTCCGGATGTTCCGGCCTGAATGACGACCGTAATTTCCGGCGCGTTCCCTTACCCTGGGCGATTTAACCTCGTTAGCCATCTTGACTGAAGACTCTTCCGCAGCGCAGGGCATGCATGATGCCGATATCGATCAGCTGTTCGGCCCTGCCGGGCGCCTGGGGCAGGAAGTCGGCGGCTTTCGGGCGCGCCAGTCGCAGACCGAAATGGCGAAAGCGATTGCCAACGCGATCGCCGGCCAGACCACCCTGATCGCAGAAGCCGGCACCGGCACCGGCAAGACCTTTGCCTATCTGGTGCCGGCGCTGCTCTGGGGCGGCAAGGTGATCGTCTCGACCGGCACCAAGAATCTGCAGGATCAGCTGTTTCTGCGCGACATCCCGACCGTGCGCCGCGCGCTCAATGTGCCGGTATCGGTGGCGCTGCTCAAGGGGCGCGCCAATTATGTCTGCCACTATCATCTGGAGCGCACGCTGGAGAACGGCCGCCTGACCTCGCGCGACGACGTCGGCCATCTGCGCGCCATTTCGCGCTTCATGAAAACCACCAGTTCGGGCGACAAGGCGGAACTGGCGCAAGTGCCCGAAACCGCGCTGATCTGGAACCTGGTGACCTCCACCCGCGACACCTGCATGGGCGCCGAATGCCAGTATTACCAGGATTGCTTCGTCATGAAAGCGCGCAAGGAAGCGCAGCAGGCAGATGTGGTGGTGGTCAATCACCACCTGTTCTTTGCCGATGTCGCGCTCAAGGACACCGGCGTGGCCGAATTGTTGCCTTCGGCCAACACCATCATCTTTGACGAGGCGCATCAGCTGCCGGACACCGCGACCCTGTTTTTCGGCGAGACCATATCGACTTCGCAAGTGCTCGAATTGTGCCGCGACGTGCTGGCCGAAGGCTTGTCGCATGCGCGCGACGGCGCCGAATGGGCCAAGGTCGTGATGCCGGTGGAGCGTGCCGCGCGCGATTTGCGGCTGGCGTTCCCGCAGGATTTCGTGCGCTTCTCGGTGAGCCAGATTGCCGCTTCGTCCGAATTTTTCCCGGCGCTGGAGGCCTTGCGCAAGGAGTTTCGCGCGATGATCGAAACGCTGGAGAGCCAGGCCGAACGCGCGGAGACCATCGAGCAATGCCGCAGCCGCGCGATCGAACTCGGTGCCAGGCTAGCTCAATGGAATGCACCGCAGGCTGCGCCAGCCACCACTGCCGATGACAAATCCGGTGCCGGCCAGGAATGCGTGCTGTGGGTGGAAGCGTTTTCCGCGTCGCTGCAATTGCACCGCACGCCGCTATCGATTGCGCCGATCTTCAACAAGCAGCGCGAAGGCGTGCCCCGGGCCTGGATTTTCACTTCGGCTACGCTGGCGGTGAAGAACGATTTCAACCATTACGCCTCGCAAATGGGCTTGGGCAATGCGCCGGCGCAAACCTGGCCGAGTCCGTTCGATTATGAACAGCAAGGTTTGCTGTATGTGCCGCACCACATGCCGCAGCCGAATTCGCCCGGTTACACCGACGCGGTCATCGATGCCGCGCTGCCGCTGATCGAGACTGCGGGCGGGCGCAGTTTCCTGCTGTGCACCACGATCCGGGCGGTGAACCGCGCGGCGGAGCGCTTGCGGACCGAGTTCGAGCAGCGCCAGCTGGCGTTTCCGCTGCTGGTGCAGGGCGAGGCCGGGCGCACCGAACTGCTGGAGCGCTTTCGCGCGGCCGGCAATGCGGTCCTGATCGGCAGCCAGAGCTTCTGGGAAGGGGTCGATGTGCGCGGCGAGGCCTTGTCGCTGGTGATCATCGATAAATTGCCGTTTTCGCCACCCGATGATCCGGTGCTGGCGGCCCGTATCGAAGTGATGGAGAAGAAAGGCTTGAGCGGCTTCATGCATCACCAGCTGCCGGAAGCCATCATTACGCTGAAGCAGGGCGCCGGGCGCCTGATACGCGACGAGGCCGATCGCGGGGTATTGATGATCTGCGATCCGCGCCTGATTTCAAAGCCATACGGCAAGCGCATCTGGCAAAGCTTGCCACCGTTCAAGCGCACCCGTGAACTGGGTGTTGCGCAAGCTTTCTTCAGTCCGCCGCCGGAATAGGATGTTTCAGGGGTATATGCCACAATTGGTGGTTTTGCGCCGATAAAATAAGCGGGTATTCATTTACTGGATGGCAGTATATATTCGGTGGCGAGGCAAGGGTTTTGGTTGGGCGGCTAGGGCCGCTCCGATGGCTGTAACAGTCTGAAGGTTTATAAATGCGCAAATTCACTTCTCTGGCCCCGGTTCTGCCTACCGAGATTGCTCTGGGCAGACCGCTGCCGTGGTCGGTCTATGATGCCGGTGGCAAACTGTTGCTGGCATCGGGCTTTGTCGTCGAATCGCAAAATCAGCTGGATGGCCTGATTGAAAGCGGCTTTTTTCGTGATGCCCGCTGGGACAAGCCGAGCAGTACTGGGCCCAGGAGACCTGATGCAAGGCAGAACGACAGCAAATCGTCATCGGAGATCAAGCAGGATGTCGGCGCCGAAAGCACGGTCGCGATGGATGAGTTGCGCTGGCGGGTGGGCGAGACGCTATACCTGCAGGCGCACGACAATCCGTCGATTCGCTACACGGTGCGCCTGATCGGCTTCGTCAGGAACCAGTCGGTATTGGTCACCGCGCCCACTCTGGATGGCAAATTCGGCTTCATCCAAAACGGACAAGCTTTTGTCGTACGCTCGTTTTCCGGCAAGAAAGCCTACGCGTTTGCCGCAGCAGCCCTCAAATCGGTGCATGCGCCATATCCGTACCTGCATCTGTCGTATCCGCAGCAGGTGCGCGGCACCGTAATCCGCAAGGGTTCGCGGGCACAGGTCAAGATCATCGCCGCCGTCATCATCGGACAGCCGGAGCGCAATTTTGCGACCACGCTGACTGATTTGAGCGTGGGCGGAACCTCGGGCACGTCCAGGCAAGCGATCGGCTTAAAAGGCGCAGTGGGACGGATCGCCTTCAAGATTCATGCGGCCGAGCAAGATGCGCTGCTGAACCTGAAAGTTGCGCTGCGCTCAGTGATGCCGAGCGAGAGCGGCGACGCGTATAACCACGGTTTTGAGTTTCTTGATATGACCGTCAATGAACGCCTGATCCTGACTGCGTTCGTGCATCAGACCCTGGCTGAGATCGATTAGACGGGTAGTCCGGCGCCGCTTCCGCCGGCCCTGTTCGTGTCATAAAAGATCCGGAGTATATTGAAATACAGGCGGTTTTTCGCATATATCTATATCGACTTCAAATATACCCATCACCAAGGCCGCTTGTGTTCCCGGTCGTTTTCCGTGCGGTCCGACTAATTGAGCGTAATATTTTGCGTTGCCTCTTATTCGATGCAAATTCGGGATAGGGCATCGGGTAAAATTGTCCCATGAGAATCCTTATCAGTAATGACGATGGCTACCTGGCGCCAGGCATCATCGCTCTGGCCAATGCGCTGGCAGCGATTGCCGAAATCGTGGTGGTGGCACCCGACAGCAACCGCTCAGGCTCGTCCAATTCGCTGACGCTGGATCGGCCGCTGTCGGTGTTTCGCGCCGAGAACGGCTTTTATTTCGTCAATGGCACGCCGTCGGATTGCGTCCATATCGCGCTGACCGGCGTGTTGTCGTATAAGCCCGATCTGGTGGTGTCCGGCATTAATCAGGGCCAGAACATGGGCGATGACACGTTGTATTCCGGCACTGTGGCGGCAGCCACCGAAGGTTTTCTGTTCGGCATTCCGTCGATCGCCTTCTCGCAAGTGCAAAAAGGCTGGGAACAGCTGGAAGCCGCGGCCCGCGTGGCGCGCGAGATCGTCGAGCGGCAATTCGATGCATTGCCAAAGCCGTATTTGCTCAATGTCAATATTCCGAATCGGCCTTACGATGAACTGCAACCGCTGATTGCCACCCGCCTGGGCAAACGCCACCAATCTGAATCGGTGATCAGGGCGCAGGATCCGCACGGCCGCGAGATATTCTGGATCGGCCCGGCAGGCGCGGCCAGGGATGCCGGCGAAGGCACCGATTTCGACGCGGTGGCAAAAGGACACGTATCGGTAACTCCATTGCAGATCGATCTGACCCATACCACGCAGTTGAATGCGCTCAAGAAAGGTTTGTCATGACCGACAAGGCCAGGCGGTTTCCGCTTTCGCTGTCTGCTCTTTCGCAAAAACCGCTGCAGTCGTCGTATGGCAAGTCTTCTCCCGCCAATGCAATTGCCACGCCGCAAACTGCCACCAAAAACAGTGCCCAGAATAGCCAGTACCGGGCCGGTCGCGTGACGCCGGTTGCTGTGGTACCAAAGCCAGTAGCGGGCAATTTTGCGGCTGGCGCGCGTAGCGCCCCGCTGGTGCCGGACTCTTTGCGGCGTGCGATGGTGGTCAGGCTGGTCAGGCAGGGCATTACGGACCAGGCCGTCTTGTCGGCAATGGAGGCGGTGCCGCGGCATCTTTTCATGGAACCCGGCTTTTCAGGCCAGGCTTATGTGGACGCCTCGATTCCGATCGGCTATCAACAGACCATCTCGCAACCGTATATCGTGGCGCGGATGCTGGAAATCATGTGCAATGGCCGCACCCTGGATCGTGTGCTTGAAATCGGCACCGGTTGCGGTTACCAGGCATCGGTATTGTCGCTGGTGGCGAAGGAGGTTTTTTCGATCGAACGGATCAAGCCGCTGCACGAACTGGCCAAGACCAACCTGCGCCCGCTGCGCATCGCCAATATCCGGCTGCATTACGGAGATGGTATGCTTGGACTGCCGCAAGCGGCGCCATTTGATGGCATCATTCTGGCAGCGGCCGGTCTTGAAGTGCCGCGCATCTTGCTGGAGCAACTGGCTCTGGGCGGACGCCTGGTGGCTCCGATAGGCGCCAGGCAGCAGGAATTGCAATTAATCGAGCGCATCAGCAAATCGGAGTGGAGCAGGGTGGCTTTGGAACCATGCCATTTCGTGCCCCTTCGTCCGGGAACAGCATGAATGCTGCAGGCGTGACATGCGCTGCAGCACCATATGAACATAATGAGAGAATGAATAAAATACGCTTAAGTATCTCAGCGGCATTGCTTGGCCTGTTGGCCGCGTGCAGCACACCACGCCATTTTGCACCCGTGAGCGACCGCGCGCAGGGAACCGGAACGACCGAGTCCGCCAGGTCGCAGACCCCTGCCGGCCCCGGCTATTACAACGTTAAAAAAGGCGACACCCTGTATCGCATCGCATTGGACCAGGGGCAGGCTTATCGCGACATTGTGGTCTGGAATAATTTGGCCAATCCGAACGATATCAAGGTCGATCAAGTCTTGCGCGTGCGGCCGCCCGATGCAGAAGCGGGCGGCGCGCAAACCGGCAGTATCGCCAGTGCCGGGGTCGAGGTGCGCGCGTTGTCGGCCCCTGCGGCAGCGTCATCAGGCAGCGCCGGCAACAAGACTGCTCCCCGTGGCGACAAGCGGCCTTATTCGGAGCGCGCGCTGACCGAGCTGCAAAAGCCGGAAGCTGCAACTGCAACTGCAAAAGCTCCGGCAACTGCCACCGCCGCTGCGGTTCCGGCGAAAGCGGAGCCCGCCAAAACGGTTGACGCCGACGACGATGGGATCGGCTGGATCTGGCCGGCGGAAGGAAAGGTTATTGCTGTCTTTGAAGACGGCAAGAGCAAAGGCATCGATATCTCCGGCAAACTGGGGCAGCAGGTGATCGCCGCCGGTTCGGGCAAGGTGATGTACGCCGGCAGCGGGATCCGCGGCTACGGTAATCTGGTCATCGTCAAACATACCAGCAATCTGTTGTCGGCCTACGCACACAACAAAACTATTACAGTCAAGGAGGGTCAGAGCGTCAACAAAGGCCAGGTAATCGCTGAAATGGGCAATACCGATGCGGACGCAGTCAAGCTTCACTTCGAGATTCGACAGCAGGGAAAACCGGTCGATCCATCCAAATTCTTGCCGAGCAGATAATCATTCATGATGAACAAGCCGCACCACCCGCGCAATATGGATCAGGATGACGACGCGCAAGACGTTCCCGAGACGCCATTCGATGGTGCGGTTGAGGAATATGGCGTGCCTGGCGACGGTGACGAGAATCAGGAAGCGGTCGAGACGGTCAGTCCGGATGAAGTCAAAATTGTGCTGGTGGCCGAGCTTTCCACCGATACCACGCAGCATTATCTGAACCAGATCGGCACCCGCCCGCTGCTCAGCGCGAGCGAAGAGCTGCATTTTTCGACCATGGCCAAGCAGGGGGATTTCGAGTCGCGGCAGAAGATGATCGAGCATAATCTGCGCCTGGTGGTTTCCATCGCGAAGCATTACATCAACCGCGGCGTCGTACTGCTGGACATGATCGAAGAAGGCAACCTTGGATTGATGCGCGCCATCGATAAATTCGAACCTGAGCGCGGCTTTCGTTTCTCGACTTATGCGACCTGGTGGATACGCCAGAACATAGAGCGGGCGATCATGAACCAGGCCCGTACCGTGCGTTTGCCGGTGCACATGGTGCGCGAACTGAACCAGGTCCTGCGGGCGAAATATCATCTGGAAGCGCAGCATCACGACGGCAAGGAAGCAACAGTCGAGGACATTGCGCACCTGATCGACCGGCATGTGGAAGACGTGCAGGATATCCTTGCGCTGTCCGAACATGCGACTTCGCTGGACGCGCCTCTGGACGGCGACCCGCAATCGAGTTTGATGGATCTGCTGCCTGGCGATACCGACGACGCGCCGGATGCGCGTGCCGAGCAACTCGAAATAACGGTGCTGGTGCGTGAATGGCTGAATAAATTGCCAGACAAGCAGCGGATTGTGATTACACGCCGTTTCGGGCTGGATAACGATCATCCGGCCACGCTGGAAACGCTGGCTGAAGAAATGGGCGTGACGCGTGAGCGCATCCGGCAAATTCAGCAGGAAGCGCTGTACAAGTTGAAGCGTTCGCTTGCCGCCAGAGGTGTGGGAAGGGATTCGCTGCTGTAGCATGGGTAACGCCCTGGGCGGCATTTCCGTATTCAGACGCAATGTCTTGCCGTAACGCCGGACATGCAATCACTCCTTGCATAAATTCTCTAATTTCGGATCGATGTCGGATCCGCAACTTTACTGTGTCCCTATGTCGCTTAACATGATTGAAATCGAGTCCCTGGACATGGATGGCCGCGGCGTCGGCCATCTCCGGAATGAAGACGGCAGCGCCGGCAAGGTGGTCTTCGTCGAAGGCGCGCTGCCGGGCGAGCGCGTCAGTTACCAAACCTATCGCAAGAAGGCGCAATGGGAAGCGGCGACGCTGATTGCGATCCAGCGCGAGTCGGCGTTGCGCGTCAAGCCGAAGTGCGTGTATTTCGGCCTGTGCGGCGGTTGCGCAATGCAGCATCTGGAGCCGGCCGCGCAGGTGGCCGCCAAGCAGCGCGTGCTGGAAGACAATCTGTGGCATATCGGACGGATTCGTGCCGAAACCATGCTGCGGCCGATTTACGGCCCGACCTGGGGCTACCGCTACCGTGCGCGCCTGTCGGTCAACCTGGTTCCGAAAAAGGGCGGCGTGCTGGTCGGATTTCACGAGAAAAAATCGCGCTACATCACCGACATGAAAACCTGCGAAGTGCTGCCGCCGCATGTGTCGAAGATGCTGGTGCCGCTGCGGCATCTGATCGAATCGCTGACAATCGTGCGCCAGCTGCCGCAGATCGAGCTGGCGGTGGGCGAAGATGTGACGGCGATGGTGTTGCGCATCATGGCTCCGTTGACCCCGGAGGACGAAGTCAAGCTGAAGGCATTTGCCGACCTGCATGCGGTGCAATGGTGGTTGCAGACCAAGGGGCCAGAAACCGCAGTGCCGTTTTATCCGGAGATTTCGACGCTGCACTATGCGTTGCCCGAATTCGGCGTGAAGATGCCTTTCAAGCCGACCGACTTCACCCAGGTCAACCACCATATCAACCGCGTGATGGTGGCGCGCGCGCTGCGTCTGCTGGATGTACAAGCCTTTGATCGCGTCGCCGACCTGTTTTGCGGCCTGGGCAACTTCACGCTGCCGATTGCCACCCTGGCCCGCGAAGTGGTCGGCATCGAGGGCAGCACCGAACTGACCGAGCGCGCGCT
This sequence comes from Oxalobacteraceae bacterium, assembly GCA_030698225.1. Classification (GTDB taxonomy): domain Bacteria; phylum Pseudomonadota; class Gammaproteobacteria; order Burkholderiales; family Burkholderiaceae_D; genus AVCC01. Next base: position 56,309 of record JAUYNR010000081.1, on the reverse strand, counting down.
GGAAAATGCGCAGGCGAATGGCCTGGCGCAGAAAACGCAGTTTTTTTGCCGCAACCTGTTTGAAGCCACCAGCGAGGATTTCATCGCGATGGGAAGATTCGACCGGCTGTTGATCGACCCGCCGCGCGATGGCGCCTTCGCCGTATGCCAGGCATTGGCCGGCTTGCGGCGCAGCCATCCGGAGCTGATGCCGAAACGCATCGTGTATGTGGCCTGCAGCCCGTCCACCCTGGCGCGCGATGCCGGACTGCTGGTGCAGGAAGCCGGCTACACGCTGAAATACGCCGGCGTCGTCAACATGTTCCCGCATACCGCCCATGTCGAATCGATGGCGGTATTCGATCTGAAGCCGTGACCGGCCGCGGCGCCGGCAGGGATGCGGCGGCATAGCGATGCGTAGATGCATTCCATCGACCTCCTGCCTGCTTGCGTTCGAGACGGCGGCGCGCCACTTGTCGTTTACCAAGGCCGCGCATGAATTGCACATGACGCAAGGCGCAATCAGCCGCCAGGTGGCAATGCTGGAAGAGTATCTCGGCAGCAGGCTGTTCGAGCGCATCAACCGGCGCCTGGTACTGACCGAGGCCGGGCGCGAGTATGCGCTGCAGGTGTCGGCGATCTTGCAGCAGATCGAAATGGCGACCTTTCAGGCGATGACCCACAACAGCACGGCCGGCATACTCAAGCTGGCAATCCTGCCGACTTTCGGCATCAAATGGCTAATCCCCCGGCTGCCGAAATTCGCCGCCGCGCATCCCGATGTGCTGCTCAATCTCAGTACCGAAATAGTGCCGTTCGATTTCAGCCAGCGCCAGGTTGATGCTGCGATCCACTTCGGCGAACCGGACTGGCCCGGCGCGGTGATGGTGCGCCTGATGGGCGAGGAGGTGGTGCCGGTCTGCAGCCGGGCACTGAGAAAACAGATCGGCAGCGTAGCCGACCTGACCCGGATGACATTGTTGCAGCACACCACGCGTCCTCAAGCCTGGCGCGACTGGTTCGATCATGTCGGCGTGGATTGCCCGAACGCGCTGTCCGGCCCGCGCTTCGAGCAACTGTCGATGGTGATCCAAGCCGCAGTGGCCGGACTAGGCGTGGCCTTGATGCCGAAATTTCTGGTGGAAACCGAAATCTGCCAGCAGCAATTGCTGGTGCCGTTCCCGTTTGCGGTAAAAAGCCCGCAATCCTACTATCTGGCTTATCCAGAAAAAAACGCCGGCAAGCCGGCCGTCATCAAGTTCCGCGACTGGATTCTTGGCGAGCTGCGGGGCGATTGAGTTCCTTCAGTTGTCCACGAAACACACGAAAAGCACGAATTAGCCCTGCAATACGACGAATAGCGTGAGTATGGTGATTTTCATGGCATTTTCCGCATATTTTCATTCAGATATTAAAAATACACATGCCAGTAAGATAAACATTCAAGAATGCGCGAGGGCCTGCAAAGGCGCGCCGTGATTGGCATTTTTCGTGCCTTTCGTGTATTTCGTGGACATGCCTTTCGCGATAACGCGGGTATTTGCATGAGCATAGGTAATGATGTCATGGTTTTTTTTGGTTTTGCAGAAGCCTCGCTTATACATATACTCAGCTTCGAACCATGCGAAGAATGCTCTGCCGGACTTAAATTGCCTGCCGCGCAGAACACTCACTTCCCCCCATTTATTGCAACGATTTCGAGATGAAAATGCATACTGATCCGATTCACACCGGCAGCGGTGGAAAAATCCTGGTCGACAGCCTGATTGTGCACGGCGTCGAACAAGTGTTTTGCGTGCCGGGCGAAAGCTATCTGGACGTGCTCAATGCCTTGTACGACGTGCGCGAGCAGATCGCGCTGCGGGTTTGCCGGCACGAAAGCGGCGCGTCCAACATGGCCGAAGCCTACGGCAAGCTGACCGGCCAACCCGGCATTGCGATGGTCACGCGCGGCCCCGGCGCGACCAATGCTTCGATCGGCATTCACACCGCGTATCAGGATTCGACCCCGCTGATCCTGTTCATCGGCCAGGTCGCGCGCGACTGCACGGACCGCGAGGCGTTTCAGGAAATCGACTACCGCCGGATGTTCGGCCAGATGACCAAATGGACCGCGCAGATCGACGACGCCAGGCGGATTCCGGAATACCTGAGCCGGGCCTTTCATACCGCGGTGTCCGGCCGGCCGGGCCCGGTGGTGCTGGCGCTGCCGGAAGACATGTTGCGCGATCGGGTCAGTGCGCCTGCCGCACCCCGTTTTCAGCGCGTCGCCGCCGCACCGGCTGCGGCTGCACTGCAACAGTTGTCCGGCTTGCTGGCGCAGGCCGAACGGCCGCTGGCGATTCTCGGCGGCAGCGGCTGGACGCCGCAGGCCTGCACCGATCTGCGCCGGTTCGCCGAAGCCTGGCAATTGCCGGTCGCCTGCGCGTTCCGTTTTCAGGATTTGTTCGACAATGCGCATGGGCTGTATGCGGGCGATGTCGGCATCGGCATCAACCCGAAGCTGGCGCAGCGCGTCAGGGATGCCGATCTGGTGCTGGCAATCGGCCCGCGGCTGGGCGAAATGACCACCAGCGGCTACAGCCTGTTCGACATCCCGGTGCCGAAGCAGCAACTGGTGCATGTCCATGCCGGCGCCGAAGAACTGGGCAGCGTGTATGCAGCGACCCTGGCCATCAATTCAGGCATGCCGGAAATTGCCGCGGCGCTGGCTGAATTAAGCCCGCTCGCAGCGCCAGCCTGGCAGAGCGAGGGGGTGATTGCCCATGCCGATTACCTGGCCTGGAGCACGCCGCCGCAGGTGGAAGGGCCGGTGCAGATGGGCGAGATCATGCTGTATCTGCGCGATCATTTGCCGGCCGACGCAATCATTTGCAACGGCGCCGGCAATTATGCGACCTGGGTCCACCGCTTTCACCGCTTCCGCCATTTCAAGTCGCAGCTGGCGCCGACCTCCGGCGCGATGGGCTACGGCGTGCCGGCCGCGATTGCCGCCAAATCGCTGTATCCGCAGCGCACCGTGCTGGCGTTTGCCGGCGACGGCTGCTTCATGATGAGCAGTTCCGAGCTGGCCACCGCGATGCATTACAGCTTGCCGGTGATATTCATCGTCGTCAATAACGGCATCTACGGCACCATTCGGATGCATCAGGAGCGCGAATATCCGGCCCGCGTGCATGGCACCGCCCTGACCAATCCGGATTTCGCCGCTTTCGCCCGCTCTTTCGGAGCCTTTGGCGCGGTGGTTGAAAAGACCGCCGATTTCATCCCCGCGTTCGAGCAGGCGTGCGCCAGCGGCTTGCCGGCAGTGATAGAAATCCGCCTGTCGCCGGAAGTGATCACCCCGACGCTGACGCTGTCAGCCATCCGTGCGCAGGCACAGAAATCCGGTCGAGAGTAAGAGTCGCAGGGCATCCGGAACTGGGAATAGCAAGGTCACTCTCCGAGCAGCTCCGCAACCGGATGCAAGCCTTCGATATGCTCGGAGATGACTTTCACGATGACGATGATCGGGATGCCTAGCAGCAAGCCCCAGATGCCCCACAGCCAGCCCCAGAACAGCAATCCGACAAAGACTGCCGCTGTATTCATTTTTGCGATTCTTCCGGTCATCCAGGTCGTCACGAAAGTGCCGATCACGGTGGCGATTGCAAGCGATGTTCCCGAGACCAGCAGCACCATCGAGAGCGATTCGAATTGCATGTACGCGCTCAATCCAATCGCGATCATGGTGAGCAGTGGCCCAAAATACGGAATGATATGCAAAAGACCAGCGGCAACTGCCCATGCACCGGCATTTTCCAGGCCGATCCAACGCAATGCAAGCCAGGTTGCTACTGCCAATAGCAAATTGGTTACCAGCAGCATGAACATGTAGTTCTGAATCGAGGTATTGATGTTGTCAAGTATGTGTACGGCAATTTTTCTCCGGGCCATCGATGGCCCGGATAACTTGACCAGTTTGCGCTTGAAAGTGTCGCCGGATAACAACAGGAAAAATACCAGGAAGATCACCATGGTGGCCTGACCGATGAATTCGGCAGCACTCAGTGAACCGGCCCAGAGCCAGTTGCTGACCCTGAATGCCGATTGCTCGAACCCGGCAATTTTTCTGGCCGGTGGCCGTGCGCCGGTTACCTGATTGGTAGCTCTTTCAAACTCGGTCGCTGCTGCCTGCATTTGTTGCATCGTGCTGGGCTGACTGCCCTGGGTTTTTTTCAGCGCCCGCGATATTTTTTGGGTTGCCGCCGGCAATCCATTCAATATCGACTGGAACTCGTCTTGCAGTGTATTGGCCGCAAAGGCAACGCCGCACAATATCGTCAGCATTACGATGCAGGTACCAAAAAAGCGGGGGATTCTCAGCAGCTTCAACCAGTTGACAAATGGATTGAGCGTATACGCAATAAAGATGCCGAACAGTAATGGAATAAAAAACCTCTGCGCCCATTGCAGGGAAAACACAAGCGCCAGCGTTGCCAGGATGGCAAGTGACACTCCACGCGCATCTACATGGCTGGGCAGGCGAGGGTATTCGGAAGGGGCTTCTGCTGGGACATTTTCTGCATCTTCGGGAGCGTGAATTTCCGCTGCGGTCAAGTCTGCGGGGATAGGCAATTCGGTATTTATCGGATTCATTACATTGGTTTCAATAACGGGAAAGGCGCGTAGCGACTCATTTTGATCCTGCAAATTTGTGCAAAAAACCCGATGTAAGAGTTGCAATGCAACTATTCCCCGGTATCAAAAAAATCGGGCCGGCATTGCCTCGATTCGAAATCAATGCCGGCCCGGTTAATTGGCTTCCGGATCGTTACTTGGTGCGCATGTCGTTCTTGACCGATGTTACACCTTTCACACCGCGTGCAATTTGTGTCGCCTTGTTGATATCTTCTTTCGAAGAAACAAAGCCGCTCAACTGAACCTGGCCTTTGAAAGTCTCGACATTGATTTCGGTCGCTTTCAACGTGGGTTCGTTGAAAATCGCAGCTTTTACCTTGGTCGTGATGACTGTGTCGTCGATATATTCGCCGGTTCCTTCCTGTTTTGGCGTTGAGGCGCAGCCTGCCAGCGCGACCAGTGTAAATGCCAGCAGATAAGTTGGGATGCGGTGGGCTATTTTCATATCAAGTTCCTTTCGGGAATGAATGTTGAACGTTTTTTTTGACCGACAGAGCAACTTTACAGCCGAAATCGGTGCAAGTTTTGTGCGGTAGCAAACATATGACCGCTTTATTTTGTGCGCGCCGGCAAATTAATCGAATTCATGATCGTTTTTTTCAAGATGGAATAATTTAAAGATGTATTTAATATGATTGTTATGTCACAATGACGCTGAAAGAAATGGAGAATATGTTTCTCTCATTGTCCTCATACACATGCAAAAGGAAATATGATGCGATCCGAAACCTTGAAACTGACCGGAACTACCAACCAGAATTGCGCTGACAGCGTGACCCGCGTGCTACGCGGCGTCAGAGGCGTAGGCGAGATAGAAATTGCACTCGAAAGCAGCGAAGTCAAAGTCCAGTTCGACGACCAGATCACTTCTTCGCAGGAATTGCAAAACGTGCTGGTGCAGGCCGGTTACGCAATCAGTACCGAAAAATCGGTGCACGGCGAAAACGGCAGTTGCTGCGGCGGTTGCGGCGGCAGTTAAGTCGGGCGTAACGCCAATAGCAATCCATGCAGCAGTCATCTGCATGACCGGCAGGCCCGGACCACTTTGGCGACAGAAACGGAGCGGGTCGCAGCACTCGCTCTTTTCGTCTGCAGCGAAGATTTTCCGGGCAGGGCGCACGGCAAGTTTTTGCTGTGGTGGCCGACGAAGTGCGCAAGCTGGCCGGCGCACCGCCGCTGCACGACATGCAGCGCCTGAACATCCCCATACAGGAGCCGTTGATGCACTATCCATCTTTTTTTGAACAAGCCAGAAAAATCACCGTCTGCGATCCGCTGGCCGAATTGCTGGGAGCGGCCGCGGGCGGCCTGATCGAGTATTCGTATGCCGATGCGGTCAAGCTGGCCGGCCATTCCTGCCCGACGGTGGCCGGTGCCTACCTGATGACGTTGAAGGCGCTGGGCGGCCTGTACGGCGATGACTTGCCGCAACGCGGCGGCATCAGGGTCGAGTTCCGAAATGCGCTGCAAAGCGGCGTCACCGGCGTGATCGCCAATGTGGTCGGCCTGATTACCGGGGCCACCGGCGACAGCGGATTCAAGGGAATTTCAGGCCGTTTCGACCGCCGCAACCTGCTGTTTTTCGACGTCGCGCTGGACGGCGAAATCCGCTTCCAGCGCACCGACAGCGGCGCCAGCGTTACCGTTGGTTACCATCCCGACATCGTGCCGCCGATGCCGGCGGTGCTGCGACTGATGCAAAAAGTGCTGGGCGGCGCGGCCGAGGAAGCGGAAAAGCGTGAATTTGCCACGATGTGGCAGGAGCGGGTGCGGCAGATTCTGGACCTGGTCGACGATCCGCGGCTGGTGACCTTCGGTGCGCGTGGCGATTGAGGTGGCAGTGCAGGCATCGATGCCTGCACTGATTTCTATGGAGTATGCCTTAAAACAATGCAATTACCGCATATATTAATTGTGGTATTAAATAATACATCGTTATGTATTACCTGAATCCGTGATGTGATTTCGAAATGTCCTTCTGAATCAACGTGCTACGCCACTTATCCACTCACCCAGCAGAGGGTGTGAATATGTTATTTAACTATTTGATTTTAAAGGATATTATTTATTTCCCCTCACGGATCCAGGTATTATTAACGGTCGAACATAACCGCATCAGTCCCAGCGCGGATCCCGCACTTGCACCATGCCGTTTGCCACCTGTACCGGAAACTGGCCGACATCCTCATATGCGGGCGGCGCCAGCACCTTGCCGGTTTTGACCGAAAAGCGGGCACCGTGGCGCGGGCAGACGATTTCCTCGCCTTCCAGTGTGCCGCCGGTCAGGATGCCGCCATCGTGGGTGCAGACATCCTCGATCGCGTAATACGCGCCTTCGAGGTTGAATACCGCAACCTGGGTTCCATCCAGATCGATCGAACGCCAGGTTCCGGCGGCGAATTCGCTGACGCGGGCGACATCGGACCAGTTCGACATGGCAGTTCCTTCAGTGTTGATGCAGTAGTGCAGGCCTCCGTGCCGGCATGCAGGCACGGAGGCCTGCACTACTAAAACAAGCCCAGTTCCAGCCTCACGTCCTCGCTCATCGAATCCATGCTCCAGGCCGGCTCCCACACCAGTTCGACGTGCACGCCGGCCACGCCCGGTACCTCGGACAGGCGTTCCTCGACGGTGGCGGGGAAGGTGCCGGCTACCGGGCAGGCCGGTGCGGTGAGCGTCATTTCAATCTCGACCTGGCCGTCGGGCTCGATCTCGATGCTGTAAATCAGCCCCAGGTCGTAGATGTTGACCGGGATCTCGGGGTCGTAAATGGTGCGCAGCGCAGCGATCAGATTTTCCCTGAGGGTGTCGCCGGCTTGGCTGGAATCGTTGTCACCATCCATGAAGGATGCGTCGTAAGTCATTTTTCTACTCCGTTTTAACTGGTTCCGATTGGTTTTTCAGCGCGGCTTGCAGCGTGTGCCAGGCCAGCGTCGCGCATTTCACGCGGGCCGGGAATTCATGCACGCCGGCCAGCGCTTCGAGCTTGCCCAGATCCGGGTGCGGCACCGATTCCGAATCCGACCCGGTGACCATCCGGTGGAAATCGTTGAACAGGTGTTCGACTTCGGCAAGTTTCTTGCCCTTCAATGCTTCGGTCATCAACGACGCGGAAGCGGTCGAAATCGCGCAGCCGGTGCCCTTGAAGCTGAGGTCTTCAATCACGCCGTCTTCGACTTTCAGATAGACCGTGACCTGGTCGCCGCACAACGGGTTGTAGCCTTCCGCATGGTGGCTGACGCAGTCCAGCACATGGCAATTGCGCGGTTTGCGGTAGTGGTCGAAGATCACTTCCTGATACAGTTCCCGTAGCTCGTTCATGGCTGAAACATCTCCCGTACCTGATGCAGCGCCGCCGCCAGCGCATCGACTTCGGCGCGCGTGTTGTAGAACGCAAACGAAGCGCGCGCGGTGCCGGAAAGGCCAAAACGCTGCATCAACGGCATTGCGCAGTGGTGGCCGGCGCGAATCGCAACCCCGGCGTGGTCCAGAATGGTGCCGATGTCGTGCGGATGTATGCCTTCCATCGTAAAAGACAGGATGCTGGCCTTTTGCGCAGCGGTGCCGATGATGCGCAAGCCTGGTATTGCCGACACCCGCTTGGTCGCGTATGCAAGCAAATCGTGTTCGTGGCGGGCGATCGCGTCGATGCCGATGGCTGTTACGTAATCGAGCGCCGCCCCCAGCCCGATGGCGCCGGCGATGTTCGGCGTGCCAGCCTCGAACTTGTACGGCAGGTCGTTGTATTCGGTCTTGCCGAAGGTGACCGAGCGGATCATGTCGCCGCCGCCCTGGTACGGCGGCATCGCCTCCAGCAGCGCCTGCTTGCCGTACAGCGCACCGATGCCGGTCGGACCGAAAATCTTGTGACCGGAAAAGGCATAAAAATCGCAATCCAGCGCGGCCACATCGACCCCGATATGCGATATCGCCTGCGCGCCGTCCAGCAGCACCGGCACGCCGTGCGAGTGCGCCAGATCGATGATGCGCTTGACCGGCGCGATGCTGCCCAGCGCGTTCGACAGATGGGTGACGGCGACCAGTTTGGTGCCGGGGCCGATCAGCTTGGCGAAGACATCGAACTCGAATTCGCCGGCATCGTTGACCGGCACCACCCGCAGTTCCGCGCCGGTCTGCGCGCACACCATTTGCCACGGCACGATGTTGGAGTGGTGTTCCATCGCGCTGATGATGATGTTGTCGTCCGCAGTCAAGAGCGGGCGGGCATAGCTTTGCGCGACCAGGTTGATCGCTTCGGTGGTGCCGCGCACAAACACGATTTCCTTGCTGCTGGCGGCATTGATGAAGCGCCGCACCTTGTCGCGCGCCGCTTCATACTGGTCGGTGGCGCGCTGGCTCAGCGTATGCACGCCGCGATGCACGTTGGCGTTGGTCTGGCTGTAATACGCGACTTCGGCATCGATCACCGATTGCGGCTTCTGGGTGGTGGCGGCATTGTCCAGATACACCAGCGGCTTGCCGGCCACGGTAGTGTGCAGGATAGGAAAATCCCGGCGCCAGTCGGCCACGCCGCGCTGTGCATCAGTTGGCTTAGTCAGCTCTTTTGTGTCCATTTTCATGTCAATTCCTTGATGCGATCGCCTTGCGGCAATCGGGTGAGCAGGATTTGTTCGATGCGGCTGCGCAGCGCTGCGACCCGGATGCGTTCGATCACGTCATGGGCGAACGCATGGATCAGCAAGCCTCTTGCCATCGCTTCTTCGACTCCGCGCGAGCGCAGATAAAACAGCTGTTCGTCGTCGATCTGGCCGATGGTTGCGCCGTGCGTGCACTGCACGTCGTCCGCATGGATTTCCAGCTGCGGCTTGGTGTCGATTTCCGCATCCCGGGACAGCAGCAGATTGTGGTTAACTTGGGACGCATTGGTCTTCTGCGCGCCCGGATGGACGATCACCTTGCCGTTGAACACCGCACGCGAGCGGCCGTCCAGCACGCCGCGATAATATTCATGGCTGGTGCCGTTCGGCTGCAGATGATCGATGCGGGTGTGGTTGTCGACGTGCTGCTGGCCGCCGACCAGATACAGGCCGTTGAGCGTCGCTTCGCAGCCCGGCGCATTGAATGCGGTCGTAATATCGTTGCGCGCCAGTGCCGCGCCGAGCGTGATCGAGTGCGACGCCAGCCGGCTGCCGCGTCCTTGCGCCACGTGGATGCCGGCGACATGGAACGCTTGCGCGGCTTCCTGCTGCAGCTTGTAGTGCTCGATTGCGGCATTTTCCGCCGCGAAGATCTGCGTCACGACATTGGTGAAATACACCACGCCATCCGGTCCCGCGTAATGCTCGATCACCGTCGCCTGCGCGCCTGCTTCGGCCACGATCAGGTTGCGCGGCGCGATGGCAGCGCCCGACGCGGTGGTGATGAAAAGCAGGTGCACCGGCTGCTCCATCACGGTTCCGCGCGGCAGATGTAGATACGCGCCATCGGCCATGAAGGCGGTATTCAGCGCACCGAATACGGTCTGGCGCTCGTTATCGCCGAGATAAGGTGCGAGTGCGTCCGGCATCTGTTCCAGCGCATCGGCCAGGCTGCCCAGCGTCACGCCGGCAGGCAGGCGGCCGGGCGCCGACAGCGCAGGCGCATGGCGGCCGTTGTGAAATACCAGCAGATGGCCGCTGCCGTCGTTTAACGCCAGATTCTGCACCAATGCGGCGGCTGCCGCTGCGTTGCCGCCGCCACCGGGCAAGGCCAGAAATGCGTGCTTTTCGATCGCGGCGACGCTGGTGTATTTCCATTCTTCGTCGCGGATGGTCGGAAAGCCGCTGTGCGCGAACCGCTCCAGTGCCGCACTGCGCGCCTGCGCCAGCCACGGCGCCCGCGCGCCCGGCAGAACCAAAGCAACGCGCTGGAAATCGGCCAGTGTGTGTTCCCGGGATCGATTGTTCATCATGCCGCCACGCTGTTCTGTGCCGCTGCCGCATCTTCCAGCCAGCCGTAACCGCGCTGCTCCAGTTCGAGCGCCAGTTCCTTGCCGCCGGTTTTGATGATTCTGCCCTGCGACAGTACATGCACGAAGTCGGGCACCACGTAATCCAGCAGCCGCTGGTAGTGGGTCACCATGATCATCGCGCGCTCCGGGCTGCGCAATGCATTGATGCCCTTGGCGACGATTTGCAGCGCATCGATGTCGAGCCCGGAGTCGGTCTCGTCGAGAATCGCCAGTTTCGGCTCCAGCAAGGCCATTTGCAGGATTTCGTTGCGCTTTTTCTCGCCGCCGGAAAAACCTTCGTTGACCGAGCGGTACAGCAACTCTGTGCTCATCTCCATCTGCGCCATTTTCTGCTTGATCAGGCTGAGAAATTCCATCGCGTCGAGTTCCGGCAGGCCGCGATGCTTGCGGATATTGTTCAGCGCCGCTTTCAGCAGATAGACATTGCTGACGCCGGGGATTTCCACCGGATACTGGAACGCCAGAAACACCCCTTCCCGGGCCCGCTCTTCGGGCGCCAGCGCCAGCAGATCGCGGCCCTGGTACAGCACTTCGCCGCCGGTGACGGTAAAGTTTTCGCGTCCCGCCAGCACTTGCGCCAGCGTACTCTTGCCGGAGCCGTTCGGCCCCATGATCGCATGCACTTCGCCGGCCTTTACGGTCAGATCGAGGCCGCGCAAAATTGGCTTGTTCTCGACACTGGCTTGCAGATTTCTGATTTCCAACATGATGGTTTCCTTTTTAACGTCGCGCAGCGATTCACTTTGCTCCCCTCTCCCGCGTGCGGGAGAGGGGCCGGGGGAGAGGGAGGCCCGTTTTATTAACCGACGCAGCCCTCAAGGCTGACGCTCATCAATTTCTGCGCTTCCACCGCGAATTCCATCGGCAGCTCCTTGAACACTTCCTTGCAGAAGCCGTTGACGATCATCGATACCGCGTCTTCAGCCGAAATGCCGCGCTGCTTGCAATAGAACAGCTGGTCTTCGCCGATGCGCGAGGTGGATGCCTCGTGTTCGACCCGCGCGGTCGGGTTCTTGACCTCGATATACGGGAAGGTGTGCGCGCCGCACTTGTCGCCCAGCAGCAGCGAGTCGCACTGGGTATAGTTGCGCGCGCCTTCGGCCGATTTCAGGATTTTCACCAGGCCGCGATACGCGTTTTGCCCGCGTCCGGCGGAAATACCCTTGGACACGATCGTGCTGCGGGTATTGCGGCCGATATGGATCATCTTGGAGCCGGTGTCGGCTTGCTGATAATTGTTGGTCAGCGCCACCGAGTAAAACTCGCCGATCGAATTGTCGCCGCGCAGGATGCAGCTCGGATACTTCCAGGTGATGGCCGAGCCGGTCTCGACCTGGGTCCACGAGATATGCGAATTGGCGCCGCGGCAGTCGCCGCGCTTGGTGACGAAGTTGTAGATGCCGCCCTTGCCCTCCTTGTCGCCCGGATACCAGTTCTGTACGGTCGAGTACTTGATGCGGGCGTCATCCAGCGCCACCAGCTCCACCACTGCCGCATGCAGCTGGTTCTCGTCGCGCATCGGCGCGGTGCAGCCTTCCAGATAACTGACGGTGGCGCCCGCATCGGCAATGATCAGCGTGCGCTCGAACTGGCCGGTGTCCTTGGCGTTGATGCGGAAGTAGGTCGACAGCTCCATCGGGCAGCGCACGCCGGGCGGAATGTAGCAAAACGAGCCGTCGGAAAACACCGCTGCATTGAGCGCCGCGAAGAAGTTATCGGTGTAAGGCACCACCGAGCCCAGGTATTGCTGCACCAGATCCGGATGCTCGCGCACCGCGTCCGAAAAAGAACCGAAGATGATGCCGAGCTCGCCCAGCTTGTCCTTGAAGGTGGTGCCGACCGATACGCTGTCGAACACCGCATCGACCGCGACCCCGGCCAGCATTTCGCGCTCCTTCAGCGGCACGCCCAGCTTTTCGTAAGTCCTCAGCAGTTCAGGATCGACGTCGGCCAGGCTCTGCGGCCGGTCCAGCATCGATTTCGGGGCCGAATAGTAAATGATGTCCTGATAATCGATGGCCGGATAGCGCGCGGTGGACCATTTGGGTTCGGTCATGGTCAGCCAGTGGCGGAATGCCTTCAGACGCCATTCCAGCATGAATTCGGGTTCGTTTTTGCGCGCCGAGATCAGGCGTACCGTGTCTTCGGAGAGGCCGCGCGGCACGGTGTCGGTCTCCAGTTCGGTCACGAAACCGTGCCGGTATTCGCTGCTGATCAGGGTGTCCAGGCTGCTTGCTGTTGCTTCGCTCATGCTTGTTCTCCATTCATTCTGCGATTCAGGGTTGGCGCCGGTTGCGGCAGCGGCAATGGCCGCCGCAGCGCGCTGATGTCGACAGTTTCGACAATTTCGATCACCGGCTGGATCATCTGGTCCAGCGTGATCTGATCCAGCGCATTGAGCACGATGCGATTGACTCTTAGCCAGTTGGCGCGTACCGCGCAGCCCGATTCCTGCGTGCACAGACCGGGCGTGATGCTGCATTCGGTCATGCCGATCGGTCCGTCCATCGCATTGATGATGTGCGAAATGGTGATCTGGGAAGGCGGGCGGGACAGCAAATAGCCACCCTTGGCGCCGCGCAGCGATACCACCAGGCCTTCGCGGGTCAGTATCTTGAGTATCTTGCTGACGGTCGGCACCGGCACCCGGATCACGGCCGCGATTCCTGCCGCGCTTTGTATGCGCTGGGGTTCATGCACCATGGTGGTCAGGATCACGGTGCCGTAATCGGCCATTTTGCTCATTCGTAGCATTTTTCTATTCCTGAAATTCAATGAGTACTAATATAGTACTGTTTGAATCCAAGTGCAAGCCCATTGATAACGGATGCGCTGATCCAATGAATGCGGCCGCGGGCGGAACCGGTCCGGCCCGGCATCGACCGGACGGGATTTGGCTGAATCTAGCTGAATCGCTTCAGCAAATTCTCGCTCGGAATTTTCAGAATCTGTTGCAGGTCGACCAGCTGATCCTTGTGCAGCATGGCCAGTTGCCGCAACAGTTCCTCGCCCTTCGGCAGCAGGTATATCTCGACGCAGCGGCCGTCATCCCGGCCCGGACGGCGCGCCACCAGTGCCGCTTTCTCGCAGCGCGAAGCCAGTGCGACGACGCCGTGATGATGCGATTGCAGGCGCTCGGCCAGTTCGGCGATGGTTGCCCAATTGCGCCCCGGATATCCCTTTACCTGCAATAACAGCAGGTACTGCAGCGGCGTGATGCCGTGGCTTTGCGTAATTTCTTCGCTGAAGCGCATGAATCGCCGCAGCTGATATCGAAAATCCGCCAGCAGTTCGTAATCCAGTTTGGAAAGAGTGTCGGGTGGTGGGGGATTGGTCATTACGCGCCGGGAAGGTAAAGGAAGTCAGAGTCTAAACGATGGCCGGCAGAGTTTGACGCGCTGCGGCATGCAGAATCGAAAAAATAGTAATTGGATTTTATGATTTTGTATCATATATTGATATAAATATTTGATGCCTTGACCCGCATCGTTCATATGGATTAGCGCAGTGAAAATTTTGCAGGAACGTTTCTTCGTGGCAGTGGCAGGGTGGTAAAACGCAATCGAGACTGTGTATGACAACCAAGGAGGTGCTTGAAATGAGCTTGTTAAATTATACAAAAATGCCGTTTTCTTTCAGGGATGGCTGGGACAAGGTCGGTGCCGTGCATCCATCGGTGCTGAAGACCTTTTTGCTGCTGGTCTTGCCCTTCTCGCTGATTCCGCCGGCGATGCTGCTGTATGCGGGCAGTCACCACGCATCGGCGTATTTGATGGATCCAACGTACGCGCGCTGGCAGTCAGTCGCATTGGTGTTCCTGGTGGCGGAATTGCTGACGGTGCCGCTGATGGGCTGGATCATCAAGAACATTGCGGCCGTGCATAAATTGTCGGTGCATTACAAGGACGCTTTCCTGCTTGCCGCGATCGTCGGAGTGCCGATGTGGCTGTCCAGTCTCGGGCTGCTGATACCCAATCTGTGGGCCATGATTGGCGTCGTCGTGCTCGGATTCCTGGCTGCGGTCAGCCTGCTGTATCACGGCACTTACAGCATCCTGAAAATGGACGAGCAGATCGAGGCGCAATCGATGAGTTTTGCGGCATTCTCGGTAGGCGCGATCGTATGGGTATTGCTATGCGCGTTTGTCGTGTTGCCTCTGATGATTTGATCCAGTCCGGCAGACCGACATTACAGGGTCGCGGTCCGCGCCATTTTCGTCTGTTGTCTTGTGGCTCCGGCCGGGTGTCGGCTGCGGCCCGAACTTGAAATGAAAATGTTGGGGTATTTTTTAAGTCACTCTATAAACATGCGGTAAAGCATGATTTATTTATCATACTGGGAAGGTGTATAAAACTTCGCAAGCCTTTCGCGATGTTTATTCGATTGAACGGAAAATAGCAATGCGCCTGTCTGTTCTTTCTGATCTGCACCTGACGGTGGCCGCGATGGCGGTGCCGGAGTCCGATTGCGACCTGGTGATTCTGGCCGGCGATCTGGCGCGCCCGCAACAGGCGATGGACTGGGCCCGGCAATTTGCGGTGCCGGTGATTTACGTTCCCGGCAACCACGAATTCTACGGCGCCAGTTTGAGCGCCACCTTGTCAGCACTGCGGCACGGTGCGCACGGCAGCAACGTGCATCTGCTGGATCGGGATGAAATCCGCATCGATGGCGTGCGCTTTCTCGGCTGTACGCTGTGGACCGATTTCCGCTTGTTCCCGACCGAAGAGATGCGCGCCGCCTCGATAGCCGAAGCCTGTCAGACGGTCAGGGATTTCAGCCGCATCATGGTCGACGATGCCGCCGATGCCCGGTTCAGCCCGGCCATCTCGCGCCTAATTTTCGATCAGTCAGTGCGCTGGCTCGACGAAAAATTCGCCCAGCCGTTTAACGGCAGCACCGTGGTGGTCACGCATCATGCGCCGTCACGTGGCAGCATCAATCCGAAATACGCCGGTTCCTTGCTGAACGCCAGTTTTGTTTCCGATCTCGACGCGCAGATCGCACGCTGGCAGCCGGCGTTGTGGGTGCATGGCCATACCCACGACAGTCATGACTACCAGCTTGGAAACACCCGCGTCGTGTGCAATCCGCGCGGCTATGCGCGTGACGGCATTGCCGAGAATGCCGCATTCGACCCCGCGCTGATAATCCAGGTCTGAGCCGGGTCTGAGCCTATTGCTGCAGCAATCCATTGACCTGCAGCAGATCCTGTTCCTGCAGCGTGCCGGCTGCCGATTGCAGTCTCAGGCCGTTGACGATGGTGTCGTAGCGGGCTTTCGACAGATCCCTGCGGGTCGAGAACAGCTGCTGTTGCGCATTCAGGATGTCGATATTCACCCGCACGCCGACCTGGTAACCGAGCTTGTTCGAGTCCAGTGCCGACTGGCTGGAGATCTCCGCTGCCTCCAGCGCCAGGACTTGCGCCAGACCGCTATTGACGCCCAGAAACGCTTGCCGCACGCTTTGCATCGCGTTGCGGCGCGCGGTCTCCAGATCAAAGCGGGCCTGGTCTTCCAGCGCGATCGATTCACGCACGCGGCTGGTCACCGCAAAGCCGGCGAACAGCGGAATATTCCATTGCACGCCTATCGCATTGCTGTTGCCGGCGACCATCGTGTTGCTGACGGCGCTGCTTGGTTGCCTGGTGTGGCTGCGGCTGGCCACCAGGTCGAGCTTCGGGTAATGGCCGGCGCGGTTGCGGGAAATCTCGCGCCGGGCGATTTCCAGCGCCAGCTGCTGCCCGATCACGCCGTAATTCTGCTGCTGCGCACTGTCGAGCCACGGTTCGAGCTGGGCCGGCGCGGGCATGCTCAATCTCAGGCCCGGGCGTAGCGTTGCCAGTTCTGCCGGCGCTTTGCCGATGATCTGTTGCAGCGCCGCGCGCCTGATCGCCAGATCGTTTTCGGCCGCAAACTCCTGCGCCACTGCCAGGTCGAAACGGGCCTGCGCTTCGTGGGTGTCGGTGATGGTCGCGGTGCCGACCTCGAAATTCTGCCTGGCCGAAGCCAGTTGTTCGCTGATCGCGACTTTTTGCGCCCGTATGAAGGCCAGCGTATCGTGCGCGCCCAGGATGTCGAAATAGGCTTGCGCAACCCGCACGATCAAGTCTTGCTGGGTCTGCGAAAATTGGGCGTCGGCTGCCGCCACCAGCAGCTTTCCCTGCTCGTATTGCTGCCAGTTTTCCCAGCGGAACAGCGGCTGCGACAGCGTCAATGCATAGTTGCTGGAGGTGAAGTTGCCGCCATTGCTACCGCCGTTGTCGATTTCATTTCTGGTCTTGCTGCCCGACAGGCCCAGCGTCGGCAGCAATCCGGCCCGGCCTTGCGGCAGCCTTTCCTGCCCTGCCGCCAATGCAGCGCGCGCGCTGGCGTATTGCGGGTCATTGACGAGCGCATCGTTATAAATTTGCCGCAGATCGGCCGCATGCGCGCCCGGCGCCAGCACAACAGCGGCCAGAAGCGACGCGAGGAGGGTTTTACGCATTACGGGTTCCATTGGAGTCAAACCAGAAAGATTGGAAGCAGGGTGCTGATGCGGCACCGGCAGTCGGGCCCGGGCCGCCTCTGTTGTTTGAATTAAACTGGAATATGTATTTTTCAAGTCGCAATATATCTATGCGTGAACACATGGTTTTTTTGCCATACTCCAGATAATTCATGCAATTTCGGCGGCTGTCAGAGCGCCGCCAGCACCCGCTGCAGGCGCTCGCGCACTTCCTGCGCGACTTGCGTGATGGCGGGTTTGTCAACCAGTTCGAGCACCGCTTGCGGGTCCATGATTTCGACCCTGACGCTGTCTGCGTCATCCTGCCTGACCACGACATTGCAGGGCAGCAGCAGGCCGATGGCGGGTTCGATTTCGATCGCGCGGTGTGCCAGGCCGGGGTTGCACGCGCCCAGAATGCGGTAGGGCGGCATGTCCAGGCCGAGCTTCTTTTTCATCGTGGCGGCGACGTCGATATCGGTCAGGATGCCGAAACCCTCGTTTTGCAATGCGAGGGTGACGCGTTCAATCGCAGCGTCAAACGAGTGCGCGACATTCTTGCCAAATCCATATTTTGTATTCATCACATGCTCCGGTAAGTAATGCGTTTCAGGCTTCCCGCACGCCGAGTTTTTTCAGGAAAATCTCCAGCGGGCAGAATTGGGTGAAGCCGCTTTGCAGCAGGTTGGCGCCGACAAAGACCGTGAACCACAGAAAGTATTTGCTGACGAACAGCGGACTCTCCGGCACGCCCAGCGCCAATGAAATCAGTATGAAAATCCCGGCGAAAATGCGCACCATGCGATTGGTATTCATGCCAAACCCTCCTCAAATAAATTGAATCAAGCAAACTTGTTGCGGTTGGCTGCGTAATACAGCACCGGGATCACCACCAGCGTCAGCAAGGTGGAAACAAAAATCCCGAAAATCAGCGATATCGCCAGCCCGTTGAAAATCGGGTCGTCCAGGATGAACAGCGCGCCGATGATCGCCGCCAGTCCGGTCAGCACGATCGGCTTGGCGCGCGCCGCGGTCGCATGGACGGTGGCGTCGACAAACTTGACGCCCTGCGCGACTTGCAGATTGATGAAATCGACCAGCAGGATCGAGTTGCGCACGATGATCCCGGCCAGCGCGATCATCCCTATCATCGAGGTCGCGGTATATTGCGCGCCCAGCAGCGCGTGGCCCGGCATCACGCCGATGATGGTCAGCGGGATCGGCGCCATGATGATCAAAGGCGTCAGGTAGGAGCCGAATTGCGCGACCACCAGGATGTACACCAGCACCAGACCGACCGCGTAGGCCAGCCCCATGTCGCGGAAGGTTTCATAGGTGATCTGCCATTCGCCATCCCATTTCAGCGCGAACTGGCGGTACGGGTCGGACGGCTGTTTGATGAAGTATTCGCCCAGTGGCGCGCCCTGCGCAGCGCTCAGGTTGTCGAGCTTGCCGCGCACCGCGAACATCCCGTACAGCGGGCTGTCGAGCTGGCCGGCCATGTCGCCGATTACGTAAGTCACCGGCAGCAAATCCTTGTGGTAAATGGTTTTCTCGCGCGTGGTCGGCTGCACTCTCACCAGTTCGGCCAGCGGCACATTGTCGCCGCCGGCGGACTTGACCGTCATCGTCAGCAGCGTGGCCAGCCGGGCCTGCTTCTCCGGCGGCAGGTTCAGCCGCACCGGCACGCTGTATTTCGATTGCCCGTCATGCAGCGAAGTGATGTCTTCGCCGTCCAGCCCGACCCGCATCGTCTGCACCACGTCGGCGGCGGCGATGCCCAGCAGCGCGGCCTTGCGCTGGTCGACCCGCAGCACCACTTTCGGCGCATTGTCCTCGATCGAATCGTCGATGCCGATGATGTCGGCGGTCTGGCTGAATGCCTGCCTGACCTGTTTCGCCAGCGCATGACGGCCGGCCTCGTCGGGGCCGTAGATTTCGGCCACCAGCGGCGACAGCACCGGCGGCCCGGGCGGCACTTCGACCACCTTGACCTTGGCGCCGTGGCGGGCGGCGATTTGCTCCAGCGGCGCGCGCACCGCGCCGGCGATGTCGTGGCTCTTGCGCATCCGTTGGTGCTTGTCGACCAGATTGACTTGCAAGTCGCCCGATTCCGGCAGCTGGCGCAGATAGTATTGCCTGACCAGTCCGTTGAAATTGATCGGCGCGGCGGTGCCGGCGTAACCCTGCACGTCGGTGACTTCATCCACGGTGGACAGGTAAGCGCCCATCTGATGCAGCGCGGCGGCGGTGTTTTCGACCGGGGTGCCGGCCGGCATGTCGAGCACGACCTGGAATTCGGATTTGTTGTCGAACGGCAGCATCTTCAGCACCACCAGCTGCACCGCCGCCAGGCTGACCGAAACCAGGATCGCCAGCAGCACGCCGGCCCACAGCAGGCGCCGGTTGCGGGTCGCTTTTTTCGATGCCAGAAACGGCAGCAGCAACGCGCTGAAGCCGCGCTGCAGCTTGCTGTCGGCAGCCGATCCATGCGCGGCTGCGGCGACATGCTTGCCGGACAGCCGGTGCGCCAGCCACGGCGTGACGGTGAATGCAATCACCAGCGAGATCACCATGCCCATGCTGGCGTTGATCGGGATCGGGCTCATGTACGGCCCCATCAGGCCGGTGACGAAGGCCATCGGCAGCAACGCGGCAATCACCGTGAAAGTGGCGAGTATGGTCGGCCCGCCGACTTCATCGACGGCTGCCGGGATGATCTCGGTCAGCGGCTGGTCCGGATGCAGTTCGCGGTGCCGGTGGATGTTTTCCACCACCACGATCGCATCGTCGACCAGAATCCCGATCGAGAAGATCAGTGCGAACAGCGATACCCGGTTCAGCGTGAAGCCCCAGGCCCAGGACGCAAACAGCGTCGCGGCCAGCGTCAGGATTACCGCGATGCCGACGATGGCCGCTTCGCGCCGGCCGAGCAGGAAGAACACCAGCACCACCACCGCTGTGGTGGCGAAGAGGAGCTTCTGGATCAGCTTCATCGCCTTGTCGTTGGCGGTTTCGCCGTAGTTGCGGGTGACGCTGACCTCGACCCCGGCCGGGATCACTGTATTGCGCAGCTCCGCCACCCGGTCGGTAATCTGTTGCGCGACCTGCACCGCGTTCTCGCCCGGCTTCTTGGTGATCGCGATCGTCACTGCCGGGAATGTGCTGCCGGCTTTATCCTTATCCGTGGCGGCAGCCTTGCCGACGCCGAACCAGACGTATTTCGACGGCTGCACCGGTCCATCGACGATCCGCGCGACATCCGACAAGGTGACCGGGTTGCCCGCGCTGACGCCGACGATCAGCTCGCCAACTTCCCTGGCATTGGCCAGAAAATTGCCGGTCTGCACTTCCAGCGTCGCGTTGTCGGCGATCAGCTGACCGGCCGGCAGCGCGGCATTGACGCCCAGCAGCGCCTGGCGGATGTCGGCCACCGCCAGATGATGGGCATTGAGCCGGTCGATGTCGAGCAGCACCCGCACCGAGCGGCCGGGGCCGCCGATGGTGTTGACTTCACGCGTGCCCGGCACCCGTTTCAGTTCGGCTTCCATCGCGTGCGCGACCCGCTCCAGTTCATACGCGCCGCGCTCGAGATCCCTGGTCCACAGCGTCAGCGACACGACCGGCACATCGTCGATGCCCTTGGGCTTGATCAGCGGTTCACCGACATTGAGTTCGCGCGGCAGCCAGTCGCGGTTCGAATGGATGGTGTCGTACAGCCGCACCAGCGCTTCGGTGCGCGGGATGCCGACCTTGAACTGGACGGTGACGACCGCCATGCCGGGTTTCGAGACCGAAAACACATGCTCCAAATCCTGGATCTGCGAAATCACCTGTTCGGCCGGAGTCGCCACCAGCGTTTCGACGTCCTTGGCTGATGCACCGGGGAACGGGATCAGCACGTTGGCCATCGTCACATTTATCTGCGGCTCCTCTTCGCGCGGCGTGACCAGCACCGCGAACAGGCCGAGCAGCAGCGCCACCAGCGCAATCAACGGCGTCAGCTGCGAGTGCAGGAAGAATTTCGAAAGACGACCGGCGATGCCCATATTCCCCATATTCTTATTTATCCTTGAGTTTCATGATGCCCAGCGCCTTCAGCACGTATTTTTCGTAAATCGGCTCGGACGTGCCTTTTTTCATCTTCCGGATGAAATATTTTTCGAACGCGACTTTGGCCAGATGCACCCATTTGCCTTCGGCGAACCAGTTGACGTTGCGCGGCGGAATCTGCGGCATCGCGACGAAGGCAATCCCGCTGTCGCCGAAGTCGGCCAGACAGATCGCGTTCCAGGTCGCCTTGGCGGTCGGCGCCCGCCCCGCCAGCGCGGCTTGGATGTTGTGCGCGGTGGCCGTCACCATCGACTCGATCATGTAACCGGTCTTCGGGGTGCCGGTCGGCACCGGCGTGGCTTCCACCGGCGGGATCGCCACGCACACGCCGACCGCGTAAATGTTCGTGTATTTGGGATTGCGCTGATACGCATCGATCAGGATGAAGCCGCGCGGATTGGTCAGGCCGTCGATGCCGAACACCGCATCGATGCCCTTGAACGCAGGCAGCAGCATCGAGTAAGAAAACGGCAACACATGTTCCTTCTTGACCGCGCCGTTTTCATCGTGCTCGGCGACCAGCATCTTGCCGTCTTCGACCCGCGTGACCTTGGCGTTGCAGATCCATTTGATGTTGCGATTGCGCAGCGCCGATTCCAGCATGCCTTTCGAGTCGCCGACGCCGCCCAGGCCCAGATGGCCGATATACGGCTCCGAGGTGACGAAGGTCATCGGCACCCGGTCGCGGATCTTGCGCCGGCGCAGATCGGTTTCCATCACGAACGCGTATTCGTAGGCGGGGCCGAAGCAGGATGCGCCCTGGACCGCGCCGACCACGATCGGGCCGGGCTCCTCGACAAATTTATTCCAAACTTTGCTGGCCTCGGTAGCATGCCCGACTTTGCAGATCGATTGCGTGAAGCCGTCCGGCCCCAGCCCTTCGATCTCGTCAAAGGCCAGTTTCGGGCCGGTGGCAACGACCAGGTAATCGTAATCCAGCAGCGTGCCATCGCCGAGTTCGACCTGATTGTTTTCAGGGTGCAGCCGCTTCGCACCGCGGCCGTCAAAGCCGATGCCGTGCTGCTGCAGATAGGGCTCCACGTCGAACTCGATTTCGTCCGGCTTGCGCCAGTTGACCGCCAGCCACGGGTTTGACGGGACGAACTGGAAAGTGCTGGTATTCGAGACCATCGTGATGCGGTCGCCGGAGCCCAGCAGCGGTTTCATTTCGTACGCCATCGGCATGCCGCCCAAACCGGCACCTAAAATAACTATGTGAGCCATCTTCTCCTCCAAATATTGAATATCAGGGTTGTAAATCGCAGTTGAAACACATGCTTATCAGTTATTTTTTCTGTGCCGATGCGCCGGCGCCGGAGATCAGGCCCGCCTTGACCGGGTCTTGGGCGACACGCTCGCCTGCCCGCAGGCCGGCCAGCACTTCGACAAAACCGTTGCCGGATGCTTCGCCAACCCGGATCTGACGCAATTGCGGCTGATCCTGAGCGCTACCCAGCACATAGGCCGCAGTCACTTCGCTGCGGCGCAGCACCGCCTGCTCGGGCACGACCAGCTTGCGCGCGGTGCCGGTGACGAAATACGCACGCGCAAACTGGCCCGGCAGCAATCCGTCCACCTGACCCAGATCCAGCCGCAGCCGGGCGGTATGGCTGCGGCTGTCGGCCAGCGGAATAAGCGTGATTTTGTTGGCGGTGACGGTTTGCTTCAGGGCAGGGAACTCGACCCGGGCCGCTTGCTGCATCTGGATTGCGGACAGGCTCGATTGCGACAGCGTCGCGGTTACGCGCATCGCGCTCGGGTCGAACAGCGTGAGCAGCGGCGAGCCCGGCGTGGCCATGTCGCCGACTTCAACCGGTGTGGCCGCGATCACGCCCGCATACGGAGCGGTGATGACGGTGAATGTTCTGGCGGTGGATGCCTGGCCGGCGCCGGCCTGCAGCGCGGCAACCCGGGCCTGCGCCACGTTGTAATCGGCCTGGGCCTGATCCAGCCCGGCCTGGCTGATGAATTTCTGGGCGAACAGTTTCTTGCTGCGCTCAAAGCTGCGCAGCGCATTGTTCAGGCCGGCCTGGGCTTCGGCGACCTGGCTCCGGCTGCCCGACAATGCCTGCTCGGCGGCGCGCGGATCGATCCGCGCCAACACCTGACCGGCCTTGACGCTGTCGCCGACCTTGACCCTGAGCTCGACAATCTGTCCGGAAATTTGCGCTGCCAGCGTCGATTGCCGCATCGCTTCGGCAACACCCTCGGCGCTGATCGTCTCCGGAACATCGCGGTAGGCGACGACATAGGCAGAAGCCGCCGCAGCGGCCGGTTGCGCTGCAGCCGGCGCGGTTCCGAGCACGAGCGTTGCGCCCAGCAGCGCTGCAAGCGCACCCCGGCTCAGGGATGCCGACGCAGTCCGCCCAGGCAGCGCTTGCTTGCAGCGATTTTTCATCAGTCTCTCCGCAGCTTGCAGGTACGCAGGCCGAAAGGCAGATAAGCCGGGCACCATCCGATCAAGCCGGTCAGCAACGGAACCAGGCCGACCAGCGCCCACAGGCGGGTGTTTTCATCCAGCACGAAGAACAGGCTCAAGATCAGCAGCCCAGCGATGATGCGCATGCTGCGATCGATTCCACCGACGTTTTGTTTCATTTCAGACTCCCGGTTGTTGTAAAAATAAAGCGGCTTGCGGAACATCAATGCGGCGCTTATTGCTGCTTGAAAACATATACTCCCGTAATATTTTCAAATAACATTGATTTTACGCATATAAATAGTGTGTAAAAATTAATACATGGATCAGTATATTTAAAGCGATCAGGGCCCGGTGCCGCCCTTGGTCGGGCAATACAGGCCGTACAGCGTGTTGAGCAAGGACAGCGCGCGCCCTTCGGCCAGTTGGTAAAAGATTTTCTTGCCTTCGCGCCGGGTCGAAACAATCTCTTCATTGCGCAAAACGCTCAATTGCTGCGACAGGGTCGGCTGGCGGATGCCGAGCAATTCTTCCAGTTCGCTGACGCACGCTTCGCCCTGCGTCAGTTGGCACAGCAGCAGCAGGCGGTCTTCATTGGCCAGCACCCGCAGCATCGCCGTCGCTTGCCCGGCCGCTTCGCGCATCTGCGCAATGTTCAGAGTGGTTGTATCCATGGGTGTCTTCGATGCAGCTATCAGTTCGTATGATTTATTCTAAAACATATTATAAAAAAACGATATATAAATTTGTATAATTTATTCGCGTGTTAAAAGCTCCTGCCTTCGCCTTCCTCTTCATAGGTCTTGCCGTCGCGGATGTGGTAAATCCGCTTGAAAATGGGGATGATTTTTTCGTCGTGGGTGACGACCACGATGGCGGTCTGATATTGCAGCGCCATCTGGTCCAGGATGCGCATCACGCCCAGTGCGCGTTCGCTATCGAGCGGCGCAGTCGGCTCGTCGGCCAGGATCACCGGCGGCCGGTTGGCCAGCGCGCGGGCAATCGCCACCCGCTGCTGCTCGCCGCCGGAGAGTTCGGACGGATTGGCTTTGGCGCGGTGCCCGACATCCAGCGCCTGCAGCAGTTCCAGTGCCCTGGTGCGCGCGACGCCGTTGGGTTTGCCGGCCAGCATCGGCAGCAAGGCCACGTTGTCGGTGACGTCCAGAAACGGAATCAGGTACGGCGCCTGGAATACGAAGCCGATGCTGTCGCGCCGCAGCGCGCGCAAATCCTTGATCAGCCATCGCTCCCGGTCGAAGATCAGTTTCCCGTTGAGCGACATCGCGCCGCCGGTCGGCTCGATCACTGCGCCCAGGCATTTGAGCAGCGTGCTCTTGCCCGATCCGCTGGGGCCGATCAAGCCCACGACCTCGCCCGGATACACGGTCATGTCGACACCCTTGAGCGCCTCGACTGCGGCATCGCCCGCGCCATAGCGTTTGCGCAATCCGCGCAGTTCGATCGCAGGGGTGCGTATTGTATTTTTCAATTTCATCCTCCAATCGCGGTAGCCGGATCGACCTTGAGCGCAGCGCGTATCGCCATGACGCTGGCCAGCGCGCACACCGCCATCACCGCCAGGAAGCCCAGAATCGCGTCCGAGTTCAGCAGCAAAACATATTTGGGAAAGTACGGAGCCCACAGCGTGGCCGTGATCTTGCCGATGACGAAGCCGATCGCGCCCAGTCCCAGCGACTCCTGCAAAATCATGCCGGCGATGGTGCGATTGGTGGTGCCGATCAGCTTGAGCACCGCCAGCTCCCGAATCTTGCCCAGCGTCATGGTGTAAATGATGAAGGACACGATGGCCGCACTGACCACCGCCAGGATGATCAGGAACAAGCCGATCTGTCTGGCGGAAGTGGCGATCAGCTTGGCAACCAGAATTTCTTCCATCTGGGGCAGCGTATATGCCTGCAAATGTTTCCAGCGCCGGATGTTGTGCGCGACTTCGGTAGCGCGCCAGCCGTCGGAAACCCGCACCAGAATTGCATTGACGTTATGGCTGGTGGTCTGCAAGTCTTGGACCGCGTCCAGCACACCGGGTGCGCCGGGCCGGTTGAAGGCCGGATTGGCGGCGCTGCGCGCGCGTTCGTTCAGGATCGCTTCGTTATCCTTCTTGAACTGCGCCTCCTGTGCATCTTTCAGCGGGATGAACAGCATCGGATCGCCGCCCGACGAAACCATGCGCCGGGTCAGGCCGACCACCGTGTATTGGTGCCGTCGAATTTGGATGCGCTCGCCGAGCTTGAAGCCGGTTTTAATATCGGCGATGGCTTCGTAGTGGCTGCGGGTGATGAATCGGCCCTGGCTCAGATACAGCGGTTGCCCCGGTTGGTCAGACTCGAAGCCGACCACCATCACCCGCACATCCTGTCCTGCCCGCTGCACCTGCATGGTCAGATAGGTGACGTTGGATGCCTGGGCCACGCCGGGCAATCCTAAAACTGTCCGGTACGCATCGTCGCGCAGGCTGGAGGGTTCGGCATACGGACCCAGCGTATCCTGTTGCACTACCCAGATATCGGCGCCGCTGTTCTTCAATAGCACCTGCGCATCGTCGACCATGCCGCGATAGATCCCTGCCATGGACAGCGTGACGCCGATCAGCAGGCCCAGCCCAATCCCCGTATACACGTACTTGGCCCACGAATGCAGAATGTCGCGGCCGGCCAGGCTGATCACTTGACGCCCTGTGCCAGCGAATCGACGATGCGGACCTTGTCGCCTTCATGCAGTTCGCGCTCGCTATGGACGATCAGCCGGTCGCCTTTGGCCAACCCCGACAATACTTGCACCCGGCCGTCCGGTGCGCGCTCGCCAATACGGACCGGCTGGAACTTGATCCGGTCTTCGTGCAATTGCCAAACGCCATCCTGGGCGCCGATTTTGCGCAGTGCCGCATTCGGAATCGTCAACGCCGAGGCGATGATGGGGAAGCTGATCGTGATTTCGGCCAATTCGCCCAGCATGATCGATTGCGGGATTTGATCGAAACTGACGCTGATCAAGCGTTCCTCGGTCACGCTGTCGCCATTGAGTTCGATGCGCGCGACTGTTGCGCTGAAGGTGTCGTGCGGACGCGAGCGCAGCAGTACGCTGGCGGGCAGGCCGGCGCGCAGGCCGCCGGAGCGCGCCTGGTCGATCCGGGTTTTAACCCGGATGCTGCCGGGGTCGATCATGCGCAGCACGCTTTGGCCGGCAACCAGCGTGGTGCCCGGTTCGGCGTCGCGCATGGTGACGATGCCGGGCACCGGCGCCATGAGCAAAAGATTGCTGCGCTGCTTGCCTATTGCAGCCTGTTCCGCCGCCAGGCGGCCGAGTTCCTGTCTGGCCGCATCCCAGGCGGCATGGGCGGCGGAAACGCCTGCCTGCGTCGACATTGCCTCCTGTTGCCTGGCCTCGACCGCCGCTGCGCTCAGGAATGCCTGTTTGCCCAATGACGCATAACGTTCTGCATTGCTGGCGGCAACCTTGTGGCGCGCCGCACTGTCGCGTACCTGCGCCGCTGCGCCATCGACTGCATAGCGCGCTCTTTGCAGCGCAGACTGGGCCGCTGTGGCGCGCTCATCGAGGTCGAGCGGATCCATCTCGGCCACCAACTGCCCCGCTCGCACCGCATCGCCGACATCCACCAATACGCGCCTGACTCTGCCGGCAGCGGTCGGGCCAATCGCATAACTGCGTTGCGCCTCGACGGTGCCGATGCCAAAGATAGAAGCTTGCAAGTCGGCGATGTCGGCGCTGGCAGCGGTGACCCGGTTGGGCGCCATCGGGCCGAACTGCAGCACCAGCCAGCCGAGTCCGGCCACGATGAAGGCGGCCAATCCGGTCAGTGCAAGTATTTTTTTCGTAAAAAGAGGGGGCATCATGACTTATTTACTTTCTCTGCTTTCCACGCCAGTCAAAAATGCTTCCAGCACGCCTTCGGCTAGCTTGCCCATATCTGCCAGTGAACCCGATGCCATCGATTGCATCACCAGTCCCTGGATCGCCCCCAAAAATAGCGTGCTGGCGCAATCCGGCCGCAGTCCTGCTGCGACTTGCCCCTGCTGCTTTGCTTGTTGCAGCAAATCCATTACCGTCTTCTTATGGCTTTGCAGGATGATCCGGACCCGTTGCTTGAGTGGCGAGTCCCCCGGCTTTTGCAACTCATTAAAGATGATGCGAGGAACCCCCGGATACGCTTCAATAAACTGTACATGCGCCCTGAAAACGGCACGCAGGGCCTTGAGCGGATCGGGAGTTGATTGGGCCGCATTGGCAATGTTGCCAAGCAAGCTTTGCTGCACCCAGCCCAGCACCGCTAGCCAGATCGCTTCCTTGGTCGGGAAATGCCGAAACACCGCACCCTGCGTGAGGCCGATGGCCTTGGCGATGTCCATCGTGGTGATATCGGCCGGGCTATGCTGCGCTGTCAGGGCTAATAGAATCTGGACGATGTCGGCTTGGCGCGCTGCGGCAGATAGTCTGGATTTCGGGCGTTCTGGAATTGACATTTTTATCTTAAAGTAAGTGATTGATCACTATCTTAATGCGGAAAGGAGTAATATTCAAGCAGTTTCACGATACGAGTACGGCAGGTAACAATCTGAAAAAGGAGAAGCAAGATGGCTGAAACAGCAAGCATCACTATTACGCAGAAAGAGAATTACCAATTCCTGGTGGATTTCGGCGCTGCAATTCCGGATTTGCTGGTGGACGAGCCGGCGCCGATGGGTGCGGGCAGTGGCCCGGAACCGACCCAGATGTTGCTGGTTGCGGCTGCCAACTGCCTGTCGGCGAGCTTGCTGTTTTCATTGAAAAAATACGGGCAGGATGGGGGCGGCATCACAACCAGGGCAACCTGCACGCTCGACCGTAACGCCAGCAACCGGCTGCGCGTGATGCAGATAGACGTAATGATCCAGTTTGCGCAGGAGGGCGCCAGCCTGAAGCATCTTGATCGCGTGCTGGGGCAGTTTGAAGAGTTTTGTACAGTTTCCCAAAGCATTCAGGCCGGCATCCCGATCAAGGTAAGCGTGACCGATGGCAAAGGGGTTCGCTTCAAGTAGTTTTAATGCCGGGAGCGAGATTCCCCTGGCGGATGTTCGATGCGCTTTCAACGAGTTTGATTGGGGAAATCGGGTTGGGCAGCGGGGGCAGGAAAATGGGAATATTCCGAGCACGCTCTGTTGATGATAATGCTTTTAGATCAATGGGTTGGGGAGGGCATAAATTTTCTACAGGCATACTTTTTGAGAGTATATTGCAGCAGGCACGATGATGGGTGGGATGCCCATATTGATACACATCATTTTTTTTGCCATCATTAAAGATGATAATGCGTGAGCCTGAAGTTCAATTTATTTAATAGCCAGCACAAGGAAGAAGCACAGATGGATAACGTCAAAAAGAAGATGGTGGTTGAGGATGCACCGAAGCTCGGAAATCGGCGCAATTTTCTGGGTCGCAGTGCGTTGCTGGGATTGGCTGGCGCAGGTGTATCGCTCGGCTTGAGCGGCTGTAAAGAGACGAGCCCCGGCAAAGCAGAAGGTACGGCTGGCGCTGTGAAGCCAGTTGCCAGCAGCAGTCACGAAGTGGCTCCTGGCCAGCTTGACGAGTACTATCTTTTTTCCGGTACCGGACATGGCGGCGAAGCGCTGATCATGGGCGTTCCTTCCGGCCGCATCCTGAAGCGGATTCCAGTATTCAACATCGATTGCATGGTCGGATGGGGTATTACCAATGAATCCAAGGCGATCATCGGCACCAAGGCCGATGGCAGCCTGAAATACACTACTGGCGACACGCATCACATTCACGGCAGCTACAAGGACGGCACCTACGATAGCCGCTGGTTGTTTACCAATGACAAGATTCATTCGCGTCTTGCACGTATCCGTATGGATACGATGGAGTGCGATAAGATTACCGAGTTGCCCAACGTCATGGGCATGCACGGGATGTTCACCGACAAGCGCGATCCAGTTGATCCGGCGATCAATTACACAACACGCGTATTCTGCGGCGCCGAATTCCATATTCCGCTGCCTAACGATGGCCGCGATCTGGATGATCCAAGCAAATGGGGTTGCCTGTTCAGTTGCGTCGATGCAGAAACCATGGAGTTGCGTTGGCAGTGTCGCGTCGATGGCAATATGGACTTGATCGCTACTTCCTACGACGGCAAGCTTGTTGCATCGAACCAGTACAACATTGAAAATGGCGCCGACTTGGCCGGCATGATGTCATCCGAACGCGATGCTTGCGTATTCATCGATGTGGCACGCGTCGAACAAATGGTCAAGGACGGCAAGTTCACGACGATCGGTTCCTCCAAGGTGCCTGTGGTCGATGGCCGCAAGGCTGCCAATGCAGATCCGAAGACTTCGCTTACCTGCTACGTCCCGGTTGGCAAAAATCCGCACGGCGTCAATGCCACTCCGGATGGAAAATACTTCGTTTGCTCCGGCAAGCTGTCTCCAACCGCTACCGTTATCGATCTGTCACTGGTAACCAAATGGTTCGCCGGCGAACTGAAAGCCGAACGCGATACAGTCGTGGCCGAGCCTGAAATCGGCCTGGGCCCATTGCATACCGCCTTCGATAACAAAGGCAATGCATACACCTCGCTGTTCCTCGATAGCCAGTGCGTAAAATGGAATGTCGAGCAAGCGATTGCCCAGTTCAAAGGCGATAAAGCGGCCAAGGTCATCATCGAGAAATTTGACGTGCATTACCAGCCCGGCCATAACTTCTCATCAATGGGCGAGACCAAGGATTCCGACGGAAAATACCTGAACTCAGGCAACAAGTTCTCGAAGGATCGTTTCTTGCCTGTTGGGCCACTGCATTGCGAAACAGAGCAACTGATCAATATCAGCGGCGACAAGATGGAATTGATTGCCGATCACACCGCGTATTCGGAGCCGCATGACGGCATCATCGTGCGACGCGATCTGGTCAAGACGCGCCAGACCTACAACATGGATGACTTTGCAAATGCAGTCAAACCGGAGAACACCGGAATTGAACGCAAGGGCAACAAGGTCCATGTGCGTCTGATGTCGCAGGCACCGAACTTCAGCATGCCGATCATCAAGGTCAAGAAAGGCGACGAAGTCACGCTCACCCTGACCAACCACGACAAGGTAGAGGATTTGACGCATGGTTGTGCGATTCCGACCTATAACATCAATTTCATCGTGAACGCGCAGGAAACCAAGTCGGTCACTTTCAAGGCCGACAGAGCGGGTGCTTACTGGATTTATTGCACTCACTTCTGCCATGCATTGCATCTCGAAATGCGTAGCCGATTCCTGGTAGAGGCTTAAAGTTGTAATGCCGCGCGCTAACAGCGCGCGGCATTAGTTGGCTGTATCTCAGGTTGTTACCACAGCCCGCGCTTGTTACATATAATTTGTTAGAATATACATTAGTGTCACTTATAAGTTCTGCGTCAGACGCAATTCCAGCCCCTGCAAATCCCTGCCGATCTGGTCGGCCGCAGCATGAAATGATGCCAATTCATGTCAGATCATGCTCTTGGTAAATTCATTGATATCACAGAGTATGCATTGAAATGCCATGCTATCCGCACGTTTTCGTTGTGGAATTAAAAATACTCCATACTTTATGTTAATGACCTGTGCCAATAAGTGCGCACGTGGGAAGATTTTATGAAACACCTCTTTAATCGTAGTTGTTTGCTGCACTTTGTCCTGGTATTGTGGCTAGGAATTGTCGGCTTGCTGCTCGCGCCGTCCGCCCGCGCCTCCATCTACGACGCAGAACTATCGGCCGAGCTTTTGAGCGGGCCGGATCTTTGCGCCCATGCAGCGTGCCGTGATGTGATGCCATCGGCCACAAAATTCTCCAAGCGTAAAGGTCAGCCCAGTTACGTAGAGGCTTACGCAGAGAGCAAGGACGGCGACGACAAGAACAAAGGCGAACACAAGAACGAGGACGCGGACAAGGATGAACATAAGCGCTTGGTCGGTTATGTGTTCTTGTCAACCGATGTGGTGGATATTCCAGCGTACTCCGGCAAGCCGATCGTTACCCTGATCGGTATGGATACGAAGGGCACCATCACCGGTGTGCGGGTGCTCAAGCATTCGGAGCCGATTTTGCTTGCCGGTATTCCCGAGTCGGTATTTGTCAAATTTGTTGCGCAATATATCGGAAAATCAGCCAATTCCAAGCTGGTCATTGGCCAGGGTCAGAGTGACAATGGCGCGCTCAGCCTGGACGCCATCAGCGGCGCGACCGTGACCGCAATTGCCGAAAATCAGGTAATTTCCCGCAGTGCCTATGAAATTGGCCGGCAGGTAGGCCTTATCAAGAGCATACCGAGGCCGCCGGCCCGGTTTACACCGTTCAATGCCAAATTGAATTGGGACGACTTGCTCAAAGAAGGCAGTCTTCAGCACATGTTGGTGTCCGCCGAGGATGTTGGCGCTGCCAATCTGGAACAGCCCTACATCGATCTGTATTTCGGCTACCTGAATGTGCCGGCGATTGGCACCAGCTTGCTCGGGGAACATGCGTATCGACGCTTAATGGAAGATTTGAAGCCGAACGAGCACGCGATTTTTATTGTCGCCAACGGCCAGGGCTCATTCAAGGGTTCAGGCTACGTGCGCGGCGGAATTTATGATCGGATTCAGGTGCGCCAGGATCCGGAGACTTTTACCTTCCGCGATACCGATTACCTCAATCTCTACCATTTGCAGCCAGCCGATGTGCCGGGTTACAAAGAATCCGGCATCTTCATTATCCGTTCTGCCAACTTCAACCCGGCCTGGCCGTGGCAGCTGACATTCCTGGCCAACAAGATAGACCCTCAGAGCAGCAACAAGACGTTCGTCCATTTCGACCAGGAGTTGTGGCTGCCGGCGCAGTACCTGGAAGGCGGCCGTCCCAAGATCGAACGCCCGCAAGCCGTATGGGAAGGGATTTGGTTGGGTCGGAAGCTGGAAATTGTGTCATTCGTGCTGGTTTTAGGATTTGCCGCACTGATGTATTCGCAACGCGGCAAACTGGTACGCATTTCCAGCCGCAATCATAAACCGTGGATTTTCTGGCCGCGCCATTTGTTGTGGATTGCCAGTGTTGTCTTTCTGGGCTTTTATCTGAAGGCCCAGCCCAGCATCACGCAGGTGCTGACCTGGTTCCATTCGTTGATCCACCAGTGGAAATGGGAATTGTTCCTGTCAGACCCGTTTATTTTCATATTCTGGTGGTTCATCATCATCACGGTGCTGCTGTGGGGACGTGGTGTGTTTTGCGGTTGGTTATGTCCGTTTGGTTCGTTACAGCAATTGGCGTTCAGCGCCGGCAAGATGCTTGGTCTGAAAAAATTTCAACGGCTGTTGCCAATGAAGTTGCACGGCAAACTGAAATGGATCAAGTACGGTGTCTTTTTCGTTCTGCTAGGGGTGTCGTTCTATTCGATGGAGACGGCAGAGTATCTGGCCGAAATCGAGCCGTTCAAGACCACGTTCCTGGTAGGGGTGTGGAACCGCACTTGGCCATTCTGGCTGTTTATTGGAGGCATTCTCAGCTTGTCGTTCTTTAGCGAACGGCCGTATTGCAAGTACATTTGTCCATTAGGCGCCGGACTGGCCATCCCCAGCAAACTGCGCCTGTTCGGATTGAAGCGCAAGACCGAATGCCAGACTTGCCATGCCTGCGCCACAGGTTGCGGTTCGCATGCAATTGACGCGGCCGGCAAGATTGACCAGACGGAATGCATGCAATGTCTGGACTGCATGGTGTTGTATTACGACGATCATGCGTGTCCGCCGCTGGCGAAGGAACGCAAAACGCGTCAGAAGATGAATTTGCCGCTCACGGCTATCGATGCCAATGGATACTTTATTCCGCTGGACAGCGTGCGTCGCGATCTGTCGGAAAAAGCTGCGGAAATGGCCGCCAAAACACTGTGATCCTACAAGGAAAAATAGATTCAGCAGCGCTGCAGCGCAGCGCGCGCAAAACAAGAATCCCGATACCGTATGGCTGGTTCAGAATGGCAGTACTGGCATTCTGGTTTGGCCTGACTGGCGGCGTCGCATCGGGCGCGGTGCTGCAGGTGCAGGCAGGGCAGTCGATTGCCGCCGCAATCGCTGCCGCCCAATCGGGCGATACCGTGCAGGTAGCGCAGGGCCAGTACAGAGAGCATCTGGTAATCGATAAGCCGCTTACCTTGCAGGGCATCGGCCGCCCGACCATCAGCGCAGGAAATACCGGCGACGTGATCCGTGTGCACGCTTCCGACGTGACAATCAAAGGCTTGATCGTGCGCGACAGTGGCGAGGATTTGACAGCGCAGAACGCGGGCATCTATATCCAGCCCGGGTCGGACCGCGCCACGATACAAGATTGCGATCTAATCCATAACTTGTTTGGCGTCTGGCTGGAGAAGTCGGCAGACTCGCGCATCGAGCGCAATGTGATTACCGGTAAGCGCGATCTGCAGTCCGCAGCACGGGGCAACGGCGTCCAGGTGTACAACACGATCAGAGCGCAAATCATCGACAACAACATCAGTTACAGTCGTGACGGTCTCTATGTGGATGTATCCAAGGATGCACTGTTTCGCGGTAACAAAATTCATCACCTGCGCTATGGCACCCACTTCATGACGACCGATCACAGCGTCTGGGAAAACAACGAGTCTTATCTGAATCAGGGCGGGCTGGCGCTGATGGAAGTGCGCAATCTGACGGTGCGCAACAATATTACATGGGGCAATGTCGATCACGGCATCATGCTGCGCACGATTCAGGATTCCGTGATCGAAAATAACATCGTTGCGGGTAATGGGCGCGGGTTTTTTATTTACGACGCCGAGTACAACACACTGAAAAATAACCTGGTGACTGCTAACCGGATCGGCGTGCATTTGTCAGCCGGTTCCTATAAGAATAAGGTCGATGGCAATGATTTCATCGACAATCAATCGCAGATCAAGTACGTTGCTTCGCGCGATGTCGAATGGGGTCTGAGCCAAGGCAATTACTGGAGCAATTACAGCGGTTGGGATCAAAATGGCGATGGCATCGGCGATCTTGCCTATGAAGCCAACGACGTGGTAGACCGGCTCAACTGGCAATACCCATTGATCAAGCTGCTGCTTTCGAGTCCGTCGATGCAGACATTGCGTTTCGTGGCCCGGCAGTTTCCGGTGCTGCGCGCCCCCAGCATCGTGGACAAGCATCCGCGCATGCGCCCTTTGAATCAGGATTGGAGACGGTGGAGTGACAAACAACCCCCTGCAGCTGAATAACGTCACCAAATATTTTGGTGAAGTGCAAGCTGTCAACGGCATCAGCCTGTCGGTTGCGAAGGGCGAGATGTTCGGCCTGATCGGACACAATGGTGCGGGCAAGACCACACTATTCAAACTGATGCTAGGGCTGATTCCGGCCTCCAGCGGTGAAATTAGAATTCACGATACATTGATCAGCGGTCATGATTTTCGGCAAATGCGGCGCCGTATCGGCTACTTGCCCGAGAGTTTCGTTACCTACGACAACCTGACCGGCATCGAGGTGCTACGCCTGTTTGCCGATCTGAAGCAGGTGCCCCGCAGCACCTGTGATGCGATCCTTGCGCGCGTTGGACTGGCAGATGCTGCCACGCGGCGGGTGCGCGGTTATTCCAAAGGCATGCTGCAGCGGCTGGGCTTTGCCCA
Source organism: Oxalobacteraceae bacterium (assembly GCA_030698225.1). Taxonomy (GTDB): domain Bacteria; phylum Pseudomonadota; class Gammaproteobacteria; order Burkholderiales; family Burkholderiaceae_D; genus AVCC01. Next base: position 20,978 of record JAUYNR010000081.1, on the reverse strand, counting down.
GGTGCTGCTGGGTAAGCCTGATCTGATTTTTCTGGATGAGCCTACCAACGGACTTGATCCGGAAGGGATCCATGATTTTTACCGCATCCTGCGCGATGTCCAGTCACAAGGAGCGACCATTATCATTACCTCGCACATACTGGCGGAGATACAGGGCCGCGTCGATAGCCTGGTGATTCTGAACTCCGGTCAGATCGCGGCACAGGGAACGCTGACGCAATTGCGCGCCAACATGGTGCTGCCCTCTGTCATCGAGGTCAAGCTGCGCGCCGGGCATGAGCTGCGCATGCATGCCGCGTTGGGCGATCTGGCAGGGCTGGAGTGGCAACTGGATAACGGTTGCGCTCGCATTTCCTGCCCGGCGGACAGCAAGGTGGGCGCACTTGCCAGGATCATGGCGTTGTCGGATGCGGTGCTCGATATAGTCGTGCATGAACCGTCGCTGGAAGACCTGTTTCTCGGTTATGGAGGGCATCATGTCCAAGCGCATTGAATGGGCTCAGGTGCGTGTCATTGCCACTAAAGAATTTCGCGACCGCCTGCGCAATTTGTGGGTAGTGGCGGTTGCGGTCATATTTGCACTGTTTGCACTGGCAATTGCCTACTTCGGTTCGGCGCAGCAGGGTTCGGTAGGCTTTCGCGGCATCGATGTCACGATTGCCAGTCTGGTGAGCCTGGTTATTTACCTGGTGCCGCTGATTGCATTGATTCTGGGTTACGACGCCATCGTCGGCGAGAAAGAGCGTGGTTCGCTGGACTTGCTGTTGTCGATGCCGATTACCCGTTTTGAAATTTTGCTTGGAAAATATCTGGGACTATCCGGTGCGCTCGCTAGCGCCACCGTGATCGGGTTCGGTGCCGGCCTGCTGCCGTTGGCTTCCCAGTTGGGGACGAGCGACCTGTATCACTATGCCGGTTTCGTAGCGAGCGCGATTCTGATGGGCATGGCTTTCTTGAGCATGTCTTTATTGGTGTCCGTAATTGCCCAGGATCGGATGCGTGCCAGCGGTGTGGCAATCATGCTGTGGTTTTTTTTCGTGCTCATTTTTGACCTGCTGCTGATGGGCGCATTAGTGGTCAGCCAGGGAAATCTGGGCAGTGCGGTTTTTGCCGGATTGTTGATGCTTAATCCGGCCGATGTCTTTCGCCTGTTGAATATTTTCAGTTCCGATCAGGTGCAGAGCATGTATGGTCTGGCGACCGTGATGCCGGAAAGTCTGACCAGTCCGGCCGTATTGGTCAGCATCATGTTTGGCTGGATCGTGGTGCCGTTCGTATTTACACACTGGAGATTCAAATGAGATCGAAGATAATCGGCTGCCAGAAATTCATGCCGGTACGGCGAAAATTAGTAGGCAGTTTGGCGCTATGCATATTGCTACCTGCCTGCAATCAGGCCGCGCCGAAGGTGGCAGCGCTGGAACCGACCAGCGAGACAGCCTGTGAACTCGACGGCATGATACTCAAGGATTATCCAGGGCCCAAGGCGCAGATCCACTATGCGCAAGGCAAACCCGAGTTTTTCTGTGATCTGATGGAGCTGTTCACGATGGTGCTGGCGCCCGAGCAAAAGCGCCCGATCGCAGCAGTGTTTGTGCAGGATATGGGCAAGACGTCATGGGAGAATCCGGCTAAAAACTGGATCGATGCCAAGAGCGCGGTTTATGTGGCAGAAAGTAAAAAACTGGGTTCGATGGGGCCGACCTTCGGCTCGTTTTCCAGCAGGCAGGATGCCGAGGCTTTCGTGAAAAAAGAGGGTGGCAAGATACTGCGCTTTGAACAGATTACGCAGGATATGGTCAATCGGCGTGGCAATGTCACACACGATTCAACTATGTCGGATTAAGGACGAATGATGGAACAGGACGCGTTGATTGATCCGATGAATGCTGAAGCGCTGCAGACTCTGTATGCGAAAACAGCCTATATGTTGCGCGAATCGCGCAAGGAGGTTTTGAGAAGATATGTAGTCGATAGTGAAGCAGCATTATTGGAAAAAATCAAAAACGGTGAAGTCAGCGAGCACCCCGCTTACGATCATTATCTGAGTGCCTTGATTCTCGATCAAACCCGCATGCAGTTACGCTCAGAGATGATGGAGCAGTTTAGTGATGCGCCTGCTGTACCTGACGTGTGCATGCATCTGATATTCAAGGAAAAGCTTGAAGAGCACTACGCAGAACGCATGCCTGAAGAGGTGCGCCTGGCACAGGACGCCATGATGCTTTCCTTTGATACCGGCTTGATGATGGAGCTGCGTTACTTCAGCAGTGAGGAATATTCGATCAACTGGAGTTGGGGCGAAGCAGAACTGCGTATGGATACGGCCCCCATGCACGCGGCTTACACCATTTTTCCCGTGCATGTGCATGACGATAACGGCATGCTAAGGGCTGGCCCGATGGCTGACCACAGCTTGGATGGTTGGCGCAATTTTTCCAGCTTGCTTGACGTTTTGCTGCTGGATCCGCTGCTCGAGCGGATTGAATCTTTGTAGCAGGAATTGGTGCACTGCCAGAGATACATCACAGCATGATTAAATAAATGATGTAGCATCTTGCGCTGCACCGAAAATTTTTAATTTAAATAGGAAATTGGACACATGAAAACACTAAAATTATTGCCACTCGCCATTGCTCTCCTTATCGCTGGTTGTGGAGAAAAGACACCACCGGCAGCGGAGGCGGTACCAGCAGTACCTGCCACAGAAGTGGCTGCCGCCCCTGCAATGCCTGAACCGGCTGCGCCTGCCCCGGCAGCTTCTGCCGAACCAGCTCCGGTTGCCAGCGCAGCTGGTACTGGCGATTTAGTCAAGGGCGAGCAAATTTATACTTCTACTTGCCTGGCATGCCATGGAGCTGGAGTATTGGGCGCGCCGAAATTTGGCGACAAGGCAGTGTGGGGGTCGCGCATTGCCCAGGGAATCGATACGTTGCACACCAATTCCATCAACGGCATCAGAATGATGCCGCCTAAAGGTGGTAATGCGACCCTGAAGGATGAGGACGTCAAGGCTGCGGTCGATTACATGGTCAGCAAGGCCAGCTGATTATTAAAGGGCATCGAACGACTGCCAGAAACAGGCGCACCGTTCATGCCCTTGCAAAATGCGCCTCGCACTAATGCAGGCGTATTTTGTAAAATCCCCTGAAATCAGGCGTTATGATCAAGCGTAATTTTTGCCACTATCTGTTCAGTGCATTGTTATTGGTGCTACTGAATGGATGCACTAATAAAACCACTGAAACCACCTACAGTACCCAAGGCAATGTATTTGGCACGTTGGTGGAGATACGTATTTACGGCGAATCGGAGGCACGCGCGAACCTTCTTGGCGCGCAGGTATTGCGTGAATTTGACCGGTTGCACCATAAATTCCACGCTTGGCAGCCGAGTGCACTGACAGCGCTCAATGACAGCATTGCCCACGGTGAACCGTACCATGCTGACGCTGAAATGGTGGACATGCTCAAGGCAGCCACCAGTCTTGCTGAAAATTCGGACAATCTGTTTAACCCTGCCATTGGTGGCTTGATTCGACTCTGGGGCTTTCAGAGTAGCGATATCACGCCGCATGGGCCGTCACCTGCCGAAATCAAACGTTGGGTCGATGCCAAGCCGCGCATGACCGACCTTAGTTATAACGGCAACATTGTTTCCAGCCGCAACAAGGCCGTCATGCTGGATTTCGGCGGGTATGCCAAAGGGTATGCGCTTGACCAGGCAGCCGGAATTTTGCGCGCGGAGCATGTCAAGGCGGCTCTAATCAATGTCGGTGGCAATGTCCTGGCGATAGGGCAACCTGGATCCCACCCATGGAAGGTCGGCATCCAGAATCCACGTGGAGAAGGCACGGTGGCGACCATTGACTTGCATGACAATGAAGCGATAGGCACCAGTGGCGATTATCAGCGCTATTTCATGCAAAATGGCAAGCGCCGTCCCCATATCATCGACCCAAGGACCGGAGAAACCACGGATCTGGTAGCGTCGGTCACGATCATCACGTCGGGCGGCAATGATGCCGGTACTCGTTCCGACGGAAATTCGAAGCCGCTGTTTATTGCCGGGCCACTCCACTGGAGAGCCATGGCAGAACGATTGGGCTTGACGGAAGTTATGCTGATCGACACCAACAAAAATGTGGAAATGACGCCTGCGATGCGCAACCGTGTTGCGCACTAGAAAACCAGAGGTACTAAGTTTTTCGTTACATTCCTTAAGCCTGTAGTTTTCCAGCGAAGATCCCGACCGGACTATTTTCTACAGCATGAGTTGAACATTTCTGTTGATAGTTGTGCTTGTGTGACGGCACTGAAAGAGCGCGGATGTCAAGTTCTTGACTGAGAGTGTTCTATGTTAAAATTTTAAGTTGGCTGCATTTTTAATTATTATTTTAACCTGTTATTTTTATTGGAGTTTTTACAGATGGCAATCGAACGCACCCTGTCAATTATCAAGCCCGATGCAGTTGCAAAAAATGTCATCGGTCAGATTTATTCGCGTTTCGAAGGCGCTGGACTGAAAATTATCGCTGCTCGTATGATTCAATTGTCACAAGCAGAAGCGGAAGGCTTTTACGCAGTTCATCGCGAGCGTCCTTTTTTCAAGGCTTTAGTCGATTTCATGATTTCCGGCCCTGTAATTGTTCAGGCTCTGGAAGGTGAAAATGCCATCTTGACGCATCGCGACTTGATGGGTGCAACCGACCCTAAAAAAGCTGAAAAAGGCACAATTCGTGCTGATTTTGCAGATTCGATTGATGCAAACGCAGTGCATGGGTCTGATGCCGCTGAAACCGCAGCTGTGGAAATTGCTTATTTCTTTCCTGCACTGAATGTGTATTCACGTTAATTTATACGTTATTCGTGTGGATTTATCATTCACGCGAGAATAACCTGATGGAATGATGCTATGACGCAACTCACCAACTTGCTGGACCTAGATCCTGCGCAACTCGTCGCATATTGCGGCGAGTTGGGTGAGAAGCCGTTTCGCGCCAAACAATTGCAGCGCTGGATTCATCAGTTCGGAGTGGGCGATTTTGATGCAATGACCGATTTGGCCAAATCGCTGCGGGATAAATTGTCCACGCGCGCGATGGTTGCTGCACCGGCCGTAATCAGTGATCACACATCAGTCGATGGTACTCGGAAGTGGTTAATTGATGTGGGACAAGGCAATGCAGTCGAGACTGTATTCATTCCGGAAGAAAGTCGTGGAACCTTATGCGTCTCGACACAGGCAGGTTGTGCGGTCAATTGTCGTTTCTGCTCAACTGGAAAGCAGGGGTTCAATCGCAATCTTACTGTTGGTGAAATAATCGGGCAACTCTGGATGGCAGAGTTTGAATTGCGCCGCACCAAAGGCATTGAGCCCGGCCCGAAAGGCGAGCGCCAGATCACAAACGTTGTGATGATGGGAATGGGCGAGCCGTTATTGAATTATGAACCGACGGTGACAGCGTTAAAGTTGATGCTGGATGATAATGGATATGGTCTGTCGCGCCGACGCGTGACATTGTCAACGTCGGGTGTGGTGCCAATGATTGATCGACTTTCGCAAGATTGCCCAGTTGCCCTGGCTGTTTCCTTGCATGCGTCAAATGATGCTTTGCGGGACGACCTTGTGCCGCTAAATAAAAAATATCCGTTACATGAGTTGATGGCTGCTTGCAAGCGCTATCTTGAATTTGCGCCACGTGATTTCATCACTTTTGAATATTGCATGCTCGACGGTGTGAATGACTCCGATGCAAATGCGATGGAGCTAGTTGCCATGGTGCAAAATGGTGCGGAGTCTGTGTCTTGCAAATTTAATTTGATTCCGTTTAATCCGTTCCCTGAGTCAGGGCTACTTCGTTCAAAAACCCCACGCATCAAGGCCTTTGCAAAAATCTTGATAGATGCAGGTATTGTGACGACGATCCGTAAAACTCGGGGTGATGATATTGATGCCGCATGTGGTCAATTGGCTGGAGAAGTACAAGATCGTACTCGTGTCCATGAACGCATGAGAAGTGTTGCTGAATACCAGCAAAAATTCGGCAAGAATTTTGGCCGTTTAGTGGAGGTTACCGAGTGAGCCTGGCTTGGCATAGTTTGTTTAGAACATTTTTTTTGTTGATTGCCATGTCTTCATACGGTTGCGCATCAAGTCAATCAGGTGGTTCTCTGGCAGAGTTGCCCACTAGTTCGGATCAAACCAGCAATCAGAAAAGAGCTAATATCAGATTGCAATTGGCTGTTGGTTATTATCAGCAGCATCAGCTGGAAGTTGCACTTGATGAGATCAAGCAGGCACTTTCAGCCGATCCCAATTTTGCCGAGGCATACAGCATGCGTGGATTGATTTATATGGAAATGGATCAAATGCCTCTTGCTGAAGAAAATTTCCTGAGGGCAATTAAACTAGCTCCGAATAATCCTGATTTTAGTAATAACTATGGTTGGTTTTTGTGCCAGCGCGGGCGTGAAAGTCAGTCAATTTCGTATTTCGAAACTGCGCTCAGGAATCGTTCTTATCAATCGCCGGTAAAAGCTTTGCATAACGCAGGAGTTTGCAGTCTTAAATTGAAACAGCAAAAGGCTGCTGAGGAATATTTCAAGCAAGCATTTAAGATTGAGCCGGATAATCTTAATGTTACTGTTAATTTGGCGAGCATTTATTTTAATCGCAGAGATTATGAGCGTGCCCGTTTTTATATTTCACGCGTCATTAAGGCAGACGCGATGACATCTGAAGTTCTGTGGCTGGCGATAAAAATTGAGCATAAGTTGGGAGATCGTGCAGCTGAAAATAGTCTTGTGACACAGTTGCGTCGCCGCCATATCGATTCATCTGAATATGCTGCTTATAAACGTGGGGCATATGATGACTGAACAATTTAATGAAATTAATGATGATCTGGGTCAGAACCAGTCGCAGGAAAATTCCATTGATTCACCCGGAGCATATTTGTCAGCCAGGCGTCAAGCTCTAGGTTGGTCTATAGAGCAAGTCGCTGATCAAATTAAACTTGCCCCCCGACAAGTTCTTGCAATTGAATGTGATGACTTTCTGGCATTGCCGCCGATGGTTGTCACGCGCGGTTTTATTCGTGCCTACGCAAAATGTTTAAAAGTGGATGTGGCTCCACTAATGGCATTGCTCAAGTCAGAAATAGTTCCAAAAATAGATGCGGCACCATTACGCCGGGCTATTCCCATGAATTTTTCTGAGAGTCGATTTCCTTTGATGGGAAACAGGAATCGCATCTTATCCAAATGGAACGTAGGTGTCATTTTTTTGATTCTGTTATTGTTGTCATTTTTGTTGGCACAAAGAATGGGATGGTTGCCTGACTTGTCTAAAGTGACGGTTGCTGCATCAATTGTTCGAGACGAATCGATTCCAGAGAAGATTTCATCTCACGCAGGGAGTAATGTGACGCTGCTCAGCCCGGAAGTTGCCAAAGTGAATGCGGTGATTGCCCCTGTTTTGATGCAAGCACCGGTTTCTGGACTTAAAGACGTGCCTCATCTTCCAGTTGTTGCATTCCCCGCAATACCTAATGATGCTGCAGGAAAGAATCAACTAATGTTGCAGGCGCATGGCGATTCCTGGATTGAGATTAAGAGAGCAAATAAAAGTATTGTTTTCGCTCGTGTTCTGAAGGCTGGTGAGATCGAAAAATTTGAAATAAGTGAACCAGTTTTGTTGACTATAGGTAACGTTGCAGGGATGGGTGTCACTTTCCGTGGTGAGTCATTAAATACCAGGACGGGTAACAATGGCAATGTTGCCAGGATCAATTTGAAATAATCAGGCATGGTAAAAAATACGCCCATAGCATCAGGCCCAGCGTCCCGACGTAACACTAGAACGACTATTATCAGTCATGGAGTGCGTGAAGTTTTCGTCGGTGGCGGGCATCCCATAGTCGTTCAGTCAATGACTAATACTGATACGGCAGATGCAATCGGAACGGCAATTCAGATCAAGGATTTGGCTCGCACTGGTTCCGAGCTTGTGCGAATTACTGTTAATAATGCAGAGGCAGCTGCAGCGGTGCCGGCGATTCGCGATCAGCTCGATAGGATGGGTGTTGACGTGCCTTTGGTGGGAGATTTTCACTATAACGGTCATACGTTATTAAACGACTATCCGGATTGTGCGCGGGCACTTTCAAAATATCGTATCAACCCTGGAAATGTAGGACAGGGCGCCAAGCGTGACACCCAGTTCGCGCAGATGATTGATATTGCCTGCAAATTTGGTAAGCCAGTACGCATCGGGGTAAATTGGGGAAGCCTGGATCAGTCGTTGTTGGCGAGAATTATGGATGAGAACGCCAAGAGATCAAAACCTTGGGGTGCCGGTGCCGTTATGTATGAGGCTTTGGTTACTTCTGCCATAGAGAATGCACAACGGGCAGAATCGCTGGGTATGCCTGGCAATCAGATTATTCTGTCGTGTAAGGTTTCAGGCGTGCAGGATCTGATTGCAGTCTATCGAGAGCTTGCCCGCCGATGCGGTTATCCACTTCATTTGGGCCTTACCGAGGCCGGTATGGGTAGCAAAGGAATTGTTGCCTCCACTGCAGCGCTGTCTGTATTGTTACAAGAGGGAATAGGCGACACTATTCGTATCTCTCTCACACCAGAACCAGGCGGGGACCGTACAAAAGAAGTGGTTGTTGCGCAGGAAATTTTGCAAACAATGGGCATGCGAAAATTTGCCCCAATGGTGATCGCATGTCCCGGATGTGGCCGTACAACTTCAACGGTATTTCAAGATTTGGCCGACAGAATCCAAACATATTTGCGTGACCAGATGCCGTTATGGAAGAAAGAGTATCCCGGAGTTGAGGGCATGAATGTCGCTGTTATGGGATGTATCGTAAATGGTCCCGGTGAATCCAAACATGCAAATGTGGGCATCAGCCTGCCGGGAACAGGGGAATCATCCGCAGCTCCAGTATTTGTAGACGGCGAAAAGAGTGTGACTTTGCGTGGCGACCGTATTGCAGAGGAGTTTCAGGCGATCGTACTCGATTATGTCAAAGCTCATTATGGCCATGCCACTAACGTCGTTTGAATTTGATTGTTCGAACTGCTGTTCACTACTGATAAATGTGTAAATAGAATGTCTGAAAATAAAAAAATCGAAAAAATCGTTGGTGTGAAAGGTATGAATGACATCCTTCCGATCGATGCCCCGATCTGGGAGTTATTTGAAAACACCGTGCAGTCCGTATTAAAGAGCTACGGCTTTCAACAGATTCGTACGCCAATTGTTGAACCTACCGCTTTGTTTACCCGTGGATTGGGAGATGTTACGGATATCGTCGAGAAAGAAATGTATTCTTTCACTGATGCAATGAATGGCGACCAGTTGACGCTCCGTCCCGAATGTACTGCGAGCGTAGTTCGAGCGGCCTTGGAGCATAACCTGACTTACGATGGCCCGAAACGGCTGTGGTATGCGGGCCCGATGTTTCGTCACGAGAAACCGCAACGCGGACGTTATCGTCAATTTCATCAGATTGGTGCAGAAGCTCTCGGATTCGTAGGCCCCGACATTGATGCCGAACTGATCATGCTGTGTCAGCGACTTTGGGACGATCTTGGGCTACAAGGTATAAGGCTGGAATTAAATTCGATCGGCAATACGGATGAGCGGAATAAACATCGCGCCGACCTCGTAACTTATTTTGAGACGAATGCGGACTTGCTCGATGCCGATGCGCAAAGACGTCTACATTCAAATCCGTTAAGAATACTGGATACAAAGAATCCAGCAATGCAGGCAATGGTGAATGCCGCGCCCAAATTGCTCGATTATCTGGGGGCGGATTCGTGCGCCCATTTTGAGGGAGTGCAAAAGATACTCCGCCACAACAGCATTCCATTTTCCATCAACACGCGACTAGTCCGCGGCATGGACTACTATAATCGTACCGTGTTTGAATGGGTAACTGATCAGCTCGGTGCACAAGGGACGGTCTGTGGCGGCGGTCGATATGATCCTCTGGTTGAAATATTCGGCGGCAAACCAACGCCAGCTTGTGGTTTTGCAATAGGCGTAGAGCGCATTGTGGAACTTATGAAAGCAGCCGGGGATATTTTGCCGCCGAACCACTGCGATGTCTATATCCTTCACCAAGGTGAAGATGCACAGCTTCAGGCGTTCGTATTATCCGAACGAATTCGCGATGCCGGCCTGGATGTTGTGCTACATTGCGCCTCTGCTAGCACTGCTAGCAGTTTTAAATCGCAAATGAAGCGTGCCGATGCAAGCGGAGCGGCTTTCGCGGTCATTATTGGTCAAGATGAGATGGATGGCGGGGTTGCTGCAATCAAGGCACTTCGCAAAGTCGAAACTGATCAACAACAGGTTAGTGTCACATTCGATGCAGTAGTGGATTATTTGGTTGAGCAAGTAGTCGGCGAAGATGAGCACGAACATATTCACTATCACCACTAACACTACACATCATGGCATACGATCACGAAGAGCAAGAGCAACTGGCCGCAATCAAGGCTTGGTGGAGTCAATATGGTAACCTTCTGACTTGGTTGCTCATTATTTCTTTGGCTATTTATGCTGGTTGGTCTGGATGGAATTATTACCAGCATAAGCAGTCAGCACAAGCATCTTTACTCTATGAGGAGTTGGAGAAATCCATTGCGGCTAAGGATAATATAAAAATTCTGCGTTCTGCTGCGGACTTACAAGCGAAGTTCGGCAAGACTCCCTATGCACAGATGGGTGCACTTGCCGCGGCTAAGAGCGCATTTGAAGCGAATGACACGAAAGTTGCGAAGGCCCAACTGTTATGGGTAATCGACAATGGGTCAGGCGAGGAATACAAGGCTATCGCGAAGCTGCGTCTTTCGGGTCTCCTGTTGGATATCCAATCATATGACGAGGCGTTAAAGTTATTGGAAACAAATTTTCCTGCACAGTTTTCCAGTTTGGTCGCTGATCGCAAGGGAGATATTTTTGTTTTACAAAATAGGAATGATGTGGCGCGCTCTTCCTACGAATTAGCATTAAAGAAAATAGAGCAAAATAGCCCAATATACCAATTGATTCAAATGAAACTGGATTCATTAGGTGGTTCGTCAGCTAAGGCTGCAGGTTAAAGAAAATTAGGGGAAATGATGCGAATTGTTGTCAAGCTCGCGTGTATAAGCATGTTCGCTGTATTGTCCGGTTGCTCGTCGTTAAACCCGTTTGCCAGTAAAGTGGAGCCAAGAAAACAGCCCGCAGCATTAGTGGATTTCCAGTCAACATTAGCGGTTCGTACTGTTTGGTCTACTTTAATAGGTAAAGCCAAAGCGTTCACTTTTTCACCGGCGGTTATAGGAAATGATATTTTTGTAGCTGCGGCAGATGGATCGATTGCGCGTTTGAATGCGGCCTCAGGTAATCCAGTTTGGCGCATTAAAGCAGACGTACCGTTAACCGCAGGCGTTGGCAGCGATGGTAATACAGTCGTGGTAGCTGGCGAAAATGGTTCAATATTGGCATTCGATGTTAATGGAAAAGAGCGCTGGAGAGCACAAGCTTCCAGTGAAGTGTTGACCGTGCCGGCTGTAGGCCAAGGACTTGTAATTGTCCGCAGTCACGATAACCGCATTATTGCGTTAGATGCTGGAACAGGATTGCGTCGCTGGGTTGCACAACGAGCGGTTCCTTCTTTGACGCTACGTACAGTGCCTGGGATGACTATTGCCGGATCGAGTGTTTTTATTGGCTTACCTGGCGGTAGGCTGTTGGCTTTGGCTTTGAGTAATGGGGGGGCGCGTTGGGAGGCGGCGGTCGGAGATCCACGCGGCACGACAGAACTTGAACGCATTGCAGATATTTCTGGCGTGCCAGTGATCGCGGGCGAGGATGTCTGTGCAGTTGCTTATCAAGGTAATGTGGCATGTTTTGCTATTTCGACAGGCTCTGTACGTTGGGCCAAGGCGCTATCGAGTGATGTAGGGCTAGGAGTAGATGAACGCTTTGTTTTTGCTGGAGACGAGAGTGGGGCGGTGACGGCGTTTACACGTGATGCGGGACTGAGTGTTTGGCGTAACGACAAACTGACAAATCGTCGTCTATCCACCCCGACCCCATTTGGACCTGCTGTAGTCGTAGGCGACATCCAAGGGTATATACATTTTCTTTCTCGTGAAAATGGTGCGTTTCTAGGTCGTGTCGGCACAGATGGGAGTGCAATATTGTCCGCCCCAGTTGTTGCTGGTGTGAATTTGATTTTCCAAACCCAATCAGGGGCAGTGGTCGCTTTGGCGATCGAGTAACAATTTGATGAAGCCGGTAATTGCATTAGTAGGCCGACCTAACGTCGGTAAATCCACGCTGTTCAACCGTCTTACGCGATCGCGTGACGCGCTGGTAGCTGATTTGCCTGGACTCACCCGAGATCGCCACTATGGTGAAGGTCGCTTGGGGGAGCGACCATTTTTGGTTATTGATACGGGAGGATTTGAGCCCGTGGCCAAAGAGGGCATCATGCACCAGATGGCCAAACAAACCAAACAGGCAGTGGCGGAAGCCGATATTGTGGTTTTTATTGTTGATGGACGCCAAGGTCTAACTCCGCATGACAAGACAATAACGGATTTTTTGCGTAAATCTGGTAGATCAGTCATGTTGGTGATTAATAAATCTGAGGGTATGAAATACACCTCGGTTGCTGCTGACTTTTACGAACTTGGATTGGGTGATCCTTATGTAATTTCAGCCGCACACGGTGACGGTGTGATGGACTTGGTTGATGAATCCTTGAATTTGGCATTTGCGCAACGTCCTAGCGATACGGATGATCAAGATACCCATCACAGGGGAGTCAAGATTGCAATTGTTGGCCGTCCGAATGTGGGTAAGTCAACTTTTGTCAATACTGTGTTGGGTGAAGATCGTGTGATAGCTTTTGATATGCCTGGCACCACACGAGATTCCATCGAAATTCCGTTTGAACGAGAAGGAAGGCATTACACATTAATCGATACTGCTGGAATACGGCGACGTGGAAAGGTTTTTGAGGCAATTGAGAAATTTTCGGTTGTTAAGACATTGCAGTCAATTTCAGAGGCTAATGTGGTTTTGCTGTTGCTTGATGCGCAACAGGATATATCTGAACAAGATGCACATATAGCGGGATTTGTACTGGAGTCGGGGCGCGCATTAGTCGTCGGTGTGAATAAATGGGATGGCCTGACATCTGATAAGCGCGACGAAATCAAGATGGATTTAGAGCGTAAGTTGAGTTTTTTGTCTTTTGCGAAATTCCATTTCATTTCTGCTTTGAAATCAACTGGTATTGGCCCTTTGATGAAATCAATTGATGCTGCATATATTGCAGCAATGGCCGATTTGACCACCCCTAAATTGACACGGGCATTGATAGAAGCGGTGGAGCATCAGCAACCTCGCCGCAAAGGATCAATTCGGCCGAAGTTAAGATATGCACACCAAGGTGGACAGAACCCACCTATTGTTATCATTCATGGGAATGCACTCGATTCTATTGAGGATAACTACAAACGTTATCTGGAAAAACATTTCAGAGACACCTTTTCACTTACAGGAACCCCTTTACGTATTGAGTTCCGCTCAAGTAAGAATCCATTTGCCAGAAACTGAAAGTGCATTTATCTGGTGTAGATCCAAATTTCAATAGATTCAAATTAGCAACTTTTTACCGGTGCCGCTTGATAATTCTTAAGTCGTCACCAACTTTTAACCACAACAACAGAATGGAGCTGTCATGAGCAACAAAGGGCAACTGTTACAAGACCCCTTCCTCAATGCATTGCGAAAAGAGCATATACCTGTTTCGATATATCTCGTCAATGGCATCAAGTTACAGGGCCATATTGAGTCTTTTGATCAATACGTTGTTTTGTTGCGTAATACTGTTACGCAAATGGTGTACAAGCATGCAATCTCTACCGTTGTACCGGCACGAGCAGTTAATTTAAATATTGAACAAGAAGAGCAATGATTCATTTGCTCTGCACAATCTAATGTGAGACGAGACTGCCGATGCGTGCGGTGTTAGTTGGAATTGATTTCGGAAAAAATGACTTTACTGCAAGTTTGGACGAGTTATCTTTGCTGTCCTCTTCTGCTGGAGCCGATCCTTTTATCGTCATTACAGGTAGACGTTCGCGTCCGGATGCGTCCTTATTCATAGGGTCCGGGAAAGCAGAGGAAGTCGCGTTTGCGGTGGCTGAAAATCAGATTGATCTTGTTATTTTCAATCATATTTTGACGCCGGCTCAGCAGCGTAACCTTGAGAGATTATTGAAAGTACGTGTGGTTGACAGAACCACCCTGATTCTCGATATTTTTGCACAGCGCGCCAAAAGCCACGAAGGGAAAGTGCAAGTCGAACTTGCCCAGCTACAGCATTTGTCTACTCGTTTAATTCGTGGGTGGACACATCTGGAACGTCAGAAAGGCGGTATAGGATTGCGTGGACCCGGCGAGACACAGCTGGAAACAGATCGCCGGTTGTTGGGCGAGAGAGTTAAAGCTCTTGGGGTGCGGTTGGAAAAATTACAACGCCAACGAGAAACACAGCGTCGCGCCAGAGGCAAAGGAAATGCTTTCTCGATTTCATTAGTGGGGTATACGAACGCGGGTAAATCTACTTTGTTCAACGCGCTAACTAATGCGGGCACCTATACAGCAGACCAACTTTTCGCTACATTAGATACGACTTCACGTCGAGTTTATCTTGGCGATGCCGGCAATGCGGTTATTTCTGACACCGTTGGTTTTATTCGCGAACTACCTCACCAATTGGTTGCGGCATTTAGGGCAACATTGGAAGAAACCGTCAGCGCAGATTTGTTGTTGCATGTCGTTGACGCAGCAAGTCCAGCGCGAATGGAGCAAATCGAGCAAGTCAATCTAGTACTGAAAGAAATCGGTGCAGATCATATTCCGCAAATACTGGTCTGGAACAAGATTGATATTATGGACCTGCAGCAATCGGTGGAGTGGGGTGAGTATGGTAGAATCGAAAGGGTTTTTGTTAGTGCCAGGGCCGGTGCCGGCCTTGATTTATTACGACATGCTCTTGGCGAATTCTCTAAGTCATGCATGACTGTTCTGCCTGAAAAGTAGCCAGTAAATCAATCAAGTGATATTCATGTCGAATAAAATCAGATAAGTACCATTTCTCATTTCTAGCACTGGATTTTGAAACAATGCTTGCATTATTACTAAAAAAAATTGGCTTAAAGTTCTCTCTCAATGACCCTAGATGGGGTCGAGATTCTCGTAGTGATGAAAGCCAAAATCATATGCAGAATGATAAAAAACCCAATGATGGACCTCCAGATTTAGACCAGTTGTGGCGTGACTTTAATCAACGATTGAATCGTTTTTTTGGTGGAAAAAGTGGCGGAGGTAGTTCTAATGGTGATGGTTTCAAGCCTGATGCCAAAGGAGCAGGTATTGGGGTAGGGGTAATTGCAGTAATTGCGTTTTTTCTGTGGTTGGTGAGCGGTTTTTTTATTGTCCAGGAGGGGCAAACAGGCGTTGTAATGACTTTCGGAAAATACAAAAGCATGACACCTGCTGGCTTCAACTGGCGGTGGCCGTCTCCTATTCAAAGTCATGAAATTGTGAATGTATCTCAAGTGCGCACAATTGAGGTGGGATATAGATCAAGTGTTAAGAATAAGCAGCCAAAAGAAGCGCTGATGTTAACTGACGATGAGAATATTATTGATATCCAATTCGCGGTGCAGTATAAGCTCAAAAGTGCCTCCGATTGGATTTTCAACAACCGCGATAAGGAGGAGTTGATAAGACAGGTTGCTGAAACTTCTATTCGCGAGATTGTCGGTAAAAATATGATGGACTTTGTTCTTTACGAAGGTAGGGAAAAAGTCGCGCTTGATGTTGCTCAAATGATGCAAAGTATAGTTGATCGATATAAGTCAGGTGCACAAATTACAAATGTAACTATGCAGGGCGTGCAACCGCCGGAACAGGTACAGGCTTCGTTTGATGACGCTGTTAAAGCCGGACAAGATCTTGTCCGGCAAAAAAATGAAGGGCAAGCCTATGCAAATGATGTTATTCCAAGGGCACGTGGTGCAGTCTCACGCCTGATGGAGGAGGCCGAGGCATATCGAGCTAGAGTAGAGGCAAATGCCTTGGGTGATGCATCGCGCTTTAATCAGATTTATGCGGAATATCAAAAGGCGCCAGCGGTTACGCGCGACCGTATTTATCTAGACACCATGCAACATATTTTTACTAGCACAACCAAGTTAATGATAGACGTAAAAAATGGCAATTCTCTGCTTTACTTACCTCTGGATAAATTAATTGGGCAAACGAGTTTGAGTGGCGTTCCTGCTGCTAATCCAAATAGCGCTCTCGATACAGTAACTAGTCCCACTATAGATTCTTTGCTGCCTAGTAAAAATCAGCAACAACAGGATTCCCGTAGCCGCGAATCGCGTGATTCCCGTAGTCAGGAGATTCGATAATGAATCGCGTAATTTCTTATGTTTTTGTTGGGTTAATTGCTCTCTGGGTTTTCTCATCGACGCTGTTCATTGTCGATCAGAGGCAATTTGCAATTGTGTTCGCTCTTGGAGAAGTTAAGCAGGTTATTAAAGATCCTGGACTGTATTTCAAGTTGCCACCACCATTTCAAAATGTTTTATTCTTGGATAAGCGGATTCTAACGCTAGATACTCCTGACGCAGATCGTTTCATAACGGCAGAAAAAAAGAATATATTGGTGGATGCCTTCGTAAAGTGGCGAATTGTCGATCCGAGATTGTATTTTGTTAGCTTTGGAGGTGATGAGGGGCGATTGCAAGACCGGATGTCCCAGATCGTGAAAGCTGCACTAAACGAAGAAATCACAAAGCGTACTGTACGTGAAGTTATATCTGGTGAGCGTGGCAAAGTTATGGAAGCCATTCAAAAGAAAGTTAGCAACGAAGCAAAACAAATAGGAACCGAAATTATTGATGTACGATTAAAGCGAGTGGATTATGTGGAACAGATCAATAATTCAGTTTATGATCGAATGAAATCTGAGCGTGCACGGGTAGCTAATCAGTTGCGATCTACGGGGGCTGCTGAATCAGAGAAAATTCGTGCTGACGCAGATAGACAACGTACGGTTCTTTTGGCTGAAGCTTATCGCGATGCAGAAAACATCAAGGGTGCAGGCGATGCAAAGGCTTCACAAATCTATGCTCAGGCATTCGGTAAAAGTCCAGAATTTTATAAATTCTATCGTAGCTTGGAAGCATATCGTGCCAGCTTCAAAAACCGTAGTGATGTTATGGTTGTGGATCCTAATTCCGAGTTTTTTAAGTATTTCAAGAGCACAGGTAGTGTAAATTCTACTGGGCAAAAATAGGACTGAAGAACATGATGCTTTAAACTTAATGGAATTGCATCATGTTAATTTTATTTTAAAAATGCAACCCCATAAATTGTTATTCTTGTGTGAGATTTAAATAATCTTGCGCATTTTCTTTTTTAAGTATCCTTTTCTTTATGCCAAATTGGCTTCTTCCAGAATACATTGCAGACGTTTTGCCATCAGAAGCACGAAAAATCGAAGAGTTAAGGCGTTCGCTACTCGATAATTTTCGTCTATACGGCTATGAGCTTGTCATGCCGCCCTTATTGGAGTATCTCGAATCTCTTCTGACCGGAACGGGCCAGACGATGAATTTGCGTACCTTCAAGTTAGTCGATCAGTTATCAGGTCGAACAATGGGCGTGCGTGCTGATATGACTACACAGGTTGCGCGAATAGATGCGCATTTGCTGAATCGTGTTTCTGTCACTCGGCTATGTTATGCGGGAAGCGTCTTGCATACCCGTCCTTCTGGTCTGCATGCAACACGTGAACCCTTGCAAATTGGTGCTGAAATATACGGACATGCGGGACTTGAAGCTGATGCTGAAATTCAAAAATTAGTTTTGACATCCTTTGAGTTGGCAGGGATTGCAGATGCACGCCTAGATTTATGCCACGTTGATGTATTGCGCGCACTTTTGAAAAATGATGAGCGCGCTATTCAATACGAGGCTGAATTATTCGCATTACTGGAAGCAAAAGACATGCCAGGATTGATATCGATTTCAACGGAATTATCTGCGGTGACACGAAGTGCCTTGTTGGCCTTGCCAACTCTGTACGGCGATATTTCAGTAATCGATCGTGCGCGAGCCGTTCTGCCTAATTTGCCTAATATTTCGCAAGCGTTGGATGAGCTTGAGTCATTAGCCGCACTTGTTGGTACTGCCAATGTCACAATAGATTTAGCAGATTTACGTGGGTATCAATATCATAGCGGCGTAATGTTTGCCGCTTACGTTCCAGGATTGCCGAACGCAGTGGCCCGTGGTGGCCGTTATGATCATGTCGGTGAGGCATTCGGCAGGGCGCGCCCTGCCACAGGATTTTCCATGGATTTGCGCGAATTGGCTCGATTGTTGCCGATGGCTGATCGAAAAAAGGCAATTCTTGCGCCTTGGAGTGGTGATTATTCATTACAGAAAAAAGTTAATGAATTGCGAAAATCAGGGGAAATTGTTATTCAGAGTTTACCTGGACATGAAAATGATCAAGATGAATTCGATTGCGATCAAGTGGTTGTATTCGAAAACGGAAACTGGATTCTCAAAAAAATTAGGTTAAGTGATGTTACAAAATAATTGTGTTTCGAAAAATGTGGTTGTCGTAGGTACCCAGTGGGGTGACGAGGGCAAAGGCAAGATTGTTGATTGGTTGACGGATCATGCGCAAGGTGTCGTGCGTTTTCAAGGAGGACATAATGCGGGTCATACGCTTGTCATTAACGGGAAAAGAACTGCATTGCAGCTTATTCCTTCAGGGATAATGCGAGCAGGTGTTGCTTGTTATATCGGTAATGGTGTGGTGCTTTCCGTACCAGACTTATTGCGTGAAATTGATAAGTTACAGGCAGCAGGAGTGGAAGTCGCATCGCGATTAAAGGTGTCAGAGGCTTGTCCAATTATTTTGCCTTATCACACGGCATTAGATGTGGCTCGTGAAATTGCTCGCGGAAATTCAAAAATTGGCACGACAGGCAAAGGTATCGGTCCGGCGTACGAAGATAAGGTGGCGCGCAGAGCGATCCGTGTAGCTGATCTCATGAGCGAAAATCGTTTTGCGGAAAAATTACGTGAAAACCTTGACTATCATAATTTTGTATTAACGCAATATCTGAAGGCAGATGCCGTTGATTACCAGAAGACATTGGATGATGCGCTCTCAACTGTGCCGCGATTAGCTCCGATGGTCACTGATGTTTCAAGCGCGCTTTATGCTGCCTATAAAGCAGGCGCAAATTTATTGTTCGAGGGAGCGCAAGGTAGTTTGTTGGATGTCGATCATGGAACCTATCCTTTCGTTACATCAAGTAATTGTGTCGCCGGAAATGCGGCTGCAGGGGCAGGAGTCGGCCCGAATATGTTGCACTACATTCTCGGTATAACCAAGGCTTATACCACGCGAGTCGGTTCGGGGCCATTCCCATCCGAATTACCGACCAATCAGGGTGTCGGAGAACATTTGTCGCGAATAGGGCATGAATTTGGAACTGTCACCGGGCGTGCGCGTCGGTGCGGCTGGTTTGATGCAGCGCTATTGCGTCGCTCAATGCAAATCAATGGTATCTCTGGTATGTGTCTGACCAAGCTTGATGTTTTGGATGGCGTTGAATTACTCAGAATATGTACCGGATACCAGCTTGATGGAAGGATCGTCGACATTTTTCCGGTCGGTGCGGAAGACGCTGCCCGTTGTGTGCCTATTTATGAAGAAATTTCGGGTTGGAGTGAGTCGACAGTTGGCGCTAAGTCTATAGATGCCTTGCCTGTAAATGCTCGTCGTTACATTAAAAGGATAGAGGAATTGGTTGGCGTGCCTATCGATATGGTATCCACTGGACCAGACCGCGAAGAGACTATCGTACTTCGACACCCGTTTAAGTATTAACAAGACGCGCGGTATGGAGCTTAATACTGATACAGACCTTTGGGTGTCATGGGAAGATTATCATAGCTCTATTGTAAAATTAGCGCAGATCGTGCATGAATCAGGCTGGGAGTTTGATCAAGTGCTTTGCTTGGCGCGCGGAGGATTGAGACCGGGGGATGTTTTTTCCCGAATTTTCAATGTCCCTCTGGCAATTCTTTCAACTAGTTCGTATCGCGAGGAATCTGGAACTCTGAGGGGCGAGTTGGATATCGCAAAATATATCACCATGGCAAAAGGTGCTCTCAGTGGCAAAGTTTTGGTTGTTGATGATCTTGTTGATTCGGGTGTTACTCTAGAGCGGGTTCAGCACCACCTCCAGCAAAATTTACCGTCTGTTACAGAAGTAAAGTCCGCGGTAATCTGGTGCAAGGCATGCTCTTCTATACGACCGGATTTTTATCTTGATTATCTTGAAACAAACCCCTGGATACATCAGCCTTTTGAGGACTATGATGGCTTGCGACCTCAGCAGCTTTCTGCCTGGTTAAGGAAGGGGGAGAGCAAATAAGCGGAATTTTTTGTGGCGCTTAATTGCTGTCGAGTGCAGATTTAATAAACCATCGGGCAACTGATGGTTTTTTACTTGTGCGCCCAGCATGGGCGCAATCTCAGACGTGCAAGTCCTCCCGTAGCTGACCACAGCGAACGAAGTGAAGAGAGGTGGCTCGGGAAATTCAGACAGTCGGCTTCAAATGAAAGAGCGCAATGCGCGCATCAGGAGCAGAAATGAAACGTACCAGAAGAAATCACACTGCGGTATTCAAGGCGAAAGTTGCCTTGGCGGCAATCAAGGGCGAGAAGGCGCTGGCCGAGCTGAGCACACAGTATGACGTGCATGTGAACCAGATCACACAATAGAAATCGGAATTGATCAGACGGTCCACCGAGATTTTTGCCACAGCGGCGCAAAGGAAGGAAG
>JAUYNR010000080.1 GCA_030698225.1 Oxalobacteraceae bacterium | reverse complement strand
CTTGTAACGCTTGTCGACGCTCGCATGGAGCTTGTAGCCGAAATGGTTCTTGCCATGTTTTTTGGTCCACTTGGCATCGACATCCTTTTGCGCCCGTTTGTGGGCCGTCCACGTCGTTGGCATGATGCTCTGTTTGACGATCTCAGCTTCCTCGCGCTTGTTGCGCTGCACTGGTGCCTGCACCAGCGAGGCATCGATGATCTGGCCGCAACGTGCCTGATAACCCTGCGCCAGCAGTTGTCGCTGCACCGCGTCAAACAGTTGTGTTCCCAATCCTGCCTGTGCCAGCCGATCGCGAAACAGCCAGATCGTCTTCGCGTCGGGAATCGTGCTGCTGTCGGTCAGTCCCAGAAACTGCAGGAAGCTGCGGCGGTCGAGCAGTTGATATTCGAGCGCGTCGTCGGCCAGGTTGTAGAGCTGCTGCAACACCAGTATCTTGATCATCAGAACCGTCGGATACGGTGGCCGGCCACCTTTGGCGCGCGATGGGCGTGGCAACGCGGTATCGATGCCTGCGGCCAGCGCGGCGAAGTCGACATGCTCAGACAGGCCAACCAGCGGGCTCGTCGTTGCACAGATGGGTTACGAATGAAGTACAGAGGGCGCACTCGCAGGGCTCGCGCTCTTGATGAATCAAAATCCTTGCGATGGTCCGCAGGGTCCGTCGGCGGCATCGAAAGGGCGAAAATCGATTTTTGGTAATTTTTAAGGAGCTAAAGTTTACTAATAATCAAACTTGGCCAATTGGCGCACGATCGGGACACGTTTATAAATGCCGCGTGCATAATGTACGAGCAGTATTCGAATCTGATACGTACCGGAAGGCGTAGCTTCATTGACTGTGCCAACAGGTTTCTGAAATATGGGCCGAAAGAGTTCTTGAATGAGATTTCTAAGCGACAACAAAAAGACCGTCAGTGGAAGAAGCCGACTGCAACTAACATTGACAACCATTAATGCAGCGAAGGGACTGGAATGACGGCACGTCGTTCTGACTAGGGCGTGTCGTCAATTAATCCAAATATCCTTTGTCCGCAATCACGGTATCGGCTGCGAGCGCGGGAAGCGGTTGATCGGCCCCTTCCAAGTCGCACGCTTGCCCTGCGGTCAACTGCAAACTGGTTGGATTGCCCAAGGCATCGACGGTGACTTGGATCTTGGTGCTCAAGCAGCCTTTGCTGCGGCCAATGGCTCATCCCGGTCTTTTTTAGACGCGTCCGCACTATGCTGATGGGCGCGCACAACCGTGCTGTCGATCATCGCGTATTCGTGGTCGGCATCGGTTCAGGTGCGGCTGAACCGCTTATGCACATTCTTCCAATCCCCAAAGCGCTCCGGCAAATCGTGCAGCAGTTCTCATTTTAAAACGATGCCAGAAAGAAGGAAATTTTAAGCAGTCAATAAACCCGACTTGTTACAAAAATACGCTTTTTGCGTAAGTCCTACATCATCAGAATCTCCATGCTTCGGCTGGTACTTGACAAACTCAGGTCAAATTATTGCGAGACAACTTCTACATCATGGGGCATTGCGCTTTGTGTTGTTAGTATTGTTTTGATGCCCCCATTTATCGAAACAGTCCAGACCGCAAAAATAAAGGATATAACCCTCAGCCTCCTCGGTATGGGCGAGAGATTTAGGGATTTCTTTCAGGCAGACTTTACAGGAAACTGTGGCGTATTGAGGTTGATCCCGCAGGATCTGTTCTTGCAACATTCTTTCTTGTTCTTCGGGCGTTGAACCATCTTCAGGATTAGGCATCGCTAAATCTCCTTGATTTTGTTGCTTTGAATATTTGAATAATGGCAAACTCCTGATTGATATTTTAAGGCACTTTTACGTTTAATACATCTCCAGTAGCCATTCAGGGCAATCGCGCTTCAAAGTTCTTGTAAACTGTTCGCAGAAGGTGTAAACAGCATATTTTCTTGATAGACATGCCGATGCTACCGAATCCCAGCCATTCTTCGCAGAGTTACCCGATCCTCGTCGCCAGACGCGCAACAAGCGTCACAAACTGGAAGATATCGTCATGATCACACTCTGCGCGGTGCTGGGAGGGTATGAAGACTGGGGGAGCATAGAAGGTGGCTACGTGGGCTGCTCTTCAGGACAGTGGTGGCAAGGACTTCATAGCGCGATTGCCCTGAGTAACCATTGCGGGAAAATGCCGAGTCCGATAACAAGAACGCTGGCTATGATCACGACGGCCAACGTTCCTTTTGTCGGTTGTGTGATGTCTCGGATTGTTTCCTCCTGCCCATAAAATACCATCATTATCCGCAAGTAATAAAAAAAAGCGAGCGCCGTGTTGATCACCGCTATGACCGCCAGCATTATGTTGCCGGCCTCTACGGCTGCGCCAAAGGCGAGTAGCTTGGCCATAAACCCTGCTGTCGGTGGGAGGCCGGCGAGAGCCAATAGGCATACCCCCATGGCGAGACCCAGCACCGGGTAACGTCGCCCCAGACCGCTATATTCCTCTATGTCTCCGCGATCGTGGTCGGGATGGGCCAGTGCGGCGACTACACTGAATGCACCCAAGTTCATGACCACATAGGCGCCCGCATAATAAATGGCTGCATCGCGGCCAAGGGAATTACCGGCTGCCAGCGCCACCAGGACATAACCGAGATGGGCAATGGAGGAATAGGCAAGTAACCTTTTCAGATTCTGTTGGCGCAACGCCAGCAGGTTGCCTGCCACCATACTAATGAGCGCAAGTCCCCACAATAACGGCAGCAGGGCCTCCCATATTTGTGGCAGCTGCAAGCACAAAAGCCGGATCAGAAATACCAATACTGCGGCCTTGGCGATGCTGGCGAACAGGGCCGTGACTGGTGTGGGGGCAGCCTGGTAGATGTCGGGCGCCCACATGTGAAACGGTACCAGGGCCAACTTGAAGCCTATCCCGACCAGGATCAAGGTCATGGCGACCGGCAGTAAGCGCCCGTCCGTGGTGAGCGTGCCAAGCGCCACGAGGTCGAGGGTGCCCGTACTGGCGTAGACCAGCGCAATACCATAGAGAAAAAATGTGGCAGCAAAACCAGCGAGCACGGCATATTTCACCCCACCCTCGACCGCGCCATCCCGTGCCGGTCGCCAGGCGATGAGGGCATAGAGCGGCACGGTCAGGATTTCCAGGCCGATAAAGGCACTGACCAGGTGGCGTGAGGAGACGAGCAGGGTCATCCCTAATGTCGCAAAGAGGAGCAGACACAAATATTCCTCCCTGACCTCGTTTCGGGTGGGTGCGTAGCCGTAGGAGAGTAAGACAATAGCCGCGGCACCGAGTGTGAACAACACGGTAAACAGGCGGCTTATCCCGTCGATCACCAACATGCCACTCACCTCGCCAGGTAGCTCCCAGAATAAGGCAGCGGAAGCACTTAGCAGCAGGAATGTCAGCGTGACGGCCGTTAACATCCGTATCGAAACACGCTGTGGCCAGACACCCAGCATGAGTATCGTCAGGCCACCTAAAGTGAGCAAGATGAAAGGGATCAGGATAATCAGGTCAGCGGAGTGCATCCGCCGCTCCGGCCATCACAGCTGCACCCGACTCAATGATGGTGGTCACTGGGGTTTGCAGACGGTCCAGGAAAGTGGTCGGGTACAGGCCCAGCCACAACACGGCGATTGCCAACAGCCCCAGCACCAGCGCCTCGCGACGGTCAAGATCGATCCATATCTGTTCGCTGCGCATCTCTCCAAGCATGACGCGCTGGTACATCCACAGCAGGTAAATCACCCCGGCAATGATGCCCATGGCACCTGCCACGGCCAAGCCCGCTGAGACCTGGAACACGCCGGCAAGGATCAGGAACTCGCCGGTAAAGTTGGCCAGCCCCGGCATTCCCATAGAGGATAGGGTGAAGACCAGCAGCAGGGCACCCAGACGCGGCAGCGGCGATAACAGCCCCCCAAAGTTAGCAAGCAAGCGGGTGCCGGAGCGTTCTTCCAACATGCCGACCAAGGCAAACATCGCCCCTGTCGTCACCCCATGGGCCAGCATCAGAATGACGGCGCCGCTCAAGCCTAGCTGATTCCATGAATAGATGCCGAACACCACGAAGCCGAGATGGCTGATAGAGGAATAGGCGATAAGACGCTTCATATCCTCCTGCACCAGGGCCAATAAGGCGCCATACAGAATACCGATCACCCCCAACGTCATGCCCACCGGGGCGAACACGGCAGAAGCCTCAGGAAACAGCGGCAGGCAGAACCGCATCAACCCGTAGGCGCCGGTTTTCAGTAACAAGCCGGCGAGGAGGATGCTGCCCGCCGTCGGAGCCTCGGTGTGGGCATCGGGCAGCCAGCTATGCACGGGAAACAGCGGGATCTTGACGGCGAAGGCCACGAAAAACCCCAGCATCAGCCACATCCCGCTGGTGCCGGGCAGGCTGGTGTGGATCAGTTCGAAGTAGTCGAAGGTGTAAATCCCGGTCTGCTCGCTGTGGGTAAAGTACAAACCCAGGATTGCCACCAGCATCAACAGCGATCCGGTCACCGTGAACAGGAAAAACTTGAAGGCAGCGTAGAGGCGGCGTTGGTGCCCCCAAAGCCCAATAAGGAAATACATCGGGACCAGCATCAGTTCCCAGAACACATAGAACAATAGCAGGTCCAGCGCCAGGAACACCCCCATGATGCCCGCCTGGGTGGCGAGCAGCAGGGAGGCGAAGGCTGGCCAGTTGCGCTGCACTGCATTCCAAGAGACCAGCACCGCCACCGGCCCAAGCAGAGCAGTCAACAGCACCAGCAGCAGGCTGATGCCGTCCATGCCCAGCAAAAATTGAATACCGAAGGACGGAATCCAGGGAGCGCGCAGCATATACAGGTAACCGCTCTCGCCGGGGGCTGCGCCCCACCACAGGCCCAGGACGAACAGCAGCTCGGCACCCGTGAAGACCAGCGCGGCCCATCGCGAATAGGCTGTCCTGCCTCGGCCTGTCAGTCCAATCCAGAGGACGCCTAACAGGGGCAGAAAAATCAACACGCTCAACCAATACATCGCATGACTCTCACCATAACCAATAACCCAATAGGAACAAGGCCCCTGTGCTGACCACCAAGGCATAGCGGCTCAGCAAACCGTTTTGGGTGGCGCTTAGTCGCATATGTCCGAAGCGCAGCCCTGCCACCAAACCGGTGATGCCGCGTTCCAGAGTGCCAAGTTCCACTCCCTTGCGGCAGCTGTTGGCAACCGCCCAAAAGCCGCGGCTAAGAGCCGCCACCCCCCCATCAATGAGCATGCCGTCCACCACGCGCTTTAGTCCATGCGCCAGGGCGAGGTAGGAGCGTATCAGGGTGGCACGGTAGAAGGCGTCGAAGCCCCAGCCGCTCAGCAAGAAGTTTTCCATGGGTAGCGGCTGCCCTGCCCGTTCGCGGCGCAGCAGGATAACGGCCAATCCGATACCCACCAGCGGCAGCAGGCTTGCGATGACTTGGAGGCCATGGACAACGTCCGCCGGGGGGAGGATCGCCAAGCCAAGTTCGTCTTCCAGCCATGCACTCCAGAGGTGTGGGCCGGGCCAGCCTTCCGGTAACTCGATGAAACCGGCAACGAGACTAAGCACGGCCAGTATGCGCAACGGAACCACCATGGAACGTGGCAGTGATGTGGTCGATGCCCTGGATCCTGTCCCATGGAACACCAACAAATAGGTGCGGAAGATATAGCCAGCGGTAAGCAGGGTGCCGAAGGCGGCGAACGCCCACAACATCGGTCCCGCCGGCGCCGCCCAGGCGGCGGTGAGGATGGCGTCTTTGCTGTAAAAGCCGGCGGTGACGACTGGCAGTGCGGCCAACGACGCGGCGCCGATGAGGAAGGTCGAACGGGCCAGGGCCGGATGGCCTCCGAGTTTGCCCAGGCGGTGGATGTCATGTTCATCCCCGCTGGCGCGGATCACCGCACCTGCAGACAGAAACAGCAAGGCCTTGAAGAAGGCATGGGTGGTGAGGTGGAACAGCGCGAGGGTGTAGGCCCCGCAGCCCAGGGCCAGGAACATATAGCCGATCTGGCTGATAGTGGAGTAGGCCAGCACCCGTTTGAGGTCGGATTGCGCCAGAGCGGCGCTGGCCCCATAGACGATAGTCAGCGCGCCGATGGCCGCCACCAGCCACTGGATTTGAGGCGCCAATTCGAACAGGGGGTGGGTGCGGGCGATCAAATAGACCCCGGCCGTGACCATGGTGGCGGCGTGGATCAGGGCAGAGACCGGACTGGGTCCGGCCATGGCATCCGGCAACCACACCTGTAACGGCAATTGCGCCGACTTGCCCACAGCACCACCTAGAATTAGCAGGGCGGTCAGGGTGGCCAGCGTCGAGCCCTGCTCCCACTGGGCGGTGGCGGCGGTGAACAGGGCGGACAATGAAAGTTCATGGAACTGGCTGAACAGCAGGAATATGCCGATCGCCAGCGCCATGTCACCGACCCGGGTGACAGTAAAGGCCTTGCGCCCGGCGGCGGCCCGCACCGGATCCCGGTACCAGAAACCGATCAGGGCAAAGGAGCACAGCCCGACCAGTTCCCAGCCCAGATATAAAAATACCAGATTGTCGGCCAGCACCAGGATCAGCATGCCGGCCAGAAACAGGTTAAGAAAAAAATAATAACGGCGCTGATCAGTCTCTTCGGCCATGAAGTCCACCGAGTAGATGTGGACCAACAGCCCCACGCCGCTGACCACGCTCACCATCACCAGGGCAAGGCGATCGAGGGTAAACCCGATCGTCGGTCGCCAGTCGCCCACCGCCACCCAGGTGTAGAGGGTTTGCTGCAATGGATGGTGGGCGGCCCCGTCCAGCCACGCCAGGAGAACTATCAGAAAGGCCCCGGCCGCGGCACAACTGGCCAGTATGGCAAAGCGTTCCCGGCGTATCCGGCCACCCAGCAACGCGATGGTCAGCGCGCCCAGCAACGGTGCTCCAGGAATCAACCATAGCCACTGGCTCATGGCGCCCCCCCGCCAACATCATCCCTGAGCCGGGCGAGATCTTCCACACGCACCGCCCTGAAGAGTTGAAAGGCCAGCCACACCAGGATCAGTGCCACCACCAGTTCAGCGGCGGTCACCGCCATTAGCAAGATGGTCAGTACCTGGCCATCGGCATTGCCCCAGTGCTGGCCCGCCGCCACCGCCGTCAAGGCGACGCCGTTGAACATGACCTCCAGCCCCATCAGCACGAACAGCAGCTCGCGCCGCAATAACACCACCGCCAGTCCCAGCGTGAACAGCAGGGCGGCGATGACCAGGCTATGGGTGAGCGGGATCACTTCCCTCCCCTGCGGCTGAGATAAAGGGAGGCCACCAGTGAGGCCAGCAACAGGACGGCGGCGGCCTCAACCACCACCAGGTAGGGGCCGAACAAGGCAGCCCCCACCGCCTTGGGTCCGATGACCATCGCACTGCCTGCACTTTCCAATGGCAATCCGCTGAACAACAGAAAAATCTCCAGCCAGAGTAGCAGCGCCAATAATGCCGGACCCTGCCAACCTGCGGGCAGCGGCAGCGGCCGGCCCCGTTCGGGGCGCAGGTTCATCACCATCATGAGGAACAGGAACAACACCATGATCGCCCCGGCGTAAAGCATGACCTGGAGCGCCGCCACCAGCGGTGCACCGAGCAGGAAGAACAACAGCGCCAGCGCCAGCAGCGAGACGATAAGATAGAGGGCGGCGTGGACCGGATGACGCAGCACCAGAATCGCAGCTGCCGCAATCACCGCAATGGCGGCAGTGAGGTAAAAAATGACGTCATACATGGGCTGTCCGTGTTGTTGGTCTGTAGGTTATTCTCGTTGTTGTCTACATCCTTGATCTTTGCATTGAAAACAATGCATCATCTCTACGACAAGCTGCTTCCGTCCGCTATGGCAGATTGGTATCACGATCCACGGGTGGCACATCGTTGCCACCCTCGCCGATGGCCTTGCCGGGTACCGCGACACCGGCATGGCGGTAAAAATTGTAGCCGGGGTATTTGCCCTGGCCATTGATCAGCAGTTGGTCCTTGTCGTACACCAGGCTTTCGTGACGCCGCTCGCACATCTCGAAGTCCGGGGTCAGCTGGATCGCCAGCGTCGGACAGGCCTCCTCACAAAAGCCGCAGAAGATGCAGCGGCTGAAGTCGATGCGAAAAGTTTCCGGATAACGCCGGCCGTCGTCCCGTTGCCGGGCCTGCAGGCTGATGCAATCCACCGGGCACACCGCCGAGCACAAGTAACAGGCCACGCAGCGTTCCTCGCCATCAGGATCCCGGGTGAGCACGATGCGTCCGCGCCAGCGCGCCGGCAGGGTCCGCTTGACCTCCGGATAGGATACCGTCTCCCGCCTCGCCCAAGCATGGTGCAGGGTCGCCCACAGCGAATGCCACAGCCTGATGAACATGGCTGGGGATTTTTTATTCATGTGTTTTGTTGTCCATGGTAGGTGTCAATCAGCTTCGCCTTTCTCGCCCATAAGATTTCCTTCGCCCCCGCCCGCCTGCTGAAGTGAGGTGATGCAACCATGCTCAATCCTTCATCCAGAACAACCCCAGCACGGCGGTGATCAGCAGGTTAATTAACGCGGCCGGCAGCAGCAGTTTCCAGCCGCAATCCATCAATTGGTCGTAGCGCAGCCGTGGCAGGCTGGTACGCAGCCAATAGAATAGAAATATCAGCGCCAGGGTCTTCACCGCAAACCAGACGACGCCGGGCAGCCAGGGCCCGTTCCAGCCGCCCAGAAACAATACCGTCACCAGCGCTGCGATAAGCAGAACGCCCATATATTCGCCCAGATAGAAGAAGGCGAATCTGATGCCGCCGTATTCGGTGTTGTAACCGGAGGCCAGCTCGTTTTCCGCCTCCGGGAGATCGAAGGGCAGACGGTTGGTCTCGGCGATCCCGCATACCAGAAAGATAATGAACCCCAGGGGTTGTATCAATATATAGGGCAACTCCTGCGCGGCGACGATGTCCACTAGACTGAAGGAGCCGCTCAACATCACCACGCCCACCAAAGCGAGTCCCATCGGTAGTTCATAACTGACCATTTGCGCGGCGGCGCGCAGGCCACCGAGCACCGGATACTTGCTGTTAGAGGCCCAGCCGCCGAGCATGATGCCGTAGACCCGCAACGAGGAGAGGGCCAGTACATAGAGCAGCGCGATGTTGAGATCGGCCAGCCACCAATTCTTGCTCACCGGTACCACGGCAAAGCTGAGCAGTACCGTCAGCGGGACGATGACCGGGGCGATGGTATAGACCTTGCGATCGGCAAAGGGGGGCACAAAGTCTTCTTTGGTCAACAGCTTGAGGATGTCGGCAACGGGTTGCAGCAGGCCGAAGGGACCGGCGCGGTTGGGACCAAGCCGGTCTTGTAGCAGGGCGAGGAAGCGGCGTTCACCATAGACCATGAGGGCCACAACGAGCACCAGCCCCAGCAACACCAGCACCAGGATAGCAAGGGTAAGCATCCACTGAGCGAAGGTCATAATATCTGCTCTAGGTCGAGCGGGTCGCCGTGACCGGCGCCTAATTGAACAAGCGTCGCGCGCGAGAGTGCAATCGTGTCCATGGCCACGCCGCTATCAAGCCGCACGGACAGTGCCAAGGCTCCGGCCGGTCCCCGCAGCATAACCCGCGTCCCGTCCCCGATGCCCGCGTTACAAGCTGCCGCCGGGGCGATGCGGGCGGCGGGTGCCGGGGCCAGCTCCATCAAGGCCGGGGCGAAGCTGGCGAGGGGATCTTCGCCGTACCAGGTCGTCAGCGCTGCCTGCCAGGGTCCGTGATAGCGTCCGCGATCCGGGCGGGTGGCCGCATCGATATGCGCGGGCAGCGCAGACACAGGTAGAGGCGATCCGGGTGCGCCAGGGGCGGGTGCCTGGTAGCCGGGGAAGGCGTCACTAAGCGCTGCCGTAACATCCGGTAGGGCGAGGTCGAGGGCATGTGCCAGGTCTGTGATCACCCCCCCTGTAGCAGGCAGCGGTTCAGGGCGTTGGAAGACAGGGGCGAAGCCTTGGGCGCGGCCTTCGTAATTGACGAAGGTACCGCCACGCTCCGCCCACGCTGCCACCGGGATCAGGATATCCGCCGCCTGGGCGGTGGCGGTAGCGATGCAATCGAGGACGATGAGGGTGTCGAGGCGTTGGCAGGCCGCGCGCCAGCGAGGCCCCAGACGGGCATCGCCGAGTGGATCATTGCTGGCCACGATGAGGGTTCGGATACGGCCCGCCTCGACCGCCTCCAGAATTGCGGTGGTGCTGCCTGCCGGGGCAAGCAACGCAGCCCCATAGGCGTTGGGTCCAGGCAGGGCATAGACGAGTCTGGCGCTTGGGCCCAGCGCCGTGGCCAGTTGAGCCAGGGCTGCAATCTCCGGCGCGGCAAGGGTCTCGACCACGCCCGCCAGCAGCGGTCGCCGGGCCGCTGTCAAGCGCGCCGCGATATCAGCCAGCGCGGCCTCCTGGGTCGAGCTGACGGCCGAGGGGTTTGCCACCAGTTCGCTCAGGCGCGACAGGCGAGCGCCCA
Source organism: Oxalobacteraceae bacterium (assembly GCA_030698225.1). Lineage (GTDB taxonomy): Bacteria > Pseudomonadota > Gammaproteobacteria > Burkholderiales > Burkholderiaceae_D > AVCC01. The sequence continues at coordinate 6,388 of JAUYNR010000080.1, read as the reverse complement.
TCTCGCGCGGCGACACTGTCAGCGCCGTGACCGCGAAACGCGCCAGCGGGGCGGGGACGCTGTGCAGCACGGCAAGCGGGGCACCGCGCCGGTAGGCTTGGCGCAGGGCCAGGTCCATCATGGGCGCATGAGCGGTGAGGTCGCCGACGATCAGCGCCGCGTCGGCCTGTTCCAGTTCGGCCAGGGAAGAACCCCCGACTGTGCCCTGGCGGTGGGCGATGGCGGCGGCCATTGCCGATTCGAGCATAGGATCGATAAAGGCAGCGAAGGCCCCGTTAAGCCTGCCTATCAGGGTCTGCAACAGAGCATTGCCTTCCAGGTCTTCCCGCGCCGAGCCTAGGCCGCCCAATCTCTCTCCGGCCGATTTAATCTGTTCTACTGCGGCGGTGATGGCGTTGCGGTAGCTGACAGACTCGCCCGCAACGCGGGGCAACAGCGGTCGGGCGGCGTGCTCGCTGTATTGGTGGCCGTAACGGCCGCGGTCACAAAGGAACCAGCGGTTGATCTCGGGATGATGGCGATTGCGCACCCGCCGCAGGGTGCCATCCCGTGCACCGGGCAGGGTATTGCAGCCGACGCTGCAATGCGGGCAGATGGAAGGCGCCGTCTTCAAGTCCCAGACCCGCGTGAAACGTTGCCGGAATACGGCATCGGTAAAGACGCCGGTAGGACAGACCTCAACCAGGTTGCCGGCGAAGGGGCTGGCCAGGGGGCCATCCTGGAAGCGGCCAAAATAGACCTCGTTGCGCAGGCGCATCGCCCCGAGGTCGTCACCCAGTGCATAGTCTCGGTAAAAGCCGGTGCAGCGATAGCAGGTGATGCAGCGGTTCATCTCGTGATGTACCAAGGGCCCCAGATACTGATTGGGGAAGGTGCGCTTGCGTCCACGATAGCGGCGATAGGGTGGGCCGCAGGCAACGGTCATCTCCTGGAGATGGCACTCCCCGCCCTCGTCGCACACCGGACAGTCATGTGGATGATTGGTCATCAGCAATTCGATCACCCCCTCCCGCGCACGGCACGCCGCCCCCGCAGACACACTGACCTGCAATCCATCTTTGGCAGGTTCGAGACAGGCCATCACCACCTGCGGCCCTTTGTCCGTGTCCTTGGGCGTGATCTCCACGGCGCACAAGCGGCAGGCGCCGAGGCTACCCAGCGCGTGGTGGTAACAGAAATAGGGGATCTTCACGCCCGCCGCCAGCGCGGCCTTGAGTACGTTGTCGCCCTCTTCGAAAGGGATGTCGCGGCCATCGATACGGATCGTCCCCATGGTTAAGCCCCCCCCTCATTGGCTTTGCTGAACGGGCAGCGGCCGGTCGCAATATGTTGTGCGTAGTGTTCGCGAAAGCATTGCAGGCTGCTGGTGAGTGGCATCACTGCACCGGGGGCGAAGGCGCAAAAGGATTGCGGGGCGATCTTCTCGCACAGCTCCTCCAGCAGCGCGAGGTCCTGCGCCTGGCCCTCACCGGCAGCGATAGCCGCCAGAATCTGCGCCAGATAAGGCAGGCCATCGCGGCAGGGGGTGCAGAAGCCGCAGGACTCGCGGGCGAAGAAGCGCATCAGGTTCAGGGTTACCGCTACCGGGCAGGTGGTGTCGTCCAGCACGATGATGCCGCCGGTGCCCAAGCGCGATCCTGCCTTGGCGACGGGATCGAAGTCCATCGGCACATCGAGGTGTTCGGGAAGCAGGAAGGATGTCGAGGCCCCGCCGGGCAGGAAACCGAGCAGGGATCGTCCTTCTGCAAGGCCGCCGGCATGGTCGAAGATCAATTCCCGCGCCGTGGTACCGGTGGGCAGTTCGAACAGGCCGGGATGTTGCACCTTGCCGCTGACACCGAATAGCTTGGGTCCGCAACCGCCATTGACTCCGAGGTCACGGAACCAGTCCGCGCCGTTGAGCAGGATATGCGGCACATTGACCAGGGTCTCGACGTCATTGGTGGTGGTGGGTTGGCCCCACAGTCCCTTGACGCTGGCCCGCGGTAGCTTGGGACGGGGGTTGGGCCTCCGTCCTTCGATGGCATTGATCTGCGCTGTCTCTTCGCCGCAGATGTAACGTCCCGCACTGAGGTGCACGTCGATCTGCAGATCGAAACCGCTGCCGCCGATATTGGCCCCCACCAGTCCCGCCGCCTCGGCCTCCTTGAGTGCCCGTTTCAACCCATTGCCACCCTTGGCGTACTCGCCACGGACAAAGATGAAGGCACGTTCGGCCTGCAGCGCATAGGCGGCGACGATGACCGCCTCGATGATCTGGTGGGGGCCGCCATAAAGCAGGTGGCGATCCTTGAAGGTACCGGGCTCCGATTCGTCCAGGTTGCAGACCAGATAGCGGGGTTTCGCCGCGTCCACACCCCGCAGGCGCCACTTCAGGCCGCAGGGAAAGCCGGCCCCGCCGCGGCCGCGCAGATTGGCAGCCTCCACCGTTTTGATAATTGCCTCGGACTTGAGATCGAAGGCCGCAGCCAGGCTGCGGTAGCCGCCGACGGCACGGTAGGCCTCCAGGCCTAGCGGGGCGGCGGGATCAAGGTGCTGGGTCAGTACTGCTTCCATGCTCTTAGTCCTCCCCGCGCAGGCGCCGCAGCAATGCTGCCAGAGCGGACTCGTCCAACGGCCCCAGCGCCTCGCCGTCAACCAGCGCCGCGGGTGCCCGGTCGCACAGCCCCAGACAGATGCTGGGCAATATACTGACGGCTCCATCGGGGCTGATCTCCCCCAACGGGGCGCCGCTCATCTGTTCCGCCGTCGTCAATAATTGTTCGCCTCCGTTCATGGCGCAACAGAGACTGTCGCAAATCAGCAGCACGTGCCGGCCTACCGGGCGGCGATAGATCAGGCTATAAAAGGTGGCCAACTCCTCGACCTCGGTAGTCGACAGGCCGGTGAGACGCGCCACCTCTGCTACTGCGGCATCGTCGAGGTAGCCGCGTTCGGCCTGCAAGGCCTGCATCGCAGACACCACCGCCGCGCGGCGCCCGGGGTGAGCGGATGGCAGTTGCGCCAGATGTCTTTCCAGTTCTTGTAGCTTGCTCATGTCAGCCATTCCCCCTAACGGGCATGGCGAAAATGCCACCCCTGATAATGACACTCGCCATGCCCGTTTCCCTCTCCCCAACTCTCTCCCGCAAGCGGGCGAGGGGGCGAACGGATCGCTGCGCGAGTTTCATGTTAACGATCCAGATCCGCAAGGACGTAGTCGATGGAGCCGAGGATGGCAATCAAGTCTGCCAAGAGGTGGCTGCGGGCAAGTAATGGGATGGTCTGTACATGGGGGAAGGAGGGGGTGCGTATCCGCAAGCGGTACGGCCGTTCCGAACCGTCGCTGACGACAAAGTAGCCGTTCATCCCCTTGGGCGCCTCAGTAATAAACAGGCTTTCCCCGGGCGGAAAACTCATGCCCCGGCCGACACTGATGAAATGATGGATCAGAGTCTCGATGTCTTGCAGCGCCGCTTCCTTGCGCGGAAAGGCATAGCGCGCATCTGCGCAGAGGATAGTGCCGTCCGGCATGTTTTGCATGGCCTGCTCGACGATGCGCAGGCTCTGGCGGATCTCTTCCAGGCGCACCTCGGCGCGGGCCAGCGCATCGCCCTCGGCGGCGGTGGGTACCTCGAAGTCGTAGTGTTCGTAACCGCTGTAGGGCCGTCGTTTGCGCAGATCCCAGTCCAGACCGCAGGCCCGCAGATTGGGCCCGCTCACACCCCAGTCGATCGCCTGTGCCGTGGTCAGCACACCGATGCCACGGGTGCGGGCGCGGAAGATCGGGTTGCGGGTGAGCAGCGCCTCACACTCGTCGATGACGGCAGGCATGCGTTTCAGGAAACCTTGCAGCGCCTCGCGCCAGCCCTCGGGCAGATCCAGGGCCACGCCGCCGATGCGGAAAAAGGCCGGGTGCATGCGCCCGCCGGTGATCAGCTCTATCACATCGAACAGGTATTCGCGTTCACGGAAGGCATAGAAGGGTGGAGCCAGCGCCCCCAAGTCGTGCGCATAGCTGGCCAGCCACACCAGGTGACTGGCGACACGGAACAGTTCGCAGAGCATCACCCGGATCACCTGGGCGCGCTGCGGCACGGTAATCCCGGCGAGCTGTTCCACCGCCAGCACATAGGGCAGTTCGTTCTGCACGCCGGCCAGATAATCGATGCGGTCGGTGTAGGGAATGTAAGTGTGGTAGGTGTGACGTTCGGCCATCTTCTCCGCGCCGCGGTGATGAAAGCCGATATCGGGGCGCACATCGCGGATCTCTTCGCCTGCCAGTCGCACCACCAGGCGCAGCAGACCGTGGGTGCCGGGGTGGGTGGGGCCGATGTTGAGGACCATTTCCTCGTCATCGTCCCCCGGCTCGCTATAGTCCTCGGCGCGGTAGCTTTCCAGAATCTGGCGATAGCGCGCTTCCGGCAGGCGGTAGGGCGGCATCTCGGTGGCACGATTGGGATGGGCCTTGCGCAACGGGTGGCCTTCCCAGTATTCGGGCATCAGGATACGGCGCAGATCGGGATGCCCGTCCACGTGGATGCCGAACATGTCATAGAGTTCGCGCTCATACCAGTTGGCAGCGGGCCACACGGCGCAGGCGCTGGGCAGGACCGGGGCCTCTTCGGGCAGGCTCACCTTGAGGCGCAGGTCCGTATTCCCGGAAAGAGACAGCAGCTGGTAGAACACCGTCAGCCCGCCGCCCCGTCCCGCCTCGTCGATGGCGGACAGATCGAAGAGCATCTCAAAGCGGGGCTCGGCCTCATGTTTGAGGAAGGCCAGGGTTTCGGTGAGTCGTTCAGCCGGGACCGACAGGGTCACGATTTTGTCGTAGGGTAGCTCACCGGAAACGGCATTGAAGCGCGCCTGCAATTGAGCAGTGAGTTGCAGCAGCTGTGTATCGCTATTTGACACCCGGTATCCTTCCACTCTCAGGCTCCACTCTCAGGCCGAGTGGCCGGCGTTCGCTGCCGACCAATTCTTGCAGCATCACCAGTCCCTGCAACAGCGCCTCGGGCCGTGGCGGACAGCCGGGCACGTAGATATCCACCGGCAGGATCTGATCCACGCCCTGCACCACGCTGTAGATATCGTACATGCCGCCGGAATTGGCGCAGGAGCCCATGGAGATGACCCACTTGGGTTCGAGCATCTGGTGATAGAGACGCACGATCATCGGCGCCATTTTGACGAACACGGTACCCGAAATGATCAACAGGTCCGCCTGGCGTGGCGAGCCACGCATCACCTCGGCGCCGAAGCGGGCGATGTCGTGGCGCGGCGTGAACGCCGTCATCATCTCGACAAAGCAGCATGACAGGCCGAAATTGTACGGCCACAGCGAATACTTGCGACCCCAGGACACCGCCTCTTCCAGTCTGCCGAAAACCCCCGTCAGAGGTCCCTGCCTGTTCTGTCCGGACTCCATGACAGACCTCCTTTGCGCCACTCGTAAATCAAGCCAAGCAACAGGATCAGGATGAACACGCTGGCCCCAACCACTCCCTGCACACCCAGCTCCCAATAGGCCACCGCCCACGCCAACAGGAAGGCCGCTTCAATGTCGAAAATTAAGAAGGAGACGGCGACCACATAGAAACGCACAGGAAACTGCGCGCGCGCATCGCCGGTGGGCGGGATGCCGCACTCAAAGGGTTGTTCCTTGTCCCATTGCGGGCGGTAGCCCCCTAACCAGCGTGACAGCCACAACAACCCAACCAGCGCGGCTAAAACAAGCAGCGCAAACAGGCCGATAACGGCGGCGGGTTGCAGGTACTGCATCGGCTCCATCCAAGCTTTAAAAGGCAGGTTGTAATTATTATGCCTTGCTACCTATTCTGTTCGCGTTCCTTATCGCATCCTCTTCATGTTCCGCAATTCATTAGATGATGCCTTCGTCGAATGTTCTCATTCATGTTTTATCATTGTTGCAAAGGCGTCGGTCTATATCAAGGAAAGTTTCAATAATAGTATGATTATCACTATTGATCCGGCACGATTATGTATAGGACTTACGCAAAAAACGTATTTTTGTAACAAATCGGGTTTATGCCAAACGCATAGAAATACTTGGATTTTTCAGCTGCTGCCGCAGAAATTCAGGTTGTGTCGCGTTAAGGCGACCTCGAATAACTCCATTTTTCGGCATTTTGGGGTGACGACGATCTCATCCGGTTTGACATGAGTTCAATTTCTGTCGAAAGCAGAAAATTTAGCACAAACCTGCGTTGAATTTCGGTGATGTTGCCGATGGAAAACGGCCATCGGTCGTAATGCTGTTCAGTTAAGCGCTGAGCGGCATTTTTTTTGAAAATTGTTGTTGTAAACATGTTGGCAAGATGTTAACGTCTCGGCTGCATGCTAACCGACGCCCTGAAACTCATCCTTGAAACTGAAGAACCGCCCGACT
>JAUYNR010000079.1 GCA_030698225.1 Oxalobacteraceae bacterium | reverse complement strand
AGTCGGGCGGTTCTTCAGTTTCAAGGATGAGTTTCAGGGCGTCGGTTAGCATGCAGCCGAGACGTTAACATCTTGCCAACATGTTTACAACAACAATTTTCAAAAAAAATGCCGCTCAGCGCTTAACTGAACAGCATTACGGCATGCCGGGGTTTTTTTTCGTCCAGATAATAGCTACATTCAGCTAGCCTTCAATAGTTCAAGCGTCTTGTCCTGTAACAATACCTGACAGATGGCAGCGCATTATCATTACAGCTGACAAAGAAACGAGCCACTGTAACCGCGCTTGAAAACGCATTTTTTAGCCTCATTTTTAATTTACATGGACAGGATTGGAGTAAATATGCGTGCTGATAAATTGACGACAAAATTGCAGGAAGCGCTTGCTGACGCTCAAAGTTTGGCTGTGGGTAACGATAACCAATATCTTGAACCGGTGCATCTTCTCACTGCTCTATTAAATCAGGACGATGGCAGCGCGCGGTCGCTGTTGCAGCGGGCCGGCGTAAATATCGGTGGCCTGTCCGCAGCCCTGAAAGGGTCACTCGATCGTTTGGCAAAAGTCAGCGGCACCGGCGGTGAAATACAGGTTGGGCGTGAGCTCGGTTCTTTGCTGAACCTGGCCGATAAGGAAGCGCAAAAACGCGGCGATCAGTTCATCGCTAGTGAAATGGTGCTGCTGGCAATGGCCGATGACAAGTCGGATGCCGGCAAGCTGTCGCGTGAAAACGGTTTAACACGCAAGGCGCTGGAAGCTGCAATCATGGCGGTGCGCGGTGGTGCCAGCGTGAATTCGCAGGAAGCTGAAGGACAGCGCGAGGCACTCAAAAAATACACGCTGGACCTGACCGAGCGTGCCAAATTGGGCAAGCTGGATCCGGTGATCGGGCGCGATGACGAAATCCGTCGCGCGATCCAAGTGCTGCAGCGTCGCACCAAGAACAATCCGGTCTTGATCGGCGAGCCGGGTGTGGGCAAGACGGCCATAGTGGAAGGCTTGGCGCAGCGCATCGTGAATGGCGAAGTACCAGATAGTCTGAAGAACAAACGCGTGCTTTCACTCGATATGGCCGCCCTGGTCGCCGGGGCGAAATACCGTGGTGAGTTTGAGGAGCGTTTGAAGTCTGTACTCAAGGAGTTGGCGCAGGACGAAGGTCAGACCATCGTGTTCATTGACGAACTGCATACCATGGTCGGTGCCGGCAAGGCCGAAGGTGCAATGGATGCCGGCAATATGCTGAAGCCCGCGCTGGCGCGCGGGGAATTGCATTGTGTCGGTGCCACCACGCTGGACGAATACCGCAAGTATGTGGAAAAAGATGCAGCGCTGGAGCGGCGTTTCCAGAAGGTTTTGGTGGATGAGCCGAGTGTGGAAGCGACTATTGCCATCTTGCGCGGACTGAAAGGACGCTACGAAGTGCATCACGGTGTCGAGATTACCGACCCGGCCATCGTTGCCGCAGCCGAGTTATCGCATCGTTACATCACCGATCGCTTCCTGCCAGACAAGGCAATTGACCTGATCGACGAGGCCGCTTCGAAGATCAAGATCGAGGGCGATTCCAAGCCTGAAGTAATGGATAGGCTTGACCGCCGGATTATCCAGTTGAAAATCGAGCGCGAAGCGGTGAAGAAGGAAAAAGACGAGGCATCGCTCAAGCGGCTGGGCCTGATCCAGGATGAAATTCTCAAACTTGAACGGGAGTATGCTGATTTTGAAGAGATATTGAAGGCGGAAAAAGCCAGTGTACAGGGGAGTACCCATATCAAGGAGGAGATCGAGAGAATCCGCCTGCAGATGGAGGAAGCGACTCGTCAGAGCGACTGGCAGAAAGTCTCGGAACTGAAATACGGAAAATTGCTGGAGCTTGAAAAAGCACTGGAAACTCAGGCGCAGCAGGATGCGCAAGTCGACAAGTTGGCAAACAAGCCGAAATTGTTGCGCACCCAGGTCGGGGCAGAGGAAATTGCCGAAGTGGTGTCGCGCGCGACCGGCATTCCGGTTTCGAAAATGATGCAGGGTGAACGCGAAAAACTGCTGCACATGGAGGATGCTTTGCATCAGCGCGTAGTGGGGCAGCATGAGGCTATCGTCGCAGTGTCGGATGCGATCCGGCGTTCGCGCGCCGGACTGGGCGACCCGAATCGCCCCTATGGTTCGTTCATGTTCCTCGGCCCGACCGGCGTCGGCAAGACCGAGTTGTGCAAGGCGTTGGCTACGTTTCTGTTCGATACCGAGGAATCGATGATTCGGATCGACATGAGCGAATTCATGGAGAAACACTCGGTTGCGCGCCTGATCGGTGCGCCGCCGGGATATGTCGGTTACGACGAAGGCGGTTATCTGACGGAGGCGGTGCGGCGCAAGCCGTATAGCGTGATTCTGCTCGATGAAGTCGAGAAAGCGCATCACGACGTGTTCAATGTGCTATTGCAGGTGCTCGACGATGGCCGCATGACGGATGGACAGGGGCGCACCGTGGACTTCAAGAATACGGTAATCGTGATGACTTCCAACCTTGGTTCACACAAAATCCAGGCGATGGAAGGCAGCGATCCGGCTTTGGTGAAAATGGAGGTGATGGCTGAAGTGCGGTCGCATTTCCGTCCTGAGTTCATCAATCGCATCGATGAAATCGTGGTGTTCCATGCGCTCGATGAGAAGAATATCGGCGCCATCGCCAAAATCCAGCTGAAAATCCTTGAGCAACGTCTGGCGAGCATCGAAATGGAGCTCGAGATTTCTGATGAGGCACTGCAGAAAATTGCTGAGGCGGGCTTCGATCCGGTGTATGGCGCACGGCCTCTGAAGCGCGCAATCCAGCACGAAATCGAGAATCCGCTCTCGAAGCTGATATTGCAGGGGCAGTTTGGTCCGAAGGATGTAATCAGGATTAGTGTCCATCAGGGACACTTTACCTTCACGCATTAATAAGTATTGATGGCGTAAAAAAATCACTGGCAAACGTATGTTTGCCAGTGATTTTTTTTGATGAGCAAGCATCGCTCATCTACGTCACATCCGACTTAGCGGCCGCGCCCGCCCGAGCGGTGTTGCGCCGATGAGCGCACTGCAACATTTCCATTGGCTGCCGCCGGGCCGGAGCGCGGTTTGCCAGGTGTTCCACTGCGTGGTTTTCCAGCACCGCCTGCGCGTGGCTGCTGATTTCTGCCACCACCGCCAGCGCTACGCAACTGAATCGGTTGCGCCTTGGCATGCGGATCAGGCTCGAAGCCGTCGATGATTTCGCGCGGCAATTCGCGCTTGATCAGTTTTTCGATGTCTTTGAGCAAGCTGAATTCATCGACACAGACCAGCGAAACCGCTTCGCCGGTGGCGCCGGCACGGCCGGTGCGGCCAATCCGGTGCACGTAATCTTCGGCTACATTGGGCAAGTCGTAATTCACTACATGCGGCAACTGATCGATGTCGATACCGCGCGCGGCGATATCCGTTGCGACCAACACTTGCAGATTGCCATCCTTGAATTCCGCCAGTGCCTTGGTGCGGGCCGACTGGCTCTTGTTGCCGTGGATCGCCATCGCGCTGATGGCATCTTTTTCCAGTTGCTCGACCAGTTTGTTGGCGCCATGCTTGGTGCGGGTAAATACCAGCACTTGTGACCATTGATGAGTCTTGATCAAGTAGGTCAGCATCGGATGCTTCTTGTCGCGATCGACTGGATGCACTTTTTGCGCAATGATTTCGACGGTTGAATTGCGGCGCGCCACTTCGATCATGGCTGGTGCGTTTAGTAAGCCGTCGGCCAGCGTCTTGATCTCATCGGAGAAGGTGGCGGAAAACAGCAGATTCTGGCGTTTTTTCGGTAAAGCTGCCAGGACCCGCTTGATGTCCTTGATGAAGCCCATGTCAAGCATGCGGTCGGCTTCGTCCAGCACCAGGATCTCAACGTGACTCAGGTTGACCGTGCCTTGCTGCATGTGATCGAGCAAGCGGCCCGGGGTGGCGACCAAAATATCGACGCCGTGCTTGAGCAGCTTGATTTGTGGGTTGATGCCGACGCCGCCGAAGATCACGGTGGAGGTTAGCTTCAGGTATTTGCCGTATTGGCGCACGCTCTCTTCGACCTGCGCCGCCAGTTCGCGCGTCGGAGTCAGGATCAGGGTGCGGATCGGCGTGCCTTGCACATTCGGATTTTTTGTCGCGGTAGAGAGACGGTGCAGAATCGGCAGGGTAAAGCCGGCCGTTTTGCCGGTGCCGGTCTGGGCGCCGGCCAACAGATCGCCGCCCGCGAGTACGGCAGGGATGGCTTGCGCCTGAATTGGAGTCGGAGTGGTGTAGCCTTGTTCGGTTACAGCACGGAGAATTGCATCGGAAAGGCCGAGTTCAGTAAATAGCATGGATTATTTTAAAAAGATCGGCCTGTCACCATTCAAGGCGCCAGTCGCAGGCAAACAGATCGGTATGCGGAAAAATGTCGTAATAGACAGCGACAAGGGGACTGGTAAAGTGTCGCGTGCCGCAGTATAGCAGTAGCTGCGGCACAGAGGGGTTTTAACGCTCAGGTGCGCAAAGCAAAAAAAGCCATCGCCCATCAGGCCGATGGCTTTTTTGCGCGGGCAAAATTCATTTGCCCGCGAATGGCTTCAGTGATGCCAGCATTTGCACGAATACCTTGGGGTTGCCGGCAATTATGTTGCCATGGTTCAGGTAGTCGGATTCACCTGAAAAATCGCCCATGATGCCACCGGCCTCAGTCACCAGCAGCGATCCGGCTGCGATATCCCAGGGCTGCAAACCCTTGATGAAGTAACCGTCCAGATAGCCGCATGCCAGATACGCCAGATCCAGCGCGGCCGAGCCGCCCTGACGCACGCCGTGGGACTTTTCCAACATTAGGCTATACATCTTGAGGAATTCTTCCATGTTGGCGGCGTTGGCACGGGTCAGGCTGGTGCCAAGCAAAGCGTCACCGAGTTTGTCGCGTTTGGTGACCCGAATGCGCTTTTCATTCAGGTGGGCGCCGGCGCCCTTGCTGGCCGTGAATAAGTCGTTGCGGCTCGGGTCATAGACCACCGCTTGCGTGATGACGCCGCGCTGCTGTAGCGCAATCGATACGCAGTATTGCGGATAACCGTGGATGAAGTTTGTGGTGCCGTCGAGCGGATCGATGATCCAGACGTTTTCATTTTCGTCGTGCAGGTTGGCTGAAGCGCCGGATTCTTCGGCCAGAACCGCGTGGCTGGGGTAGGCATTCAGCAGGATTTCGATGATTGCCTGTTCGGCGGCCTGATCGACGTCTGTGACGAAGTCGTTATGTTTTTTTTCGGTGACCGTGACGCGGTCGAGGTCGAATGAGGCGCGATTGATGATGGCCGCGCCGCGGCGGGCGGCCTTGACCGCCGTATTGAGCATGGGATGCATAGTGGTTCCGTTAAAATGGCGGCACTGTTTGGCAAGCAACGGCGCCGCAAACAGAACTGCACAACATGAATTAAAGAGCGATGCGGTATATTTGTGGCCAGAAGGTCTGTACAAGACTCCTGATTTCCCAGTTTTTACCGCGCGATGACGCTATTTTAAATGAACCTGCAGCAAACCAACATGTCTCTTTTTAAACGCCTGCGTTTTATCCTGGTCGAGACCAGCCGTTCCGGCAACATCGGATCGGTTGCGCGCGCGATGAAAACCATGGGTTTTTCGGACTTGGTACTGGTTAATCCACGCTTTGCAAACATGACACAGCAGGACGAAGCGATTGCTTTCGCCAGCGGGGCGCAGGACATTCTTGCCGCCGCACGCGAAGTCAGCTCAATTGAAGCTGCACTGGAAGGGTGTAATTTTGCCGCGGCCGTCAGTGCCAGATTGCGCGAATTTTCACCGCCCATCGTGTCGCCGCGCAATCTGGCTGGCCAGTTGGCGGTGGACGGCAGCCTGAATGCTGCGCTGATATTCGGCAACGAACGCTTCGGTTTGCCCAACGAAATAGTCGAAAAATGCAATGTGCTGATCAACATTCCAGCCAACCCGGCGTATTCCTCGCTGAACCTGGCGCAGGCAGCGCAAGTGCTGGCTTACGAATGCCGTGTCGCCGCCGTCGGCGATGGCGTGCCAGCCAGCAGTATCGGTTTTCAGGGCTCTGCAGCCGGCATTGCGGAAATTGAAGGCATGTATGCACATCTGGAACAGGCGCTGACTGCAATCGGCTTTCTTAATCCGGAACAACCGAAGAAACTGATGCCGCGCCTGAAACGCCTGTTCTCGCGCACCCAACTGGAGGTGGAAGAAGTCAACATCCTGCGTGGCATTGCCAAAAAAATACTCAGCAGGTAGTAGCTGCTAGGTTTCGTGCAATACCAATACATTAATACTACGTATCGTATTTTCAGGATCCGCATTAAATATATGCGTGAATTGCCAAGTTATTTAACATACCCCCTGTTTTATAAATTCGAGTGAGAGGGAAGACCAGTCAGGCGTATTCCTGCTCTGTATATGCGCGGTGGCACTTCGAAAAGGGTGTTTTCAACCTTGCCGCCTTGCCCGCAGATGCGGCACAACGGGATGCCCTTGTTGCGAAGAATCAGGCCCAGGAGCGCAGCAATCCAACAGCCAAGCCTTCAAGAGCGAAGCCATCGTCATCCGGTTTGACCTGTATCGGGACAAAGTCAGGATTTTCCGGAAGCAACTCAATCAGTGCGCCGGTTTTCCGATAGCGCTTTACCGTCACATCGTCGCCCAGCCTGGCTACGACAATCTGACCGTTTTTGACGCTGTCAGTCTTTTTGACTGCCAGCAGGTCTCCATCCAGAATCCCGGCATCACGCATTGACATTCCCCGCACCTTCAGCAGAAAGTCGGGCTTGCTGGAGAACAGGCTGGGATCGACCCGATAGGTTGCTTCTATATGTTCCAGTGCCAGGATCGGCGAACCGGCTGCCACGCGGCCAACTAATGGCAGGCTTAACTGCATTATCGCGGCGTGCGGCAAGGTCATTTGTGCATCGCGTCCATGATGGTCCTGCATCTGATCACGCAAACGAATGCCGCGCGATATCCCTGGCGAAATCACGATTACGCCCTTGCGCGCCAGCGCTTGCAGATGTTCTTCGGCAGCATTGACCGAGCGAAAGCCCAGTTCCGCAGCAATTTCCGCACGCGTCGGCGGGAAGCCTGTATTTGCAATCGCATCCTTGATCAGGTTTAAAATTTGTTCCTGGCGCACAGTAAGTTTTAGCATGAATTTTTTGACGCTGTTTATAAATACAGTCTGTATTTTTGTACAGTGCACCATTGAATGCAAGTTTATTTGCTTTTATTTGCACGCTATGACGGCCATTTTTTTGGGTTCTGGCCCGCAGGCTGTCAGGGCGATTGCATGAAGCGGGTGCCATGTTCATAGCCAGGAATCGAAAGTAGTGCTTGTAAACTGGTCCCAAAAGGCGTTTACTCTCGATATTTGGACGACGAGATGGCAAACGCACCGATATCACTGCTCGAAGCATTCGAAGAATTGCGCGATCCACGTGCCCGTGAGTGTGCATATCAGCTGGAAGAATTGCTGCTGGCAGCCATTTGTGCCGTCATCAGTGGGGCGGAGAGCTGGACATCGGTTGCCGAATGGAGCC
>JAUYNR010000078.1 GCA_030698225.1 Oxalobacteraceae bacterium | reverse complement strand
GCCTTTATGAAAAGGGCATCAAAGTGACCGATCAGGAATTCGCGACGATCCGCATAGATCGAGATGTTTTCCATGGAGAATGGAATTATGTAATCGCTCCAAACGCCATATAAAAGACCAAGTTATTTTTTTACGACTCCTAAGCAGGGCGTTCCTCCGACATGTGCGCGATGCCCCCTGGAGCATGGGACAGCTGCAAGCCTTGAAGAACGCAGCGCCCGGTGAGCGGACGCGACAACTCAGACGGAAGGTGACTCATGAGCAATCTGACACGGCAACTGGAACAGGACTGCGCGGTGGTGCAGGGCTGCGGCGCGATCGAACTCATCATTGAACCCCGCGACAAGGATCTGGGCGGGTTCTCGGCGCGACGCTCGTTGCCGACCACGCAGCGCAAGATGGTGGGGCCCTGGATTTTTTTCGATCACATGGGGCCGGCGGAATTTCCCGCCGGTCAGGGCATCAATGTGCGCCCGCACCCGCATGTGAATATTGCGACGGTCACCTATCTGTTCGAGGGGGAAATCCTGCATCGGGATTCGCTCGGCAGCGTGCAGGCGATACGGCCGGGCGATATCAACCTGATGGTGGCCGGCAGCGGTATCGTGCATTCGGAACGCGAGCGCCCCGCAGTGACCGCAGCACCGCACCGCCTGCATGGCTTGCAGCTCTGGCTGGCGCTGCCGGAGACGGACGAGGAGATCGATGCGGCCTTCCATCATTATCCCGCGGCCGAGATCCCCACCGTCACCGTCGCGGACGTGTCGGTGCGCGTGATGATGGGCACCGCCTTTGGCGTCACCTCGCCGGTCAGGGCCTTTGCCGAGACGCTGTATGTGGAAGCCAATTTGCACACCGGACAAACCATCGCCTTGCCGGATGCCGAGGAACGCGCCGTCTATGTGGCCCAGGGCAGTCTGAATGCGCAAGGCACCGTCATCCCCGAACACTCGATGGCGATCTTTACCGCTGCACCCGGCGTGGTGCTGGAAGCGGCCGAGGAATCGCGCATCGCGATCATCGGTGGCGAGCGCCTCGGTGAGCGCTTCATCGAATGGAACTTCGTCTCCAGCCGCAAGGAGCGCATCGAGCAAGCCAAGCGCGACTGGAAAGAGGGGCGCTTCCCCAAAGTCCCGGGCGACGAAATCGAGTTCATTCCCTTGCCCGAATGAGTCCGGGCAAGGGGGCTGGCTACAGGATGTCGCGCAAGCGGTAATACAGCATGCCCAGCACCAGCGCCGGCATGCGCATCAGCGCGCCGCCGGGGAATGGACGGTGTTTGATGCGTGCCAGCAGGTCGAAGCGCTCGGCCTGGCCGGCAATCGTTTCGGCCACCAGCTTGCCGGCCATCCCGGTCAGCACCAGGCCATGGCCGGAAAAGCCTTGCAGGTAATACAGGTTGCCGTCGAGCCGGCCGAAATCCGGTGCGCGGTTCAGCGTGATATCGACGAATCCGCCCCAGGTATGCGAAAGCGCCAGATCCGCCAATTGCGGAAATACCCGCAGCATCCGCTGCCGCATGCCAGCGGCCAGATTGCGCGGGGTCGCGCCGCTATAGCTGACACCGCCGCCGAACAGCAGCCGGTGGTCGGCGCTCAGGCGAAAATAATCGAGCACGAAATTGGTATCGCAGGCCGCCGCGCGGCTCGGAATCAGTGCGTTCGCGCGCGCTTCGCCCATCGGATCGGTAGCGACGATGTAGGTGCCGACCGGCATGATGCGGGCTGACAGTTCCGGCGCAATCGCATGGCCGAATTCGTTCAGATAGACGTTGCCTGCCAGCACCACGAAATCGCAAACGACCTCGCCGTGCGCGGTTGCGACCACAGGTTTGGCGCCGCGCAGCAATTGCGTGACCGGTGAGTTTTCGTGGATGACGACGCCGGCCGCACGCGCGGCGGCGGCCAGGCCGAGGCAATATTTGAGCGGATGCAGATGGCCGGAATTCGGATCGAACGCAGCGCTGTGGAAGCGCTCGCTGGCAATCCACTGCCGCATTTCCGCCGCCGGGATCGCTTGCAGCGGGTAGCCGTAGGCGTGTTGCAGATGCTGGATCCAGCCCGCCAGCGCCCTGCCCTTGCTGCGATTGACGGCCAGGCTCAGGAATCCGGCTTTGAAATCGCAATCGATCGCATGGGTGGCGATCCGCTCGCGCAGCAGCCGCAGGCCTTCGACCGTCAGTTCCCAGGCGCGGCGCGCATCGGCTGCCGGCAGTTGCGCCTCGATCGCGGCGTCGCTGGCATAACCGACGATCGCCTGGCCGCCGTTGCGCCCGGAGGCGCCCCAGCCGACTTGCCTGGCCTCCAGCACGGTCACCCTGTAACCGCGCGCAGCCAGTTCCAGCGCCGCCGACAAGCCGGCCAGACCGGCGCCGATCACGCACACACCGGTCGTGCTACGCCCGGCCTGAGCCGCTGACGCCGCAGGGCGGACCACGCTGGCTTCATAATAGGAAGCCTGGCTCAGTTCGGTTTCGTGTGCGAGCAGCATCGCGCGTCTTTCAGGATAAGAAGTGCGGACCTGCGCCGGCGCCGCCGAAGGATGGACACAGGACCGGCATGCATCAATATACTGTATGTCGTATTTTTAAAAACCCATAAAATATATGCGCAAATAATCATTTAATTCAGCATACTCCAATCAATACTGATTATTTTAGCGATCGAAACAAGATAACCGCGCAATCGCAGAATGTTATTCTGCCGGCAAAAATGGCAGAGGAACAGAGCCGATTCTTACTCTTCTTGGAAAACCGGTTTGCGCTTGCAGCGGTCCGATCCGGGCCGGATACATGGCTAAGGAATCGGCATAGGGGCGGCCAGTATAACTGACCGGTCCCCTGCCACACCACCCGGCATGCGGGTCCGCACCGGGCGGTTCGAGAAGTTGAGGTCAGGACAGGCGAGGTACGCCTAGTCGGTCGAAATGCGCGATGGTGAGGACACTGTTGAGCAGCATCCCGCTATTGCGCCACCAGCGACGACCATTGGCCGCCACTTTCCCGGCGACCGAAGGCGGCGCCCCCAGTTTCAGCAATTCTCGATATATGGTGGTTCCGCGTTTCCAGTGCTTGAGCTGGATCGCCCGTAGCCTGTGACGCAGCCATTCGTCAAGTGTGCGCCAAACCTTGGGCGTTTGCGCCAACTGGAAATACCCCTTCCATCCCAGCATGTAAGAGCGCAGCTTTTGCACCACCTCCGGCAGACCGCGCCCGCCAGAGCGGCGAGTCAGTTCCCGAATGCGTTGCTTAAACGCCGCCAGTGGCTTGTCGGCCACCTTGCGTTTGACTTCGCCCCCACGCGCCACCCACAGACTGTAACCGAGGAACTTGCGACCAAAGACGCTGGCCACCGCGCTCTTGCCTTCGTTGACCACGAGGTGCAACTTGGCATAGCAGCGCCGCAGCAGCGCCATTACCCGCTGGCCCGCCTTCACGCTGCGCACATACACGTTCGCATCGTCAGCGTAGCGTGCGAAGCGATGGCCGCGTCGCTCCAGTTGCTTGTCCACCTCGTCGAGCATCACGTTCGCCAGTAACGGGCTGAGTACGCCGCGTACGATCTTGCATACTTTTCTCTCCAACGTCTGAATTAGCCGAATTCTCTTCGGCATTGAGCCCCGGATCCGGATCAACCCGAAACACGACGAGTATCTCCTCTTTGTGAATTTCGACGCGCTTGAC
>JAUYNR010000077.1 GCA_030698225.1 Oxalobacteraceae bacterium | reverse complement strand
GCAACACCCGCGACTGGTCGCACATCGATGTGGTGACCCTCAATCCCGAGCGAGACGCGGCAATCAAAGGGGCTGCAACCGCTCAACATACTCAGCAGCAGGCTGCGTGACTGCGGCGACAACTACCTTGACGCGCGCCGGACGCAAGCACGCCTTGGGGTTGGCGCTGGCTGCCGCAAGCCGACGCAAGGCTGCCCGGGCTGGACAAGGCCGAAGCCATGTCGCTCATCGCGATCGAACAACTGCTTCGCCCGCTCGTGCCCGAAGCGCTGCTGCAGCCACTTACAGCCCGGTTCAGCCATGCAGCGCGTCTGATGGAGGCTCTGCCGCCTGCGCAGCGCACTCGGGCCGCCGATGCGGTGCGCATCGTCCAGCCCGGCCAGCCTTTGCTGCCCGCACGAATCAACGAGGAGGTGTTGACGCGAGTGCAGAACGCACTGCTATCCGGCATGCAAATTGATGTCGAGTACGCGTCGCTTGCCGAACCCGCAGGAAGCCGCACGCTGCGCCTGCACCCTCTGGGCCTCGTGCACCGCGGCCCGGCCAGCTATCTGGTCGCAACCGCCTTCGACTACGCAGACGTCCGCATGTACGCCCTGCATCGAATCGCCGAAGCGCACCCATACAACGAGGCAGCGATGCGTCCCGCCAACTTCGATCTGGATCGCTGGCTGGCCGAGGGAGGCGCCGGATTCGGCAGTGGCGAGACCATAGACCTTGAACTTCGCGTAAGCGCCCAACTTGCCGCATACCTTTTTGAAACCCCGCTGTCGGGTAACCAGACGCTGGTGCCTGACGGCGAAGGTTTCATGCTGAAGGGGCACGTTCAGGACACATGGCAGCTGAGATGGTGGCTGCTTTCGCAGGGAGAGCAGATTGAGGTATGCGCACCCCAGATTCTTCGACAGTCGGTTCTGGACCGACTGACTTGCGCGTTGAACATCTATAGAAGCTCGGAAGATCCGAAAACTGCAGCGCCCGCAACACCGCAGGCTACAACCCCAACTACGGAGAGGAACCCATGAAACGTTACTTCACCGAGCAATTCCCGCATGACTGGAAGAAGCTGCAGTTTGTGCAACCCGACTCCATCGTTCTTGAACATATGTTGAAGGACCCCACCGCGCTTTTCTTTGGTGGTCGTGATTGGCACAACGTGTCCTCTGATCTCGCCCGTATCTCATCGGAGAACCGCGAGCGATTTGTTCTTTGCCTTTTCATGTCGGTCATCACTGACCAGGCGCTGCACGCACATTTCCCGAATTCCTTCCCGGCATGGCAAATCGCTACACGATTTCCCAAGTTCGGCTGGACGGGATTCGGCTTTCATAATGAAAACCCTGTGAAGATCGTCTCCGTAGCCGAAGCGTCGGGCCTGCTGGATGTAGCGCGCGCGTCGGCACTGATTCCTACGTTCGTAGAGCTGTTCGCCGAGCAGATCAGAACGTTCTTTCTGTCCCAGAAGTTCGGCGTCGAGCCTGCGAACTTCTTCCGGGCCGTTGTAAGCGACGATGCATTCACCCATACAGCAGGCCTGCTGCTGCCACAGATCAAGTCGGCACTGGAACAGCTGAGCGCGTCGTCGCCCCAGCCCCATTGACCCGAGCACCTATCGACTTTGATGACCGCGGAGAACAGATGCAAACCAAAAGCGAATCGTCGGATGTCTGTGTGCCGATCCTTTCCCGCTTCCGCGGCTGCCTCCTCGGCGGCGCGGTAGGTGACGCCCTCGGCGCGCCGGTCGAGTTCTGGTCACGCAGCGAAATCCTTCGCCAGTTCGGGCCGGATGGTGTGCGGGACTACATCCCTGCCTATGGCCGGATCGGCGCGATTACCGATGACACGCAGATGTCTTTGTTCACGGCCGATGCGCTTTTGCGCTCGTTTGTGCGGGGTTCGATCCGGGGGATCGGCACACACGGTGGCCTTATGCAGCGCGGTTACCTTCGTTGGTACCGTACGCAAGGCTACACACACGCAGAGGTCGCCGACGAACACATGGACGGATGGCTGCTCGGGCATCGCGAACTGTTTGCCGCGCGTGCGCCGGGAAATACCTGTCTGGAAGCGCTTCGTACATCGAAGCTTGATAAGCCCGCGAAAAATCAGAGCAAGGGTTGTGGCACCGTGATGAGGGTGGCACCGATCGGGCTTTACTGCGCTCACCCGAAGATGAGCTTCTCCGGCCCAGCCAATGCGTTCGATCTTGGGATGGACTCGTCTCGAGTCACGCATGGACACATCACGGCCACACTATCCGCCGGATTTCTGAGCGCGCTGATCACCTCGATCTGCATGGGCGAGACGCTCGAACAGTCCATCGAGACCGGCATCGAATTGCTCGTCCGGCATAAGGGCCACAAAGAAACCCTAGACGCGATCGAGGCCGCGCGGATCGCCGCCGCGCAGGCGCCCGATGACGCAGACCAACTGGCCATGCTCGGCGAAGGCTGGGTGGCAGAAGAAGCGCTCTCGATCGCTCTCTATTGCGCCCTCGGCTGCCCGAACTTCGAATCTGGGGTGAGTCTGGCCGTCAGTCACGACGGCGACAGTGATTCAACTGGCGCGATCGTTGGAAACATTCTCGGTGCCCTGGACGGCGAGCAAATCATTCCAGAGCGTTGGCTCGAAGCACTAGAACTGCAAGACGTTGTTCGAGCGATCGCCGATGATCTAAGCGCATATCCAAATTGGCATATTCAGAGTGATTTCGTTCAGCGCGATCTGGAGGACAAGGCGTCGATGGCCCGGCACGCGGCGGAGATGGAGGAAACCGAACGAACCACGGCGCGCTACCCGCCCTTCTAGCTATCGGCAGCGAAAGACGCACGGAAAATCCTACAGGATACGAGCAAAAAAACCGCTTAGGAGCTGCAAGTACGCCGAATCGACGCCATCTCAGACATATCTAGCCGCTTGCAGCATCCTGAGGTAATCGCTTCCAAAGCTCTCATTCAGGGATTTCAAGACATCCTCGATAGCGATCACTTCAATGCCTCGTATGGAATGTATCGGCATGGCATTCTCACGACAAAAAAGAACCCGGGTAGAAGGCGTCGCCTCATTCTCATCGACCATGCGTTCGGCCGCTCTTCGAATCAAACCTCGCCCACCACCGTTTTTTACCTGCACGAGAACAGCACCCCGCGGACCCGAGCCAATGATGTCAAAGTCAGCTAATGTCCCACCAGTTTGGAAGACCTTACGTGTCAGAAGCTTCTTTTCGCGAAGGTATTCCTCACAGGCGACCTCGATTGACGAAGGAAGATAAGCGTCCGGATCAATAAGATTCACCGGCTCACCCCTTAACCAAGGCATAGCCACACGTTCGCAGGACCCCCACCGAACAAATGTCGTCATGCGCGGTGGAAGCAGATAGACAAGCGGGAACTCATCGCGTGTGACTAGTTTTACATTTTCCAAGAGCAATACCTTGAGCGAGGGGACGGGGCGATCGTCACCGGGAAGGTTCTCCATCTCACGCAAAAATCTTTTGGATCCTTGCTTCGGTTGCCCACTCAGAACATGAAGCCTGCCATCAAACGTGTAAGACGCGAAAACGTAGTCATCGGGCTCTCCTTTATCCTCGGGTTGTCCTTTATCCAACTCACACAGATATCTAATAGCCGTCCTCGCCGCACCGGTTGAGTAGTCTTCCGGATTCCAAGACTCTATTCGGTCAAAACAGACACCAATTGCGCGCTGTCCGTACAAAAATCGGATCCATCCACCGTCGTTCCAGTCATGCACGTGTCGTGCAAAAAAAACACCCATTCATCACTCCCAAGCCAGGTTCTTCTGTTTCAAGAACATTGAGCATATTCCCGCACCCAACACAACGTATTCACCAGCGCCATATCCTCCGGCGTCTTGCAGCGTATCGACGTGAGCGCGGGGTTGGCGATCAGCAGGGCCAGGCAGCGTGCTCGCGAGATGGCGACGTTGAGGCGGTTCTTGCTGTACAGAAAGCCGATGTCGCGCGGCAGGTCGTCGCCACTTGAGGTGGCCATAGACACGATGACTACCTCGGCTTCCTGACCCTGAAACTTGTCCACGGTGCCGACGCGCGCACCCTCGGGCAGGGTTTCCTTCAGCAGATTCACCTGCATGTTGTAAGGCGCCACCACCAGAATGTTCTCCGCCGTCATCAGATGCTCTCGTCCATTCTGGTCGCGGTAACGCTGCCTCAGCAGGCTGCTGTAAAGGTCGCGCACCAGCGCGGCTTCGACTTCACTGCGCTGACTGCAGCCTTCATGCTGTACCGGCAGGAATACGATGCCCGTCGGCTTGAGCATCGGATGTGCCGTGGCGTCCAGCAACAGCGACTGGTTGCGGGTGCCCGGCTCCGACTCGAGGCGGCCGTCGTAAACCGCATCGGAAATGAAGCGGCAGATGTGCGGGTGCATGCGCCAGGTGTGCGCAAGGAAGATGCCGCGATCCGGCGCAATGGTCGCGACACCGTCGAGCAGGTATTCCAGCGCCGACTCGCCGGAGCGCCCCGGGTGCACGCCCTGGATCGGCTGGCCGAGCTGCATCTGGTCACCCAGCAGCACGATGTTGCGCGCCGAAGTCCCCATGGCGACCAGATTGGCTACGGCCACCTGCCCCGCTTCATCGACGAAAAGGTAGTCGAGTTGCTGATCGA
Source organism: Oxalobacteraceae bacterium (assembly GCA_030698225.1). GTDB lineage: Bacteria > Pseudomonadota > Gammaproteobacteria > Burkholderiales > Burkholderiaceae_D > AVCC01. The sequence goes on along the minus strand of JAUYNR010000077.1, from coordinate 2,732 downwards.
GCGCAGGATCGGCAAACAGCCAGGCAGTGCCTGCCATCAATTGATACGGGAATGGGCCGTCGAGATTCCCCGTGATCTCGTCGTTGTCGAACACGTCTTCGATCATGTCGCCATCAAAGAAGCTGTCCCGTTTGTCCTTCGTCGATTTCTTGGCGCCACGGAAAGTGAAACCGCTTTCCTTCGCAACCTCCTCGACGCCTTTAAGCAGATTGTTCACCGCCTTGTGGCTGTTCGACGACACGCCCACTCGCTTGCCCTGCCGCAGCAGTGCAACGATCACGTGCGAGCCGGTGTAGGTCTTCCCTGCGCCGGGCGGGCCCTGAACGAAGATGCAACTCTGTTCCAGCCGCGACACGACATCGATGATGTGAGGCAAGGGCTTGTCTGCCCCGATCGGAATCAGGGGCTGACCCGCCTCGTGATCACGCACGACGGGCGCGAGCTGTTGCAGGAAGCCTTCCATAGCCGGGTATCGGGGCTCGCCGGCAACCAGGCTGTCGGCGAAGCGGAACACTGCACTGACCAGATCCTTCTGATCCACCGGTTGGCCCGGCCCCAGCGCCAGCGGTAGGGGTGGCAACTCTCGATTCGCGTTAAGGGTGAAACTCACCCTTAACGTCTCTTCATTGACGACCAGCTTGCTAACCGGAGCGCCATTGCGCACAAAAGTTGCCGACGCCGCCGTGCGCAGCTTCGTGTCCTGCTCCGGGTAAAGGAAGGTGTAGCGGATGGATCGCTTCTCCCGCGCCGGCGGGCATTCCGGGTCGGGTTCGAGCCCGCCCAGGCATTCGCCGTCATCGAGCAACTCCTCGTCACTCATGTCCATGCGCGCAAACAGTGCCCACCACTCCGGTTTCGCTGCTCGGCGGTGGAAATCCAGCAACTGATAAGTAAGTTGGCTCAGGTGCTCCTGCGGACCCCACGTTTCGGTCTCTGTAGGCAGCGCATCAACCAGCTTCTCGCGATAAGGCACCAGCCTCGCTTCGGCCGGGCTCAGCCCACCTGCTCCGGGCGTCTCTCGATCCCCCTCGTCGGATCCTGAAAACCAAGGCAATCCGTGCGGACGCAGCGTGAGCAGCCACTGTCGCAACTCAAACGTCGAGCGAACGTCATCGCGGTTGTAATCCTCGATGTCCTGCAATAGTTTCGGGTCGCCGGTTTCCTTCCACCGTTCGAACCAGACAATGCTGGCGCCCGCGTTGGTCACGTCGCCGGTTCGGCCTTCGAGATAGAAGTGTTCGATGTTCTTGATCGAGTAGCGCGGCTCGGATACGCGGATGCCCTCACGCACAACCTTGTACAGATCGACCAGCTTGTGCGTACGCAGCAGATTGTCCACATCGGCTTCGCGTGTGCCATGCAGCGACATGAGGCGCTTCAGCGCCGTCTGTTCGTACGCCGCGTAGTGATAGATGTAGGCACCGGGATGGTCGCGCAGCCAAGCCGTGACGAAATCCATGAACTGCTCGAAGGCCACTTTCTCCTCGGCGCGGTTGTGAGCCCAGAAGGGGATAAAGCGCGGCTTGCCGTCCTCGAAAAGGTAAAGACCGAAAAGGTATTCCAGCCCACCCTCCTCCAGCGGATCGCCCTCCATGTCGAAGAACAGATCCCCCTCGGCCGGCTGCGGCATGCGCAGAAAACCGCTCTGGCGCTCGAGTTGCACCGGCAGAGTTACCGCCAGACGCTGCCCGGTCTGCCTCGCCTGCAGTTGCAGCGATGCCTGATGACGCAGACGTGCCAGGGTGTCCGGGACGATACGTGCGACCGGCGTCTCGGTCGGCAGCGACGCCAGATCAACCAGCGTGCGCACGCCGGCCGCTTCGAGCTTGCGGGTTTGCACGCGCGTGATGTTCGCCACCTGGCTCAGGTGATCGTCCTGCAGGCGGCGCGCTGTGCACAGGTCATCCCACACGCACTGCGCACACTTGTCGCAGGGGTCGGGATAGGTCGTCACGACTTCCGTGGAACGGACGCGCTCCAGAAAGCGCTGCTTCACCGTTTCCAGGTAGCGCGCGTAGTCCGCGCAGCGATAGGAAATCTCGCGCCGGTCACCGAGCACCACGTGCATGGACCGCGGCGCACCGCCCTGCGCGTCGGCAAGAAGTGCTGAGTAATAGGCAAGCTGAACCAGAAATTTCGCACGAGCCGTGCGCGCAAGCTTGGTGTCGACGACCTCGTAGCTCCAGTCCCCGAGTGCCGAAGGCTGTTCAACCCGCCGCAGGAAATCCGCGTACCCGATGAAGCAGTCGGTCCGCAGCGTCGCCTGAAAAATGACATCGGCGCCCGACCGCATTGCCTCCATCGTCGCGGCGGCCTTCACGTCTATCGTCGAATCCTGACCTGACAGATCAACCACCCGGGCATGGCTGGCCTTCAGGCGCTCCAGGTAAGCTTTCTCGTGTCGGAAGCCGTGCTCATGAATCAGTTGATCCTCTTCACTTGTCGCCTTTTTTTGCAGTGGCGTCTCGAGGTGGATCAGATCAAGCGAGGTGAGGTGGTCGCATTCGAGGAAATTGATGAGGTCGGAGGCGGAGTAGAGAACGGTACCGTCGCGTCTTTGCATATGCCCATTTACTAGTGATGAAGGACCTCGGCGCGCGTCAAGGTAGTTGTCGCCGCAGTCACGCAGCCTGCTGCTGAGTATGTTGAGCGGTTGCAGCCCCTTTGATTGCCGCGTCTCGCTCGGGATTGAGGGTCACCACATCGATGTGCGACCAGTCGCGGGTGTTGCC
>JAUYNR010000075.1 GCA_030698225.1 Oxalobacteraceae bacterium | reverse complement strand
GTGTTCGATCTTGTTCCATTTGCTCGTGCCAGGCGGGAAGTGACTGACCCGGATCGGGATGCCGAGTTCATCGGACAGTCGCTGTAATTCCAGTTTCCATAAGCGTACCCGTGAGCCATTGCTGCCACCCCCATCGGCCATAATCATCAACTCTTTGGCATCTGGATAGGTGCTCTTTCCCATCGCATACCACCAGCGCCGGATCGTGGAAACAGCAAAGCTCGCTGTGTCGTGATCGGTGCCAACACTCACCCAGCCGGTGTTGTTCGCCAAATCATAGACGCCATAAGGATTGGCGCGGCCCAATTTCTTGTCCACAAAATCATACACATTAACGCGCTCTGGATCGCCTTCGGGGCGCCATTCCTTGCCGCCATTTTTGAACTGGCCGACCAGTTCCTTCTTCTTGGTGTCTACCGATATGACCGGCTGCCCTGCCAGCAGGGCCGCGTCTGCTTTCTGGTTAATGAATTCAAATTGCGCATTGCGGTCCGGATTGGTCGTGCCTTCCAGGGTCTTGCGGTTGCCTTGCAGGCTATAGCCCATTTCTTTGAGTAGGGTGCCAACCGACACATGACTGATCGCATGCCCTTGGGATTTGAGTTCGCCCGATAGCTGCATCAAGCTTTTGCAAGTCCAGCGCAATGGCGTTTCCGGATCGCCGCGTGCCACAGGTTCGACCAGCGTTTCCAGCGCAACACGAATCGTTGGATCCTGTTCCAGCAATGTCTTCCGGCCCGCTCCTGGGCGCCTGATTCGACGCTCATCACCTGCCGGCCCTGGTTCTTGCTGTTGCGCCTGCTTCAGTTCTTTCAGCCCAGCCAGTATGGATCCTCGCGCAACGCCAGTCGCAGTCCAAACCCGCTTCGCACCGCCATGACCCAAAACCTTTGCTTCCGCTGCCGCATACAGGCGCCGTTGACGTTCATCAAGCACACTTTCAAGCGATTTGTATCGAGCCGTAATTAACGCATCATTATCCATTCGCCAAGTTTACGCGAAACTAAAACGTCCAAGTAATTATTTAATGACCCCTAAGGTTGAACATTCCCGACCATCCGAGGATAGGCCATGAAACAGCTGAGAACGATTTTCCTGGCGAGTGCATTGCTGCTGGCTGCGGCTGCGGCTGCGCAAACCAAAAACGGCTTCGACTTGACCGGCGCGCTGGTGCCGGCGGAGCAGATCGAATCGGGCGGGCCATCCAAGGATGGCATCCCGGCGATCGACCGGCCCAAATTCGTGCGGGCGGGCGACGCGCGCTTCCTGCAAGGCGATGACCGGGTGCTGGGCGTGATGCGCAACGGCATCGCCAAGGCTTACCCGGTGCGCATCCTGAACTGGCACGAAATCGTCAACGACATGTTCGGCGCCGAGCACATCGCGGTCACCTTCTGCCCGCTGTGCGGCACCGGTATCGCCTATGTCTCGGAAGCGGGCGGCAAACCGCTCAGCTTCGGCGTGTCGGGGCTGCTCTACAACAGCGATGTGCTGGTCTACGACCGGCAAACGCAATCACTGTGGTCGCAGATCCTGGCCCAGGCGGTGAGCGGACCGCTCAAGGGCGCCAAGCTCACGACTGTCGCGCTCGCCCACACCAGCTGGTCTGACTGGAAAAAGCGCCACCCGGACACGCAGGTGTTGTCGACCGACACCGGTTTTGCCCGCGACTATACCCGCGATCCGTACGCCGGTTACACCCAGGACCGGACCATCATGTTCCCGGTGGCCGGCCGCAGCCAGCGCTATCACCCCAAGGAGCCGGTGATCGGGATCGAGGTAGGCGGCAAGTTCAAAGCCTATCCGTTCGTCGAACTGGCCAAAATCAAGGGCGGCAAGATGACGGACACGCTGGGCGGAAAAACGCTGACGGTGCGCTTCGATCCCGAGCACCGGACGGGGACGGTATTCGACGCGCAGGGCAAGGAGATTCCCACCGTCACCGCTTTCTGGTTCGCCTGGTACGCGTTCCATCGCGATACCGAAGTGTTTCAGGCGAAGTAGGTCTGGGCGCTGTCGCATTAGCGCCATTTGGAACGATTGGAAAACAGCAGCCGAAAGGTCCGGGGCGCGCGCCGGAAACCGGCCAGCACACCGCGCACGCCGATCGTGCAGCCGACGCCGTGCTGGAACTTCTCGTGATCGGGCCGCCCGGAAAACCCCGGTTGCGCCCTGGCCTGCTGGAGATCGAGCACGCTGGCGATCAGACCGAGGTGGGAGAATGCTTGCGGGAAATTGCCGAGGAAGTCGCCCGAGACCGGATCGATCTGTTCGGAATACAGGCCCAGTGGGCTGGCGGCGGCGATGATTTGTTCCAGCAGCGACTCGGCGCGGTCCAGTTCGCCTTCGCGGATGAGCTGCCCTATCCTCCAGAAACTGCACAGCACGAACGCGCCTTCGCCGGACGCCCGATGCGTGTCGGAACGGTACAGCCATGGCCCCACGGCGAGCCGCAGCTCGATCTCCTCGCGCGTGCTGCGCGCCAGCGGCGCAGGCAGAAACCCGGTCGTGAAGGCGAGCAACGCGGTGGCGTCGATCGCCGCGCCGCCGTAATGCTCGGCCAGATATTTCCGCCCTTCGCGCTCGTGCACGCCGCGCTCCAGGGTCTGTGCGTGGATTTCGGCACACAGCCTTTGGACTTCCTCCCGGCCGGCAAGGCCGAGATCGCCGGCCCGCTGGAAGGCCAGCCACGCGCTCACTTTGCTGTAGCTGCGCTGACGCCGATCCTGCGGCTCCCAGATGCCGTTGTCCGGCTCGGGCCAGCGCCGTCGCAAGATCGCAAGGGCGTCGAAGGCCATGCCGCGCTTCGCATGGTCGAGCTTGCCGCCCGTGTGTTTCCAATAAAACAGCGACTGCAGGAAGTGGCCGTAATTGTCGAGCTGGAGCTGGTCTTTGGCGCGGTTGCCATGCCGCACCGGCCATGAGCTGCGGTAACCGGCAAGATGGCCGAGCGTCCCTTCGTCGTCCGACGTGCCATCCCGGATCGGCAACAGCACCGGCAAATCCGCGTTTGCGCCATCGGATCTGTGTGCGCCGTGTTTCGCGGTGATGAATCCGAAGTACGCCTTCGCCTCGCCGGAGTAGCCGAGGCGGAACAAGGTGTTGATGAACAGCGCCGTGTCGCGCACCCAGGTGTAGCGGTAGTCCCAGTTAAGGTCGCTGCCAAGACGCTCGGGCAGCGAAGTGGTGGGCGCGGCAACGATCGCCCCGCTGGGCGCGTAGGTCAGCAGCTTCAGCGTGACGGCGCTGCGCCGAATGACCTGTTGATGCGGTCCGCGGTAGTAGTTGAACAGGTTCCACTCGCGCCAGAATGCCTGCGTGATCCCCAGCCATTGCCGCACTTGCTGCGCGTCGGGCGAGCGCCGGGCATCCGGCTGCGCGCTGTCGAGCACGAAGAAGCATGACCGGCCCGCTTCCAGCGTGAAGCGCAGCGCGATGTCGCCGTCCTGTTCCGCCAGCGGCAGATTGGAGAATAGCGCTGCCTCGGCGCATTCGAAGCCGCCTTCGATGCGCCGCCACGCCGGCGGCCGCCGGGCGTAGTCCGGCTTGGCGGCGACGCGCAGATCGACCAGCGCAGCTTCGCCGCTTTCCAGTTCGAGCAGCCGGACCAGCTTGCGCGTCGGATGCAGCGATGTGAAATCGTAAAAACGTGCATGCGGCGCGCGCGCGGTAACAAAAAAATCGGTGAGCAGCAGCGTCCCCTGCCCGGTCACGAAACGCGTCTCGAGGATTGCGCTATCCTCGAAGTAGCGCCGTTCGACGCTATACACATACGCATCCGCAGGACGGAGCGAGAAATCGCCGCCCTGTTCCCGGTCGAGCAGCGCACCGAAGAACGATGGCGCATCGAAAGCCGGCAGGCAAAGCCAGTCGATGCCGCCGTCGGAATTGATCAGCGCCGCCGTCTCGCAGTTGCCGATGATGGCGTAGTCCTGGATCGGATATTCTTGCATCGGTCGCGTTCCGGATACCGTAATTTAGTCAGTGCCATCTCTGGCTGGTCGAAGACAAACTGCCCTAGCGTCAAAAGACAGTCGTCTTGCCGGCACGGATTAAACCGTCATCAGGCGCAAGGCGACGATCCCCAGCCCAAACGCGCTGATGACAGCACCGTAGATCAGGCCGCGCCAGACCCTTCCGCCGCCGACCATGCATGCAATGTAGCCGGCTGCGAAAAGCACGAATACAAGAAACCAGCAGGCCGCGGCAAAAGCCTTGCCCAGAGGCAGCCAGCCGGCGGAAACGGCAATGAAGGCCACCGCAGGCACGATGCCGGGCGTGACGACGATCAGCGAGTAACGCAGCAAGGCAGCTGCTTCCGAAAAACTTACCCGGCGTTTGCTCGCGATCTCATGCGCCACTCCGCGCGAGAAGGCTTCCGCGGCTGCGTTCGCACCGAGCGTCATGAAGATGGTCGCCATCGCGCTCCATTCGGTTAGCGCGCTGCCCTCCAGCACAGTCAGCAGCGCGAGCACGATGATCGATCCGTTGAGTATCTTGTGGAGTTTGAATCCGATGTCCCCGGCGGCGCTTGTCAGCATGCTGCATACCTCCGATTAATAAGCATCCGTTGATAACAGGTAGTGGACTCAGGCCAGTCGGCGTGTTCCCGGTTCATCGTCGCCCGAAAGTAAAGCAGCCGGCCGGCATCAATCGGCGGGTCTTACGCAAGATACATGAGGCTGGACGTGCCATGCGCGCCGATCGACTTTCATCCGGGGCGCCGACGATTGGCAAGTTGCGCAGATGGCTCAAAATAATATACAGTCTAGTGTATTATTTTTACCGCAATGATTATATGCGATAAATAGTGTTTTTTATAAAATATCATGGGGGTATCAAATTCCTGCATCAAGCATCATGAAATTCAACGGACCCTGGAAATATGTAAAGACGGCGCTGCGGCTGGTGGTTCCGGCAGTCGCGAATCAAGCTTGCAGTTGGCCGGCATGCGTATCGGCCTGGAGACTGAGCCGCATGCCGGTCAACTAGCGATCTTCCCTGATTCGAGCAGCAGCTTATTTCTTGGCCGCGCAGGGATTCATGGGTTTGGCGGCGCAGGGGTTGGCTGGTTTGGCGGCACAAGGATTGGCCGGCTTGGCGGCGCAGGGGTTGGCTGCACACGGGTTCATGGGCTTGGCGGCGCAAGGATTGGCGGCCTTCATCTTGCCCTTCTTCTTCAGCGGTGCGCAGGGGTTGGCAGCGCACGGATTCATAGATTTTGCCGCACAGGGGTTGGCGGCAACGTCGGCTGCGGCAACCGGCAGTGAGAACGCAACGGCGCTCAGGGCAGCAAGTCCAAGGGAGAGTGCCTTGCGGGATAGTGTTTGCATGATAAATCCTTTCAATCAGGTGAGAATCGGCGCGAACAGTGATTCGCGCCCGTGATGCCGACCTCGCCGTGCCGGCAATGCGGCAGCAACCAAGCCAGCAAAGGAAGAAATGGTTGCCCATTTTTTGCTCCTGCTGCGTCAGTCGGAGCAGAGCGGTAATTTCTTACACTGGACGATCCGGCGCCGCATCCAGAGCCTCAAGTTCCGCAATCAGTTTCTCGACCGAAATCGGCAGAGTGCAGGTGATATCCAGCGCCCTGTCCTCGAATATGTCGGCAGCGGGATGTTGCGCTTGCCACTCGGCCAGCGCAACATCGCGCTGCCGGATCAGCGCCTCGATATGCGGGCGATACAGCCGCAGCATGGCGCTCAGCCAGCGATTGACACACCAGTTGGGGAATGCATGATCGATGGCGAAACGGTCCAGCATCGCGATCACCTGCTCTGCCGGATACCAGGCCTCATCGGTGACCCAGCGGTTGGTGCAGAAAATCCCGGTCGGGTAGCCCCAGGCATCCATCGAAATGGCGATCAGGTGGCAGATCGCGTCGTCGCCGCTCGGCCAGGCTTCGCTTGCCAGCGGGTAATTGATCGGCGCGCTGCCTGCCGGCATGCCGCCGGCGCGCAGGAAGGTGTGGAAATGCCCGTGTTCCTCCGCGCTGCCGCGATGGGCGTGGTAGTAGTACTGGCCGTAAGTCTCGCTATCGAAGACGTCGTCGCGCGGGTAGTGCTCCAGCTCGACGAAATCCCCCTGTCCTCGCAAGACCTCGCCGACGATATTCAGATCGGCCTTCTCCATGACCCGGTAGCATTCGCGGATTTCCTTGCCGGCAGCCAGCATCGATGCGCGCAATGCGCGCGGCAAGGTTTTCAGATCCGGATTCAGATTCATGGCTTGGGACTCCCGACTTGGCGCGTCCTGCGGCGCACCGCAGGCGTTCGCCCCGGCTTCGGCACCTGGTCCGGAACCTGGGCGATCTGGCGTTACATCTTCTTGGCCGCGCATGGATTCTTGGCTGCGCACGGATTTTTCGCCGCACATGGATTGGCCTTCGCTGCACACGGATTCTTCGCCGCGCACGGATTGGCCATCGCTGCGACCGGCTTGAATCCTTTTTGCACCTCGCCGAAGTAGGCGACCAGCGACGCAAGTTCCTTGGAATTCCATGGCAGCGGCTTGGCGGCCATCGGCTTGAGCATGCACAGTTGAATCATTTCATCGAGGTTGATCTTTTTTATGCCGATGTCTTGCGCCATCTGAACCGGGTGCGGATAAGGCTTGGCGAAAGTTGCCTGATAAGCGTTATTGCCTTGATGGCAAGTCATGCAAGCCGCGCCATTGGTGCTCAGCTTGGCATCCCTGGAGAGACGCTCGCCTTCGGCGATCAGCTCTGCCTTGTTCCCCTTGTAGGGCTTGTAGCCGGCCGGGCGCAGGACTTGCTTCGGGTCGATCTTGGCGCCCGCCGCACAGGGGTTCTTGGCTGCACAAGGGTTTTTAGCAGCACAGGGATTCTTCGCCGCGCAGGGGTTGGCGGCCTTGGCGGCGCAGGGATTCTTGGGTGCGCAGGGGTTGGCGGCAAGCGCTGCTCCCCCCAGGGCGGCAGCCAGGAGTCCGGTGGAAATCATTGCGGCAATGCGTGTATTTCGGGGCTTCGCGTACGGGTTCATGACAATCTCCTGGGTTGAATTAAAGTATTGATGCTTCTTCTCCGGCCTCGCAGCGCCGTAGGTGCGAATTTATTCGCCCTCTTAACTGATGCGAATAAATTCGCACCTACAAGCGTTGGCATCCCGAATCGCCGCGATTTTTCTCAGTCGCAGCAGTCAGCCTTCTTCTTACAGTCACATTCAAAATAAGCCGATCAGGGCAAGGCCAGGCGCCTGGAAAAAACGATATACGGCGATGCGCTGGCGCTATCTCGCGCTTGCGTAATCAGCTGTCTGTTGCTGCCTTTCATCTCGCTTTGCAACAATGAAACATAGAATTCCAGATAAAACGCATCAGGCTGGACCTCTGCCTGCCACATCAGGGAGCTTGCGCGGCCGTGTCGCGGCATCCGGTAATCGAAAGTCGCCTCGGCATCCGGTGCGATGCGCGTATCGGCGATTTCCCGGCTGAGGTCCAGCGTCACCTGGCGGCCGATCACGAACTGTTGTTCCGTTCCATCGAGCTTGCGCCCGGCCGCATCTTGCTGGAAGCCGCGAATCACGACCCTGGGCGTGACATAGGTCGGAAAATAATGGCCGACGCCGGTATTGGCCACGCCAAGGCGCGCTGCGACCTGGCCGTTTGCGATGGACGCCGCGCCGGCGCGTATCCCGATTCCTTTTTTCACCATTTCCGGATCGTGGATGCCGCGCCACAAGTGGCGCCGTTCCGGCATGTGGCAGGTCTGGCAGGTGACGCCCTGGCGCGCATAGCGGCTGTCCTGCCACTCTTTGTAGGTGTTCTCCAGCAGCTTGCCGTTGAGCGCGTATTCGTCGTCCTTGAACTGGTGGCAGGCGGCGCAGAACTGCGAACTTTCAAAGGCGCGACTGGCTTTCCAGCCGCCGTGAGGGTAAGCGCTCAGGTCGCCGACCGGCTGGCTGCCGTCGCGTCGCGGTGGCCCGTACCATTCATTGTTGCGCACATGGCAGGCCGCGCAGACCAGCCCTTGCCGGTGCAGCGGCCGGATCTTGGGCAGGCTTGCCTGTTTCCCGAGCGCGGCTACCAGGCTGTCGGCCTGTTCCGCCAGCGGGGCATGGCAGCGTATGCAGCTTTGATGATCGTCGCGCGCGTGGGCGGACATTTCCTGCAGCTGCCCCATGATGCCGGGTCCCATGGCGCGACTATGCAGGCTATCGTTCCAATCCTTGAATTGACTTGCGTGGCAGCCGGCGCAGCTTTGCGGCGCCAGCGAGATGCCTTGCGCAGAAACCGGGGCCGGCAGTTTGCCCTGCGGCGCCAACGGCCTGGCCCAGTGCTTTTCCAGAAAACGCGCAGATTCCGCCTCGTCCGGGGATGCGGCCGTTGGCTTCGGAGCGGAAGGTTTGGGCGCTTTGGTATCGGGCTCGCAGCCACCCAGAAATGCGGCCAGAATCAACACCGGCAGCCATAGGCGCGAATAATGGTGCAACATCAGGGCTCCTCGAAATTGCATTTTTGCTGCTCCGGATTATGGCTTGCGGCAAAATCCCTGTGCCGGGACATCCAATGCCGAATTAAACTTGCTGGACAGATTCTGAAATGCGATCAGCGCCGCGAGTTCGATCAACGCGTCGTCGCTGAAGTGGACCCGCAGCTGGCTTGCAAGCGCCTCGTCTATCCTGCCTTCGGTATAGGTTACCGCTTCCGCAAAACGCAGAGCCGTTTTTTCCCGTTCGCTGTAATGCGGTGACGCACCGAACTGGGGCAAGTCTGCGAGTTTCTCCGGCGGGACGGCGCGCTCAAGTGCGATGGCGGAATTGAGATCGACACAAAAGGCGCACCAGTTGATCTGCGATACCCTGACGGTAATCAGTGAGCGCAGGGCTGGTTCAATCGGCGAAGTTTTGCGATCGATGGCACGATAAAGCGCAGTCAGAGCCAGAAACACCTTGGGCGTGCGCCCCCACAGGCGGGCCGGTTCCAGTTCGGTGCCGTATTTGCGGCGTTGCAACCAAAAAATAAGTCGCACGTACCACGGATAACGGCTGTTGGTTGCAGTGCTAATCATTGCCATTTAAATCGCCTCTCGAATTTTTGCCTGACTGTCCGGCAGGCTGCCTGCATGTTAGATGTTAGCCGCGCATTCCTGAAACATACGCGGCCGTCAGTGGATGCGCCGGGGTGTCGAACAGCGGTTGGCAGCGTCCGAATTCGATCAGCTTGCCGACCCGCTCCTTCATCCAGAAAAACGCCGCGTAATTGGCGATGCGTCTTGCCTGCGCCAGGTTGTGGGTGACGATCACGACGGTATAACGCCCGCGCAGCCGCCCGATCAGTTCTTCCACCACGCCGGAGGAAATCGGGTCCAGCGCGCTGCACGGTTCGTCCATCAGCAGCACCGACGGTTCCAGCACCAGCGCGCGGGCGATGCACAATCGCTGTTGCTGGCCGCCGGACAGCGCCAGCGCCGGGCTGTCGAGCCGGTCGCGCACTTCGTCCCACAGGCCGACATCGCGCAGCGCGGTTTCGATCTTTTGTTCCAGCACCTCGCGGCGGCGCACGCCGTGTTCGCGCAGCGGCAATTCCAGATTGCGGCGCACCGAGAGCGGAAACGGATTCGGCTTCTGGAAGATCATGCCGATGCGCCGGCGTAGCGCCAGCACGTCGAGGCCGGGATCGAGCACTTCCGTCGTTTCGAACTGGATCCGGCCGCCGACCCGCGTCCCCGGCACCAGATCGGTGAGCCGGTTCAGCGTCGATAGAAAGCTGGTTTTGCCGCAGCCCGAGGGTCCGATCAGCGCGGTGATGCAGCCTTTATAGATATCGAGCGACACTTCGTCGAGCACCGTGGTGGCACCAAAGGCAATCGACAGTTTTTCAATCCGCAGATGCGGCACCGGTTCGCAGCAGGGCGCGCCGGATTCGACGCCACCCAGGGTGTAGGTGGCAGACAGCTTGGGGCTTGGTGGGCTTGGTGCATTCATGATGCGGTAATCCTCCTGGCCAGCCAGCGCTCGCTGAGGGTGAGCGCGGCGGCATTGATGAGCACGATCAGCACGATCAGCACCAGTGCCGACGCATAGGCGGCGCCGTCGCCGCCGCTGACATTCATCGACAGATCGTAGATATGCACGGCCAGCGCGCGGCCGGAATCGAACGGCGATTCCGGCATCCGGTCGACATAGCCGCTGGTGAAAATCAGCGCCGCCGTCTCTGCGGTGGCGCGGCCGATGCCGAGCATCAGACCGGCGCCGATGGCCGGCGCCGCCGCCGGCAGCAGGATATGCGACAGCGCTGCGGCGCGCGACATGCCCAGCGCCGCCGCACCGCGCCGCCAGTCGTTGCTGACGGCGGCCAGGCCGACCTCGCTGGTGCGGATGAAGATCGGCAATATCATGCAGGCCAGCGTCAGCCCGCCCGACAGAATCGAGAAGCCCAGCCCCAGAAACACGCTGAAAAAAGCGTTGCCGAACAGGCCGAAGACGATCGACGGCACACCGGCCAGAACATCGAGGCTGAGGCCGACCCCGTGTCCCAGTGCGCCGCCGCGGCGGGTGTATTCGGCCAGCCACACCGCAGCGCCCAGGCCGAGCGGAATCGCCGCCGCCAGCGCCACCGCCAGAATCAGCAGCGTCGACACCAGGATCGGTGCAATGCCCCCGGAGCGGCCGGCATTCATCGGCTCGCTCAACAGGAATGACCAGGACAGATGCGCGACGCCCTGCCAAACCAAGTCGCCCAGCAACCATACGAAAGCGGATGCCAGCAGCGCAGCGCTGCTCCAGATGGCGCAGGTGAACAGGCGATCCATCGTTTTGCTATCCATGCTGCGCCCTTCCGACAATCCGCGCCCCCAACCATGCCAGCACCAGCACCAGCAAAGTGAGCAGCAGGCCGGAGGCGAACAGTCCGGCGCGGTGGCTGCCGGTGGCGTAGCCCATTTCAAGAGCTATGTTGGCGGTCAGCACCCGCACCGGATCGAACAAACCGGTGGGATTCTGCACCACATTGCCTGCCACCATCAGCACCGCCATGGTCTCGCCGAGCGCCCGGGCGCTGGCAAGCAGGATGCCGCCGATGATGCCAACGCGCGCCGCCGGCACCGCCACTCCGAGCACGATGCCTTTGCGGCTCAGCCCCAGTGCCGCAGCACCGTGCAGCAAAGAGCTCGGCACCGCGTTCAGCGCGGAAGAGCTGGTCAGCGCCACCGTGGGCACGATCATCAGCGCGAGAATCAACATCGCGGCGAGCAGGCTGGCGCCCGGCTGTTGCCAGCGTGCGATCAGCGGCACCAGCACCGTCAGCCCCCACAGGCCGTACACCACCGACGGGATGCCGGCCAGCAAGGCCAGCATGATGCGAACCAGTTTTGCGGCCAACGGCGGCGCGTAGAAATGCGTAAATATCGCGCCCGCCAGACCGACTGGCGCGGCCAGCAACAGCGCACCGAACGCCGCAGCCAGCGTGGCCCACAGCATCGGCGTCAGACCGAAACGGTTTTCCAGCGGATGCCAGCCCTGGTCGGCAAAGAAGCGCAGCCATCCGGCGCCGCCCAGCAGCGGCCACGCCTCGCGCAGCAGGAAGCCCAGCACCAGCAGCAGTATCGACGCCGCGCCCGCCGCCGGCAAAGCCAGCATCGGGGACAGCCAGCGGTCAGTGTGCCAGCGGGACAAAGAACTGTGCTTCGACCAGATCATTGACTTTCCCCGAGCGTGCGAATTCGATGAAGCGCCTGGACAATCCTGCCGGCGCGCCCCTGGTCACCAGATTGAGCGGGCGCGCAAGAGGAAAACGGCCGTCGCGCACGTTGGCGACGCTGGCCACCATCCCTGCCATCGGCAGCAGCTTGATCGGCGTACCCTGCGCCTCCTCGAATTCGGCGCTGCCGATCGAGACATAGCCGATGGCGCCCGGATTGCCGGCTACCGTCTTGATGCCCTGCTGGTTTTCTCCGATGATCACTTGCGGCTTGATATCGCTGTTCTTCAGAGCGAAATGTTGCAGGAACAGCTCCAGCGTCGAGCGGCCTTCCGCCTTGTTGACCACGGTGATGCGCCCGTCCCTGCCGCCGACGGCTTTCCAGTTGGTGATCCGGCCGGTGTAAATCGCCCTGATCTGCGCGTCGGTCAGCGATTGCACCGGATTATTTTTATGCAGGATGACGCCGATCCCGTCCATCGCGATCGCATGCGCGGTCAATTCGTTTTCTTCCGGCTTCAGCGCGCGCGACACCATCCCGATATCGGCCAGTCCCGAGCGGGCATCGGCCACGCCGCGCGAGGAACCGCCGGATTGCACATCGACCCGCACCCCGGGATTCTGCTGTTCGAAGCGTTTGGCGATTTCCAGCGCCAGCGGCGCGACGGTGCTGGAGCCGGTCAGCACCAGCCTGTCAGCACCAGCCAGCGCCGCCCCGGCAATGCCGAGCAGAGCGATTGCAGCGATTGCCTGCCTGAACCACGCTGGCATCTTCATCAATAATTTCCTTTATCGTCGTGTTTTTCTCAGCAGCAAGTGCCGTCCGAGATTCTTGAAGAGCTTGTCATATCGAACGGCACGTCATCGCCGCACCCCCCGAACAAGCCGTAATGGCGGGTGAAGTCGCCGATGAAGTCGAAATGCGCGGCAAAGCGGGTACCCTGCAACATGCGCCAGGTGTTGCCGCAGACCGGAAACACGCGTCCGGTCTCGATATCGTGGTGCTTGTCGAGCACGAAGCGGTCGGCGCAGTCGGGTATGCTGCCGCGATAAATCACGGCCTGGCCATAGTCCTCGCACGCGGTTTCCAGAGCATCGAGCTTGAACAGCCGGTAGGTGGCCGAGAAAAATTGCAGGTTGCCGATCCGCGGCGCCAGTTCGGCATCGGTGATCGCCAGCGGCCGGTCGGTGACCAGGCGCGCGTCGGCGAAACCCTGGCACTGCGCCAGGCGCAGGAAATCGTTCCAGTACAGCGCGCCGCCCAGGCATTCGCCGTACAGCACCGGGTCGTTGCGCACAGCATCCGGCACGCGCCGGTCGGCGTATACGTCCGAGAAATAGAATTCTCCGCCAGTCTTGAGCAGGCGTTGCACGCCGCGCAATACCGCATCCTTGTCGGGCGACAGGTTCACCACGCAGTTGGAGACGATCACGTCGAAACTGCCCGGCTCCAGGTCGAGCTCATCCAGCCGCTCAATATAGCCGTGCAGGAAGCGCACATTGTCATAGCCGAAGGCATCCGCATGGAACGCCCGGTGTTTCTCGGCGGCCGCGAGTTGCTCGTCGGTCATGTCGACACCGACCACCTCGCCAGTCGGGCCGACCAGTTGCGCCAGCGCATAGACATCGCGTCCCGAGCCGCAGCCGAGGTCGAGCACCCGGCAGCCTTCCAGCAGCGGCGGGCAGACCAGGCCGCAGCCGTAATAGCGCGCCAGCACTTCCGGATGAATGCGCGCCAGCAAGGGTTTCAGCCAGGCCGGAACCTGGCTGATGTCGCAGCAGGCGCTGGTCTTGAGGTCGTCGGAATGCTGCAACTGGCGACCGTAATAGTCTTGAACGATGTCATGCATGATGGAGGTCCCGGTATGTGAAAAATTACGTTGTACATCAGTCGTTGTGATGACTGCGGTTCTTACACCGATCCCAAGATGAATCAGACAGCTGGCCGCCGGTCGATCACCACCATGGCGATGCCGCCCAGAATCGCCGCCGAGGCCAGCATCAGCAGCAACGTAATCGGCTCCTGCAGGAACAGCAAGCCCGCCAGCGCCGCGATAACCGGCACGCTCAATTGCACCGCGGCAGCGCGGGTTGCCGTCAATCCGAGCAAGGCCGCGTACCAGAGCGCATAACCGAGGCCCGAAGCAATCGCACCGGACAGCACTGCATACAGGATTCCCAATCCGTCGAGTTGCTGCTGCGCCAGCAGCGCGGCGCCCAGCAGCACGGACAAGGGTGCGGCGCGAAAGAAATTGCCGGCTGTGGCGCCGACCGGATCGACCACACCGCGCCCACGCAGGGAGTAGATGCCCCAGGCAATGCCGGCCGACAGCATCAGCAATGCGGCTCCCGGCGGCGGTGCCGACAAACCCGGCAGCATCACGGCAACCAGTCCGGTCAGGGCCAGCAACAAGCCGCTCGCCTGGCGCAGATTGAGCCGCTCTCCGGACCACCATCCTGCCAGTATCATGGTCGCCTGCACCGCGCCAAACAGCAACAAGGCTCCGGTGCCAGTGGTCAAACTAATATAGGCAAACGAAAAACCGCCGGCGTAGGCAAACAATGCACATGCCGATGGCCAGTTACCGCCGATGCCGCCGCTGCCGCGATACCCGTTGGCGGCCGCTGTTGCGCCGCCAGGACGAAAATGGACCAGCAAGGCCAGCATCAGCGCCCCGGACAGCAAGCGTATCGCAGTGAAGCTGGCGGGATCGATCGATGTCTGTCGAAAAGCAAGACGGCATAGCACCGAATTGCCGGCAAAAGACAGCATGGCAAACAGGGTAAGCAGAAACAGGCGGGTGACGGACATTGACAATCCTAAACCGGCGTTCGCATCGAGACGAACTCTTCCGCCAAAGTCGGATGGATGCCGATGGTGGCGTCGAATTGCGCCTTGGTGGCCTGGCACTGCAGCGCCACCGCAAATCCCTGCACCAGCTCCCCCGCGTCCGGGCCCACCATGTGCAAGCCCAGCACCCGGTCACTGCCGGCATCTACCACCAGCTTCATCAAGGTGCGCTCGTTCGAGCCTGACAGGGTGTGCTTGAGTGCCTTGAATTCGCTCTTGAATATCTGCACCGTGGCGTATTCCCGGCGCGCTTCCAGTTCGGTCATGCCCACGGTGGCCACGTTCGGATGGCTGAAAACAGCGGTCGGAATGTTTTCATACGACAAACGCCGCTCGCCTTGATTACCTTTCCGGAACAGATTTGCCGCCACCACCATCCCCTCGGCCAGCGCCACCGGCGTCAGGGCAACGCGGTCGATCACGTCGCCGATCGCATAGATCGAATCGACGCTGGTCTTGAATTGCGCATCGACAATGATGGAGCCGTTTTCGCGCACCGCAATCCCGGCTTTTTCGAGTCCGAGATTGGCGGTATTCGCATGTCTGCCGGTTGCAAACAGCACGCACTCCGCATCGATTTCCCGCCCGCAGCTTAGTTTCGTATTCAATTGCATGCGCTTGACAGCGCCATCGGCATGCATGGATTCGATGACCGTATCGAACCGGATGTCGATGCCTTTCTTGACCATTTCTGCGGCCAGGTATGGACCAAGGTCGTGGTCCATCGTGCGCAGCAAGCGGCTGCCGCGATAGACCAGCGTGACCTTGCTGCCCAGGCCGTTCAGGATGGATGCCAGCTCGACCGCAATGTAACCGCCGCCGGTGACGACTGCGCGCGCCGGTAATCGATCCATGTGGAAGAAATCGTCGGAAGTGATGCCGTGCTCGCTGCCCGGAAAGTCCGGCCGGGTCGGATGTCCGCCGGTGGCGATCAGGATGAAGCGCGCGCTGATGCGGCGGCCGTTGACGACCACGGAATGCGCATCCTCGATCTGCGCATGTCCATCCAGCACCTCGACCGCCGCCTGCTCCAGCGTAGTGCGATAGACGCCGTTAAGCCGTGCGATTTCGCGGTCCTTGTTGCCCATCAGGGCGGCCCAGTCGAATTTCGGCTCGCCAAGCTGCCAGCCGAAGCCTGTTGCATCGGCGAAGTCGGCGTGGAAATGGGCTGCGTAAGACATCAGTTTCTTCGGGATGCAACCGAGGTTGACGCAGGTCCCGCCCAGAGCGCTCTTTTCAGCCAGCGCAACCCTGGCGCCGTACTGGCTCGCAAAACGGCTGGCGCGCACCCCGCCCGAGCCGCCGCCTATGGTAAGAAAATCGTAATCGTAGGTAGTCAAGAGAGCCCCGGTTATCATGTAGAGGATTGGATTTCAACAGCCGATGTGAACGCATCGCTCACGAAAGACCCGAACAGGACTGACATCCCGACGAGCTTCGTAAAATAAGGAGTATCGCCATTTTTATGGCAATTTCCGCATATATTTATTGCCTGTATAAAATATACCCGAATTAAGCCGGATCGGGTGGTGCAAACTGCGGCCACCCCGGTTCATTTAATTGTGCGCTATGAACCATGTTTGTATCTTGGATTCTGCTGCACATAGACCTTTACCGGATGGTCAAGAACGCCTGCGGGCGCAACCCGATTTAAGTCTAACGAAGTAATCGTGAGCGGCACGTCAAAACTCCAGGCGAAGGATTTGTCGCCGGCATTGAATTTCACCGTATCGCCGCCCACTACATTCACATATTTTGTGTCGGCATCAATCACTATGGTGCGTGCACTCACCGTTGCTGGCGCCGGACTGCCGAGCAATGCCATCGGTACTGACGTAGCAAGCACAGGCAAACTGAATCCGGACAGGATCAGTGCAAAAACGGCCGGGGAAATAAATTTCGATTTCATCGTGTACTCCTGTTAAAAAATGAAAAGTAGAAATCGGCAAGCCACAGCCGACTTCGCTCGGTATCAAGGCCACGCTGGAAAAACACCTCCCTGAACATAGGTTTTATGGCTGGGAAGGTATTAATCAACGTATTCTCAAGTCGCCTGGCGCCCATCACTTCTTACAGTGCTTGTTGAACCCGGCTGAGAAGATTTCTGTATTAACCGTATCTGTTGGGGCGGCAGCCCCATCCCGGCTTCATCGATCACTATCGATGGTTGTTCACGCCGGTGGAATATCGGTTCAGCTTTCCCGTGACAGGACAAGTGCGTACATCAGTTACCACGCCCCGCCTTGTGTAAGAAATCGCGGCCAGCTCCGACTGTTGGCTAAATGCCAAATCACTGGCCGCCTCACCGCAGCCGGGCATCCTTGCAGTTTCACAGCACATGGAGAAGTTACGATGGGGTTGGCGCTCGGGTGGTTGGGTAAAGGCCTGGCACGGTTTCTTACCAGAACCACGCATGTGCATGGCACCGGACCGGTAACCGCCCCGGATCGCTTGCTCGCGTGTCTTGAACCGGGCGACGTATTGTTAGTCGAGGGCAACAGCCGCGTCAGTACCGCTATCAAGTACCTGACCCAGTCAACCTGGTCACATGCGGCGCTGTATGTCGGCGCCCATCTGGCTGAAGCGGGCGGCAATCCCGATCACTGCTTTATCGAGGCCGACATCACTGACGGGGTGCGCAGCGTCGGCATCGACCAATTTTCCGGTTTGCATACCCGCATTTGCCGCCCGGTGGGATTGCGCGAGTCGGATTGCCGCAAGCTCACAGCGTTCGCCATCGCACATCTGGGCAATCAGTACGATCTGCGCAACGTCCTTGACCTCGCACGCTATCTGCTGCCGACCCCGCCGGTTCCGTTGCAGTTTCGTCGCCGCATGCTGGCGCTGGGCAGCGGCGATCCGACCCGTGCCATCTGCTCGACGCTGATTGCGCAGGCATTCCAGTCGATTCGTTACCCGATCTTGCCTATCACCGACACCCGCAACGCGAACCGCCCGGATTGTCCTGCCTGTATCGAGGAAATCCTGCGGGTGCGCCACCACAGCCTGTTCGCACCGCGCGACTTCGATGTTTCACCGTACTTCCAGATCATCAAGCCAACCATTGCTGCCGGCTTCGACTTCAATGCGCTGCTTTGGGGCGATATCCCGCCTGCCGATGCAGTCCGTCTGCCGTAAGGCAGAGTATTCAGGGCATCCTCAAATATCCAATCTGTCAGCCAACGCGGAGAAGTCGTCGACCACGATGTCGCAATCGGGATGCGGCGTCGGGTCGGGCAGCCCTTCCGGCCCCCATTCGTCGGGTCGACGGACAAAAGCGGTCTTGAAGCCGTTAGCTCTGGCCGCATTCAAATCGAAGTTGTGGCAAGCGACCATCAGAATCTCGGCCGGTTCCAACTTCAGCCATTGCGCCACCTTCAAATACGCCTGGGCATGCGGCTTGTAGGTGCCGATCATTTCGCAGGAAATGACGGCATCCCAATTCAGATTGTTTTGTCGGGAAACGTTCAGGACCAAGGCCAGCGGCAGCATGGTGAACGAAATGGCAGGGAGTTTTTCCCGGATCCGTGCCAATGCGGCAGGAAAGTCCGGCCATGCCGAAAGCGTGTGCCACGCATGAAAAATGTGCCGGCGATCCTGCGCAGTGAACGCATCCAGGCCGTGCTGCGACAGCACCTGGTCCAACGCGCTGCGATGCACATCGTCCATGTTGAACTCGGGCTGGACCTGGCCGACGATGCCTGTCATGGACAGGCGCCGATAATCATTGGTCACCGCATGCCAGTCAAGTGCAATCCGATGCCGTTCACCAATGCGCTGGAATGCGCTGGAGATGCCGCTGTGCCAGTCCAGGATGGTGCCGCCGGTATCGAAAGTGAGTGCTTTGATTTTCATGGTCATGGTTCTTTTAATTAACGGTTGAGCGACCGCCCGCATTTCCAGACTAACCCATTTTTGCACTTGATGGCGCTGTTCAGGGGCACCCCGGGTAGGCGACGCGAGCGCTCAAAGACGAAGCTGACGCCCGCTAGTCTTACTGCAATCGTCAAATATCAACGATTGCTGCTGATAGAATGAGCCATGAATTTCTCCCACTTCGGCGCGCCAGGCGGCCTCTCCCGCCGGATTTACGCGGCCTTTCTCCTTGCCGCTGTGATCCCCACAGCACTGGCCGGGGCCATTGGCGTCTACCTCTCACTGCAAGCCCTGAAAAACGAGACCCTACGCAATCTCAGTCAAGAAGTCACCGTTCGCTCGCAAGGCATCGGCCGTTTTTTCGACCAGTTGTCATCTGAACTGCTGTATCTGGCCAATACCCGCGGACTGGTCGATCTGGTTGCGGCCAGGCAAACGAAAGATGCGTGGCTGTTCCAAACTGCCACGACGCGTCTGGAGCGCGACTATGCTGCGCTGGCCAGTCTTTATCCTCACATTTACCAAATCCGCCTGATCGCTGCTGACGGCCACGAATGGGTCCGCGTCGATCGCAAGCCGCAGGGCGTTTATGTTGTGCCACGACACGAACTTCAATCCAAAAGTGATCGCTACTATTTCCGCGACGCCATGGACGTCAAACTCGGGCAAATCTACGTATCACCGCTAGATCTGAATGTTGAATTCGGCAAGATAGAAAAACCGGAACGTCCGGTGATTCGGGTCGCCACGCCTGTGGCGGGGCCCAAGGGAAGCAAGATTGGCGTCCTGATCATCAATCTGCACGCGGACATTCTCTTGGAGCAAATCCAGCAAATGGCCAATGCCCGCCGGGGAACGGCCTATCTACTGGACAACCAGGGGCACTACGTCAGCCGTTCTGCCATGGGCGAACCTGGTGCCTTTTCGATGGAACCGGTTGCAAGGTTAAGCAACATCTTCCCGGCGAGCATCACCAAAAACCTGCTCGAAAGTGGCACCTCACCGAATTTCGGCGAGGGTTGGATTGTTGCCCACGCACCGATCGATTACGCTCCACAAGCCATTGCGGAGAACTCGAAAGGCAGGTGGCGCATCGCACTTGCCTTCCCTGAGCGCGACCTGTTTCTGGCAGTCGTCAATTTATATCTCCTTTACGCGGTTCTATTTGCTGCGCTGGTCGTTACCGCCTTTGGTGGATACGCCCTCTCCCGGCGACTGCTTAGACCGCTTGAAGATTTGTCCAAGGAGACGGACGCCATTGCCAGCGGCGATTTCACCCGCAAAGTTTCCGTCACCGGCAGCGACGAAATCGCAGCGCTGGGTAACAAGTTCAACAGCATGGCCAACCGTTTGCAGGAATCGTCACAGGTCATCAATGCCCATCGTGATCGGTTGGAACAAGAGGTCCGTACACAAACACGCGAGCTTGAGCATGAACGCGCCTATCTCGAAGCTGTGATCGAGCATACTGCAGACGGCATTCTCGTCATCGACCACCAAGGAGATATTCGTCTGCTCAACCCTGCGGCTGTCCGTTTGCTCGGCGGCCGGCCGACCCCGCTTGGTACCCGTATTGCGCTTTTCTGGCCGCAATGGTCAGAGATCGTCAATGACGCCATGCATGCTCCGCTGCGTTGCGATGTGCAACTGCCCGAGCAGGTAGTCTCGCTTGCCATTACGCCGACCTCCGCAGGCTTCATCGTGGTTGCCCGTGATGTAAGCCGCGAGCGGGAAATGCAGGACGAGCGGCGAGAACTGGACCGCCAGATGTTCCAGATGGAAAAGCTCACCACCCTGGGTGAACTGGCCATGGGCCTGGCCCACGAAATCGGCAATCCGCTGGCCGGCATGAAGGCCGTGGCGCAAGCCATGCAGTACGAAGAGGACATCCCGCCGGGCTTGATTGAGGCACTTAAACGTCTGGAGGCCGAAGTGGATCGTCTTTCCGACTTCCTGCGTAGTTTCCATGGCTTTGCGGCTCCCCAGGCAACTCTCTCCGAGCCCTGCAATCTTGGTCAGATCCTTGATGACGTATTGTTCTGGACCCGCAAGGACGCCATGAGCCGGAACATATGCTTCGAGCTGGAGGGTGTCGATACCTTGCCCCCGCTGTTGGCCGACCCCCATCAACTGAAACAGGTCTTCCTGAACCTGCTGATGAATGCGGTGCATGCGATGCCGGAGGGCGGAAATGTGACGGTCAACGCAACCGTGCAGAACGGCAGGGCCAGAATCGACGTTATTGATACTGGCGTCGGGATTGAGGCCGAAGTCCTGGCGCGGGTCTTTGAGCCGTTTTTCACTACCCGCCGCGAAGGCACCGGTCTTGGCCTGGCCATCGTGCGCAAGATTGCCGAGCAACATGGCGGCACAATTGACGTCAGCAGTACGCGAGGGCATGGAACCTGCTTTTCGATTACCTGGCCTCTCGCTGGAAACCGATATGTCTGATCCCATACTCATCGTTGAGGACGACAACACCATCCGGGTGACAGTCGGCAATTTTTTGGCTCGCCAGGGGTTCGATGTCGAACTGGCCGAAAACGGCAAGCAAGCGCTGGCCTTGCTGAAAGAGCGCATGTTCAGTTTGATCCTGCTCGATTTGCAGTTGCCCGACATGAACGGCCTGGACATCCTGGCCAAGGTCAGGGAATCGGACGACCAGCCGCTGGTTGTCATCATGACCGCCTACCCGGAAGTGCGAACCGCAGTGGCAGCCCTGAAGGCGGGAGCCTACGACTACATCAACAAACCGTTCGACCTGGAAGACCTGCTGGAACTGATCCGACGTGCCGTTGAAACCCAGCGACTGCGGCGCGAGGTCGCCTGGCGTCGCGCCCAGTCGGCTACCTGCGAGATCGAAGGCTTGATCGGGTCCAGCGCGCCTTTCAAAAACATGCTCGACATGACCGCCAAAATTGCCTCGGCCGGAAAAGTCCCGGTACTCATCCGTGGGGAGTCGGGCACCGGCAAGGAGGGGGTGGCGCAGGCCATCCACTGCCGCTCCCCGCGTGCCGAGGGACCCTGGGTAACGCTGAACTGCTCGGCATTGCCGGAAGGATTGCTGGAATCCGAAATGTTTGGTCATGAGCGGGGCGCATTTACCGACGCAAAGCAGATGAAACGAGGCTTGCTTGAACTGGCGGACGGCGGCACCCTATTTCTCGACGAAATCGGCGACCTGGCGCTGGCCCTGCAACCAAAACTGTTGCGGGTTCTGGAAACCCAGACATTCCGCCGCTTGGGCGGCCAGAAGGAAATACGTGTCGATGTGCGCTTTGTCTCGGCGACGCATCGCGATTTGCCTGCCATGGTGCAAGCCGGTCAGTTCCGAGAAGATCTCTATTACCGCCTGAATGTGGGCGCCATCGAGCTCCCGGCACTGCGGGAGCGCCAGGAGGATATCATGCCTCTGGCCCGGCATTTCCTGGAGAAAACGGCGCCCGTCATCGGCATTGACTCCACAGGCATTGATCCTGCGGTTGCACCCCTCCTGAAAGCCTATCGTTGGCCGGGCAACGTGCGCGAACTGCGCAATGTCATTGAGCGCGCCGCAATCCTCTCCATGGGGCAGGTCATCTCGGTGCAGCACTTGCCAAAAGAAATTATTGGCAACAGTCCGCTACAGATGTCGGAAAGTCCCGAATTCACAACAACGATTCGCCCTCTGGCTGCATTCGAAGTCGACTACATCCGCCACGTCCTGCATCTCTGCCAAGGCAACAAGACACAAGCAGCAGAGTTGCTTGGCATTACCCGCCTGACACTGCGCAACAAGTTGCGGGACCACGGCGAAACAGTGGACGCCTGATTCCGGTCGAAAAATAACCGGTCAATAATTGACCGCACGGTTAGTTTTTGACCGGCAAAACAATTATTTCCTGTCGGAATTACCAATGAATCTGTGATATCCGACCTTGGCACAGACATTGCGTATCCCTTCCCATTGTAGGGCTGTTCCTACAGCGCTTCATTACACAGGGAGGAATATGAAAAACCAGCATCGCAAGCGCTTTACACAAGCACTGGAAGCTATCGGACTGGCAACGGCTGTAACGCTGACAGTCGGTGTGCAACCCGTCATCGCCCAGAACAACGCTCCTGATCTTGCTCCCATGCCCGCAGTCAAACCGGGCAATGCGGCCATGATCGAATTGGGCAAACACTTCTTCTTTGATCCCCGCCTTTCCGGCGACTGGGGCGTTTCCTGCGCCACTTGTCACGACCCGAAAAAAGGCTGGGGCGATGGTCAGGCTCTGTCCACCGGCTATCCGTCGATGGAATACTTCCGTAACGCGCCAACCGTGCTGAACAGCAAGCACCGCGCTCGTTTTATGTGGGACGGCCGCCTCGATGGTTCCGATGCCGGCACGCTGGTACGCGACATGATTACCGAAGCGCACACCATGAACATGGACGGTCGTTTGATGCAGGAACGCCTGCAGCAGGTTCCTGAATACGACGTCCTGTGGAAGAAGTGGCGCAAGGATGACATTAACGGCATGCGGGTCTTCAATGTCATTGGTGAATTCATCAAGAGCCTGGAAACCACCAATGCGCCGTTCGACAAGTTCGCCAAGGGCGACAACGGCGCCATCAGCTCCGAAGCCAAAGCAGGCTACCAGTTGTTCAAGGGTAAGGCTAATTGCATTGCCTGTCATAGCGGCGCCATCGGCTCCGATGGCCAACTGCACAACACCGGCGTCCCGGAAAACCCCGACGTCCTGAAGAATCCGTTGCGCACCATCACCATGCTGCGCCACTATGCGACCAGCGGCTTGCCCAACTACATGAATACCCGCACCGACGTCGGCGCCTACGCTATCACCAAAGATACCAAGGACATTGGAAAATTCCAGACTGCTCAACTGCGCGACCTGAAATATACGGCGCCCTACATGCATAACGGCATGTTCAAGTCTCTTGACGAGGTCGTAGCCTTCTATAACCAGGGCGGCGGCAAGGGTTCTGCGCTCAAGCCGCTGAAACTATCGGCCAGCGAACAAAAAGCCCTCGTGGCTTTCCTGCTGACACTATCCGGCGACCCCGTCACCGTCAAGGATCCGGGCCAGCCCGACATGCAGGTCCGTACTTTCGGCAAGAACTGAGGGAGACACCATGAAAAACAGCAACATGCTCAAACTGTCAGCCCTGGCGGCCTCGCTTGTGGTGGTACTGAGCGCCACCGCGGCGGGCAAAAACGTCTTTCCGTCGCTAACGCCGCTGCCACCGGTCCCGATTCCCAAGGACAATCCGCAGACCCCAGAAAAAATTGCGCTGGGGAAGCAGCTGTTCTGGGAAAGTCGCCTTTCAGGCGATGGTTCCATGCCCTGCGTCTCCTGCCACGTGCCGGGTCTCGGCTGGGGTGAGGGTAGCCAAATCTCGCGCGGATACCCGGGCACCAAGCACTGGCGTAACTCCCAGACCATCATCAACTCAGCCTACTACAACAAGCTGTTCTGGGAGGGCAGCGTCACCAGCCTAGAAGCGCAGGCACCGTCTGCGGCGGAAGGTGGCGTAGCTGGCAATGGCGACCGCTCGACGATGGAAATGCGTCTGCGATTCATCCCGGAATATGTTGAATCGTTTAAAAAAGTGTTCGGCAGCCCATGGCCGCGCATGAACGATGCATATCGCGCCATCGCCTCTTATCAACGCACGGTAGTATCGGACGCCAGCAAGGTGCCCTTTGATCGTTACGCCAAAGGCGACAAAAAAGCATTGAACGCTTCACAATTAGCGGGCATGAAGTTATTCAACGGCAAGGCTGCCTGCATCCAGTGTCACAACGGAGCACTCGCGTCCGACGAAAAGTATTACGACATCGGCCTACCGGACTTCCCAGGCTTCAAAGATGAGCCGCTCTATCAGGTCACCCACCGCTGGGAGAACTATCAAAAGGGCGTTTCGGAACAGAAATATCGCGGCGCAGATAGGGACTACGGCTTGTATTTCCGGACCAAGAATGAGAAGGACATCGGCAAGTTCCGAACGCCATCGCTGCGCGAAGTGAAATATACCGGCCCCTATATGCATAACGGTGTGTTCAAGACTCTGCAGGAAGTAGTCAATTTCTATGATGGTGGCGGCGGAAAAGGAACCAACAAGACGCCACTTATGAAGCCACTAAATCTCTCTGCGCAGGAAAAGAAAGATCTCGTCTCGTTCATCGAGGCCCTGTCCATGATCGAGCCTCTGATTCATGACGACCCGAAACTGCCGGGCGACTATCAGCCGCTGCCGGCGCCGGTGAAATAAGGAGTAATTAAAATGAACAAAAAAACCATTCAAGTGCATTCGGCCGACGAGCACTCCCGTGAACATGAGGGGAGCCGTGCGTGCATGAGTCGCCGACATTTTCTGCTATCCGGCGGCGCGGCGGTGGTCATGGTCAGCCTCGGCGGTTTTCCAGGCATGGCGCAAGCCGTCCAGGCACTGAAAGCCGATTATCCCCACCAGAAGATCGGTAGCCTGTCGGCTCTGAAAAACGGTGTTCCATTGGATTTCAATTACCCGTATCCAGATATACGCAACATCTTGGTCAAGCTGGGGGTTCCCGCCGGTGGTGGCATCGGTGCCGGTAACGATATCGTCGCCTTCAACCAGCAATGCACCCACATGGGCGGTCCGCTAGACGGCACTTACAAGGCTGAACACCAAGTCCTCGGTCCCTGTCCGCTGCACCTTACCACCTTCGATCTGACCCGCCATGGCATGGTTTCTGCCGGCCACGCCACCGAAAGCTTGCCGCAGATCGTGCTGGAGATAAAAGGAGATGACATCTACGCCGTCGGCGTGATGGGCCTCGTGTATGGCTACAGCGCCATGACGACCAAGCGCACCGCATAAGGAGAACAGCATGAGTAAACAAGAGAAATACACTGCCAAGGATTTTGTTCCGCTACCCCCGAAGGACGCAGATGTCCTGACCACGGCCTGTGACTATTGCACGGTAGCCTGCGGCTACAAGGTTTATCGCTGGCCGGTGGGCAAGGAAGGCGGGGCCAAAGCTGCACAGAACGCCCTCAAGGCCGACTTCCCGCATCAGCAGATGATGAGTAGTTGGATCAGCCCGACTCAACATAACATCGTCAGTTTCAAAGGCAAGCCGCACCACGTCGTTGTGGTGCCGGACAAGGACGCTACCGTGGTCAACGTCGGCGGTAATCACTCTATCCGTGGCGGTACTCTGGCCGAGAAATGCTACAACCCGAACAACCGTACCCGCGAGCGCCTGCAGCACCCGATGATCCGGGTGAACGGCAAGCTGACCCCAGTCAGTTGGGATCTCGCCACCGAAGTAATGGCCGATATCTCCAAATACATCATTGCCAAATACGGTGAGCATGCGTGGGCAGTCAAATCCCATTCATACCAATATTTCGAGAACGTCTACGCGATCACCAAGCTGGCCATGACCACCATCGGCACGCCGGCTTTCGCCTGGCATGACAAGTGTTCGGCCACCAACGACGCGACCGGCCTCGACGATGCGGGCATCGACTCTTTCGCTTCCAGCTATCAAGACTGGGCCGATTCCGAAGTCGCCTTCCTGTCCGGCGTCGATCCTTACGAGACGAAAACGGTATTGTTTACCTCGCACATGATGCCAGGCGACAAGAAATTCATTTTCGTTACTCCGCACCAGACAATGGGTGTCGCGTGGTCTCTTCGAGAAGGACGCGGCCTGTGGCTACCGATCATTCCCGGCACCGATACCGTGCTGCACTTAGCACTGGCACGCATCATCATCGAGAACAAGTGGCAGGATCAGGCGTTCATCGACAAGTGGATTGCCAATTCCTGGGAGGTGGATGAAGGCTACGGGCGCGGCACGCGCAATACCGGCTGGCAGTGGCGCACTACCTGGGGCACTTGGCAGTCCGATTGGACCGACTACCAGAAATTCATACTCTCGCAGGAAGAATCCAAGCTCGACGTGGCGGCGAAGATCACCGGCCTCAACCCGGACGACATCAAGAAGGCCGCCGAGTGGATCGCAAAACCCAAGGCCGATGGATCGCACCCGAAAGCCTCGTTTATGTGTGAAAAAGGCAACTATTGGTCCAATAACTACATGAACTCCGCTTCATTCGCTTCACTCGGGCTGATTTGCGGCGCTGGAAATCGGTCGGGGCGCATGATTTCCCGTGGCGGTGGCCACCAACGCGGCGGTCTGTCTGCTGGCGGCGGCTCCGGTTGGCTGTCACCGGAGAAGTATCCAGGGCGGCGCAAGAAGAGTTTCAATCTGGACCTATGGCTGATGGAAGGCAACATGCGCTTCGCCTGGGTGATCGGCACCACTTGGATCGCTGCCATGATGGGCTCAAATGCGCTGGAGAAAAAGATGCGTGAGCTGACCAGCGAGAACCCGCATCAGATCACCAGCCTGGATCGTGCGGCGATTTTCGAAACGCTGAAGAAGCGTGTCGACTCGGGCGGGATGGTGATGGCCAACACCGACCTCTATCCAGTTGCCCCCATCGGTACCGAGTTTGCGGACATTGTCTTCCCAGTCGCCTCCTGGGGCGAAGATAACTTCACCCGTTGCAATTCGGAGCGCCGCCTACGTCTGTACAGCAAGTTCTACGACGCCCCGGGCGAGGCCAAGCCAGATTGGTGGATCGTCCAGAAATTTGCCCAGAAGATGGGCTTCGACAAGGATGGCGGCTATGCATGGAAGGATTCCAACGACGTCTTTGAAGAGGCTGCCCGCTTCTCGCGGGGAGGGGTACTCAATTACCATCCGTTGGCGATGCAGGCTAAGGCCAAAGGCATCAAGGCCCAGGAACTGCTGCGCACCTATGGCACGACTGGTATCCAGACCCCGATCCGTGAGCGCGATAGCAAGCTGGTCGGCACCGTGCGCCTGCATGACCCGGATAACGACTGGGGCGAAATTGAAGGGGCCACGGTGCCGCTCAAGGTGATGTCCGCCTTCAACACCCATAGCGGCAAAGCAATCCTGCTCAAGACACCGTGGAAGTACCCAGGCTGGATTCAGTTCTACGAAGCCATCAAGCCGCGTGCAGAAAAAGACGAAATCTGGGTCACTAATGGGCGTGTCAATGAAACCTGGCAATCCGGTTTCGACGACCTTCGCAAGCCCTATCTCTCGCAGCGCTGGCCAGAAGGTTTCATATTCATTCATCCGGACGATGCGAAGAAAAAAGGCATCGAGTCGGGCGATTATGTTGAAGTAGTGAATGACACGGTGTATATCCAGACCGGTCAGCCGCAGGGCGTGCTGGATGCCGACCTGACTTTCGACCAGTTGATGAAAGACGGGCACATCATGACCACGGTTGGGAAATTTCAGACTGTCGCCGTCGTCTCCGACGAGATGCGCCCCGGAGTCGCCCAAGCCAACTTCAACTTTCCGAAATCGCCGGCCAACGCCGTCGTTTCGGCGGTGCCTGATCCGATGACTAACAACTATCGCTATAAGCTCGGACGTGGCGTGCTGAACAAAATTGGTGAGTCGCCCTACAAGCACAGCTTTACGCAAATGAGCCTGAAACCGCGCAATATCGTTTGACCATGTTATGGCGGTGCCCGCCGGGTACCGCCTTCACCACTGATAGGAAAACATCATGAAGAAAATTATTACCTTGGCCGCCCTGGCCACCCTTTCCTTGCCGGCGCTTGCGGTCGACCCAGTCGCGGCTATGGAACTCGCCAAGAAAAACAATTGCATGGCCTGCCACGCCATCGACAAGAAGCTGGTTGGCCCCGCCTGGCAGGAAATCGGCAAGAAATACGCCGGGGATCCCGCCGCCGCAGAACAACTCGTGACCAAGGTCAAGAAAGGCACCAAGGGTACCTGGGGTCCGATTCCGATGCCGCCTAATGCCACTGTCAAGGAGGCCGACATCAAGACAATGGTTGAATACATCCTGACATTGAAGTGACAGGCTTCACTGATTCCACCTCCCCAGAGCACGGTGCGGAGCAATCTGTGTCGGTTTTTTGTGAAGATATGATTTGATGCTAACTGATGCCTGGATCCGTGAGGGGAAATAAATAATATCCTTTAAAATCAAATGGTTAAATAACATATTCACACCCTCTGCTGGGTGAGTGGATAAGTGGCGTAGCACGTTGATTCAGAAGGACATTTCGAAATCACATCACGGATTCAGGATCAAGTTATGCCGTCCATATCGGGCCCAGACCAAAGGCAAGGTCGAGCGCTTCAACGGTTATTTGCGCCGCTCGTTCTATGTGCCCCTGACCAGCGGGTTAGGCCAGGCCGGACTCAAGCTCGATGTGGTCAATTTTGAACGATCCTCAACAAAAGCTGGGATTCATCGAAATCAGAGTGCGCGCTGCGATCCTGCGCCTGGAAGGTGCGGTCGATGCAGCAACCCTGGAGCAGGTGCTGCGCCACCTCTCATGCCCGAATTCAGTGCGCGCACACCGTGCAGCGAGGATCACGGTGGATTGCGATGCTGCTCCATGTCATGTCGCGTGCGTCCAGCAGCAGCAGGCGTCCCGCCAGCGAGGCGCCCACGGCTGCGATCAGTTTCAGGGCTTCCGCAGCCTGCATCGATCCTATGATCCCTACCAGTGGCGCAAATACGCCCATGGTCGAGCAGCGAATTTCTTCGTAGCGCTGATCGGGCGGGAACAGGCAGGCGTAGCAGGGGCCATCAGATTGCCGCTTATCGAATACACTTATCTGGCCGTCGAACTTGATTGCCGCTCCCGATACCAAAGGAACTCGATTGACCACGCAGGCGTGGTTTATTGCATGGCGGGTGGCAAAATTGTCGCTGCAATCGAGTACGACACTTGCAGTCGATATTAATTCAGCCAGCCGTTCTCCTTGCAAGCGCTCATTGAGCGCTATTACGTTTATTTCAGGATTGATCTGTGCCAGTGCCGTTTGTCCGGAAACTACCTTGGGTTGGCCGATGCGTCCGGTTGTGTGCAAAATCTGTCGCTGCAGATTGGTAAGATCAACTGTGTCATTGTCGACCAAGGTGATGGTGCCAACGCCAGCCGATGCTAAATAGAGGGCGGCTGGTGAGCCCAGCCCTCCAGCGCCGATAATTAACGCGTGGGCGGCCAGGAGCTCCTCCTGCCCTTCTATGCCAATTTCATCAAGCAGGATATGTCGTGAATAGCGCAGGAGTTGATTGTCGTTCATCGTGCAGGGATATAAGTATGGTGCAAGAAAAAGCCGCATTGCTGCGGCCTTTTGGTAGAGATCGTTCTTATTTTTTCTTGGTGCTATCAGTTTTATCATTTGCCGATTTATCGGCAGTTTCGGGTTTGGTCTTGGCAATTTGCACTGGCAATCCCTTCAGGTGATTCATTGCCTGTGTCAATTGGAAGTCATCCTGTCCGCCGTATTCAAGGGGCTTGCGCTTTTTCTCAAGCGCAATCAGACGTTGTTCTTCTTCCAGCGCATCGCGATTATCGTTGGCGGCTGCAGCCTGCTTGACCGTATCGTTAGACAAATGCTTTTGAAGATCGGCTTCGCGTAGTCGCAAACCGTTCAGGCCATCACCATCTGCATATTCTTCAACCAGCAAGTCGGGAACGATTCCCTTGGCCTGGATGGAGCGGCCATTCGGGGTGTAATAGCGTGCGGTGGTCAATTTAACCGCTGTGTCGGCAGATAGTTGCCTGATGGTCTGCACCGAGCCTTTGCCAAAGGTCTGTGTGCCCATAATGGTTGCGCGCTTGTAATCCTGCAGCGCACCGGCCACAATTTCAGAGGCGGAAGCAGAGCCGGTGTTGACCAGTACGACCATGGGTACCTTCTTAATCGCCTCCGGCAGTTTCGAGAGAGGGTCACCTAATGCGCGGGAGGCATAATATTCGCGTTGTGCGTAGAAGGTGGCCTTGGAATCCGGCAACTGCCCGTTGGTAGATACAATCACAACATCTTTTGGCAGGAATGCTGCGGAAACGCCAATTGCGCCAGGCAATACACCACCAGGATCATTGCGCAGATCCAGTACCAGGCCTTTCATGTTCGGTTCCTTGCGGTACAGATCATCAATTTTCCTGACGAGATCATCTACCGTCGGTTCCTGGAACTGTGCTACGCGCAGCCATCCATATCCAGGTTCGATTATTTTGGCTTTAACGCTCTGGACGTGGATTTCCTGTCGCACAATTGTGATGATCAACGGCTTGTCTTCATCTTTACGCGCGATTGTCAGGGTGATCTTGGTATTGGGTTCGCCCCGCATTTTCTTGACAGCCTGCTCGAGCGTCATGCCCTTGACCGGCGTTGAGTCCAGGCGGGTAATCAAATCGCCTGCCTTGATTCCGGCGCGATAGGCGGGCGAGTCTTCAATCGGTGAAATGACTTTCACATAGCCGTCTTCCATTCCTACCTCAATACCAAGGCCGACAAATTTGCCCTGGGTGCCCTCACGCAATTCCTTGAATGCCTTCTTGTCCAGGTAGGATGAGTGCGGGTCCAGCGAGGCGACCATGCCGGAGATGGCTTCGGTTAGCAGCTTTTTGTCTTCAACCGGTTCGACATAGTCGGATTTGATCAGGCCGAATACGTCTGCCAGTTGGCGCAGCTCCTCGTAGGGCAGCGGCGCACCGGCAGTTTTTTGCGCAAGCGCAGAGAACTGCATCGATGCGGCAACGCCAGCAATCATGCCGAGACTGATCAAACCGAAATTCCTGAGTTTACTGCCCATGTATCACCTAATAGTTACCCAGCCAAGTGGGTCGAACGCGCGACCTTGATGCCGCATTTCGAAGTATAAACCCGATTGCTCGCCACCGCCGCTATTGCCTGCGCTGGAGATGGTGTCGCCAGATTTGACGGCATCTCCCGGGCGTTTGAAAAGGGTCTGGTTGTTGCCGTAAATCGTCATGTACTGGCTGCCGTGATCAACAATAATCAGGTTGCCGAAGCCGCGCAGCCAATCGGCAAATATGACACGCCCGGCGGCGACGGCCTTTACCTCAAGGCCCTCGCCGGCGCGGATGAACAATCCTTTCGAGCTGGGACCTTCGCCCCGTTTGCTGCCGAATTTCACGATTAATTCGCCGGGTATCGGTAATCGCAGCCGGCCTCGCATTTTGGCGAATGCGCCTTCATGGGTGCTGGCATCCGGTGTAAGTTCATTGCGTACCGGTGATTCTATCAGTGGTGGCGCGGCGTCGTCAGCTTCCGCACTGATGGCCTGGTTCTTTTCGGTCGCAGCTTTGCGCCTGGTGTTTTTCTTGTTTTGCAGAGCCTGCTGACGCAGGCGCTCGGCCCGCAATCGCTCTGTTTTCGCCCGCGCCGCCAGTTGCTCCTGGTGCCGTTTCTCTTGTGCAATTGCGTCGGCCTTTTTTTGGGCGGCAATCAACTGGGCCAGTTTCGTCACTAGCCCCGCCAGACGTTGATCATTGCGCTCCAGATTGTCGGCTTGTTTGCGCTGTGTCACGAGTTTGCTGGATAGTTGCGCCAATAACTGAGTGCGGCGGATTTTTTCCTTTTCCAGCAGGACTTTTTGCTCGCGCTCTTCCTGGGCGATTTCATCCAGTTCGTCTTTGGCGTTCTTTGCCGCAGCCTGATTGACCTCGACTGCTTTCAGGTTGACGCGCAGCGATTCGACAAGTCGTGCTTGCGCTTGCGACAGGTAACCCATGTATTGCAGTTCGCGATTGATGCGGTTGGGGTTGTCGCCCGAAAGGAGGAGCTTGGTACGATCTTCATTGCCGGCCGTATATTGCTCACGCAGCAATTGCGCCAACTGGGTTTGCTCTGCCTGTACCGTTTTGGTGAGTTGGTTTTGTTGTTGGGATAGTTGCTGGAGCCTGGTTTCGGTCTGTGTTTGCTCTGCGCTCAGACTGCGCAATGAGCGGCTGGCGTTCGAAATCGCGCTTTCGGCTTCTTCCAGTGCGTCTGCAGCACTATCCTTGGCGGTTTCGGTTTGTGCAATGTCACGCTTGAGCGTGCCCAATTTTTGCCGTAAATCGGTACGCTCGGATTCGGCGAGCAGTTTTTGTTTGGCGCGCTCGGTGATCTTGTCGGCGCCGAACGTGGCCTGCGATGCGGATAGTATGCCGCACAGCACGGCAGCCTGCGCCAGCGCTGCGAGCCAGCCCCGGCGAACGCGCGTGTCAGGGCGCTGCAGGGGCGCGAACCGCCGCGGCACGGTATGGTGTTTATCTGGCAAAACTGACATCGGTGCCGAATTACTTCGCCTTTCCCTGGCTGGCAACCGCCTGCAACGCGGCTGCAATGGCTGACTGGTCACCCAGGTAATAGCTCTTGATCGGCTTCAGGTCGGCGTCCAGTTCGTATACTAGAGGTTGCCCGTTCGGAATGTTCAGGCCGATGATGTCGGCGTCGCTGATGCCGTCAAGCATCTTGATCAGTGCCCGCAGGCTGTTGCCGTGGGCGCTGATGAGGATGCGCTTACCGGCGCGGATGGCCGGTGCGATCGAGTCGTCCCAAGCCGGCATCACGCGCGCCACGGTATCTTTCAGGCATTCAGTGAGCGGGATATGTTCGCGCTTGAGGCTGGCATAACGCGGGTCGTCATACGAGGTGCGCGGATCTTGCGGTGTCAGTGGCGGCGGTGGGACGTCATAGCTGCGGCGCCATACCAGCACCTGTGCATCGCCGTACTGCGCTGCGGTCTCGGCCTTGTTCAAACCTTGCAGGGCGCCATAGTGACGTTCGTTGAGGCGCCAGTCATGCACTACCGGCAGCCACATCAGGTCCATCTCGTCGAGTGTGCCCCAGAGCGTGCGGATCGCACGCTTGAGTACCGAGGTGTAAGCGAGGTCGAAGGTAAAGCCGGCTTCGTGCAGCAAGGCGCCGGCTTGCTTTGCTTCGGCCACGCCTTTTTCAGTCAGGTCAACGTCGGTCCAGCCGGTGAAACGGTTGTCAAGATTCCAGGTGGATTCGCCGTGGCGCATCAATACAATTTTGTACATATTCGGGAGTGGGAAGCGTGAGAAAAGGTTGAGTTCGGGTTGCTCTGGATTGAGTTCAGCCTTCTATTTTATAATGATGCGGTTGACTGCGGTCCATTCATCGCTAAACCGGGCATTGTATTCATGCTTTATGCGGGTTAATCGGTGTTTGCCGGCGTGAAACTGCCTGTTTGCGTCGGCTGGCTATGGGCAATTTATTAGACTTTTTATCATTGGAATCTTGTGAAATTCATTCTTGAAAATATCAGTTTGTTTGGCTTGGCCATCCTCTCGGGAGGGGCCTTGCTGTTGCCGGGCTTGTTGCGGCGCGGCTCGAAGGTAAGTTTATTGCAGGCAACCCAGATCATCAATCAGGGTAAGGCCCTGATTCTGGACGTGCGCGAGCCGGATGAATTCGCTGCCGGGCATCTGCGGGATGCGAAAAACATCAGCCTGAAAACCCTGCCGGCCAAGCTGGGGGAGCTGGAAAAA
The DNA here is from genome assembly GCA_030698225.1 of Oxalobacteraceae bacterium. Lineage (GTDB taxonomy): Bacteria > Pseudomonadota > Gammaproteobacteria > Burkholderiales > Burkholderiaceae_D > AVCC01. The sequence goes on along the minus strand of JAUYNR010000075.1, from coordinate 18,338 downwards.
TTCAAGAGCAAGCCTGTCATCGTGGTCTGCGCGACCGGGACCCGCTCATCCGGTGCGACTGCGCGCTTGAAAAAAGCAGGTTTCAGCGAAGCGGTAAGTCTGGATGGCGGCATGGCTGCTTGGCAGGCGCAGGGCTTGCCAATTGTCAAAAAGGAAGATCGAACATGACAGCACCTGTGTTGATGTACAGTACCGGAGTCTGCCCTTACTGCGTGATGGCGGAGCGCCTGTTGAAGGCCAAGGGCGTGGAGCAGATCGAAAAGGTGCGGATCGACCTCGATGCGCAGCAGCGCGATGCGATGATGCAGAGGACCGGTCGCCGCACGGTGCCGCAAATCTATATCGGCGATACGCACGTGGGCGGTTTCGACGATTTGGCGGCGCTGGATCATGCGGGTGGGCTTGATGCGCTGCTCAAAGGCGCTTAAGCTGTATTCCAGGTATTAAAATAGCCAGTTTGACGGGCGCCGGATGCACAGTTCCTTGCGCCCATTTTCCCAACCTTATGAAAGCGTTTCATGACTGAAGAAGTCCAGCAACCCGTATTCCAAATCCAGCGCGTATACCTGAAAGACCTGTCTCTGGAGCAACCGAATTCACCGGCAATTTTCCTTGAGCAGGAGGCGCCGAATATCGAAGTCGCAGTCGATGTCGGGGTCGAAAACCTGGCTGAAGGGATTTTCGAATCGACTGTGACGATTACCGTCACCGCCAAGATCAACGACAAGGTGGCATTTTTGGTCGAAGGCAAGCAAGCCGGCATTTTCGAGGCGCGCAACATTCCGGCCGAGCAGATCGAGCCGCTGCTCGGGATCGGCTGCCCGAACATCGTGTATCCGTATTTGCGCGCCAACATTGCCGATGCGATTACCCGCGCCGGCTTTCCGCCGGTGCATTTGTCCGAAATCAATTTCGAAGTGTTTTATCAGCAGCGCCAGCAAGCGATCGCTGAACAGAGCGCATCCGGCATCCTGATGGCGGATGGCTCGCCTACCACGCACTGAAATATTGCACCTTGCTGCAACCGCACTCCTGGGGTTGAAGCTGACGCCAGTGCTGCGTTGCCGGAGCCCGCGCATGAAGATCGCAGTTTTCGCTGTATGTTTGGGGTTAATGGCACAGGCCGGTGTGGTGCAGGCGGCCGATTTCAAATCGGTCGCTGCGGCGCCCGCGATTCTGTACGATGCGCCCTCGGTGCGCGGCGCCAAATTGTTCATCGCTCCGCGCAATATGCCGCTCGAAGTGATTTTGAGCTACGGCAACTGGGTCAAGGTACGCGACGCCAGCGGCGACCTGTCATGGGTCGAAGCCAGCGCGTTGAGCGAGCAGCGCTGGGTGGTCGTCAGCGTCGCCAATGCCAAGATCCGGGCGTCCCAGGACGAAGCCGGCAGCGTCGCCTTCAGCGCCGATAAAAACGTCTTGCTCGAATTGCTGGAGCCGGCTGCATCCGGCTGGCTCAGGGTCAAGCACCGCGACGGCCAAAGCGGCTACATCAAGGCAGCCGAAGTCTGGGGTGAGTAAGATTGCATTTAAATATCGGGAGTATGCCTAAAAACAATGGCATTCCCGCATATATATTCTGTGGCATCTATTTATACAGCACCTTGTATTAATCCGGATGCCAGCCCCGGAAAGGCTCGCCTGGAGTGCCGTTTGCGCCTCTTCGCAATGCCGATTCACCCTCTCGGAGAATAATTTACCGCCATGCCAAGCCATACCACCTTGTCCGCCATGCCTATCACGATCCTCGGCGCCGGCGCCTGGGGCACTGCCCTGGCGATATCGCTGGCCGAACGGCATCGGGTCGTGCTGTGGGGGCGCGATGCCGAACTGATCCGGGACAGCGTCGCGCGGCGGGAAAATTTTCGCTATCTGCCGGGCATCCGCTTGCCGGATGCGCTCGAAGTCAGCGCCGATTTCGAGCAAGCGGTCGCGCATGCTGCGGTCGATGGCTTGCTGGTCGCCGCCGCGCCGGTGGCCGGCCTGCGTTCCCTGCTGGAGCGCCTGAAGCCGCATGCGCCGGCCAATATCGTCTGGCTCTGCAAGGGCTTCGAAGAGCAGACCCGGATGCTGCCGCATCAGGTGGTGCGCGACGTGCTGGGCGACTTCATCCCGGCCGGCACTTTATCTGGGCCGTCGTTCGCGCAGGAAGTGGCGCGCGGCCTGCCTTGCGCGCTGACAATCGCCACCAAATCGCACGATTTGCGGGACCATGTGGTGCGCGCCATCCATGGCGGCAATATCCGGGTGTATTCGAGCGAGGATTTGGTCGGGGTCGAGGTTGGCGGCGCGGTCAAGAATATACTGGCGATTGCGACCGGGATTGCCGACGGCCTGGGGCTGGGACTGAACGCCCGCGCCGCGTTGATTACACGCGGCCTGACGGAAATCACGCGACTCGGTATCGCACTCGGCGGTCGTCCCGAGACCTTCATGGGATTGGCCGGGATGGGCGACCTGATCCTGACCTGCACCGGGGACCTGTCGCGCAACCGCCAGGTCGGTCTCGGCCTGGCGCAGGGCAAGCCGCTGGCTGCGATCGTAGCCGATCTCGGGCATGTGGCCGAAGGCGTGCGCTGTGCGCAGGCGGTGCGCGAGCTGGCCCGCGAACGCGGGGTCAGCATGCCGATTACCGATGCGGTGGCGGGCGTACTGTTCGACGGCGATCCGGTGCAGCAGATGGTGGCGCGGATGTTGGCACGCGATCCGTGCGAGGAATCAGTTTAGGCCCATCATGGAATGACAGCCCTCGCCCCCAAACCCCTCTCTCGCGAGCGGGAGAGGGGAGCGAAGTGAGTCGCAATGCGACTCTCACGGTAACGGCAGCGCCCGTTGCCGCAACGCCAGCAACGCGCCGATCAACAGCGTCAGCGCCGAAAATACCAGCCCCCGCTGCAGCCCGCCGGCGCCATCGGCGATCCAGCCGACTACGCTGGGACCGACAATCTGGCCGAACGCGAACACGGTGGTGAAGGCACTGATCCCGGTCGACCATGCCGGCGGCGGCAGGTTGTGCCGCACCAGCGCGGTGGTGGATGCCACCACCGATAAAAAGACCCCACCAAACAGCACTCCCGATATGAATACCATCAGCGGGCTCGCGGTCAGCGCCGGCAGCAACGTCGCCACTGCCAGCAAGCCGTTCAGAATCGCCAGCGACTGGCCGCCCTTGAAATAATCCAGCATGCGGGCCCAGACGCGTGCCGAAGCCAGCACCGCCACTCCCAGCAAGGTGTAAAACAGCGTGATCATCGGCGCGCTCATGCCCTGTTCCTTCAGCAGCGCGATGACGAAGGTCATATAGCCGATATAGCCGGCGCCGAACATGAAATACGCGGCCAGCCCATAGCCGAAAGAGCGAACGCGAAAGCGACCGTGCGCACCGGCCTGCAGCGGCGCATCCGGAATGTGTCGGGCCGGCACTGCCATGCCAATAGTTGCCATCAAGCAAGTGCTGGCCAGTGCCAGCCAGGCCCATTGCCAGCCGTGCGCACTGCTAAAGGCTGCGGCAGCAGCCAGCGTGACAGGCACCAGCAGGGCCGACAGGACGATGCCGAAACCGGTGCCACCATAATACAGGCCGATCAGAAAGCCGGCGTGACGCGGATGCAATCCGCCCAGGCGCGCCGCCAGCACCCCACCGGAAATGAAAACGAAGGCACTGGCTGCGCCCGACAGGATGCGCTGGCTCATCAGCAGGCTGGTAGCGGTGACAAAGCCGGACAGCAGCATGAACAACGCCGTCAGCAGCGAACCGGCAACCAGCATCCGGTGCGCGCCGTAGCGCCGCATCAGGGCCGGCGTCATCAGCGCACCGATGAAATAGCCGAAGGCATTGCCGGTATTCATCGCTCCGGCCAGCAGATAGGTCCAGCCCAGGTCGCCCCGCATCGGCGGCAGCAACAACGCGTAGGAAAAGCGCGACATCCCCAGCGACACCGCGGCACCCAGCGAGATGGCAAGCGCAGTCAGGAACGGGTGGCGCGCGGCGAGACTATTCGGTGTGGTTGACATGTTCGGGAGCGTGGCGGTAATCCGGCAGAATGTAGCATGTGCTCCAAAGCAATGCACGCAGGAGGGTAAATTGCCTACCGGCTGCTCACAGCAAGGCGCACAGCAATCCGGCATTCCAGCCAATGGGAGCACGGGCGGCCTATAATGATGCGTTACATTGCCGCAAGGCAATGTAACGCATCATTCATTCAAAGGAATGCCATGCACACGACAAGCCCACGACTGACGTCGCTATTGCACGCCGCGGCAGCACCGCGTTCGAGGCCGATTACCAGCTGGGACTGAGTGCGCCGGATGAACGCATGCTGATCCTGATGGATATCGACCAGCTGATGTCGTCGAGCGCCATCAGCTTGATTGAGCACGTTGCCCTCACCATATAAAAAAAATCAGCCGCAATCATAAGGAAACTTCCATGCCGTTCACGCTGCAAAAATTTCATTCGATGAGTATCGCCAAAAAACTCGGATTATTCACCTTCAGCGCCGTTTTCGGCGTCATCCTGTTGACGGTGCTATTCCTGATGTCGGAACGAAAAATGATGATGGAGGATAGGCAAAACAACGTGCGCCAGGTGGTCGAAACCGCTTACGGCCTGCTGACCAATTACCATGATTTGGCCGCCAGTGGCGCGCTGACCGAGGAAGTGGCGAAACAGCGGGCGTTGCAGGCGGTCAGGAAGTTGCGCTACAGCAGCACCGAATACTTCTGGGTTAACGACATGCAGCCGCGCATGCTGATGCATCCGATCAGTCCGGCGCTGGAAGGAAAGGATCTGTCGGAAAACAAGGACCCGACCGGCAAGCATCTGTTTGTCGAATTCGTCAACACCGTCAAGGCCAGCGGCTCGGGATTCGTCCATTATCTGTGGGCCAAGCCGGGTAGCGAGCAGCCGGTGCCCAAGGTGTCGTTCGTCAAAGGCTTTGAACCCTGGGGCTGGGTGATCGGTTCCGGCGTCTATCTGGATACGGTCGAAGGCGCGTTCTTGAGCCGCTTAATCGAGTTTTCGATCGGCGCGCTGATCCTGGCTGCCGCCCTGCTGGCGATCGGCATGGTGATTTCGCGCGGCTTGCAGAGACAAATCGGCGGCGAGCCCGAACATGCGGCCGGCATCACGCGCCGCATCGCGCAGGGTGATCTGACCGTTGCGGTCGATCTGAAAAATAACGACCAGACCAGCCTGCTGCATGCGATGAAGAGTATGCGCGACCATCTGGCAAGCATCGTCGGCCAAGTGCGCAGTGGCACCGACACCATCGCCACCGCCACCGCCTCCAGCCAGATCGCCGCCGGCAACATGGACCTGTCGTCGCGCACCGAGCAGCAAGCTAGTTCGCTGGAAGAAACTGCCGCCTCGATGGAAGAGCTAACTTCGACCGTCAAACAAAACGCCGACAATGCGCACCAAGCCAATGAACTGGCGCTGTCGGCCTCGCAAGTGGCGCAAAAGGGTGGCGCGGTAGTGTCGCAAGTGGTCGACACCATGGCATCGATCAACGATTCCTCACGGAAAATCGTCGACATCATCGGCGTCATCGACGGCATTGCGTTCCAGACCAACATCCTGGCCTTGAATGCGGCAGTCGAAGCGGCGCGCGCCGGCGAACAGGGCAGGGGCTTCGCGGTGGTCGCAACCGAAGTGCGCAACCTGGCGCAGCGTTCTGCCGCGGCCGCCAAGGAAATCAAGACCCTGATCGGCGACTCGGTGGAAAAGGTCGACCAGGGCGCCAGGCTGGTCGACCAGGCCGGCATCACGATGAAAGAGATCGTAGCCAGCGTCAAGCGGGTCACCGACATCATGGGCGAAATCACTTCCGCCAGCCAGGAACAGACTTCCGGCATCGAGCAAATCAATCAGGCGATCAACCAGATGGATCAGGTCACCCAGCAAAATGCCGCGCTGGTAGAGCAAGCCGCTGCCGCCGCCGCATCGCTGCAGGAGCAGGCCGGCAATCTGTCGCAGGTGGTCAGCGTGTTCAAGCTCGACGGCATGCAATTGGTCCAACAGGCAGCTAGGCCGGCCCGGGTAATCAATGCGACCGCCGCACTGCCGAATGCCGGCAAGCGCACAGCCAACCGCAAGACGGCGCCGGCCAGGAAAATAGCCGCGCCGGCAGCGAGCGCAGGCGAAGAATGGGATGAATTTTAAGCCTGAATCAAATATGCATTGCTGGAGTATGTTAAAAAACTACATGTTTCCCGCATATATTAATTGCGCCCATGAAAATATAGGCGCCAGTATGCTTGCTGGCAAAAATTCAGGCTGCCGGCTTCCTGAGCAGGATCGTGATCAGCACCGAGGCGTTTTCGAGCGCTTCCAGCGCGTGCATTTCATCGCCGGCCACGAAGATCATGTCGCCGGCATGCAGATTCTGGACCCGTTCGCCGATGCTGAAGGCAACGCTGCCTTCCAGGCATTGCACGGTGATGTCACCGGGGACCTTGTGTGCCGGCATGGTTTTGCCGCGCGGCATGGTCATGCGCACTACTTCCAGTTGCGAGGTTTTGATCAGGGCGATCGCTGAAAAGCTTGCACATTTCTCGCCCAGCGGGCGCAGGTCGATTACGGTGCCGGATGTCGCGTGCGGTAGTGCCATGTGAATCTCCTGAGGTTTTTTCCAGTATGACCGTAGCACGAATCATTGCCGCAGGCTAGCCGCTGGGCCGGACTGCGGCGTCGTGCTCTTACAGTTCGACCCTGGTGCCGAGCAGCTTCAGAAACTGGGCGATCCAGGCCGGATGGGCCGGCCACGCGGGCGCTGTCACCAGGTTGCCGTCGGTGACTGCATCGGTGATGGCGATCTCCGCATACTGGCCGCCGGCCAGTTCGACTTCCGGTCGGCAGGCCGGATAAGCGGAACAGCGCCGGCCTTCCAGCACGCCTGCGGCGGCCAGGATCTGGGCGCCGTGGCAGACTGCCGCAATCGGTTTTTTGGCGTCTGCGAAATGGCGCACGATCTCCAGCACGCGGGCATTCAGGCGCAGGTATTCCGGTGCCCGCCCGCCCGGAATCAGCAGCGCGTCATATTCGGCCGCATCGATCGCGGCGAAGTCGTGCGTCAGGGTGAAGCGGTGACCAGGTTTTTCGGTATAGGTTTGCTGGCCCTCGAAATCGTGGATCGCGGTCATCACGAAGTCACCCGCCTGCTTGTCCGGGCAGACCGCATGCACTGCGTGACCGACCGCTTGCAGCGCCTGGAACGGCACCATGATTTCGTAGTCCTCGACAAAGTCGCCTGCTAGCATCAGTATCTTTTTTGCTGCCATGATGGTCTCCTCTTCCGGTGGTGGGACATCTGTTTCCGGCACTGCGGCCGGTTGCAGGTGATTACGCGATACTACTTTACCAGCAGCGCCAGTGGAACTTAAGATCGCACCACAAGTCTGATTTTAGTTGTTTGCGATGGCGCAAAAGAGGCCGGGCTATTTTCCGCCCGGCCGTTGTGCGCCTTATACTGTTGATTCTTTTTCCATTTTTGACAAGAAATGCTTATGCCGAACGTTTCCAAATTCCACGCACATCGCCGCCTGGGTGCTGCCGTGCAGCGCGGCTTTACCCTGATCGAGATCATGGTGGTAGTCGTGATCCTGGGTGTGCTGGCTGCGCTGGTGGTGCCGAAGCTGATGGGCCGCACCGACGAAGCGCGCATAGTTGCCGCCAAGCAGGATATTGCAACCATCATGCAGGCGCTCAAGTTGTACAAGCTCGATAACCAGCGCTATCCGAGTACCGAGCAGGGTTTGCAGTCGCTGATTACGCGCCCGACTGCCGGCCCTGCCGCCAACGGCTGGAAGACCGGCGGTTATCTGGACAAGTTGCCGAAGGACCCGTGGGGCGGTGCGTATCAATTGCTGTCGCCCGGCATCAAGGGTGAGACCGACGTGTTTTCGCTCGGCGCCGACGGCCAGCCGGGCGGCAGCGATAACGATGCCGATATCGGCTCGTGGGATCTGTAGCCATAAGCGTTGCTTTGCAGTGCGCGCGGCGCCGTTCGCCTGCGCGCGGCTTCACCTTGCTGGAATTATTGGTCGTCATCGTAATCCTGGGCATCACGCTCGGGGCGGTAGCGTTCAATGCGATGCCGGATACGCGCCAGACCCTGCAAAACGAGGCTCAGCGCATCGCGCTGTTGCTGCAACTGGCGCGCGACGAAGCGATCGTGCGCAACCGGCCGGTCGCTTTCGAGGCGGAATCGGATCGTTACCGTTTTCTGGTGCGCGAGGACAACGCCTGGCAGGCCATCAGCGGCGATGACTTGCTGCGCGAGCGCAGCTTCAAGCGTGCGCCGCTGGCGCTGGCCATCAGCCCGCCGCTGGCAACGGACCAGCTGCCGCTGCGCATCGTGTTCGGGCGCGAGCCGGTCGACAAACCCTTCGTGCTGACGCTGTCCATCGACGCCGTCAGCGTCGCCGTTCGCGCCGATGGCATCGGCCATTTCGTGGCGGAATAAGATGCCCGGCTCTCTGCCATTCAATCTGCAGCGCCGCACCGCCGGCTTTACCCTGCTCGAAGTGCTGGTGGCCCTGGTCATCGTCGGCACCGCGCTGGGCGCGAGCCTGCGCGCAGTCGGCAGCCTGACCCAAAACAGCGAAGGTTTGCGCGCCGCGATGATGGCCAACTGGTCGGCGGAAAACCGCCTGAGCCAGATCCGCCTGGCGCGCGAATGGCCGGCCTTTGGCAAGCGCGGGTTCGATTGCCCGCAGGGCCGCCTGCAACTGGTTTGCGAGGAGGAAGTCATCGCTACCCCGAACCCGAATTTCCGCCGGGTCGAGGTCAGCGTGTTCGAGTCCGGCAATCTTGAGAGGCGCATCATCAAGCTGGTGCAGGTGGTGCCGAATGGACTCTAAACGCAGCGGCCGCGGCTTCACGCTGATCGAATTGCTGGTCGCCATCAGCATCCTGGCGATCGTCGCAGTGCTCGGCTGGCGCGGGCTGGACGGCATCGTGCGCGCCCGTGTGGCGCTGACCGCCGAACTGGAACAAACCCGCGGCCTGCAACTGGCATTCGCACAACTGCAAAGCGATGCCGAACATCTGGTCAGCGCCGCCACCATCGGCGGCCGTGCCACGCTGGCGGCGCAAGACGCTCGCCTGACGCTGATCCGCACCGTGTTTGCCGACGATCAGCCGTCGCGCCTGCAGGTGGTCGCTTACCGCATCCGGGACGGTGTGCTGATCCGGCGCGAATCGGCCGCTACCCGCGACCTGACGGCGCTCGACGCGCTCTGGCAAAGCAGCCTCAGCGGCACCGACGCCGACACTCCGGCGGTGGCATTGCAGAGTGCGGTATCGGGCCTGACGATGCGTTTGTGGTTCAGTGACGGCGCCGGTTGGCGCACCGACCCGGGCAGCAGCGCCAGCGTCACCAACGCCAAGCCCGCCAGCGGGCTGGAAGTCGTGCTACAGACCGGCCCGACGCTGCGCATGACCAAGATATTCCTGCTGGGAGCGTCATGAGGCGGGCATCATTGGCGGCCCAGCGCGGCGTGGCCGTGATTACCGCGCTGATGCTGACTGCGCTGGCGGTGACGATAGTCGCCAGCCTGTTCTGGCAGCAACAGGTACAGGTGCGCTCGATCGAAAATCAGCGCCTGCACCTGCAGACCAAGTGGATTCTGCGCGGTGCGCTCGACTGGGCACGGCTGGTGCTGCGCGAAGATGCGAAGTTTTCCAGCGTCGATACGCTGGCGGAGCCATGGTCGGTGTCGCTGGCGGAAACCCGGCTCGACCAGTATGTCGAAAACGGCCGCGCCGGTAGCGATCAGAGCGACGCCACGCTGTCGGGCCAGATCGTCGATGCGCAAGCGCGTTTCAATCTTGCCAATCTGGCGCAAGGCGGTAAAGTCGACCCACGCGAAGTCGCCGCCTTTGCGCGCCTGCTGGGCAGCCTGCAACTGAACATCGCGCTGGCGCAGACGGTGGCCGACGCGATCGCGCGCGCCCAGCCGGCCGCTCTGGCCGCAACTGGCGGCGGTGCGCTGGCGGGAGTTGCAAGCCAGCCCGGCACGCAACCAGCTGCGCCGGCTTCGCCCGGCAGTGTGCAGGCAGTCGCTACCAGCCAGCCCGGCGCGCAGCCGCTGCCATTGTTGCAGGTCGAAGACTTGCTGGCGGTGCCGGGCTTTACCGCACCGATGCTGGCCACGCTGCAGGATTTCGTGATCGTGCTGCCGAGCAATACTGTGACGCCGATCAATGTGAATACCGCTTCGGCCCAGGTCCTGGCCGCCAAAATTGAGGCGCTCTCGCAGTCGGATGCCGCGGCGCTGGTGGCTGCGCGCGAAAAGGAGTATTTTCGCAGTAGCGCCGACTTCATTGCGCGCTTGCCGGGCAATGCGGGGGGCGATGTTAACCCCAGCGACTTTGCGACGACGACGAATTTTTTCATCGTTTATGGTACGGTGCGCCTGAACCGTGCCACCATGGAAATGCAGTCCCTGATTGAACGCAACGGCGGCACCACCAAGCTGATCTGGGTTCGGGATAATTAATTTTAAGAAAATCAGACACCGTGAGCATACTGTATATCCGCCATCCTCCCAAAGCCGCTTTCGACGCCGCACTGGCGCCTTTGCCATGCCGGTTTGCGCTGGTGTCGAACAGCGGCGCGGTCGAGCGCGAGGGAGTGTCGGCGCTGCCGAGCCTGGCCGACACAGTCCGCCAAGCTGCGCGGGTGGTGCTTGTGCTGGCCGCCTGCGATGTCAGCCTGTTGCGGGTGCAGGTGCCGCCGTTGTCAGGCGCCCGACTGAAGGCAGCACTGCCGAACCTGGTCGAAGATCAACTGATGTCGGACCCGGCCGAGTGCGCGTTTGCCGTCGGCGCAGCGCAGGATGGCATGCGCACAGTGGCGGTGGTCAACCGCGCCTGGCTGGAACAGCTGTCCGCGACCTTGACCGAGCTCGGGGCACGCCAGCTGGCAGCCGTGCCGGCACAGCTCTGCCTGCCGGACCAGCCTGAGGCGGTTGCGGTCGCGGTCACTGAATATGGCGCTGACAGCGATGTTGCCTTGCGCTGGTCGAAACAGGATGGAATCGGCTTTTGCGTGGCCACCACAGCCGACAATGCGGCCCGTGAAGTCATCGATGCAGTGCGGCTGATGGCGCCGCAAGCAGCGCTGGTCATGCAGGTGGCGCCCGCCAGCGTAGCCGCGTATCAGCAGGCAGCGAGCGCTGCCGGCGATGCACAACTGCCGCCATTGCAGATCGTGGCCGAAGACTGGGTCCAATGCGCGGCTGCTGCCAGGAATGTGACGCTGGATTTGATGGCCGGCCTGGGCGCGTCGTCCGGCCCGCAAGTGAACTGGCAGCCGTGGCGCTGGCCGGCGGCGCTGGCGCTGCTGGCGGTTCTGGTGAATATCGTCGGGCTGAATGTCAGCTGGCTGCAGCTGCAGCGCGAAGCGGATTTCCTGCATGACGGCATGGCCCGGACTTTCCGCGCCGCGTTCCCGAAGGAGCGCGTGATCATCGATCCGTTGGTCCAGATGCGGCAAAAAATCAGTGCCGCCAAGCAAGTCGCCGGCCAGGCTGCGCCGGATGATTTCCTGGCTCTGGCAGGCGGCTTCGGCAGCGCCTGGGCCGCTCTGCCGCCAGCGGGCAACGCGCAGGCCGCCATTGCTGCGATCGTGTATCGCGAGCGCAGCCTGCTGGTGCGCCTGAAGCCGGCCGATGCGGTCAAAGCCGACACCATCCGGCCGTTGCTGGCGGGGCACAAGCTGGCGCTGACCGAACAAGGCACCGGCGTCTGGCAGATCAGGAGCGCGCCATGAGCCTGTACCGCAAGTTTTTCGAGAAATTGGGGTTCAAGCCCGGCCGCCTGAGCGAGATGCGCGCCACTGCGGCGCTGTTCTGGGCTGCGCGCAACCGGCGCGAGCGTATCCTGCTCGCGCTTGGCTTTGCCGCGGTTCTGTTCGGGCTGTTGTATCTGCTGTTGATGGCCCCAGCCTTGCAAGGCAGAGCCCAGCTGCGCAAAAATCTGCCTGGCTTGCGGCAGCAGGCCGCGCAATTTCAGGTACTGGCCAAACAGGCGGCCGCGTTGCCGGCCGCGGCGGCGCCGGCTGCGGCCGGCATCAGCAAGGAAAGCATCGAGGCCGCGCTGCAGAAAAACGGCCTGCAAGCGCAAAGCGTGGTCTGGAGCGGCGACTTCGCCCGGTTGCAATTCGCAGCAGTCCCGTTCGGCGCGCTGCTGGACGCCTTGCAGTCGTTGCAGAAGTCTATGCGGCTATCGGTGGTCGAGGCCAGCGTCACGGCCATAACCACAGATGCAAGCAAGGCCGGCAGCGTCAATGCCAGCCTGAGCCTGCGGGCGCAAAAGGCCGACTGAGTGGCGCGCATCCTGCTCTGGCTGCTGGCCGGCTGCGTCAGCATCGCGTTCACGGTGCTGGCCTACTTGCCGGCCAGTTGGATGGCCGTGCTGCTGGAAGCGCAGACTGCAGGACGCTTGACGCTGGGCGATGCACAGGGCACGCTGTGGCACGGCTCGGCATCGATCGGCGGCGCGCCCGGCGCCAGGGATCCGGTCACGCCGCTGCTGCCGGGCCGGTTTTCCTGGCGTTTATCGCCGCTGCTGTTGCTGGGGCAAGTCAGGCTGCAGCTGGAAAACGCCGCTGCGCTGACGCAGCCGGTCAGCGTCGAAGGCAGCTGGTCGCAATGGCAGGTCAGCGCGGCCGAAGTCACGTTGCCGGCGGAGCGGCTGGCCGGATTGGGGGCGCCGCTGAACACGATCGCACCGAGCGGCCGGATGCGCCTGTCCTGGAGCGCGCTACATTTGGCGCGGCAGGGCCAAAAGATCGATCTGCAGGGTAAGTTGCAACTGAATATCGAAGATATAGCGTCACGACTGTCGCCGATCAAGCCGCTGGGTGCTTATCTGGTAACAATGGATTGGCGCGGACAGAGTGCGCAACTGGTGCTCAAGACGGTCAAGGGTCCGCTGCTGCTGAATGGCGGCGGTGCGCTGGAGAATGGTCGGCTGCATTTTTCCGGCACTGCCGAGGCTGCGGCGGTGGATCAGGAAAAACTGGCCAATCTGTTGAATTTGCTAGGTCAGCGTCGCAGGGTTGCTGGCCGTGATGTGATCGCTTTAGAGTTCAGATAATGAAAAAAACAATCAGGTACGGGAGTGGGAAACAGCATGCAAAAACACATTAAAAAACACCCCCAATGGCAGCGCATGCGTGCGACCGCGATATTGCTGCTAAGCATGGCGGCAATCCCGCCGGCTTGGCCGGCAACGTCCACTGAAAACGAAGCTACGTTGAATTTCGTCGGTGCCGATATCGAAGCGGTGATCAAGGCGGTCGGCCACTACACCAACACCACTTTCATCATCGATCCGCGCGTCAAGGGCACCATCAATTTGGTGGCAGAGACTGCGCTGACCAAGGCGCAAGCCTTGAGCTTGCTGGCTTCTGCTTTGCGCCTGCAGGGCTATGCCATGGTGGCCGGCGACGGTTTCACCAAGGTGGTGCCGGAAGCCGATGCCAAGCTGCAGGCGACGCCGACCCAGGTCAGGGGCGACGCGGCCAGGCTCAAGGGCGATCAGATCGGAACCCGGATCTTTCGCTTGAACTATGAATCGGCCGGCAATCTGGTGGCGGTGTTGCGGCCGCTGATTTCGCCCAACAACACGATCAATGCCAACCCGGGCAACAATTCGCTGGTGATTACCGACTACGCGGACAATCTGAACCGGCTGGGGAAAATCATTGCCGCCCTGGACGCGCCGGCCACCAGCGATCTGGATGTGGTGCCGGTGCGCTACGGTATCGCCGCCGATATCGCGGTCATGGTCAATAAACTGCTGGAGCCGGGTGCCGCAGCGCCCGGCGCAGATGCCGGGCGCGTCAGCCTGATTGCGGATAGCCGCACCAATGCGGTGATCGTGCGCGCGCCGTCGCAAGCCCGTGCGAATCTGGCCAAATCGCTGATCGCCAAACTCGACCAGCCGACCGCGCAACCCGGCAACGTGCATGTGGTTTACCTGAAAAACGCCGATGCCACCAAGCTGGCGCTGACCTTGCGTTCGGTGGTCGGTGCCGATGGTACCGCACCAGGCTCGACCCCGGCGACGCCGACAACCCCAACGCAGTATTCGGCGCCGGCGCAAGGCAGCGCAAACGGGATGGCGGGAACGATGCCGCCGTCGGCCGCACCGGTCGCCCTGTCGGCTGGCGGCGCAGCCGGCTTCATCCAGGCCGATGCCGCCACCAATACCCTGATCATCACAGCAAGCGAACCGATTTACCGCAATCTGCGCACCGTCATCGACCAGCTCGACGTGCGTCGGGCCCAGGTGTATATCGAATCGCTGATCGTCGAAGTCACCGCCGACAAGGCGGCCGAGTTCGGCATCCAGTGGCTCGGCTTGTCTGGTGATAGCGGCAGCAGCTATCGGCTTGGCGGCGGCACCTCCTTTTCCACTGGCGGCGATAATCTGGTCAACCAGGCAATTGCCATGAGAAGCGCGACCGGCGGTGTAGCCGGCACGCCTGTGCCGCCGGGCCCCGGCCTGACGCTGGGGATATTTCGCCAGATTAACGGCGCGCTTGGCCTGGGCGCACTGGCGCGGGCACTGGAATCCGACGCCAATACCAATATCCTGTCGACCCCGAACCTGATCACGCTCGATAACGAAGAAGCGAAGATCATCGTCGGCCAGAACGTGCCATTCATCACCGGCCAGTACACCACCCAAGCGTCGGGCGGCGGCGCCGGCGTCAACCCGTTCCAGACCATCGAACGCAAGGACGTCGGGCTGTCGCTGCGAGTGCGGCCGCAAATTTCCGAGGGCGGCACCGTGAAGATGGCGATTTACCAGGAGACTTCGGCGGTCCAGAGCACCACCAACGCGGCCGGCATCATCACCAGCAAGCGCTCGATCGAAACCAATGTGCTGGCCGATGACGGCCAGATTATCGTGCTCGGTGGCTTGATCGAAGATACCGTCGGCGACGGCGTCGAAAAAGTGCCCGGCCTGGGCGATATTCCGATCATCGGCAACCTGTTCAAATACCAGAAACGCAGCCGCAAGAAGACCAATCTGATGGTGTTTTTGCGCCCGACCGTGATCCGCAGCAGCGAACAAAGCGCCAGCGTGGTGGCCGATCGCTACGACTACATCCGCGGCACCGAAATTGCTGCCCAGCCGGGTAAGACCATTTTCTTGCCGGATACCGGCGCGCCGGTCCTGCCGCCGCTGGAAGGCGGCCAGCCGATCGGCGGCTCGTTCCTGAAGCCGATCCCTGCGGTTCCGGCGCCAGCCACAGTGCCGGCGCCAGAGAACCTGCATTGAGCGCTGCGATGAACGACGCCCGCCTGTTGCCGTATGCGTATGCGCGCGATTTCGCCCTGCTGGCTTACCGCAAGGCTGACGACCGCGAGCATGCGGTCGAGGTCTGGTTTTCGGATGCGACGCCGCCGACCGCGATCGCCGAAGTGAGCCGTCGCTTCGGCCGCGTCAAGCTGAAATCGATGCCGCACGAGGAACTCAAGGCGGAGATCGCGAAAGCCTATGCCGGCTCCGGCGGCGATGCCGCGCAGGTGGTCGATGAAGTCGAGTCCGATCTCGACCTGGCCCGGCTGATGCAGGACATGCCGGCCATCGAGGATTTGCTGGAATCGGCCGACGATGCGCCGGTGATCCGCATGATCAACGCGCTGCTCACACAAGCGTTGCGCGAGGGCGCGTCCGACATCCATATCGAGCCGTTCGAGCAGTCGTCGGTGGTGCGGTTCCGGATCGACGGCGCGCTGCGCGATGTGGTGCGGCCGAAGAAGGCGATCCATGCGGCCATGATCTCGCGCATCAAGATCATGGCGCAGCTCGATATTTCCGAGAAGCGCCTGCCGCAGGACGGCCGCATCACGCTGCGGGTCGGCGGCAAGCCGGTCGATGTGCGGGTCTCCACCTTGCCGACCGGGCACGGCGAGCGCGCGGTGCTGCGCCTGCTGGACAAGGAAGCCGGCCAGCTCGATCTGCAGCACCTGGGCATGAGCGATCCGATGCTGCCGCAGTTCGCCAGGCTGATCGCGCAGCCGCACGGCATCGTGCTGGTGACCGGGCCGACCGGGTCCGGCAAGACCACCACCCTGTATGCGGCGCTGACGCGCCTGAATGCGACCGCCACCAATATCCTGACGGTGGAAGACCCGATCGAATACGATCTGGCCGGGGTCGGCCAGACCCAGGTCAACCCGCGCATCGACATGAGCTTCGCCAAGGCGCTGCGGGCGATCCTGCGGCAGGATCCGGACATCATCATGATCGGCGAAATCCGCGACCTGGAAACCGCACAGATCGCGGTGCAGGCGTCGCTCACCGGCCATCTGGTGCTGGCAACCCTGCATACCAACGATGCCGCCGCTGCAGTGACGCGCCTGCTCGACATGGGGATCGAACCGTTCCTGCTGTCGTCGTCGCTGCTCGGGGTGCTGGCGCAGCGCCTGGTGCGCAAGCTGTGTCCGCATTGCCGCCAACATGACGGCCAATACTGGCAACCAGTCGGCTGCGACAAGTGCGGCAATTCCGGTTATCAGGGCCGGGTCGGCGTCTATGAATTACTGCAGACCACCGCTGAAATCCGCGCGCTGATCCATCACAGCGCGTCCGAAGCCGAGATCCGCGCCGCCGCCCAGCGCGACGGCATGCAGACCATGCGCGAAGATGGCGAACGCTGGCTGCTGGATGGCACCACCTCGCAGGCGGAATTGCTGCGGGTGACCAAAGAATAAGGAATACGCAACGTGTCAGCTTTTCGCTATGAAGCCGTGAATGCCTTGGGCGCCACCAGCAAAGGCGTGCTCAACGCCGACAGCGCCCGGGCGGCGCGTGCCGATTTGCGCCTGCAGGGTTTGACGCCGATTGCGGTGGAAGCGATTACCACCCAGGTCGATGCCAGTGGCGCGCGTCGCCGGCACGGCTTCGGCGAGCGGCTGTCGACCAATGAACTGTCGCTGTTTACGCGCCAGATGGCCAGTCTGCTGGAAGCCAGCCTGCCGTTGGAGCAGGCATTTTCCGCCTTGCTGGAGCAGGCCGAGCGGCCGTATGTGCGCGACCTGATCGCCTCGATCCGCTCCGAAGTGATGGGCGGCGCCTCGCTGTCGGACGCACTGTCGCGCCATCCGCGCGATTTTGCCGATATTTACCGTGCGCTGGTCGCCTCCGGCGAACAAATCGGCCAACTGGCGCGGGTGCTGTCGCGCCTGGCCGACTTTATCGAGCGGCGCAATGCGCTGGTGCAGAAGGTCAAGCTCGCGTTCACCTATCCGGCCATCGTCTCGGTGGTGGCGTTTGCGATCGTGATCTTCCTGCTGACCTATGTGGTGCCGCAAATCGTCTCGGTGTTCGCCAATACCAAGCAGAAACTGCCGTTGCTGACGGTGCTGATGCTGTGGATTTCCGATTTCGTGCGAAATTACGGCCTGTTCGTGCTGCTGGCAGTCATCGCCCTGGGGTTCGCCTGGCGCGCCGCGCTGCAAAATCCGGCCACCAAGATGCGCTGGCACAAGTGGCTGCTGACCGCGCCGCTGTACGGCAAATTCGAGCGCAGCCTGAACACTTCGCGCTTTGCCAGCACGCTGGCGATCACGATCGGCTCCGGAGTGCCGATTTTGCGCGCGCTGCAGACCAGCCGCGACACGCTGTCGAATGTCGCGATGCGCGAGCAGGTCGAAGAGGCCGCTGCGGCGGTGCGCGAGGGGGTCAGCCTGGCGCGTGCGCTGTCGGCGCGCCAGCATTTCCCGCCGATGCTGATCCACATGATCCGCGCCGGCGAATCCACCGGCGAATTGCCGGCGATGCTGGAACGCGCAGCTGCCGCCCAGGAGCAGGATCTGGAGCGCCGCACGCTGACCATCGCCGGCTTGCTGGAGCCGGCGCTGATCCTGGTGATGGGCGTGGTGGTGCTGCTGATCGTACTGGCGGTGCTGATGCCGATCATCGAGATCAATCAACTGGTGCAATAACGTAGATAGGACTTACGCAAAAAACATATAAATGTAACAAGATGTAATGACGTAAACCTAAAGATGAGAGCGGTTGCGTAAAGTTCTGGTTATGCCAAAACGCCCAAGCCGACTCGATTACTGCCAGTATTTATTGGTGAGTCCGATTAACCACACGCTAACGAATTTTGCAAACCACGTAGACGATATGAGTCACGACGCGATCAATCGATTTTTGCGCGATGCGAAGATGACGCCACATTTGGTGTGGGACAACGTGCGGGACTTGATTGCGGCAGTGCCAACAGGTTGTGTGGTGTTCGACGACACGATTATTGACAAGGATTTTTCGCACAAAATCGAACTGGTGAGGCGGCAGTACAGCG
>JAUYNR010000061.1 GCA_030698225.1 Oxalobacteraceae bacterium | reverse complement strand
CAGAACCCTCTACACCAGAGGCTTCAGCCGCTTCGTTACCTCCACGTCTGCTCCAGTTGCTACCGGTCGGAACGAAATTACCGGACGGGATTCGCACCCGCTAGAAAACAGCGCCTTAGCACGGCGCACGAAACATTCGGGATAGGTAGCTTCGCAATTATTGCCGAAGCCACCGTGTCCACCGCAGAAAATCGTTTCCGCTCTGAACCTGACACGCTCCGGCTCGACATCCATTCCCCCAACGTCAGAACACGACCGAGCAATAAAATACCTTTCAATGCCGCACATTGCGACCTATGATTAGATTACTGATCTGTAACCTTTATAGGAAACGTCATGATTGTCGAATGTAAAACATTTTCTCCTCTGCGCATTACGCACCCCTTTGAAACAGAGAGTAACACTGCCGATGCGGAGTTGCTTGTCGCTGAAGAGATTCTGACAGCACTGTGTAACACGGAAGACGGTATTGCAGCGTGCGCAACGCTGCTGGGTTATGGAAATGGCGCACCAACAACTAGGCCTCATCACTGAAGACCTCAGTTAGAAGAACAGACAGATTTATCTGGCCCTTTGACTACCTCTCGCTTAACTGCTTAATTGAAGTGACTTATTCTCATTCTCGATGGCGGGCCCAATCGGCAAATGCCTCGTCTTCGAACCGATAGTTGCCCCGGTCTATCCTGGTAACAATATTCTTGTCGGCCAACCTGTGCAGAGCGTTTTGCGATGTGGTGGCGGTCATTGCCAGTAAAACATGGTCGGCAGGGCGTCCCATTGTTGTTCAAATCCCATATCGTTAAAGACATGCGCCTTGGCGAAAGTCAAAGCACCCTCAGCAACAGTTTAGCTGACCGACCAGACGCAGATGTGGCCGTCTGTTTTGCATGGAAGAACGCATGAGCAATGCCGTATTTTTCCTGGTGCTGTATGAAACTGATAAGATGAATTCCAATACGACGCAGCCCCATTTCGTCTCCTGAAAGTGCAAACATGTCTCAAGAGCAAGCTGTCTGGTCCGGAACCCCCTCGCAAGTAGTTAATCTGGGAACATATATTTTATGCATCCTGTTTTTATGGTTGGTTATTCCTGCATTTATTTTGCTCTGGAAATGGCTGGTGGTTCGGAATACCCAGTACGAGTTGACGACGCAACGACTGCGGCTACGCACTGGAGTCCTTAACAAGGAAACGAGTGCTCTGGAACTCTACCGCGTGAAGGATTTTACAGTCGACCAACCTTTGTTTCTCCGGTTGTTCTCGGTTGCGAACATTATTCTGGAAACATCCGATAAGTCCCACCCCACTGTCGTCATTCGGGCGGTCCCTGACGCGGAAGCGCTCGCGAGTACGATTAGGGAACATGTTGAAGTCATGCGCCGTGGCCGCGTACGGGAAGTAGACATGGCCTAAAGGCCTAAACTTGCAACACGGCATCTTGCTACACTGCCAGGACATCCCGGGATGTGAATCAACTTCTAATTTTTTCTGCATGGCAGCATTGACTACTGTCAGTACAGTTGCGACATAGCACTACTAGAACTGGATTCAACGAGAAGTCCGCCTGGCAAATGGGGGTGCTGATATCTGGAAATAATCACGCACTGATTAACAGTTCAGAAATACCGCTGAGGCCCAGATGGATACGGTCACCATGCCGCACCAATTACCAAAAGGCATTTTTCCATAAAGGACAGGGCATGTCGTCATTGATAAGGACGGGAGAAAAAAAGGAACTCGCAACATCGTGCGGGACCCTTGTCATCAATAAAAAAGGCGAGGTTCTTCTCTGTCACGTGACCGGTACGAGTCATTGGGATATCCCGAAAGGCATGCAAGATGCCGGAGAATCGACCCTCGAGGCGGCAAGAAGGGAGCTATGGGAAGAAGCCGGTCTCGAATTCGACGAGGTCCTGTTCGAAGAAATCGGGTGTTTCGACTACCGTAAGGATAAACGGCTGCATCTTTTCAAGGTGCATGCTGGAGATGATTTTGATAGCCTTGACCAGCTTAACTGTACCAGCCATTTTCCGCACCATCTGACCGGCAAGCCAACCCCGGAAACGGATGGATTTTGCTGGGCTTCACGCAACGACGTAAGGACGCTTTGCTGGCCACGCATGGCCGAGAGGTTGCTTTCACTGGAGTGGTAACTTCACTTCAGATAGCCTCGGCCCGCCAAACGCCGTTTTCCACCCGGCGCATTGCCATTGCACAAAAGCCGATAGTCACCCTACCCTGGCTCAGCGCCCGCGAGAAGGCCTATTTTCTGGATGCGGCAACTGCGAAGACTGCAATGTCATGCGCAACTATGGCACAAAAATGGTGCGCAATAGGTGAGTGTGTTCACTGATCATGATGGGGAAATGCGCATTTTTGATCAAGTTAAATGATGGGTCGTTGGTCAAGTTGCTGATTTAATTATATTTTCACGTTCGTTGATGGATATGTCGTAATCCATCGCGTAAGTTGATCAAAAACTGTTCAAATTCGTGATGGCCTTTAAAAATCAATGTGTTACGTGCGACCATCATCGAAGTTGATTACATCTCCCTCATTTTTTCTGATCAAAATCGAACAAAAATGGGGTGCATTTTGGGAAGTTGACCAAGAGTTGTGACTGAAACTGATTGCTTGTATCGGGTCAAGGGCGCAACCGGAAGCCGCATGCGGAGCGGAGCCCCACGGGCGAGCACCGAACGGGTGAGGATTGCGAGCGCAGCGATCCCTTGACGCTGCGCGGGAAAATAAGCTTTGGCTCTGGGTGGGTGGCGGTTTTTATGCCAACCGCCCCGAGCCCACGGCGGCGAGTGCGGGGTTTGGGGCAGAGCTCCAAGGTTTTGTTTTGCATTGATGTGTAGTCAAATTTTTCGCCCCCTCATTTAACTTGAACATCAGGCCATCAAATTTGTTGGCGCTACTCAAATAGGCACCTCAACTCTTTCCCATTTGAAATTAAATGTCTCGATGTGAGGCCGTCAAACGATTGTTGCTCGGCACGGACTATTTTCCGTGCTTTGCTTTAAAATAATGCTTACAGTCAATATTTTCACAACCTGCGACGCGCAGCTTCACTAGCTTATTCAGAGTATTGATAAGTGAAAAGCAGTTTGTCGTGATAATTTTGAACCAAGGGATTGCTGGGCCGGGGGTTGACGCTCTACCGCTGTCCATTGTTTTGACTGGCATCCGACGCATGGTTGAGTCGCGCATTTGTTGCCAGCCTTTGTTTTTGTCGTTGAATTACCGCAAGGAAATAATGTCTATAAAATATGACCATTCCGGGCTGATCGACATTAACGCTCTGCTTGCGGCCCTCGGCACAGATGAACAGCGCCTGTTGTCGCGACTGAAAAATCTTGAGTTTGGTGACACAGACCTCCTGCGTCTTGGCGTACTGAGTTCGAAACTGAGGGATTTCAACCATCAATTCAACGCACTAGATCACGATCTTCCGTATTCAGATTCCGCCTCGGACCATGCTCCGTTCTCCCCTGAATTACCTGAGTGCCTGCGGCATGCATACTCTATTTGCTGCTTCTCAGGCGATGGTGCGGGTTATGACAAGCAATATGTGCGCAATCGGATTGCCATCGGCATCGCGCAGCAGCGCCTCGGACTCACACTGGACGCTGATCTGGCTGTCTACAAGTGCTATTTGACTCGGTTGATGCCCCTCTTGTGGGAAGTCAGCAATCATGACTTCACTGAATATCAAACGTCATTGAGCGCGATTCTGAAGATTATTCTGTTTGATATCGGCATCATGTCAGACACCTATTCAGGCATTCAAAGACTGCGGACGGCGCGTGCAATTCCCACGGGGACATTAGACGTTTTTGAACCAGCATCAATAAGCGCAACGAAATCCTTGTTTTCGTTAGCCGCAGAATTATCCATGGCGCTGAAAATCAAGTACGCGATGGTGGCAAGAATCTCAGGGCAAGATGCAATCGAAGCATTTCCTCTGGCGATGACCGATAACGGTGAGCCGCTGGACCATTCCAGTTACCGGATTCAGGGCACACCCTGTGCAGTCACAATCGAGCATGGACTCACCATCTATGACAATGAGGTTCAGGCACTCTTCCCGGATGCGCTCATTGCCTCGAAAATGCGCATCAAGAGTTATGCAGGGATTCCCTTGTTCGGCCATACAGGAGCGTTGCTGGGAATTCTTGCTGTTTTTGACGACGCTCCATTCATTGACAGAGACAAGATTGCGCGATTGTTATCAATTTTTGCTGTGCGCGTGGCAACTGACATTGAGCGATTGCAAGTTGAGCAAGCCCTAATGGAAAGTGAGATTCGTTTTCGGACCTCCTTCAATCGGGTCGCGGTGGGTATTGCTCATATGGCGGGTGATAGCGATGATGCCGATATGGCACTCCTGCGAACCAAGGATTCAGCACGAAGCGACCATCAATTTCTTTCCTGCAACATGAACGAGAAAATACCGGAGCGGGTGGCCCTGGAAAGTGCGCTGCATTCCGCGATAGCCGGCAATCAACTGCTGTTGCATTATCAACCGCTGGCGGATTTGCAGACAGGAAAACTGGTTAGTCTGGAAGCCCTGCTGCGCTGGGAACATCCGGAACTGGGATTGATAGCGCCCGATCGCTTTATCCCGATTGCTGAAAAGTCGGGGCTGATAGGCGCTATCGGTGAATGGGTCTTGCGTCAGGCCTGTCAGGATATGCGCAGTTGGCTCGATGAGGGGGTGACGGATTTTCGTGTTGCGATAAATGTTTCACCAAAGCAACTCAATGATGCTCAATTAGCCGAGAAAATTGAAGACCTGCTGACTGAGATGCGGATTGATCCGCATATGCTTTCTCTTGAAATTACGGAAACGGTCCTGATGCAGGACAGTGCGGCCAGCGAAAATATCCTGCGGCAGCTAAAGTTGCTTGAAGTCGATCTGATATTGGATGATTTTGGTACCGGCTACTCTTCCCTGAGTTACTTAAAGCGCTTCCCATTCGATCGCGTCAAGATCGACCGCTCATTCATCAGCGATATAGAGACAGACCAGGATGATGCCGCGATAGCAAAAACCATCATTTCTATGGCGCATAGCCTCGGGATCAAGGTCGTTGCAGAGGGTGTGGAAACAGAGGCGCAGTGGCATTTCTTGCGGCGGAACAGGTGTGATGAAATGCAGGGATTTTTTTTCAGCCATCCATTGCCCAAAGCCGAAATCGGCGTTTTGTTACGCGATGGGTGCAGATTGCCGGAACATATTTTCAGCGGAGTCAGGCAATCCTCCCGCACCTTGATGCTGGTGGACGATGAGCCCAATATCCTGACTGCACTAAAGCGCCTGTTGCGACGCGATGGTTATACAATTTTGACCGCCAACAGCGGTGAAGAAGGCTTGGCGCTACTTGAGGATAATGCGGTTGATGTCATTGTGTCCGATCAGCGCATGCCAGGCATGATGGGGGTCGACTTCCTCCGTGCCGCAAAAGAAAAATTTCCTGACACCGTGCGTATCGCACTGTCGGGTTATACCGAACTGAAATCGGTGACGGACGCCGTCAACGAAGGGGCTATTTATAAATTCCTCACCAAACCGTGGGAAGACAGTCAATTGCGCGGACATATAGCGGAAGCTTTTCGTCGCAAAGAAATAGAGGATGAAAACAGCCGGCTTAATACGGAAGTCCATACCGCAAACCAGGAACTGGCAGCGGCAAACAAGCAGTTGGGGATGGTGCTTAAACAGAAGCAGCAAAAAATCGCCCGCGATGAAGTCAGTCTCGACATTGTCCGCGAAGTCCTGGAACACCTGCCATTACCGATTATCGGCCTGGATAGTCAAGCTATGGTCGTGTTTATGAATGCTGCCTCAACCGCATTTCTTGCACCAATTGGTTTAATGCCGGGTTGTGATCTGGCTTATGTATTACCGAGTTTGTCTGAATCGATACACGACATAAGAGAAAACGTTACCCGCGTGGTTGAAATCGACGGCGCATGGTTCAGCGTGACTTGTCGTTCAATGGGCGCGCAATCCCAGTCGCGCGGCAGACTGATTACCCTGTCGCCTTGCGGGGATATAGCATGAAAAGCGCGAGAAAACTGTTGCCCCTGAATGAAGTATTGGCTGGGATGAGCGTGGCGAATGACTTGCTCGACATCCATGGTGAATTAATCCTGGGACAAGGAACGATTGTTACCGAGGCGATTTTACTTTCATTACTACGCCGTGGCTTAGAAACCCTGGATATTGTCGCGGAAAAAATCGCAGCCCCTGGTCCGGAAGCCGAGATGGAGCTCCGGCGACTGCGCCTCGCCAAACTGTTCAGGCGATGCGGCGATGGCCCGGCCGACAAACTATTATTCCGGTATCTGATGCAGTATCGACTAGGCGTCCAGCATGAATAATATTGCCCTCGCTGAAATCGCCAACAAGATTCATGCTTTACCCTCTTTGCCAGCAGTAGTGATGCAATTGTTGGGCGATATCGGACAGAACAATGCTGACATTAATCAATTGTCAGCGATAGTCTCCAAGGATCAGGCCCTTTCGGCCAAGGCATTGCGTTTGGCCAATTCGTCTTTTTACGGGATGCAGCGCAAAGTAACGACAATGCCGCAAGCACTGTCGATTCTTGGCTTGAACAGTCTGCGTACCCTGGTTACAGCTGCGGCCGTGATTGGCGGTTTCCCAAGCAAAAAACAAAGGGGTTTTGACTTTCAGGGATTTTGGCAGCACTCGATTGCCACTGCCGTTTGTGCCGGTTTGATCGCCAAACGGGTTGATATCAATCCGGAGTCTGCGTTCATGGCAGGGCTGTTACATGACATTGGTCGACTCGTGCTGGCCACTGGATTTTCTGATCAATATCAAACGGCAATAAATTATCGGACAGAGCATGATTGCACGATGCTAGAGGCTGAGCGCGCGATACTGTCATGCGATCATGCGGCCGTAGGCTATGCGCTGGCAGAACACTGGCGCTTTCCCCCGGCCATTCAGATGGCAGTCGCCGGGCACCATATGCCAGATAAGCAATGGAGTGGCGGCTTGACCAATTTAGTCCATGTTGCCGATGCGATGGTCCATGCATTGGATTTTTCTGCCGATGAGAATGATTTGGTGCCCTCATTATCGCCGAATGCATGGAATAGCTTGAGCCTGGACCAGGCGGCTGTGCTTCATGTGTTGGCTGAAACAGAGTTGCAGTTTAACGAGATGTGCCAGATTTTAGCGAATTAAGAGGATTGGTTGCATGGAGATCAAGAATATTGCCACAAGGTTGCCGATTGCGCGCGCTGACAACGACACCGTTGACACGCATGACGCGGCCGACTTTTCACAAGGGCTTTTGGCGCCGGCGCTTTCGACGTTTTTTGACGGCAATCCAGTTCCCACTTTTATCATCAATGCCAACCATGTCATTACGCACTGGAATTGTGCCTGTGAGCATGCATCCGGTATGTCCGCTTCAGAAATGATTGGAACGCGCAATCAGTGGATGCCGTTTTACGCAGAGGAGCGGCCGGTGATGGCGGACCTAATCGTGTCCGGTCGTATCGAGGAGATGGTCGATACGTATTATCAGGGTAAATTCAAGCGCTCCGGCTTGATTCCGAATGCCTTCGAGGCGGAGGATTTTTTTCCGAAACTGGGTGCAGACGGACTATGGTTGTATTTTACAGCCGCGCCATTGCGCAACCTTCATGGTCACGTGGTGGGTGCGATCGAGACCCTGCAAGACGTCTCAGAGCGTCGCATCGCTGAAGAAGCCCTGCGCCGGGCACATGCCGATCTGGAGCATCTGGTGGAATGCCGCACTCGCCAGTTGGCAGATGCGAATCTGAAACTTGCCGAGGATATCCGACTCCGCGAAAAAACAGATACAGATACACAGCATCGCAATGCTGAATTGACAGCGCTCAATGCCAAGTTATCAATGGCGCAAGAACAACTTTTGCAATCAGATAAACTAGCTTCAATCGGTCAGCTGGCAGCCGGCGTCGCCCATGAAATCAATAATCCGATAGGCTATATTTTTTCAAACTTCAGCACGCTTGAGAATTACCTGGACGGGATGTTTCAGATGCTTGCAGTCTATGAAGCGGCAGAACCGGAGATAGCATCTGTCGAGGTCGCTGCACAAATAAAGAGTGTGCGCGAACAGGTGGAACTCGCATTCCTGAAGGAAGATATCCCTGCTCTGATGCGCGAATCCAGGGAGGGCATCGTACGCGTAAGAAAAATCGTTCAAGACTTGAAAGATTTTTCCAGAGTCGACGAAAATCAGGAATGGCAATGGGCAAATCTGCATCAGGGTATCGACTCGACGCTCAATATTGTCGGTAACGAAGTCAAATACAAAGCGGATGTCGTCAAGGAATATGGCGACATTCCAGATGTCGAATGCCTACCATCGCAAATTAATCAGGTGGTCATGAATCTGGTGGTGAATGCAGCACATGCGATGGGTGATAAGCACGGAAAAATTATCATTCGTAGCGGGACAATCGATGGGAATGTCTGGATTGAGGTCGCAGATAACGGCGGCGGGATTCCAGAAGAGAATCTGGCACGCATTTTTGATCCATTCTTCACGACCAAGGCAATAGGCAAAGGAACCGGACTTGGCCTGTCGCTTTCGTATGGCATCATGCAAAAACACGATGGCAACATAGAAGTCAAAAGCCAATACGGTACAGGCACCACATTCCGCATCATGTGGCCGATCCGTCATGCCGAAAAAAACAATACAGCAGGTGCAAAAGCATGAACAAGGCCGCGCAGGTGCCCGTCGAGGCGGAACTAAAACAACCAACAATACTGTGCGTCGATGACGAGCCGAACATCCTGTCTTCGCTGCGCCGCCTGTTCCGCACTAAAGGCTATCGCGTCCTCGTTGCCGAAAGCGGCGATGCCGGCTTGCAGGTGCTGGCAACGGAAACCGTTGATCTGGTCATCTCCGATATGCGCATGCCGGAGATGGACGGCGCCCATTTTCTTGAGTTGGTACGTGGCCGTTGGCCCGACACGATTCGTATCCTATTGACTGGCTACGCAGATGTCAGCTCGATTATCGAGGCTATCAACAGAGGTGAAATTTATCGCTATATCGCTAAACCGTGGGACGACAACGACATGTTGCTGGTCGTTCGCGATGCGCTGGAACGCAAGGTGCTGGAGAATGAAAAGTTGCGTCTGGAGGAATTGACGCAACGTCAGAACGACGAATTAAAAACCTTGAATGCCAGCCTTGAAGAAAAAGTCCGCAATCGTACTGTCGACCTGAATAAGGCAAACGACGCCTTGCTGGGCGCCAACGAAAAACTCAAGACCAGCTTTCTGACCTCGATCAAGGTATTTTCCAACCTGATTGAAATGCGTGGCGGCCATCTGGCCGGACATTCGCGCCGCGTCGCCGATCTGGCACGTAAAATCGCAGTCAGAATGGGGCTGGAGGGAAAGTCGCTGCAGGAAATATTCATTGCCGGCCTGATGATCGATATCGGAAAAATCGCCTTCTCCGATGAAATGCTGACGATGCCGGTAAGTACCATGGGAGGCGACAATCTGGCGATTTTCCGGAAATTTCCAGTACGCGGAGAGCAGTTGCTCATGCCGCTGGAGGATTTGCGCGGTGCCGCCAAGATATTGCGTTCGCAACTGGAACGCTTCGACGGCGCAGGTTTTCCTGATGCGCTTGCTGCCGATGCAATACCGATAGGCGCGCGTATTCTTGCCTTGGCCAGCGATTACGACAGCCTCCAGATCGGCACTCTGGCACAACGCCGTTTCCGGCCTGAAGAAGCGAGAGCCAGCATTATTCAAGGCAGCGGAAAGCGCTACGACCCCGGCGTCGTCGATGCATTCAATGACGTATTGAATGAAGTCGAAGGTGGAACCACGTCACGCGAAGTGGTCTTAGCGACACTTAAATTGCAGCCAGGGATGGTACTGTCCCGAGATTTAATCAGTCGGGACGGCCATTTGTTGCTTTCTGCAGATCATGTACTTGATGAACGGTTGATCCAGCAGATTCTGGATTTTGAACAAGCGGGCAGCGCACGTTTAAGTGTCAGTATTCATCTGGACCGGAGGGGTTAATGCGACGTTTTCTATTGGTGGATGACGAAATAAATATTTTGCAGGCATTGCAGCGTACGCTTCGCCAGAAAATCCGGGATGAAGAATTCCTGATGGAGCTGTATACCGACCCACGGCAAGCGTTGCAGCGCACAAGCGAAGTCGCTTTCGATCTGGTCATTTCTGATTTTCATATGCCGCAAATGAATGGTGTGGAATTTCTGGAGCAGGTACGGAACGCGCAACCGGATGCAGTACGCTTGATGCTCAGTGCTTCCGCCGATTTTGATACGATCATTAATGCGGTCAATCGGGCAGAAGTGTTCCGCTATATCACCAAACCATGGACTGCCACGGAACTGGAAGAAATCATCAGGCTCTCGCTGCAGCGCAGGGATAAGGCGATGGAAGATCGGCGCCTGGCCGATCAGGTACGTGTACAGTGTGGTGCGTTGACACCGCAGGAACTTGAGGCGCGACGCCTTGAGGAGGACGAGCCGGGCATCACGAAAGTAACCTGGGGGCCAGACGGATCCGTGATGTTGGATTAAGTCGCAAACGTACGGAATCACTATCGAACAAGCCTCTGGCAAATTATTCACAAATCGAATAACTGCTATTTGTAATTAGAATTGGATTTATAGTTGTCTACCACAGATAATCTGTCGGTCTCCTCTATTCTCCTCCTAGAAAATAGATTTAAGCCCACTTTAACCAGCGGGCTTTTTTTTGGAAAATTTCACCGTAACCGGTGCTGCCAGAGAACGCCATCATAATAGCCCGCTTCCTTGCCAGGCACTCGAATGTTACTGGCGCAGCCTAGTAGCCTGTCAAGTTTTTGATTCGAATCCGCCCAGCCTTATGTGGGGATGCCTGCATTACTTAATAGCGCGGCGTCATGCCAGCGGGCGGCGGCGTGTTCGGTGGCGGGATTGCATAGCCACTGGATGGAGGACGCACTTCGTGCGTGAAGCGACCAGACACCGGCACTCGGTGGCCTTTTGCGTACATGCATTGCTGGTACGCGAAATCGTAGCGACGCTGCACGCCGTAACCTGAACTGCTGGCCGCACCCGCTCCAGATAGCCCGCCGAACAGCAAACCGGCACCCGCGCCGACACCGGCGCCACTTCTGCCATCCATGGCAGCACCGGCGGCAGCGCCCAACACCGTGCCCAGGGCGGCACTGCGCACGCCGCTATCTATCGCTGCTTGATCGGCAGTCGCACCACCCAGCTGGTAATGGGCATATTGCCGGCACGATACATCGTCAACCCGAAACTGGTCAAAACTCTTCCCCGACCCTGGCAGGACCAGCACACCCGGCCCAGATGGCATGGAGACGCAGGCCGTCAATAACAGCAAGGCAAACAGCGGGGAAAATCGCAAGGTCTTGGGCATGATATCGACTCCGATCAATTGCCTGGAGGTTGTGGCGTCACTTGCTGCCAGCCTTCTGGGCACTGTTTCACGTAAGGGTAGTATCCCTGTGGATTGCTGCAAAAATACCAATACTGTTGAGCAGGCAATGGATCCTGCTCAACATAAACCGGAGGGGATGACGGCACCGCAATGATCGATGGGTAGTAATAAGGCCCGGGATAATGGTAGGGCGTTGGATAATAAGGCCAAACCAGTGGCGCGCCAATAACAACGCCGAAATGCGTGCGTCCGCGGCCGCCGCCATGCCTGCCCCGGTCAGCCCATGCCGGTTCGCTGGCAACCACCCCGAACAGGATGACGAGCAGTAACGCAGACTTGATCGATTTCATGATGATTACCTCGCCACGCAAGACGCCGAT
The DNA here is from genome assembly GCA_030698225.1 of Oxalobacteraceae bacterium. Classification (GTDB taxonomy): domain Bacteria; phylum Pseudomonadota; class Gammaproteobacteria; order Burkholderiales; family Burkholderiaceae_D; genus AVCC01. The sequence continues at coordinate 4,475 of JAUYNR010000061.1, read as the reverse complement.
ACTTGGACGACATTGCGCGCATTCTAGCTGACGCGACCGGTACGCGATCCAGGACCGGCACACATAAGAGAATCAATAATAAACTATTAATAGTATTAGCCGCCTGTGGCAAGAAAGAAAGTGACGGAAACAATTCCTAACAAAATATGTTTGAAGATTCGGATTTCCTCAGGACATTTTGCAGCCGGCTTTTCACAAATTCAACAGTGCGATTAGCGCACCACAGCGCAGACAAATAACTTCCGACAAATGGGCCGGAAAGATAATTCCCAGCTTGTTATTTTTGACGTCTTGAAAAAGCCGATAAGCCCCCATATAATTAGCACTCGTTGGGGGAGAGTGCTAACAAATCTCCTGGCTTAAAAATTTTGCGGCATGGCCTGTTTCTGATGCAAGGCTGCGCGGTAAGAATGCTTTGTGGCAGAGATGCTGCAAGAAAACAACAACCTATTGAAAATTAAGGAGTTTTTATGAACCTTCGTCCTTTGCATGACCGCGTTATCGTAAAGCGTCTGGATCAGGAAACAAAAACCGCATCCGGCATCGTTCTGCCTGAAACAGCAGCCGAAAAACCGGATCAAGGTGAAATTCTGGCAATAGGTAACGGCAAGATCCTGGAAAACGGCTCAATCCGCGCGCTGGCTGTGAAAGTCGGCGACCGCGTTTTGTTCGGCAAGTACTCTGGCCAGACGGTCAAGGTTGACGGCAACGAATTGCTGGTCATGCGCGAAGAAGACATCATGGCTGTGGTTGAGAAATAATCAACCGTCAGTCAGGCATCAGCAATTCAGTTACATCACATTCTCAGGCAGGCAAGACTTTCAAGCATTGCCTGCCCCGAAAATCAGTTTAGGAGATTCACATGGCAGCTAAAGACGTAGTATTTGGCGATTCAGCCCGTTCGAAAATGGTTGAAGGCGTCAACATTCTGGCCAACGCAGTAAAGGTAACCCTGGGCCCTAAAGGCCGTAACGTTGTGATCGAACGCTCATACGGCGCGCCAACCATCACAAAAGACGGTGTATCGGTTGCCAAGGAAATCGAACTCAAAGACAAGCTCATGAACATGGGCGCGCAGATGGTTAAGGAAGTTGCTTCCCGCACCAGCGACAACGCCGGTGACGGTACCACGACTGCAACCGTGCTGACCCAGGCAATCGTGCGTGAAGGCATGAAATACGTTGCTGCCGGCATGAACCCGATGGATCTGAAGCGCGGCATCGACAAGGCAGTTGCTGCAACTGTCATCGAACTGGCAAAAATCGCCAAGCCATGCACCACCACCAAAGAAATCGCCCAAGTCGGCTCAATCTCTGCCAACAGCGACACATCGATCGGCGACCGCATCGCTGAAGCGATGGACAAAGTCGGCAAGGAAGGCGTGATTACCGTTGAAGACGGCAAATCCCTGAACGATGAACTCGACATCGTTGAAGGTATGCAGTTTGACCGCGGCTACCTGTCACCGTACTTCATCAACAACCCGGAAAAACAAGTTGTACTGCTGGAAAACCCGTTCATCCTGTTGTGCGACAAGAAAATCTCCAACATCCGTGACCTGCTGCCGGTACTGGAACAAGTCGCCAAGGCTGGCCGTCCGCTGCTGATCATCGCCGAAGACGTCGAAGGCGAAGCGCTGGCAACTCTGGTGGTCAACAACATCCGCGGCATCCTGAAAACTTGTGCGGTTAAAGCACCAGGCTTCGGCGACCGTCGCAAAGCAATGCTGGAAGACATCGCGATCCTGACCGGCGGCCAAGTTGTTGCTGAAGAAGTCGGCATGACACTGGAAAAAGTCACACTGGAAGAATTGGGTCAAGCCAAACGTGTCGAAATCGGCAAGGAAAACACTATCGTTATCGACGGCGCTGGCCAGCATACTGCAATCGAAGCGCGCGTCAAGCAAGTACGTGTGCAAATCGAAGAAGCGACTTCCGACTACGACCGTGAAAAACTGCAAGAGCGCGTTGCCAAACTGGCAGGCGGTGTTGCGGTGATCAAGGTAGGCGCAGCCACCGAAGTTGAAATGAAAGAGAAAAAGGCCCGCGTTGAAGATGCATTGCACGCAACCCGCGCTGCAGTCGAAGAAGGCATCGTTCCTGGCGGCGGCGTTGCATTGCTGCGCGCACGTGCCAACATCAAGGCCGTTGGCGACAATCCTGACCAGGAAGCCGGCATCAAGATCGTTATGCGCGCAATGGAAGAGCCGTTGCGCATGATCGTGCAAAATGCCGGCGAAGAAGCATCTGTTGTTGTTGCCAAAGTACTGGCCGGCACAGGAAACTTCGGTTATAACGCTGCCAACGGCACATACGGCGATATGGTTGAAATGGGCGTGCTGGACCCAGCAAAAGTAACCCGTTCAGCACTGCAAAACGCAGCCTCAATCGCTTCGCTGATGTTGACCACGGACTGCATGATCGCCGAATCGGCTGATGACAAAGCAGGCGGCGGCATGCCTGACATGGGCGGCATGGGCGGTATGGGCGGCATGGGTGGTATGGGCGGCATGATGTAATAACCATTTCGGTTATTGCGTTACCGCAGAAGCACCCTGCTTCTCACCAAAAAGTCCCCGTTAGCGCGAGCTAACGGGGGCTTTTTGTTTGATAGGCGGAAAATTTCAAGCTAGTTGTCGCCTGAGTGTTACATTTATGCCGCTTTTTTGAGTTCTGGATTTTTCTCCTTTTTGTTGACGGCTTTCGTGATATTTTTTTCGGGATTCAGGTGCACAATCGTGACCGGTTCCCAGTTCCGCGTAGCACCGCTCCATCGCTCCGGATGCCTGGCCTTGGCGGCCTCGTAGACCTCGACGCGGTTGCGTAGCAGCGCGCCGTCGAGGCCAGCGTGACGTTGTGCTGGAGTCACGAAATTGATGGTGCTGTGACGGTGTTCCTCGTTGTACCACTGGACGAACGTGCCGACCCACTGCCTCGCGGCCATGAGGCTTTCGAATGGCCGGCGCGGATAGGCTGGACGGTACTTGAGCGTTTTGAAGAGGCTTTCGCTGTAGGCATTATGTGATCAATCACATATCCCCTTATATGTTGCGGCCGAAGATATGTTGCGTGACGGACGGAAAGCCGGGATCCATATAGCAGATCCTGGCTTACAGCCCGCACATATGTATTTGGGGGATTTCAGTTAAATCCCACGGAGAAATGTCATCAACGATGGCAACGCATGCTTCTGCAACGGCTTGACTGGAATTCCCGAAACATCCACACTCGCTAGCGCCTTGGCCTTCATTTCCAGGTCGACCTCGGCGTAAATATTCGTCGTGTCCAGTGAGACATGTCCCAGCCACGCTCGAATCGTGTTGATGTCGACACCGCCGCGCAGCATATGAACGGCAGTGGTATGCCTGATATTGTGCGGACTGATCCGCTTGGCCAGCATGGATGGAACTTTTTCGCTTGCCATCTCGGCGTAGCGCGTGACGAGGCGGTGGATGCCGAAACGCGTCATGGGTTTATTCGCACGGCCAAGGAAGACGACCTGGTCGGCGCTGCGGCCTGCCGTCAAATTGCTCAGCAGCGGTATCATCATCGGCCAGAGGGGACACATCCGGATCTTGTTGCCTTTCCCAAGAATCCGTACTGAAGGCGGGTTGTCGAGATGAAGATGGTCGATGGTCAAGCGCGCGACCTCGTCGGCCCGGGCACCGCTATTGTAGAGAAACAATAGTAAGACATGGTCACGCAAGCCAAGCACAGTGTTACGGTCTGGCTGTCTCAGTAGTTCGTCCATCTCAGCTTTTTCAAGGTAGGTGATCAGGGTCTTGTCCGTTTTCTTGAATGGAACCAAGCGCACTTCGGTACACCAAGACAGATGAACCGGCGAGCGCATCCCGATGAAGCGCGCCAATGAATGGATGGTGCCAAGGCGCTGATTACGGGTCACTCCGGTACACTGCCGATCCCGTTCCAGGTGATCCAGGAACTGGCGCACGATCGCCGGGGAAATATCCTCGACAGTCATTCTGTCGATGGCGATGCCGGCACACTTGCTCGCGAATGGCAGCAACAGTGTCAGCGTATCGCGATAGCTGGCTTGCGTGTTGCGGGCCAGGTTGCGCTCGCCCACCAGGTACTCCAGGAGAAAGCGCCGAACCCATGGCCCAAGAAGATTTTTATCGTTCATAGTTGTCTCCGCAGTTTGCGTACCTGGCAAAGCGCAGACTGGCTTCCTGCAGCAGTTCCGGCGTCATCTGCAGATAGCGCTGGGTCGAACTGATATCAACGTGTCCAAGATAAGTTGCCAGTTGCGGTAGCAGACGTTGCACATCCTGGCCGGACCGATAGCAGGCAATCACTCTGTGCACCGCCGCGGTATGGCGCCTATGCGACGCGTCGCATAGGCGGCACTACGCGACGTATTGGACTATGCGAAGTATGAGTTGAATTGTTACGTTGGGTTCCAGTTCGCAGGATCTCAACTGCGCATAGTATTTCTCCTTCCATTGAGAGATTTTT
>JAUYNR010000058.1 GCA_030698225.1 Oxalobacteraceae bacterium | reverse complement strand
CCAGAAGCCTTCGTAGTCCGACTCTGCCTCGGCGCATAGCGCGTTGTAGGCATCCATGCCGGAGATGGTGGCGTTCTGAACGAATTCTGCCGGCGGCAGAAAAACACGACTCTCTTGCTTTGCGGATTCAATGCCTGACATTTGTCTTCTCCATGTGGTGGTAATTTTGTTGACAACATAGACTTTTACTCTTACTGAAGCCTTACACGCCCTGAATCGAGTACGCAATTGCTATATTGCAACTAAAAATATGCGCCCTCAAAACCTGTCGTTGCAATATGCGATGCAACCGGAAAATTCTACCTTTTTCTTCCAATCCGGATTTTGTTAGTCGCGTTCCGGAATGAATTATGGCAAAACCCTCATTTTACTTATGCCAGTTTCGACGTCCATCTTTGTTGCGCTTCGTCATTAATGCGACGATTTTATCGCTGCAGCAAGTGAACCTTAATCCCGGATCGGGTTTTATGCGAGCGCCGCCGGCTTGCGTTTTGTTGGATGAAGAATCGCCGGTGGGTCGACTTCACAACCAGCCGGTGTAAAATCCCGCTTGGCGCGAATACGGTAGAAGTATCCATGCAGGGCCGACCGAGAACCGCAAATCACCTTGGAAGAATGCATTTAATAGTGGAGTATGGCTAAAAACACCATATTTTCCGCATTATTTTATTGCCACTCAAAAAATACATATATAAGTATATTTATGCATGAGAACGCCTGAAATATGTCCGAACAACCTGTCGCGAGCCCAAAATCATCATCAGGCGCATTTTTTCAAAGCCGCCTATTGTGATTTTTACCACCAGACAGTGCCCAATTCGCGATCCGCTCACGCGCCAGCACGACGGTCCCAGCGCCCTTGCTCTCAATCGTCCACCGATGATTGTCGGCCACAACTGCAACTCCATTCCAGCCTGCCTACGCAAACGGCACAGCAATCCTTAACCCTAGCCAATCGAGAGCCATCATGACCATCATCAAGCAGGACGATCTTATCGAATCCGTTGCCGCCGCGCTGCAATACATCAGCTATTACCATCCGGCCGACTATATCGCCCATCTGGCGCGCGCCTACGAGGCGGAGCAAAGCCCCGCGGCCAAGGATGCGATTGCGCAGATTCTGACCAATTCGCGCATGTGCGCCGAAGGCCATCGCCCGATCTGTCAGGATACCGGCATCGTCAATGTCTTCCTGAAAATCGGCATGGGAGTGCGGCTTGAAGGCTTCAGCGGCTCGATCGCCGATGCCGTCAACGAAGGCGTGCGACGCGGCTACAACAATCCGGAAAACAAGCTGCGCGCTTCGATCGTGGCCGATCCGCATTTCGAGCGTAAAAACACCCGCGACAATACCCCGGCCGTAATTCACATGGAGCTGGTACCGGGCAACACGATCGACGTCCAGATCGCAGCCAAGGGCGGCGGCTCGGAAAACAAGACCAAGTTCGTGATGCTGAACCCCTCCGACTCGCTGGTGGATTGGGTCATGAAGACCGTACCGGCCATGGGTGCAGGCTGGTGCCCGCCGGGCATGCTGGGCATCGGCATCGGCGGCACTGCTGAAAAAGCCATGCTGATGGCAAAAGAAGTGCTGATGGAAGACATCAACATGTACGACCTGAAGCAGCGTGGCCCGCAGAACAAAACCGAAGAACTGCGCATCGAACTATTCGAAAAAATCAATGCACTCGGCATCGGCGCACAAGGCCTGGGCGGCCTGACCACGGTACTCGACGTGAAAATCATGATGTATCCGACCCACGCCGCATCCAAGCCGGTGGCGATGATCCCGAACTGCGCGGCAACGCGCCACGGGCATTTCGTGCTCGACGGCTCCGGCCCGACCTTCATGGAACCGCCGTCGCTGTCCGACTGGCCGCAAGTGCACTGGGCGCCGGATACCGAAAAATCCAAGCGCATCGACCTCGATACCCTGACCAAGGCCGAAGTCGCATCCTGGAAACCGGGCCAGACCCTGCTATTGAACGGCAAGATGCTGACCGGCCGCGATGCCGCCCACCAGCGCATCCAGGACATGCTGGCCAAGGGCGAGCCATTGCCGGTCGATTTCACCAATCGCGTGATCTACTATGTCGGCCCGGTCGACCCGGTACGCGACGAAGCGGTCGGCCCGGCCGGCCCGACCACCGCGACCCGGATGGACAAGTTCACCGACATGATGCTGGAGAAAACCGGCTTGATTTCGATGGTCGGCAAGGCCGAGCGCGGACCGGTTGCGATCGAATCGATCAAGCGGCACCAATCGGCCTACCTGATGGCAGTCGGCGGCGCAGCCTATCTGGTCTCGAAAGCCATCAAGACCGCAAAAGTGGTCGGTTTCGCCGACCTCGGCATGGAAGCAATTTACGAGTTCGACGTAACAGACATGCCGGTCACGGTGGCGGTCGACGCCAGCGGCACCTCGGTCCATGAAACCGGACCAAAAGAATGGCAAGCCCGGATTGCCGCGACATCGGTGGGCGAGATCGCAATCACCACCAAATAAACGCCGATCCGCCCTCGCCGGGCGAAGCACCGGTACCATTGCCGGCCGCTTCGCCCGTCCATTCGATCACCGCAATCACCCTGCCCTGCACCAGCCATTGACCACCTCCTCCGTGCACGCCAGCGTTCTGGCCACAGCGACAGCGCCCGTCGGCATTTTTGATTCCGGCGTCGGCGGCCTGTCCGTGCTGCGCCATATCCAGACCCAATTGCTGCAAGAAAATTTGTTGTATTTTGCCGACTCGGGCTTTGCCCCCTATGGCGGCAGGGCGGAGCAATTCATCGTCGACCGGGCTCTGGCAATTACAGGCTTCCTGCTGGAACACGGCGCCAAGGCCATCGTAGTGGCCTGCAATACGGCCACCGCTGCCGCCATCAAGGCACTGCGTGCGCGTTACCCGCAATTGTTGCTGGTTGGCGCCGAGCCCGGGCTCAAACCGGCCGCAGCAATGACCAAAAGCAATACGATCGGCGTACTCGCCACCGAACGCACGCTCGCCAGCAGCAAATTCCGGCACCTCAGCGAGCACATATCGGCCAGCACAGGGGTGCGGGTACTCACACAAGCCTGCGCCGGACTGGCCGACCAGATCGAAAAGGGGGAACTGCAATCCGCTGCAACCGCCGTGCTGGTGCGGCGTTATGTCACGCCGCTGATTGCGCAGGGCGCCGATACGCTGGTGCTCGGCTGCACCCATTATCCTTTCGTGCTGCCGCTGCTCCAGGATGCGATCCGCAGCGCCACGTCCGATCCGGTAACCATCATCGACACCGGCGGACCGATTGCCTTGCAGTTGGCGCGGCTCCTCAGGCAGCATGATCTGCTGAACACATCCGGCAACCCGGGCCTGCTACAGACTTTCACCAGCGGCAGCGAAACGGCATTGAGGATTGCGCTAAGCAGTCTGCTGCAACTGCAGGCGAGCATCGCAACGGTTGCGATCGACGAGAAAGCAATCCGATAGTTGCATATTTTGATTTACAAGCAAGGCACAAATTTATATAATCGTCGTTTTCTGCAAATCAACGCAGAAAAGCAAAAAAAAACAGTGGTGGCTGTAGCTCAGTTGGTAGAGTCCAGGATTGTGATTCCTGTTGTCGTGGGTTCGAGCCCCATCAGCCACCCCAAAACTACTGTTTAAATTCATACACTTAGCCAAAACTCCTGTTTTGGCTTTGTCGTTTCTGGCACATCCTTCCGTGTAACTGCTGCGTAACCCAATCTGGTCAGCTCGCTGTCAAATTGATAGATGCATCCAAGACTGGACGCCTCTGATGCTGCTCCAACTGCACCAGCAATATCTGTAGCGACACTGCTTTGATGTGCGCCCGCTGCGTCCCGATGGATAATTTGCTCCGTGACTGCAATGGCCGATCCCCCGCCCCTCGAATCAGCTGATGGCAAACTCGCTGCATTACCGAAATTAAATAGATATCCGATCGCTTGATGTTTGATATAGAACGGAATGTCAGTGCTGCGATCGAATAATCTGGCATAAGAGCAATTATGTGAAAAATGGGCGTCGGCATCACTTTCCGCTGACAAACACAACGCTGCGACCCTGTGATCGAACTGGAGGACAGAAAATGCGTTACGGACTGATTGTGCTGTGGATGCTGTTTTGCTCGGTAACTTCTTCGGCCGTTGCCCAGGTGAGCATCGGCATCGGGCTACCCGGCGTGAGCATCGGGGTCAACCTGCCGGTATACCCGGAATTCGTCCGGGTGCCGGGCTACCCGGTCTACTACGCTCCGCGACTGCATTCGAACTACTTCTTTTACGATGGCATGTACTGGGTATATCAGGGGGATAACTGGTATGCGAGTTCCTGGTACAACGGGCCCTGGGGACTTGTGGCCCCGGAGTTTGTGCCGCTTTTCATCCTGCGTATCCCCGTGCGCTACTACCGGGTCCCTCCTGCGTACTTTCTCAGGTGGCGTTTGGATGCGCCGCCACGCTGGGGCGAGCACTGGGGCAATGACTGGGAACGGCATCGGCGCGGATGGGACAAGTGGGACCGCAGATCTGCTCCAGCGCCCGCCCCGCTGCCTGTCTACCAGCGACGGTATTCAGGCAATCGCTATCCCCGAGTGGAGCAGCAGCACGAGCTTCGCAGCCGGAATTACCGTTACCAGCCGCGTGACGCGATAGTGCGGCGGCACTATCGGGAGCAGGCGGTGCAAAGAACGCCGGTGCCTTCCCAGCGGCAGCAGCAGGAAAGGCTTCGCGACCGAAGTCCGAGGCAGCCGGATATCCAGCGTCCTAACCCGCCATCACCGCTCCAGCAGCGCGGCCCGGCCCGCTCACAGCCCCCGCAAAATAGAGGCGAAAATGTTCAGCGGGCGGCGCCAATCCAAGCCCCTCCCCAACAGCGCGGGCTGGCAGTCCAGCGTGAGCAGCGCGGAGCAAGGTCAAGCCAGGAAAACATTCGGGATGACAAGGGAGCGCCACGAGATCCAAGGCGAGGGCAAGGCAGGGAGAAAGACTGGAAGGAAGGTGAGGGGCGCGGCCAGGAACGCAATCGATAAGGCGGGCTGGCCCTCCACATGCATCCTTGCTGTGGGTCCAGAACGAAAAAATACTGGTCGTCGCGCCCTATCGACTTCCGTGCCGAACCTTGCCCCAGCGCGGGTCGTCTGCAGAGCCAGTCCTGGACCGGCTTTCGCGGCCCTGCTCACCAAGAGATGCCTTGACGGGTACTCACACCGCCACTTGAACAGTTGCAGGCACGCCTCGCGCGTGAGGATTTTTTCATTCTCGCTACAGTCAGATATGCAGTATCGCCCTGCCCTGCGTGGCTGGCGACGCAATGCGCATGCTACTGAAGTACGATGAATTAATCGAAGAAGAATTTGATCCAGTCGACATTAATCATTTGGAATGAAAACCATGCTCTACAGAAAACTTGGAAAAACGGATCTCGATGTCAGCCTGATCGGCCTGGGCACGATGACATGGGGTGAACAAAACAGTGAAGCCGATGCACATGCACAGCTCGATTACGCGCTCGGACGCGGCGTCAACCTGATCGATGCAGCCGAAATGTATCCGGTGCCGCCAAGACCGGAAACACAGGGCTTGACCGAGCAACACATCGGTACCTGGCTGGCGAAAACAGGGCGTCGCCGCGAGATTGTATTGACCTCGAAAGCCACCGGGCCGGCATTCGATGCCAATCGACCAAGCCATATCCGCAATGGCGAAACGCACCACAACCGCAAGAGTCTGACGGCGGCTTTGCACGGCAGCCTGAAACGTCTGCAAACGGATTATCTGGACCTGTATCAATTGCACTGGCCGGACCGCAATACCAATATATTCGGCCAGCTTGGCTACCCGTGGGTTGAAAATGATGCATCGGTCGCGATTGAAGAATCGCTGTCGGTGCTGGCGGATTTCGTGAAAGACGGCAAGGTGCGCCACATAGGTGTCTCCAACGAGACACCGTGGGGCTTAGCGCAGTTTCTCAGGGCCAGTGAAAACCTGGATTTGCCGCGCATCGTCAGCATCCAGAATCCGTACAACCTGTTGAACCGCAGTTTCGAGATTGGCCTGTCCGAATTCACGCATCGCGAGCGGGTAAGCCTGCTGGCCTATTCCCCGCTGGCATTCGGCACCTTGTCGGGAAAATATCTGAACGGTGCTGCACCAGCCGGCTCGCGTCTGGCCTTGTTTGAGCGATTTTCGCGCTATGCCAATCCGCAAGCGCAAACAGCGGTACAGGCGTATGTCGGACTGGCGCAGCAGGTCGGCCTGAGCCCCGCGCAAATGGCACTGGCCTTCGTCAATAGTCGCCCCTTTGTTGCCAGCAACCTGATCGGCGCCACCACGCTGGAACAGTTGCAGGAAAATATAGACTCGGTGTCGATACAACTGAGCGAAGAGGCTTTGCTGGGTATCGAAGCGATACATACACGCCATCCGAACCCGGGGCCGTAAGTCCCGCCGGCGCCGCGTGGCGCCGGCCATCGCCGTCACCCGCACGGCGCAGCGGACTGATCCGATGGCTTCAGGCGGTTTTAATCCGCTTTGTCTTTGCTATACGCTTGCGTACCCGTCATGATGCGGTCGCTGTACGCGATCGCCATGGCGGAAAACAGGAAAACCACATGGATGCCGGTCTGCGCCAGCAGCGTTTTTTCGTCATAGGCCTTGGCGTTGATGAAAGTCTTCAGCAAATGAATCGATGAAATGCCGATAATCGCCGTCGCCAGTTTGACTTTCAGCACCGACGCGTTGACATGCGACAGCCATTCCGGCTGATCCGGATGGCTCTCCAGATTCATCCGCGACACGAAAGTCTCGTAACCGCCGACGATTACCATGATCAGCAGGTTGGAAATCATCACCACGTCGATCAGGCCCAGCACCACCAGCATGATCGTGGTTTCATTCAATTTGTCCGGTCTGACCATGCCGTCAATCGTGACCGCATCCAGAATATGCTTGAGCGCCGCATCATGGCCGAACACCGCGCCGATAAGGTCGGACAGTTCGACCCAGAAATGGAATACATAGACGCATTGGGCCAGAATCAGGCCCAGGTACAGCGGCAGTTGCAGCCAGCGCGTCATGAAAATGAAGTTCGCCAGCGGGTGGATTGCCTTCTTGGGGGCGGAGGTAGTATCGAAATTATCAGAAATCTTCATGTGTATATCTTCTTAATTGTGGTGCGGGAAAAGCGTTTCGGCATTCTACACGGGCCAGTCCCTGCGTTGCTTGCCGCCGATCGGCCTCCGATATGAGCGGGAATTCAATGGAAACGGATGTTATCCAGTGACCACGCAAGCACGAATGGGCATGACAAATCTCAAAAAACAAGGAGTATTACAGTTTTTATTGCATTTTCCGCATATATTCAGTGCGTTAGAAATTATACATATTCCAGTATAAATTCTGTACCGAACCCGCGCCGATGCCTGGGCAGCTGTACCAACGAACTGCATTGGCTCTTTTCATCGCTTTCGTGTTGTTCGCGGACATTGCTGTTTGCAATGATGCAAATGACAATTTGAAAGAGTTTATTCTTTTCGGAATCGGGGCTTTTTACCCGACTGCTGGAGTGTCCAGATCCAGGCCGGCGGAAGATTACGCAGGATGAACTCCTGGCGCTTCCACACCAGGGCCGGGTGGTGCGAGTCGAACGGAACCCGCTGGCCATAGGTGTACTGGACCAGCCGCCGTTTCGGGCTTGCCAGCAAAAACGCAGTCAGCAGGGCAATGATTTGGGCCGCAGCGGTTTCGGGCAAGCTGCGAAACGGCAACGATGAAACCACTGCCGAAAGTTCAGGGATGTCTTCGAACAGATCTTCCCTATCCTGGATCGCATCGGCCACCACCATGCACGCCCCGAAACGGCGTTGCAGCGCCTCGGCCATCAGCGCATCCTGCTCGACCACCACCAATGTTGCCTCTGGGAACTCCTCACGCAAGTGCCGGGTAACGACACCGGTGCCCGCGCCCAGCTCGATCAGATGCTGCGCGCCGCGCGGCTGCCGGCACAGCGCCCTGGCCAGAAATATTGACGACGGCGCAATGGCTCCCACCAGGCCGGGGGCTTTCAGGTAACTAAGGAAAAATTTAGTGCGCAAGATCAGGCTTTCGTGGCGTTCGTGCGGGGATGCATCAGCCGAGTTAGTGTAACGCCAGCATCGCAGTTTGGCTCTCCCTGGAGTGGAAAAGAGATTATTTTTACACAAGAAAGAGCAACTATCTTGCAGCACTTACCGTGGCATTTTTACCATCGCATGGACGTACTTCGAGGCATAGGACCGCAGTAAAGTTCCTGTCCGTCTGTCTTATGTTCCGTCAGAAACATAAAACCACAGGCGGGGAGCCTGTCGGAGGCGAAATTGCAACGAGATGCGCGGCGCTGGCAGATCCTACAGCCATGCCTAGCCGTTTCGTAGTGCCCGGAACGCTTTATCAGACTGAACTAATCGCCCAGGCTATCAGGCTGATGCTGACGACTGCGGAGGCTAGCATGCAAACGACTGCCTGCAATTTATTCAAATTGAAGCGGCTTTTTTTCTGCTCTGCCGGAACTTCAATAGCCTTCTGCAATGTATTTTCCATGGCGTCCCCCCATTAAATTACTGCAACTATTTCTACGGGTCATTATATGAAGGGATGTCGTCTGTTCAATAGGGAAACAGATAACTTTCGGCAAGTTATTTTGCCTAATATCAATTTCGAGTCATTTAGTTGTTTGAGATGTTGCGCCTACAGTGCGATGCAGCGCTTCCTGAGGAATTCCGGCACCTTGGCCGCAGTCTGCTTATTGACCGACTCCAGCAGCAGCGGATCGATAGTGCGTAATCCATATCGGCTGCCCAGATGCGCGCCGATATGGAGCAGCAACTGGGCCGACACCTCCGCATCGGCTTCGGCCCTGTGGGCGGCACTGTTGAAGCGGATGCGCAGCGCCGCCGCCAGCGCCGCCAGCTTGTAACTGGCCATGCCGGGAAACACCCGCCGCGACAGCTTGAGCGAACAGATCAGCCCCTGATGCGCGGGCATCAGCCCCTGCATCCGGCTTTCCGCCTGCAGGAATTTCAGGTCGAAACTGGCGTTGTGCGCGGACAACGCATCGCTGCCGATGAAGTCCAGCAACGCCGGCAGCACCACGGCGGCCTTCGGCGCCGCATTCACCATCGCTTGCGAGATGCCGGTCAGGCCGGTGATGAAGGAGGGAATCCGCACCCCGCAATTGACCAGCGACACGTAGCGCTCGGTGACCCTGCCGTCCACGATGCGCAGCGCGGCAACTTCGGTAATGCGGTCGCCGGCATCCGGGGACAGGCCTGTGGTCTCGAAATCCAGCATCACGATCGGTTTGTCGAACACGGCTACTTCCTTCTGATTGATTGAACACTGGCGCGCATTTTATCCCAGGCCGGAAAGAGGTCCCCACCTTTGATGTCCGTCAAGACACGCGATGCATATCTGTCCAATTCTGGTATCACCGATCAACACCGATGAATTGAGTGCGTATGGCAATGATTGCGCCTTTGGCGCCGGATCAACTGTATCGCCACTGCGAAACTGCCAGCCTGCAGTTCGACACCACCGCGCAGCTCACTGAACTGATCGGGGCGGTCGGGCAGAAGCGGGCGCTGGAAGCAGTCAAATTCGGCCTCGAAATGAAGCATCCGGGCTTCAACCTGTTCGTACTCGGGCAGCAGGGCACCGGCAAGCACGACATGATCAAGCGCTTCCTGGACCTGCGCGCGGATGCCGAGGCGGCTCCCGACAACTGGTGCTACGTCAACAACTTCAGCGATCCGGTCAAGCCGATTGCGCTCAAGCTGCCGCCTGGACGGGGCCTGCAGCTGCGCACCGACATGGCGCAACTGGTTGAAGAACTGCAATCGGCGATACCGGCCGTGCTGGAGAGCGAGGATTACCGCAAGCGGGTCGACCAGATCGATGCCGAGTTCGATGCGCGGCAAAAGAAAAGCATCAATGCGCTGGCCGATGAATGCGAGGCGCAGGATATCGCGCTGTCGCAGACCGAGACCGGATTCTCGCTGGATCCTGCAAGGAATGGCGAAATCATCTCGGATGAAGAATACGACAACCTGTCCTCCGAACAGCGCGACGCGATCCAGAAAAAAATCGAAGTGATGGAAGTCAAGCTGACCAAGCTGATGAAGCAAATGGCCGAGTGGCAAAAGGCGCACCACAAGCGGCTGCGCGAGCTGAACCGGGAAGTCACCATCTTCGCGGTCGGCGACCTGTTCGATGACCTGTTGCCGAAATACACCGACCTGCCGCGCGTGCTGGCTTACCTGGAAGCGGTCAAGCAGGACGTGATCGAGAATGCGCACAATTTCCAGAAGTCGGAAGAAGGTCCGACAAATATTTCCAACGTGCAAGAGGAAGGACTGCCGCCGCTGCGCCGCTATCAGGTCAATCTGCTGATCGGCGCAGAACCGGCGCCCGGTGCGCCCATCGTCAGCGAGAACAATCCGACTTACCAGAACATCATCGGCCGGGTCGAGCATCTGGCCAGCTACGGCGCGCTGATGACCGATTTCGCGCTGATCCGGCCCGGTGCGCTGCACAATGCCAACGGCGGCTACCTGCTGCTCGATATCCACAAGGTGCTGGCGCAACCGTTCGCCTGGGAAGGTCTGAAGCAGGCGCTGACCACCGGCGAAATCCGGATCGAATCGATCGGCCAGATCTACGGCATCATCAGCACCGTCTCGCTGGAACCGCAGCCGATTCCGCTCAAGGTCAAGGTGATCCTGTTCGGCGAGCGGGAATACTACTATCTGCTGCAAGCCTACGACCCCGATTTCGCCAAGCTGTTCAAGGTCGCCGCCGATTTCGAAGACGATGTGGTGCGCAACCAACACAGCCAGCAGGACTTTGCGCGGCTGATCGGAACCATGGTGCAGGAGCAGAAACTGCTGCCGTTCGAGCGCGATGCGGTGGCCCGCATCATCGAGTTCTGCGCGCGCGATGCCGGCGACGCCGAACGCCTGTCGCTGAACCTGCTGCGCCTGAGCGACCTGCTGTCGGAAGCCGAATACTGGGCCAAATCGAAGCCGGCCGAAATTGCGGCAAGCAGCATCTCGGACACCGTATCCAGCGCCAACGTGCAGCAAGCGATCGACGCCAGGATCGGCCGCGCCGACCGCATCCAGCGCCGCCTGCATGAAGAAATCCTGCGCGGCACCATCCTGATCGACAGCGACGGCAGCCGCATCGGCCAGGTCAATGCGCTGTCGGTGATGGAAATCGGCGACTACTACTTCGCCCAGCCGACCCGCATCACCGCCACCGCCCGGCTCGGCAGCGGCGAGGTGATCGACATCCAGCGCGAAGTCGCGCAGGGCGGCCCGATCCATTCGAAAGGCGTGATGATCCTGTCCGCCTTCCTCGCGACCCGCTACTGCGCGCGCCAGCCGCTGTCACTGCAGGCCAGCCTGGTGTTCGAGCAAACCTACGGCGGCATCGACGGCGACAGCGCCTCGCTGGCGGAACTGTGCGCGCTGCTGTCGGCTCTGGCCGATGTGCCGCTGCTGCAGTCGCTGGCGGTGACCGGCTCGATCAACCAGTACGGTCAGGTGCAGGCGATCGGCGCGGTCAACGAGAAAATCGAAGGCTTCTTCGATATCTGCGCGGCGCGCGGCCTGAGCGGCAGGCAAGGCGTGCTGATACCGGGCAGCAACGCCAAGCACCTGATGCTGCGCGCCGATGTGGTGGCCGCCTGCAGCGACGGCAAATTCGGCGTCTATGCGGTCGACAGCGTCGATCAGGCGCTTGAGGTGTTGAGCGGCCAGCCGGCCGGCGACGCCGATGCGGTCGGCAACTTCGCCCCGGATTCAGTCAATTTCAAGGTGCGCCGCAAGCTCGGCGACCTGTTCCAGATCCGCGCCAGTACCACCCTGGTGCCGGCCGGCCGGCCGCAACGCAAGAGCCGGCACAAAGGGGAAGACGATGACGAGGAAGAGTAAACGGCAAATCATTGAGGTTAGGACGCAATATGAAGTAGTGCAGGCCTCCGTGCCTGCACCGGGCCGCAGGCACGGAGGCCTGCACTACTGGGTAAACAGCAGTATTTTGCGTAAGTCATAAGGGCAATACATCCAAGGAGAACAGCATGGACCAGGAAAGCAAGCAATTCGCGCTCGACATCATCGGCAAGGCCAAGGACATGACGCTGGCCACCATCCGGCCTGACGGCTATCCGCAGGCAACCACGGTCAGCTACGCCAGCGACGGCCTGACGCTGTATGTCGGTGTCGGCAAGTTTAGTCAGAAAGTGGAGAACATACACCACTGCGAAAAAGTATCGCTGACGATCAATAACGACTATCCGGACTGGGCCCACATCAAGGGCATTTCGATGGGCGCCAGGGCGGAAATCATGCACGATCCGAAGGAAATCGAGTTTGCCGGCGAATGCATGCTGCGCAAGTTTCCGCAGGCGGCAGAATGGATGCAGGCCCTTGAAAAAGACGCAACAATATTTTTAAAAATCACGCCGGTGGTGATCTCGCTGCTCGATTACGAGAAAGGCTTCGGCCATACCGAACTGGTGAGGGTTTAAGGCTTCTTCTTGATCATCCCGGCCAGCGCAGCAAACGGGTTATGGGTCGCTGCTGCGACGTTGCCGCTGCCCTGCCCCGACGTGCCCTGCTGGTCCGCTTCCAGATAGCGCGAGTGTTCGTTGTCGTGGCAGTACAGGCACAGCAGCTCCCAGTTGCTGCCGTCGGGCGGATTGTCGCCGTGATTGTGGTTGCGGTGATGCACGGTCAGCTGCGACAGATTGGTGAGCGTGAATTCGCGCGTGCAGCGGCCGCACACCCACGGATACATCTTCAGCGCGCGCTCGCGATAACCCAGCTCGCGCTGATCGGCGTTGCGGCGCGCATCGGCGACGATCTTGTCCAGCTTCGCGCTGTCCGGTTTCTTCGGCAACATAAGTATTCCTTTAAATTGAGTAGTGCAGGCCTCCGTGCCTGCATGCAGGCACGGAGGCCTGCACTACTGAAAAGCGTAATTATTCAAACGCGATCAGTTATATTAACGGCCAATATATCACCACATTCCGGCCGTGCAAACGCGGACCAAAGGACATCACCTTGCGCTTCATCCACACCTCGGACTGGCATCTGGGCCAGACCCTGCACAATTTCGAACGCGGCTTCGAGCATCAGCACTTCCTGGACTGGCTGCTCGATACGCTCAGCTCCGAACAGGCCGAAGGCTTGCTGATCTCGGGCGACATCTTCGACAATGCGAACCCGTCGGCCGCTTCGCAAAAACAGTTGTACCATTTCCTGCAGCAAGCCAAGGCGCGGGTGCCGCAGCTGAACATCGTCATCATCGCCGGCAACCACGACTCACCGGGGCGGCTGGAAGCGCCGGGGCCGCTGCTGGAAACGCTGGACGCGACCGTGATCGGCTTCGTGCCGCGCCTGCCGGACGGCGCCATCGACCTGGAAAAGCTGGTGGTGCCCTTGAAAAACAAGCTGGGCGATATCGCCGCCTGGTGCCTGGCGATCCCGTTCCTGCGACCCGGCGACCTGCCGCACGTGGAAACCGACGGCGATCCGTACATGGAAGGCATCGCGCTGCTGTACCGGCAGGCGCTGGCCCATGCGCTCACCGTGCGCCAGCCCAGTCAGGCGATCGTCGCGCTCGGCCACTGCCACATGGTCGGCGGCGAAATCTCGGAAGACTCCGAGCGCCGCATCGTGATCGGCGGCACCGAAGCACTGTCCACCAGCATGTTCGACCCGGCCATCGCGTATGCGGCGCTGGGCCACCTGCATCTGGCGCAAAGCGTCGGCAAGCAGGCGCACCTGCGCTATTGCGGCAGCCCGCTGCCGATGTCGTTCGCCGAAGTCGGCTACCCGCATCAGGTGCTGCGCGTCGATCTGATTGGTGAAACGGTGGCGGACATCACCCCGCTGCCGGTGCCGCGCGCGGTCGAACTGCTGCGCGTGCCGCAACGGCCGGCACCGCTGGATGAAGTGCTCGCTGTGCTGGAATCACTGGAATTGCCTGCCAATGACGAGCCGCAACGCCAGCCCTATCTGGAAGTGCGGATCCGTCTCGACGCGCCCGAACCCGGCCTGCGCGCCCGCATCGAAGCGGCGCTGGATGGCAAGCCGGTGCGCCTGGCCAAGATCGAAACCAGCTTCACCCCGAAAATCGCGCCCGGCGTCGACAGCGCGCCCGCGTCGCTGGAGCAGCTGGAACGGCTGCAACCGGACGACATCTTCAACCGCTTGTACCGCAGCCGCTACGACGCCGACACGCCGGCCGACCTGCAGGCCGCGTTTGCCGAACTGCTGCTGACGCCGGCCGGGGAGATCCATTGACGACAAGTGACCTGCCTTTCTCCCTTCTCCCGCAAGCGGGAGAAGGGCCGGGGATGAGGGACTCCGCACAATCACCACCCTGAAAACAACCCAAAACACCTGTTCAATGGAAATCCATTCACCCCACCACCCAGCCAAACTCCCCGACGATATCCGCACCTGGGCCAGGGAAATGCGGAGCGGTATGACCGACGCCGAAGCATTGTTGTGGAAGCTATTGCGCAATCGCCGTCTCGCTGGTGCAAAATTCAGACGACAACACCCAATCGGACGCTACATTCTGGATTTTTACTGCGCTGAACGAAAGCTCTGCATTGAGCTTGACGGTGGCCAGCATAGCGAAGCAGTGGCGTACGATCAGCTACGGGATCAATGGCTGCTCGGGCAAGGCATCCAAATACTGCGCTTCTGGAATAACCAGATGCTGATGGAAACGGAAGGTGTGTTGGAGTCAATTTATCAGGCGCTGCTAATCATACCGGCTACGGCTTCGGCAGGCGCCCTCATCCCCGGCCCTTCTCCCGCTTGCGGGAGAAGGGAGTGAAATGAAAAATAAATAAATAAGATATGAAAATCCTCGCAATCCGTGGCAAGAACCTGGCCTCGCTGGCCGGCGAATTCGAAGTCGATTTCGAGCAGGAACCGCTGAAGTCCAGCGGCCTGTTCGCGATCTCCGGCCCGACCGGCGCCGGCAAGAGCACGCTGCTCGACGCGCTGTGCATGGCGCTGTACGAAAGCACGCCGCGCCTGCTGAAAGCCGGCAACAAGACGCTGCCCGACGTCGGCGACAGCACCGTCACCCAGCAGGATGCGCGCAACCTGTTGCGGCGCGGCACCGCCGAAGGCCATGCCGAAGTCGATTTCGTCGGCAACGACGGCGTCAGCTACCGCGCCCGCTGGAGCGTGCGGCGCGCTCGCGGCAAGGCCAGCGGCAGTCTGCAAAACACCGGCATGAGCCTGAAGCAATTGCCCGATCTGCAACCGATCGGCGGCACCAACCGGGAAGTCAAGGCCGAAATCGTGCAGCGCATCGGCCTCTCGTTCGAACAATTCACGCGCGCGGTGCTGCTGGCGCAGAACGAGTTTTCCGCGTTCCTGAAGGCCGACGACAACGAGCGCGGCGAACTGCTGGAAACCCTGACCGGCAGCGCGATCTACAGCGCGCTGTCGCAGCGCGCCTATGCCCGCGCCAAGCACGAACAGCAGGAACTGCAGCGCATCAACGACCGGCTGGCCGACCAGAAGCCCCTAAGCGACGACGCCCGCAGCCAGCTGGAACAGGACAACGCCGCCGCCGAGGCCGCGCTCAAAACGCTGGAACTGCGCAAGACCGAACTCGACACGCAACTGCGCTGGCATCAGGACGACGACAAATTTCAGCAGAACGAACAGCTGGCGCACGCGCAATTGCAGCATACGCAGGACCAGCAGCAAGCCGCCGCCAGCCGCCGCCTTGATCTGCAGCGGGTCGATGCAGTGCAAGCGGCGCGCCCGCTGGTTGCCGAGATCGACCGGCTGAACCGCAGCATCGCTGCCGACCACAATGCGATTGCCGACTGCCAGAACAAGCTGACCGCCACCGAACAGGCCCGCCAGCAAGCCGACGCCGCGCAGGCCGCCGCGCAAACCACATTGACCGAGGCCGAACAGGCGCAGCTTGCCGCCGCGCCCGCGCTGGATCAGGCCAAGGCGCTCGACGCCCGCATCGACGCGCTGCGGCCCGTGCATCACGCGGCGCAGCAGGCGCAGCTTGATGCCGACAGCGCCGCCACCCTCGCGCAGCAAAACCGGCAAGCCAAGCAGGTCGAACTGGCCGGCGCGCAACAAAAGCAGCAAGCGACCGAACACTGGCTGGCGCAACACGCGCCGCTGCAAACGCTGGCCGACGACTGGCCGCGCTGGGACATACTGCTCAAGCAGTCAGGCAGCTCCCGCAATGAAACAGCGCAGTTTGAACGCATACTGGCGACATTATCGCAAAGTGAAGCAAGGCAAGACGAACAGCTGGCTGCCGCAACCCAGGCATTGGCCAGCGCCGCCAGCGCGCTGAATCAGGCCGAGCAGCAGCGCCAGCTCGCGACCCGGCAGCACGCCGGCATCGACATCACCGCGCTGCAGACACGCAAGCACAGCGCCGACAACCGCCGCGAGCAGCTGGGCAGCGCCGAGCAACTCTGGCGCGCGCTGGCCGAGCAACAAACCCGCCAGCAGGCGCTGGACGCGCAAGCCGGCAACAGCCGGCAAGCCGCCGCCGTCAGCGACGCCGCGCTGACGCAAGTCAATGCACAACTGCCGCCGCTCGCCGCCGCTCTGGCGCAAGCCGAACGCTCCTTGAAAAGCGCCGAAGCCGCCTGCGCCGCCAGCGTCGAAACCCTGCGCGCCGCGCTGGAGCCGGACGCGCCCTGCCCGGTCTGCGGCGCCACCGAGCACCCATACACCACCGACAACCCTCAGCTGCACGCGATGCTGGCCAGCCTGCAAGCCGAAGTCGCCAGCTGCCGCCGGAAATATGAACAAGCGCAACAGCAGCAAGCGACCCACGGCGCGGAAGCCGCCAGCCAGCGCCGCCAGCTGGACGCGATCGCGCAGCAACTGCAGCAATTGCACGCCGCGCTGCAGCGCCAGCAACAGGACTGGCAAGCGCAGCCGCTGGCGGCCGAACTTGCCAATATTGATACAGAAGAGCAAGCCGACTGGTTCGCCAGCCAGCGCAGCACCCTGC
This sequence comes from Oxalobacteraceae bacterium, assembly GCA_030698225.1. Classification (GTDB taxonomy): domain Bacteria; phylum Pseudomonadota; class Gammaproteobacteria; order Burkholderiales; family Burkholderiaceae_D; genus AVCC01. The sequence continues at coordinate 5,202 of JAUYNR010000058.1, read as the reverse complement.
AGGCGGAACTGCAGAGCATCAGCCAGCTGGACGCCGCATGGCGCAGCGCCGCACAGGCCAAGGACGCGGCCCAGGCCGCATTCGACCGCACCAGCATCGCGCACAATGCCAGCAAGGAAGCCGCCGACGCCGCCCGGACCGCGCTGGGCGAAACCCGATCCCGCCAGCAAGCCGGCACCGAGCAGCTGACCCAGAGCCGGCAACGGCTGGACGACAGCCTGGACCAGCTCGACGCCGCCTTCCGTTCCGGCGATGCGGACGACTGGCGCAGCAACTGGCAGGACAATCCGGACGCCTTTTATCAGCAATGCGAGCAGAATGCGCGCCACTGGCAGAGCCAGCGCAGCGCGTTCGAGCAGGGCCAGCAACGCCACGCGACGCTGACGCTGGAACTGGCCGCACTGGTCGCCAGCCGCGGCAAGGCCGAGCTGGAACAGCAGCGCGCGGCCAGCGCGTTCGCCGCCAGCAATAAAGTGCTGACAGCGATGCAGGCCGAGCGCCGCGCGCTGTTCAACGGCCAGCCGGTGCAACAGATCGAAGCGCAACTGGCCGACGCGATTGCCAAAGCCAAGGCGCTGCTGGCGCAGTACACCCAGGCCAGCAGCGACAGCAAGCAGGCGCAGACCCGCAACAGCGAAGCGCTGCAACAGGCCACAACCCGCCTGACCGGCCACAGCGGCGAAGCGCAGACCGCCGCCGCGCAGCTGGCCGACTGGATCGCCCGCTTCAATGGCGCCAGCGGCGCAGCGGACAACGCCGACGCGCTGGACGCGCACCTCGATGAAAATCGACTGCACTCGCTGCTGGCCCACCCCGCCGACTGGATCGCTGCTGAGCGCGCGGCGCTGCACGCGATCGACAACGCCGCCCGCCAGGCCGCCACCGTGCTGCAGGAACGCAGCAACCAAAGGCAAGCACACCAGCAACAGCGCCCGCCGCAGGACGACAGCGCAACCGTTACAGACGACGAGCCGCAGGACGCCGACCAGATTGAAACTGAAGCTGCCGCCGACACCAGCCCGATCGACGTGCTGCAGCAGGCGCTGCACAGCCTCGCCGCCGAGCGCCACAGCGCCCACGCCAGCGCCACCGCCCTGCAACTGTCCATCGCGCAGGACCACGCGCGCCGCGTGCATGCGGCCGACATGCTGGCCGCCATCGCCGCGCAGGAAGCGACGCACCGGCTGTGGGCGCAGCTGAACGAGCTGATCGGCGCCGCCGACGGCAAGAAATTCCGCAACTACGCGCAGCAATACACGCTCGACGTGCTGCTCGGCTACGCGAACCGCCACCTGAACGAACTGTCGCGCCGCTACCGGCTGCAGCGCATCAGCGACACGCTGGCGCTGATGGTGGTCGACCAGGACATGGGCGACGAGCTGCGCTCGGTCCACTCGCTGTCCGGCGGCGAATCGTTCCTGGTCTCGCTCGCGCTGGCGCTCGGCCTCGCCTCGCTGTCAAGCAACCGGGTGCGGGTCGAATCGCTGTTCATCGACGAAGGCTTCGGCAGTTTAGATGCCGACACGCTGCGCGTCGCAATGGACGCGCTCGACGGCCTGCAATCGATGGGCCGCAAAGTCGGCGTGATCTCGCACGTGCAGGAAATGACGGAACGGATTGCGACCAGGATATTGGTGCAGAGGACGGCGGGGGGACGGAGTGTGGTGGGGGTTGGGTGATAGTTGCTTATTTAAAATAATTACCATAAATACAATCAAGTCGCATATAGTTCTCATTGGAAACGCTATTACTTATCATTGGAACCAGCATAGTCAAATTTACACTTTTGCCTTTGCAAAATTGCTAAATTTACCCCTGCTTTTAAGGGAAAAACAATAACTCCAACGGAAATTTCATTGCGTTTCAATTATTTAACTGTCATCAATATATCAATCTGAATTGATTGCAAGAAGGGTAAGTAAATGAATGAGACGATTGTAATTTTTGCGAACTCTGTCAAACATGGACTACATTGCGTAGCTGGGAAATCGATAAGCAATGGAGCATGGGTGCGACTGGTAGCTGATGAAAATGGTAGCGCATTGAACCACGAACAGGCAAAGTACACTAATCCGTACGGACGATTTACAGTAAAGCCGTTACAAAAAATCACAATGGATCTTGTGCAGAATGTTCCTTTACCCCATCAACCTGAGAACCATATCAGTGGAGACGAGTGGACACAGGCATATACAATTGGTAGTGATAGTCTACGATTATATGCTGACACACCTGAAACACTTTGGGGTACAGCGAATCGTATAAGTCAGACAGATGTGATAAACCAAACTGTAATAATTGAGCAATCGCTATATCTTGTAAATGTCGAAAATATTAGTTTTCACAGACCAGATAACAAACGCCGTATTTCTTTTAGTTTCAATGGCCATGATTATGATCTGCCTTCAACTGACCCTAATTTCGATGCATTAGAAGCCGGAACGTCAACACATAATAATTATCTATGTGTAAGTCTAGGGGAAGACTACCAGGGTTATCACTATAAAATAATAGCAACGATACTTTAAAGAAATAATATGAACATATATACCATCGGATTTACAAAAAAAAATGCCGAAACATTTTTTGGATTTCTTATAAAAGAAAATATAAAAACACTTATTGATGTCCGATTGAACAATGTCTCCCAATTAGCAGGGTTTGCTAAGAAAGATGATCTTAAATTTTTTTTGCGAGAACTGTGCTCTGCAGAATATGTTCATGCACCTGAACTTGCTCCAACAAAAGATATCCTCGATGCCTATAAAAATGGTGCCATAGAATGGGATGCCTATGAGGATAAATTCTTGGGTCTGATGGCAAAGCGGAACATTGAAAAATCTGTAAGGCCGGAAATATTAGATCAAGGATGCCTCCTTTGTAGTGAACATGAGCCACACATGTGTCACCGGCGCTTGGTTGTCGAATATTTGAACAAAACTTCGGATCTAGACCTGAAAATAAAACACTTGTACTAAATGAATAAAGTCTTAATTTTATATCCGCCAGAATTTCAAAGTCAGAGTAAATTTGATAGAAAAGCGGGGCACATCACAAGCAAAATGCAAGACTATTGCATTGTCTTTCCATTTGATAAAAACGATCTAATCAAGAATTTATTTTCGTCAAAGTTGGATTCTGTGAACTTAATTCAAGCGGTCGACTGGGAACCATTAGGAATTACCCACGCTATCATCTTTGATGACGGCGAAGTGTTTCCCGATGAAGTAAAGAAAATCGAAGCAATTGGAATTCCATTCAGGCTCATAAGAATTCAGATTACCCGTGTTGTGAACATCAAAAAAGAAACCAAATTCGCAGGGGCTCGTAGTACTCCTGATTATGAATATATTGGCAGAGGTGCCTATTGGGGTAATCCATACTCGCTGTTTGCGGAAAGTGGCAACCTAGAAGAAGTAATCAGAAAGTATAAATATGATTTTGATTACGAAAAATTTCCGAACAAAGAAAAATCTGAAATTTATAAACTCGCTGGGAAAAGATTAGGTTGTTTTTGTAAGCCAGACGCTTGTCATGGTGATATTTTGGCTGACTTTTTGAACAAATGGGACGATGGAAAATAAAGGCATACAAGGTTGGGCTGCAAGGCCGTAACCCGCAGTGCGTAAGGCGTCAATAAGCGCAGCGCATTGCGCCGCATGTTCCTAAACATACCCACCAGTGTATTTTTTAAACCGCAGGCGATATGTGCGGGTACATGCCTGTTTTCGCCGATACCCCAACTATTTTTCAAAGCAATGCAGGCTGGACGGCACAAGGCCGTAAGCCGCAATGCGTAAGGCGTCAATAAGCGCAGCGCATTGCGCCGCATGACCATGAACATACCTGCCAGAGTATTTTTAAAACCGCAGGTGATACTTGCGGGAACACGCCTCGCGAATTCAACTACGAAGTGCAACTGCGGGTAGTTTTTAAGGGGAGTATAGCCAGATTATAGAAGACCTCGTACGGTGCCTGGTAACCCAGGCATTTTCTGGGGCGATGATTGAGTTTGTGAATGGCTAATTGTAGTTCTTCCTGACTGACGTTTTTGAAGTTGGTTTTCTTCGGGAAATATTGACGTATCAACCCATTGGTATTTTCGTTCAGTCCGCGCTCCCAGGAATGATAAGGGTGCGCGAAGTACACCGCCGCTTGCAAACAGGCGGTCATGGCTTGGTGCCCTGCAAACTCTTTTCCGTTGTCAAACGTGATGGTGTGGCATGTCTGTTTATGCGCAGTGAGCAGACCGTTAATCACGGCAGTGACGCCGTCGGCGTGCTTGCTATCAAGGCGCTCTGCAAGGGTGAAACGCGAGACTCGGTCGACCAGGGTGACCACCACGCCCTGCTGGTCCTTGCCGATGATGGTGTCACCTTCCCAGTCGCCAAGACGCGTTTTCTGGGCCACGATGTCGGGCCGCTCGTCAATGCTGACGCGGTTCTTGATGGCGCCACGGCGTTGATCGCCACTTCCATAACGCTTGCGGTAGGGCTTCTGGCCGCGCAGGTGCTTGGCCAGGTCGCCACCGCGTTTCTGGTTGGCATAGATGCGCTGGTAGATCGTTTCATGGCTGATCTTGAGTGGCGCCTTCTTTTCCAGCGACAAGCGATTGACCGCTTGCTGGGGCGACAGATCGAGTCGTAAATAGTCTGTGACTTCGACCCAGTCTTTTTCATCGATGCGCCTGGCATTGCGGCAGTTCTTTTGCCGGGCCTCCGACAATTTCTGGGCTTGCCCGGGCTTCCAGCTGTGTACGCCACGATTGCGATTGAGCTCCCTGTAGATAGCAGATGGGCTGCGGGAAAGGGCGAGCGCAATGTCCTTTTTGCTCTTTTTCTCAATCAGCATCTCGTGAATTTGGTATCGTTCGTCTTGGGTCAGGTGTGTGTAGGACATATTCGGCAACTTTCGACTGGCTGGTCAAAAGGCGCGAATGCTACCGCATCTGGCCCTTCAACCGGTTGATCAAAGTTGCACTTCGTATCTGAATCCGCGCCTGTTTTTCCTGATACCCCCCTATTTTTTGCAAAACCAAGAAGGGCAAAGCAATTAATTAAGTCAGCGACTTTGCAAGCCCCCTCACCCCAGCCCTTGTATGCTGTTTTAGATGATTTGTTGTCTGATTTTATGGTTTTGTAGTTGTCTTTAGATATTGCGATGGGCGGGGCTGCGCAGGGAGCGCGTAGCGCGACTGGCGCA
>JAUYNR010000056.1 GCA_030698225.1 Oxalobacteraceae bacterium | reverse complement strand
GCAGCGCGAAGCCGATCTGAAACAAGCGGGTTGGCGTGCACATATCCAGAGGAAAGGCACCGCAAGGAAAGCCATTTCAGCGACGCAGAAGCAGCGTAATCGTCGCATTGCCACGCCCCGTGCCCGAGTCGAGCACGTGTTTGGCGCATTAGCCCAGATGGGCGGCAAGCTGGTGCGCTGTATGGGCATTGTGCGCACCACGTTTGCCCTGCATCTGAAGGCTGCCAGCTATAACCTGAAGCGCATGGTGTTTTTGAAAGAGCAAAGCCGGGCTGCAAGTTAAGAAAGACGGCAAAAAGGCCGACCGATGGCCGTTTTCCATCGGCAACATCACCGAAATTCAACGCAGGTTTGTGCTAAATTTTCTGCTTTCGACAGAAATTTATCTCATGTCAAACCGGATGAGATCGTCGTCGCCCCAACATGCTGAAAAGTGAGGTTATTCGAGGCCGCCTTAAGTTTTAACTGCGTATTCCGGCGAACGTGACCGCGCATTCCGGTCTATCGTGACCGCTGCGCATTGAATGGTATTACGCGCTCAAATTGTAATGCTAGCGGTCACGATGGATCGGTTTTTTCCTCCTTTTTCTCTGGTTTTGGCCTGGATTGGCGCATTGAGTCGCCAGTCAGTGTGAAGCGATGATTGCGCTGCATGATGCGGTCGAGGATCGCGTCGGCAATCGTGGCGTCGCCGATCCATGCATGCCAATGTTCGATCGGTAGTTGGCTGGTAATGATCGTGGCTTTGCTGGCGGCGCGGTCATCAATCATTTCCAGTAAGTCGGAACGGGTTGTGCTGTCGATCGCTCCCATGCCCCAGTCGTCGAGTATCAGTACATCGGTCTTGGCGAGCTGCAGCAGCCACTTGCCGAAGGTGCCGCTGCCGTGGCGGATGCGCAGTTCTTCCTGTAGACGGGGTACCCGTTGGTATAGCGCCGAGTAGCCGCGCCGACAGGCGTATTGCGCCAGTGCGCAACCGAGCCATGACTTGCCGGCACCGGTTGGGCCGGTAATGAGTACGCTGTGGCCGGCACTGACCCAATCGCCCAGAGCGAGGCTCATCACGGTACGCCGGTCAACGCCCCGAGTGGGGCGGGTATCGATATCCTCGATGGCGGCTTGGGCATATTTCAATTTCGCCTGCTTGAGCAAGCGCACCAGTTTGCGATCATTGCGGGTATGAACCTCGCGGTCAATCAGGAGCGCTAAGCGCTCTTCGAAGCTCATCGCTGTCATGCCGGGCAACGTCAGTTGCTCTTCCAGAGCGCAGGCCAAGCCGTCCAGCTTCAGAGTGCGCAATTGCGCCAGGGTGGTTTGCATCATCATGATCTGTTGTGCTTTCATTGTTATTGGTAGTAGGACGGGCCGCGCACGTGGGCGTGATCCGGGCTAACCCATTCGTCGACGGCGTCGGTATACCCTGGAATGCTGGCCTTGTCGCGGTTGTTGGCAAGGATGTCGCGTACGTGGCGATACTGGCAGGCGCCGATCTGTAACGCAAAACTGCAAGCCGCTTCCAGCCTGGGCTTGCCATAGCGCTTGGCCAGCGACAGCAAGCCCAGGCAAGCGCGATAGCCATGTTCCGGATGCTTGCGCTCTTCCATCAGTCGGGTGACCGCCACCGCCGTCGCCGGCCCGATGCTTTGGCCCCAGTGAATGAGTCGTTGTGGCGTCCATTCCATGTGCGCACGGTGTGTAGCCGGCATATGTTCCGGCACCGTCGTGAATGCCCCTTGCCGGGAGGAGCGGGCATGACTGGCAACCCGTTGCCCACGATGCAGCAGCTCGACCGCACCTGTCGTCATGCGTGCTTCGAGCACTTGCCCGACCAGGGAATGCGGCACGCTGTAACGATGTCCATCGACCTCGATGTGATAGTCGATATGCACACGTACGGTCTTGAAGCTGGCGAGTTCATAGCGCTGTAGCGGCAAGGGCAGCAACGCCGGTTGATCGAGCGCAGCAAAGGCGCTGGCACGGCTGCCGGGCAGTTTCTGGAACGGTTTGGCATTGAGTCGCTCAAGCAGTGGCGCCATTGCCGCATCGACTTCGGCCACGCTGGCAAAGGCCTGGTGGCGCAGGCGCGCCATGATCCAGCGTTCGACGATTTGCACCGCCGATTCGACCTTGGCTTTGTCTTGCGGATGGTACGGGCGTGCCGGCAGTACCGAGGTGCCGTAGTGGCGGGCGAAGTCGAGCACGGTGTCGTTGCTGCGCGGCTCGTAGCGATCCGGATCGGCGATCATCGCGCGTGGATTGTCGGGAACGATCAGCTGCGGTACTCCGCCGATGAAGTGCAATGCCCGACCCGTAGCGTCGAGCCAGTCTGCCATGGTTTCATGCGGCGTGGCACAGGCAAAGGTATAGCAGGAAGCACCCAGGGCGGCGACAAAGATGTGGGCCCGCCCGCCGCCGGTCAGCGGGATGGTCGGACCGGCAAAGTCGATGAACAGCTTCTCGCCGGCGCGATGAATCTGCCGCATCGAGCGTTTGAGTTGCTTGGCGAACATGCGGAAATTCTCGCAGAATTGAGAGTAGCGATAGGTCTGCTGATCAACATGATCGAGCTGATACTCCTCCCAGAGCAGCATCAGCGTCACCCCCTTGCGACGCAGTTCGTGGTGAATGCGACCGTAGTCGGGTTGCACATGGCCTCGTGGTCGTTGTGGCGCGACCAGGAGCCGCCGTTCCAGCGTAATGTCGTCGCAGGCCTGCACCGCAGGCCAATCCAGACCAGCTGCGGCAGCGAGCCCGACATATTTGGCGACGACGCCTTTGGAGAGTCGCAGTGCGACAGCGATCTGCTCATGAGAGAGCTGGGCGTCGAGCTTCAAACGCAGTACGTCCTTGATCTTACGCATCGTAATCCTTGCTGCGGGCATGCTGGTTTCCAGACAAAAAAGCTGGCAGCGTACCCGCTTGGTGGGTTCTTTGCGTAACACCATTCTGATGCTGTACTACACCGTTCCGGTATCGTGACCGATGATTCCGGTATCGTGACCGGTCATTCCGGTCAGTACCTGAAATCGGTCACGTTCGACCGGAATCAGCGGTCACGTTGCGCCGGAATCGCCGGTCACGTTCAACCGGAATGACCCTAATTTCCTCAGTTAGCCCGTTGCCAGGAGTGGCGGCGGCGTCGCTCTGGCGGGATTTGGAGCGCTTGCGGCAATAATTTTATCGACGATATAGTGCGCCAGCGCCTTCCATCGCTGCACAGACGGCAACTGAGGCGCAGTTGCCAGAATATGCTCCAAACCCTCACGTACGTTGGCAACCAGTGCCTTGACATGGGCTGATGCAGCGTGCGTCAGGGACAACAATACGCGCCGCTGGCCGCCACTTTCTGTGATACGTCCAACGGCAGCGAGCAGCAGCGGTCTGCTCGTGATTGCTTCGAGCCTGGCTTTCGGATGCGCGAGCCGCACGTACCAGGACCACCAATTGTAGACGAGGGCTACAGCCCTTGCGCTCAGGTTGCATCGCTCAATATCCTGCGTACTGTAGCCACCCCAGCCCCACTGATTTTTCAACTCATCAAAACCGTTCTCGCAGTCGGCGCGATCACGATAAAACTGGCCCATGTGCTTGACGTCATACAGGCAGTTCGTGACCAGCACGGCATACTCCCAGACCTTGACCGGGCCATTCTCATCAACGAATTGCAGGCATGTTTGCGCCGGCTCCTGCTGGCCCTTCTTCGTCGACTTATTGCGTGTGCGTTTGGGCTTCGTCACTTCCGCCACCAGGTCATCTCTGATCGCGCGCCGCATCACGATGACGCGGCGCGCCCGGGTCCAGCCGGTCAGCGTCAGGCTGTCGTCGCATGCCTGCCAGCCTTGCCCGACATCACACCAGTCGCCGCGTCGAAATTGGCGTTCGATGAGCCGTTTGACATTGCTCGATTGCTTGAGCTTGAACAGATAGGGTTGCTCGATATCCTCAAGCTGGCGCATGACGCCTTCATTGCCAAAGCCGCAGTCACCGCGCACCAGCTTCGGGCGCTGCTCTTCTGGCAGCCGCAGGATCAACTCAATGAGGCCAGGCAGGGTGTTGGCTGAACTATGCGATTTTCCGCTCTGAACAATCGCTTGCAGTACCAGTCGTAAATTGGCGATCCAATAGGTGTGGACCGTGTGGCTGGGGCGCCCGGGCTTGTGCGGGTTGTAGCTCACTTCAGCGCCACTCTGGTGGCCAAACAGCGTCTTGATGGTGGTGTCGATGTCCAGTATCCAGGGCGTACTCAGGGCATGCTGTACGCTTTCCAGCAGGGCTTGATCCATCCATTGCTCGGCCAACTGCAATTGCGTTTCCTGCGCCGCTCGCTGCTCGTCACTGTGCTTCGACGAGGGGGCCGGGGCGATGTGCGCCAACGCGCGCCGCAGGCTTTCGTCGCCGACGATATTGTCCATTCCCAGTATCTGCGGCGCGACCGCGTCGCCGCGCAAGCTCGCAACGTGCGCATAACGGCGGTGTCCGTCAAGAATCGACAACAGCCACGTGCCCAGCACATCGCGCACCTTGGGCGCATTCGGGCTGCTGTACTGCAGAGGACATTGCTGGACCCATCGCTCGAACAGGCCACCCACCTCAAGAAATTCCGCAAAAAAGGCCAACTGCCCCATCGCTGTCGCGTTCGACTTCGTGTCCCACCGTACCTGAATCCGGCCGCCAGGCGTGACAACGCTCATCGGCGCACCATGATTTGCCACATCGTCCACAGCCTGTTTGACCGCGACGACGACATCTTTGAGCTTGCGTTTGCGTTCACCCATTTGGTGATCTCCCAAATCCGCTGAAAATCCACATGAACGCCAATTTTCCGCGAAATTCACCGGATGAAACAAGGAAAACGCGTCATTTACCGTAGATCACGGATTTCAACTGAGGAATCTAGGTTCAATTCGCCCAAGGCGCTGGCTGAGCCGTCGCTGTACACCGTTATCGAAGTGGTCGAAAACGCGACCAAGCCGGTCATCGCGGCGATCCATTTGGTCTGCATCGGCGGCGGACTGGAACTGGCGCTGGCCTGCCACTATCGGGTCGCAACATCGGGGGCACAAATCGGGCTGCCGGAAGTCAAGCTCGGACTGTTGCCCGGTGCCGGCGGCACCCAGCGGCTGCCGCGCGTGGTCGGGGTCGAAATGGCCTTGGACATGATCGTATCCGGCACTCTGGCTGCGTCGGAAAATTTGGCCAAAACAGCCCTGCTCGATCAACTGATCGAAGGCGATCTGATGCCGGGCGCGCTCGCCTTTGCCGCCAGCGTGGCTGACGTGCGCCCGCTGCCGAAGGTGCGCGACATCCCAATCGATGTTCCGGACCATGCAGAATTTTTCCAGCGCTCGCGCAATACGGTCAGGGCGATGGCAGGGCCGTTCCCGGCACCGTTGAAATGCGTGGATGCGGTGGCCGCAGCGGTGACCATGCAGTTCGATGACGGTCTGAAGTTCGAGCGCGGACTGTTCATGGAACTGCTCCAGAGCACCGAATCCAAGGCGCTGCGGCATGCATTCTTTAGCGAACGTGCGGCCGCCAAGATTGCCGATGTGCCTGCCGACACGCCGCTGCGGGCAATCGATGCGGTCGCCGTGATCGGCGCCGGCACCATGGGCGGCGGCATCGCGATGAATTTCGCCAACGCCGGCATCCCGGTGACCATTCTCGAAACCGGTCAGGAAGCGCTGGACAGGGGACTGGCGGCGATCCGCAGGAATTACGAAAACACGGTCAGGAAGGGCAAGCTTTCGCCCGAGAAATGCGAACAGCGGATCAAGCTGATCCACGGCACGCTGTCGTATGACGCGGTCAGTCAGGCCGATCTCGTGATCGAAGCGGTGTTCGAGGACATGGACGTCAAGCAAGCGGTGTTCGAAAAGCTCGATGCGATGATGAAGCCGGGCGCGATTCTGGCCACCAATACCTCGACGCTGGACGTCAACCGCATCGCCGGATTCACGCAACGGCCGCAAGACGTGATCGGCACCCATTTCTTCAGCCCGGCCAACGTGATGAAATTGCTGGAAATCGTGCGCGGCGCGAAAACCGGCAAGGATGTGCTGGCCACCGTCATGGCGCTGGCGAAAAAGATCAGGAAGACCGGCGTCGTCGCCGGCGTCTGCGACGGCTTCATCGGCAACCGCATGATCGAGCAATACAGCCGCCAGGCCGGCTTCCTGCTGGAAGAAGGCTGCCTGCCGCAACAAGTCGATCAGGCGGTCGAAAAATTCGGCTTCGCGATGGGGCCGCATCGCATGAGCGACCTGGCCGGCAACGATATCGGCTGGGCTATCCGCAAACGGCGTGCCGTCGAGCAACCGGACATCAGCTACTCGAAAAGCTCCGACCTGCTGTGTGAAATGGGGCGTTTCGGCCAGAAAACCCAGGCCGGCTGGTATGACTACCGGGCCGGCGAGCGCAGCGCGCATCCGTCGCCGGCGGTCGACGACATGATCGTCAAGCACTCGGCCGGGCTGGGCATAGCGCGGCGCACCGTCAGCGACGCCGAAATCGTCGAGCGGCTGGTGTTCTCGATGGTCAACGAAGGCGCGCATATCCTGGAACAAGGCATCGCCCAGCGCGCCTCCGACATCGACATCGTGTACCTGACAGGTTACGGCTTCCCGCGCTTTCGCGGCGGCCCGATGCTGTATGCGGACACCGTCGGCTTGCCGCGTGTGGTGACGGCGATGGAAAAATACGCGCGCGGCCGCCATGGCCACGCGTGGAAGGTGGCGCCGCTGCTGCAAAGGCTGGCCGATGAGGGCAAAACCTTTAACACTTAAGCTAATGGTCCTGCTGCGCTTGCCGGTCTTGCACAGTTGAAAAATTGTATACAGATATGGGTATTTAAAGAATCGCAATAGATATATGCGGGAATTGCATGGTTTTTCAGCATACCCGCTTATTTATGTAAATGAGCGGATCCATCGAAAAACGCATGCCGGGGTGCATTCAATCAACCGGTGGCAATTACCTTGGCTACCGTTTCGGCCCGCAGGCGGAAAGCATCCGGCATGCCCGCGCCCAGCAGCGGACGCAGATATTCGCGGAAGGCTTCGGTGACATCGGTGCCGGATGCGGCTATGAAAGCATCCTCCATCACGCGTGTCTTGCCGGCCACTTCCTGCAGCTCCAGCAGCGCATAATCGACCGCATAATTGCCGCTGCGCCGGATCGCCACCGAACCGTCGCGCCCGCCCCACATCGCAAACTGCACCGCTTTTTCGCCGACCTCGCGCGCTTCGCGCTGGTCCACGTCCGACACGCAGCCGATGAACGAACGCTGCAGGTAGCCGAAGGTGTCGCCCCGCACGCGCTTGATCTGGAGCTTGCTTTTGATTTCCTCGCACAGCAGATCGGCCAGCGCGCTGCTGCCCGAGAGTTGCAGATTGCCGTGGGCATCGCGCTCCGCATTTTTAACCAGCAGGCTGGCGATCGGCACACCGGACGCATCGTGGATGCCTTCGGATACCGCAATCACGCAGCGCCCGAGCCGATCGTGCACCGCCTTGACGTCGGCCAGGAACTGCTCCAGCACGAAGGTGCGCTCGGGCAGGTAAATCAGGTGCGGCCCGTCGTCGGGGAATTTCTTGCCGAGCGCCGACGCCGCGGTCAGAAAGCCGGCGTTGCGGCCCATCACGACGCCGACATACACGCCGGGCAGGGATGCGTTATCCAGGTTGGCGCCGGTAAACGCCTGCGCCACAAAGCGCGCTGCCGATGGAAATCCGGGCGTATGGTCGTTGCCGACCAGGTCGTTGTCTATCGTCTTCGGAATGTGCATGCAGCGCAGCGGGTAAGCGGCCTTGCGCGCCTCCTGGCTGACGATCTGCACGGTGTCGCTTGAATCGTTGCCGCCGATGTAGAAAAAATGCTCGATCCGGTGCGCCCGCAACACCTTGAAAATCTCCTGGCAATACTTGACGTCGGGCTTGTCGCGGGTCGAGCCCAGCGCCGACGAGGGCGTGTTGGCCACCAGTTCCAGGTTGTGGCTGGTCTCCTGCGTCAGGTCGAGGAAGTCTTCCTCCAGGATGCCGCGCACGCCATGGCGGGCGCCGTACACCAGTTCCACGTTGCGAAAGCGCCGCGCTTCCAGCGTCACGCCCACCAGCGACTGGTTGATTACTGCGGTCGGGCCGCCGCCTTGGGCGACAAGGATTTTCCCGGATGCCATGCGATTCTCCTTAAATTGTGGAAGCCGCAATCGATCCGAACGCGGCACTGAAGTGCGCTTGATTGTACCCCCGGTTTTCTGCCGCCGGATTGCGCGCCGGCAGAATCCTGGCATCAATCGCCGGCGTAAATGTCCTTACCCCTGGTTTCCTTGATATACAGCATGCCGATGACGAACGTCATCAGCGCGACGATCACCGGATACCACAAGCCGTAGTAAATGTCGCCCTTGAAGGCCACCAGCGCGAACGCGGTGGTGGGCAGAAAGCCGCCGAACCAGCCGTTGCCGATGTGGTACGGCAGCGACATCGAGGTGTAGCGGATGCGGGTCGGGAACATTTCCACCAGCAGCGCCGCAATCGGGCCGTACACCATGGCCACGAACAGCATCAGCACGAACAGCAGAAACAGCAGCATGCCGCGGTTGACCTGTTCCGGATCGGCCTTGCCCGAATAGCCGGCAGCTTTCAGGGCGGCCGTCATCCGTTTGGTGAAGGCTTCGGTTTGCAGGACGGCGTCTTCCTCGCTCAGGTCGGTGGCATCGAATCCTTCCAGCGTCTGCACGCCGATCTGGATCGCGGCGACCGAACCGGCAACGCTGTCTACCGTCACATAATTGACGGAAGCCTTGGTCAGCGCGGTACGGGCGATGTCGCAGGAAGAATCGAATTTTTCCACGCCGGTCGGATTGAACAGGAAGTGGCACTCCGACGGATCGGCCTTGACGATCACCGGAGCGCTGGCCTGTGCCGCTTCCAGCGCCGGATTGGCGTAATGCGTGATGGCTTTGAAGATCGGGAAATAGGTCAGCGCAGCCAGCAGGCATCCGGCCATGATGATGGGTTTGCGGCCGATCTTGTCGGAGAGCGCGCCAAAAAGGATGAAAAACGGCGTTCCCAGCAGCAGCGAGCCGGCGATCAGCAGATTTGCGGTCTGGCCATCTACCTTCAGGGTCTGGATCAGGAAGAACAGCGCATACAGCTGGCCGGTGTACCAGACCACGGCCTGGCCTGCGGTCAAGCCAAACAGCGCCAGGATGACGATCTTCATGTTCTTCCAGCGGCCGAAAGACTCGGTGAGCGGCGCCGGTGAAGTCCTGCCTTGCGCTTTCATCCGTGCGAAGGCGGGCGACTCATGCAGGGACATGCGGATCCAGACTGACACCGCCAGCAGAAAGATCGATACCAGGAACGGAATCCGCCAGCCCCATTCCTGGAACGCGTCTTCTCCGACTGCGGTGCGCATGCCCAGAATGATCAGCAGCGACATCAGCAAGCCCAGCGTGGCCGTGGTCTGGATCCATGAGGTGAAAATGCCGCGCTTGTGATGCGGCGCATGCTCGGCGACATAGGTTGCCGCGCCGCCGTATTCGCCGCCGAGAGCCAAGCCCTGCAGGATGCGCATCGAAATCAGTGCAATCGGCGCGACAATCCCGACCGAGGCATAACTGGGCAACAGGCCGACGATGAAGGTCGAACTGCCCATGATCACGATCGTCAGCAGAAAAGTGTATTTGCGGCCGACCATGTCGCCCAGGCGGCCGAATATCAGCGCGCCGAAGGGGCGCACGATGAAGCCGGCGGCAAATGCCAGCAGCGCAAAGATGAAGCCGGTGTTTTCATCCACACCCGAGAAAAACTGGCGGGCAATGATGGTGGCCAGCGACCCGTACAGGTAAAAGTCATACCATTCGAAGATGGTGCCCAGCGAGGATGCAAAAATCACCTTCTGTTCTTCTGCGGTGATGACGTGCGCGGGAGGGGGGGCGGGCGCCATTTTGTCTCCTCAAACTATTTTTATCAGGGCTTGCGCGCAACGCGTTGGCTAAGCAGCGCAAACCGCAGCATGATTTTTGTCTAAGTTTCAACTTTGAAACTTACGTGATTCTTGCGAGGGATTTGAAAAACCGGCAGCGCCGTAAATCGGCAATACTGAATGTCGCTTATGGCGCCCTTGATATTTGATGCGCTTGCACGACACTGGACATGCAGCGCGCGGAGTCTTAAGGCCACCTCTAAAAACCTACCCATTGTTTGGCTGGGTAAGTAAAATTCTGAATCCAGAACTAAACTGCGTGCCACCCGATGATGATGATGCCCAAACCGAGCTTGTTTGCTGAAGAAGAACGTGGCAACCGACGTGTGAAGAT
>JAUYNR010000051.1 GCA_030698225.1 Oxalobacteraceae bacterium | reverse complement strand
CCTCAGTTGCCGTCTGTGCAGCGATGGAAGGCGCTGGCGCACTATATCGTCGATAAAATTATTGCCGCAAGCGCTCCAAATCCCGCCAGAGCGACGCCGCCGCCACTCCTGGCAACGGGCTAACTGAGGAAATTAGGTTGAATTCCCGGATGTCGGCGCCGCCGGAAAACGCGTTGCCGGCGCCGGTTATCACCACCGCCTTGACCGCATCGTCTGCCAGCGCCTTTTTCATCGCGTCGACCAGCGCGCTGCGGGTTGACCATCCCATGCCGTTTACCGGCGGATTGTTCAGGGTAATGACAGCGACCGCGCCATTGACTTGATATTCTGCAGTCATAACTGTTCCTTTTGCGTTGCGGTAGTCTCTGACGATTGAAGTGCGGCTGCTGGGAATCCGGCATTTTGACGGCGTCCCACTATAGCGTAAAAAGAACGACCGTATTATTTTAAGCATAAAAAAAACCGATGCATTGATGCACCGGTTGTTGGCCCGGACTTGCCTGCTGCTTCAGCAGCCGGTCACTTGTCTTTCAGGCGCATCAATGCGCCGCGCCGCTGGTCATCGGCATACGCGTAATCTATCCGGCCGGCAGTGACCTTGCCCAGCAGCAGCATGTTTTGCGTGATGGCATCGTGGTCGAGGCTGGAAAACGGTTTGTGATAATTGGTGATCACGCCCTGATAGCGGCTCTTCAGATTTTCGAAGGCTTCCTTGATTTTCACGCCCTCGGTCGAATCCGCTTGCCGCATTGCCAGATACAGCAGGTGCATGCCGTCGTAACCCTGGGCCGCGCTCATCGGCGAAGAAATCGTGTCGGTCTTGAAAGTGCGCCTGTAAGCCAGCAAGAAGCTGTTCTTGCTGGTCGAACCGACATCCTGGATGAAGGTCTGCGGCATCAGCGCGCCCTCGCCTGCCTTGCCGGCGCCATCGATGAAATTGCGCATCGAAAAAGTCCAGCTACCCAGCAATGGCACCTTCCATCTCTGTTGTTCACGGTTTTTTGCAATGATCGCCAGTTCCGGCCCGATCCCCCACACCACCAGGGCCTGGGCCGCGCTTGCCTTGGCGCGCCGCACTTGCGCGCTCATGTCAAGGTCGCCGATATTGAAGCGTTCTTCGGACAGCAGCTTGATGCCGGCCAGCTTGCCATGCTGCGCAAAGGATTTGAGCCCGGCTTCGCCATAGGCGGTGGTATCGGCCAGCAACGCCACATTCGTCAAGCCACGCCGCTTGAGGTCGGCCACCAGAACCTTGGCCTCCAGATCGAGGGTCGGCGAAATGCGGAAGATATAGTTTTCCGCTGCCTGCGGAGGCGCATATTTCCTGGTCAGCGAAGTGCCGGTGGAAACGGCGATCAGCAGCGGGATTTTGGCCGCCTGATAGGCATCGATGGAAGCCAGGCCGACTCCGGTATTGACGATGCCAATCGCTGCGACGACGTTCTGCCGGACGAATTCCTGGGCAATTTTTGCCCCGATTTCATTTTTTGCCTGATCGTCGCGTTCGATCAATGCGATCGTCCTGCCGTTGATGCCGCCGATATGATTGATTTCATCGACGGCCAGGCGGATCCCGTTCAGCATGCTTTGGCCCATCGGGCTGGAGCCGCCGGAAAACGGGCCGGAAACGCCAATCCTGAGCGCCGCAGCAGGATCTTGCTGCGCCTGCGCAGGTAAACCAATGACGGAAAAGGTGCACGACAAAACGATGGACGGTACGGCTTTGCGCCACATGGCTGTCTCCACGGTGTGATTTTAGTGGAGCGATTCTAATCCGGAAAACCTGTATTTCGGCAACATTCCAGATTAAAAACATTGCTGCACTGAGAATCAACAGATGTGTTGCCCGTCAAACTTACAGCCATTCCTTGCGGATAGTCGCCTCGTTGCGCAGTTGCTGCGCCGTGCCCTCGAATCGCGTGACAGTGGCTGGGATGATCTGTTCAACGCATTCGATCTGGTCCGAGCGAAAGCGGCGGGCACTTCGATGACGCCCGGCCGCCTGCCCTGCAGGAAACCAGCTTAAACGCCGGGCATGGCGAGGAAGTGCGGCAGCGCCCTGACCCTGCCCAGCCACTGCCGGGTGTTCGGGTAGTCCGAGAGCGAGACCCCGCCTTCCGGCGCCAGGGCGACATAAGGGAAGACCGCGCAATCGGCGATGGTCGGACGCTCCAGCGCCAGCCACTGGTGGCCGGCGAGGTGTGCTTCGATCAGGGGCAGGATGCGCGCCGAGCGCTTCAGCGTGTCGGCCTTGTCGATCGCGTAGCCAAACTTATCCACCAGGCGCGCCGACGCGGGCCCGTTCTGTACATCGTTGGCTGCCGTCGACAGCCACTGCACGACCTCCGCCATGCCGGCCGCGCCGCGCGGGAACCACGTTTCGCCGGCGTATTTGACGGCGAGATAGACCAGGATGGCCTGGGAGTCGCGCAGCACCACCTCGCCGTCGACCAGGATCGGAATCTCACCCCAGCGGTTGAGGTCGATCAGCGGCGCCTGCTTGTGCGCGCCACCGAGAAAATCAACCGCCACGATATCCAGCGGAATCTGTGCCAGCGCGGCGAACAGGCGAACCTTGTAACAATTGCCGGACAACTCCAGATCATACAATTTCATGATTTGCTCCTTCTTGTGTAGTTATTGAGGTGAATGGGACAACGAATTTTCATGCCAGCGCCCGCCTCATGGCGGCTCGCAGCCGAGCTCGCGCAGCCGCGCCTCGAGCACGGCGATGCGCTGGCGAAAGGGGTCGATAACTTCCTGCATCTCGCGCTCGCTGAAGCGCGGCGTGATGTGCCGGGCGCAGTTCCAGTCGAAAGCCTCGACCTCGATCAGCAGCACCCGCTCGACCTTGGCGCCGGCATCGTCGATTTGCAGTTGGCCGGGCAGGGCCGGTGCCCGTTCGCCGACTTCGGCGAGATCGATAATCCGCGCATGGCCGAGCAGCTTCAGGCGACGACGCTGCGGGTAATCGACGAGAATGAGGCAGACCCGATCGTCACCTCCGAGGTTGCCGACGCTCTGGTATTGCAGGTTGCCGCGGAAATCGGCGAAGGCCAGCGTCTTCGCGTCGAGCACCTTGAGAAAACCGGGGCGGCCGCCGCGATGCTGGACATAGGGCCAACCGGTTTCGCTCACCGTCGCCAGGTAGAAACTATCGCGTGCCGCGATGAATTCGCTCTCGCTCGCGCCAAGCTCCGCATTGCTTGCCGCGCTGGCCTCGTAGCGTTCATTGTGCAAGCGGGTTCCGTAACGGGCCTGCGCCGCTTTCACGCTGTCGGTAAAGGTCAGTTGCGCGAAGCGTCGCGGCATGCGGGTCTCCCGGGTTGAAGGTGGCTCGCACATCAGGCGCGGCCGATGGAGGTAATATTAACCATTGCGTACGGCGTAACAAATAGACTAATACTGCATAGACTACGCCGATATCCGGTGTAATATCGACTGCATGGACAAGCTACGGGCAATGGAGATTTTCGTGCGCATCGCCGAGGCGGGCAGCCTGACGGCCGCCGCCGGCGTGCTCGATATCTCGCTCACCTCGGTGGTGCGCTCGCTGGCGACGCTCGAAGGAGCGCTGGGAACGCGGCTGCTGAACCGGACCACGCGCCGCATCGCCCTGACCGACGAGGGACTGGAGTATTTCGAGCGCTGCCGCCGCGTCCTGGCCGAGGTCGAGGAGGCGGAGAGCGCCCTATCGGCGCGGCAGGCGAAGCCGGTGGGTAAGCTGGCGATCACCGCCCCGGTGATGTTCGGGCGACTGCACGTCGGGCCGGTAGTTGCCGATTTCCTCATCGCCTACCCGGCGGTCCATGCCGAACTGATGCTGTTCGACCGGGTGGTGGACCTGCTGGAAGAAGGCATGGATGCGGCAATCCGCATTGGCCATTTGCGCGACTCCTCACTGGTCGCGGTGCCACTGGGCACGACGCGCCGCATCATCTGCGCCAGCCCGGACTACCTGCGACGGGCAGGCACACCGGATCGGCCGGCGGATCTGGCCCGGCACCGCTGTCTGCGGTTCCTCGGCGTGGCGTCAGGGTCGGAATGGGAGTTCTCAGACGGCGGCGCCGAACGCATAACGACCCGGGTGCCGATCAAGGGCATCCTGACCACCAACCAGATCGACATCGCGTTGGACGCCTGTATCAAAGGCCTGGGTTGCGGCGCCTTCCTCGATTACCAGGTGCGCGGGGCGCTTGCCGCCGGGTCGCTGCAGCGGGTCTTGCAGGATTTCGAGCCGGCACCGATTCCGGTCCATGTCGTCTACCCCCACTCCCGGCTGCTCTCTTCCCGGGTACGCAGCTTCGTCGATTGGGCGGTGCCTCGGTTGCGACAGCGGCTGGCCGTGGACGGCTGAACGCGGTGGCGGGCGCCAGGCCGATACCGGTGCGTCAGCATCTGCTGCCCGCAGCCCGAGAGTAGACCGGCGCCGCCTTACGCATTCGGCAACTTGTGGTCCTTGAACTGTTCCCGCATCCTGTTTTTCAGAATTTTCCCGGTGGCGCCGGTCGGCAACGCCTCCACGAAGGCGACATCGTCCGGGGTCCACCATTTGGCGATCTTGCCGTCGTAAAACTGGATCAGTTCTTCCTTGCTTAATGTGGCGCCCGGTTTTATGACCACCACCAGCAACGGCCGCTCGTCCCATTTCGGATGAACTACGCCGATGCATGCCGCTTGCTGGACGGCCGGATGCGCCATCGCGATGTTCTCCAGTTCGATGGTGCTGATCCATTCGCCGCCGGACTTGATCACATCCTTGCTGCGGTCGGTAATCCGCATGTAGCCGTCGGCGTCGATGGTGGCCACGTCGCCGGTCGGGAACCAGCCGTCTTCCAGCACGTCCCCGCCCTCGTTCTTGAAATAGCTGCTGATGACCCACGGCCCCTTGACCAGCAGATTGCCGTAGGTCTTGCCATCCCACGGCAATTCGCGGTCGTCGTCGCCGACGATTTTCATGTCGACGCCAAAGATCACATGGCCCTGCTTTTCCAGAATCGCCTGCTTTGCCTCTTCAGGCAAAGCGGCATGCCGTGCCAACAGCGTGCCGGCGGTGCCCAGCGGCGACATCTCGGTCATGCCCCAGGCGTGCACCACTTCGACCCCGTATTGATGGCGCAAGGTTTTCATCATCGCCGGCGGACAGGCTGAGCCGCCGATCACCGTGCGCTTGAAGCTGGAGAAGGTCAGATTGTTTTGCGTGACATAGGTCAGCAAGCCGAGCCAGATGGTCGGCACGCCGGCAGAGAACGTCACCTGTTCCTGCTCGAACAATTCATACAGCGACTTGCCGTCCATTGCCGGGCCGGGAAACACCATTTTCGCGCCGACCAGCGGCACCGAATACGGCAAGCCCCAGGCATTGACGTGAAACATCGGCACCACCGGCAACACCGTATCGCGCGCGGAAACATTCAAACCGTCCGGCATCGCCGACGCATACGAATGCAGCAGCGTCGAGCGGTGCGAATACAGCGCGCCCTTCGGATGGCCGGTGGTGCCGGAGGTATAGCACAGGCTGGAAGCGGAATTTTCATCGAACAGCGGCTATGCGTAATCGTCGGAACTGGCGCCGATCAGTTCCTCGTAGCACAGCAGATTGTCGACCTTGCTTGCCGCCGGCATGTGTTCGCGGCCGCACAGCATCACGTAACCCTTGACCGTGCTGCAGTGCGGCGCAATCGCTTCGATGATAGGCAGGAAGTTCATGTCGAACAGCAGATACTGGTCTTCCGCGTGATTGACCATATAGGCGATCTGCTCCGGGAACAGGCGCGGATTGATCGTGTGCAGCACCGCGCCGGAACCCGAGATCGCGTAGTACGCTTCCAGATGGCGGTAGCCGTTCCAGGCGATGGTGGCGCCCCGCTGGCCCATCTTGACGCCCAGCGCAGCCAGCGCATTGGCCAGTTGCCGCGCTCGCTTGTGACAATCGGTATAGGTGTAGCGATGGATATCGCCCTCGACCCGGCGCGATACGATCTCGCTTTTACCGTAATAGCGATCGGCGTGCCGGATGATATTCGAAATCAACAAGGGCTGGCTCATCATTTGCCCCATCAGCGGGCTTTCTGGATATTGCGGCATGGAATCTCCTGGATTAGTGCAAGCTGAAATGCGACCGATTTATTTTCGAACGGACGTGCTAAAAATGTCAATGATTTTCGCTTGTGCAAGGCAGCATCCAGATCCGCACCGGTTACACGCTCACCCTCTTCTGTATTATGAAATTTAACAATGGGTATGCCATTTAATGATGCATTTACCGCATATATTCAAAGCGACTTAAAAAATACATTAACCAGTATATTAATATTCAAGAAATATTGCCGGCACACCATGCAGGCAAGTCAGCGCGAAAATGCACGAGTTTTCAGATAGTGTGATACTGCCGGAAAAACACAGACAGACACTGACAGGATCAATCGACATGAACGCCCCTATTCTGCCCCCGCGCGGATATCGTACCGACACATTGCCGATTGGCAATTCGTTCGCGACATTGCCGCCGGCATTTTTTACCAGGCTGATGCCGACGCCGCTGCCCGAGCCGTATCTGGTCGGTGCCAGCGCTTCGGCTGCCCGATTGATCGGACTCGAGCCGGCCGAATTTGCCACCCGGGAATTCATTGAAACCTTTACCGGCAACCGCACGCCGGAAAGCGCGGTGCCGGTGGCGGCCGTGTATTCCGGCCACCAGTTCGGGGTCTGGGCCGGGCAACTCGGTGATGGCCGTGCGATCCTGCTGGGCGCAGTGCCGGATTGCAGCAACTCCGGCAACGACTGGCTGGAGTTGCAGCTCAAAGGTTCCGGCCTGACGCCCTACTCCCGAATGGGCGACGGACGGGCGGTGCTGCGTTCCTCGATTCGCGAATTCCTGTGTTCGGAAGCGATGCACGGGCTCGGCATTCCGACCTCGCGCGCGCTGTGCGTGACCGGCTCGGATCAATACGTGATGCGCGAGACTCCCGAAACCGCTGCAGTCGTCACCCGCATCGCGCCCACTTTCGTGCGCTTCGGCTCCTTCGAACACTGGTTTTACAACGACAAGCTGGACGAACTGAGAACGCTGGCCGATTACGTGATCGACCGTTTCTATCCGGCATTACGGACCGCCGGCAATCCGTACCAGGCCCTGCTGCAGGAGGTCACGCAGCGCACCGCGCACCTGATGGCCGACTGGCAAAGCGTCGGCTTCATGCATGGCGTGATGAATACCGACAATATGTCGATACTCGGCCTGACGCTCGATTACGGCCCGTTCGGCTTCATGGACGCATTCGACCCGCAACATATCTGCAATCACACCGACAGCCAGGGCCGCTATTCATATCGGATGCAGCCGCAAATGGGAGAGTGGAATTGCTATGCGCTGGGGCAAGCGCTGCTGCCGCTGATCGGCACTGTCGATGCGACCAAGGCAGCACTGGCGCCGTTTCAGGAACATTACCTCGCCAGGTTGGATCAGCTGCTGCACGCCAAGCTCGGCCTGGTCGGCACGCAACAATCGGATCGCGCGCTGTTCGACGCGATGTTTGGCTTGATGCAGGCCAATCATGTCGATTTCACGCTGTTTTTCCGCCTCTTGTGTGATCTGCAGATCGACGATGCCGGCCCGGATGTCCGGTTGCGCGACCTGTTCATCGACCGCGCCGGCTTTGATGCCTGGGCGGCCCAATACCGCAGCCGCCTGCGGCAGGAAGACAGCTCCGACATCCAGCGCAGGCTTGCAATGCAGGCAGTAAACCCCAAGTATGTGCTGCGCAATTACCTGGCGCAGGTCGCCATCGAAAAAGCGCAGAATAAGGATTTTTCGGAAGTTGCCAAGCTTTTGGCGATCCTTGAGAAACCATTTGACGAACAGCCGGAACACGCCGCTTACGCCGAGTTGCCGCCGGACTGGGCAAGTCAGCTGGAAGTGAGCTGCTCATCCTGACGGAGACATCATGACGGCACCAAAAATCACCAAAACAGACGCCGAATGGCAGGCGCAGCTCGATCCGAACGATTATGCAGTCACCCGGCACGCAGCCACCGAACCCGCTTTCAGCGGCCGCTTCTGGGATCATCATGAAGCCGGCATCTATACCTGTGTCTGTTGCGGCACGCCGCTGTTCGAGTCGGATGCCAAGTTCGATTCCGGTTGCGGCTGGCCAAGTTATTTCAAGGCAATCAATCCGGAAAATGTTTCCGAGCATGTTGACCGCAGCCATGGCATGATACGTACCGAAATTTTATGCAATGTGTGCGATGCACATCTGGGTCACGTATTCCCCGACGGGCCGCCGCCGACCGGACTGCGTTATTGCATTAATTCGGCCGCCTTGCAATTCGAGCCAAAAACCTAGCCAAGAAAATACCAACAATGAAATTCTTATTCGACCTGCTCCCTGTCATTGTCTTCTTTGCCGTATTCAAATGGGGGGAAGGCCACGCGGATTCGGCGCAAACGCTGATATCGGATTATTTTTCCGCGCTTGTTTCCGGCGGCGCCGTTACCGTCAACCAGGCGCCGATCCTGCTCGCTACCGTAGTCATGATAGTCGTAAGCGTTACGCAGATCGGCTATTTATTGTCACGCGGTAAAAAAGTCGATCCGATGCTATGGGTATCGTTGCTGATCGTCGGCGTGTTCGGCGGCGCCACCATCTATTTCCATAACGAGAATTTCATCAAGTGGAAACCGACCGTGCTGTACTGGTGCTTTGGCGCAGCGCTGTTTGGCGGCCAGATTTTCATGCGGAAAAACCTGATTCGCTCAATGATGGAACAGCAGATAAAGCTTCCCGACACCATCTGGCAACGCCTGAATCTGGCCTGGAGTACCTTCTTTCTGGCAATGGGCGTTCTCAATCTGTATGTCGCGTTCAATTTCCCCACCGCGATCTGGGTCAATTTCAAGCTTTTCGGCGGCATGGGATTGATGTTCGCGTTCATCATCGCGCAAAGCCTGTTCTTGTCCAAGTACATGAAGGATTCGGCATGAGCGCGCGCCTCGATGCGATCCGGGACAAGTTAATTGCAACTTTCGATACGACCGAGTGTCAATTGGTAGACGACTCGGCACGCCATGCCGGCCACGCCGGTGCCGCATCCGGTGGCGGGCACTTTACGCTATACATCGTATCAAGCCATTTTGAGGGGCAAAACCGTCTCAGCCGGCATCGGCTGGTGTATGATTCCCTGCGGAATTTTATGCATTCAGACATCCATGCGTTGGCCATTACGGCCGTGGCACCGTCCGAAATAAAATAAAATAAATTTTTCACCTTTCTTTACTCCCATCCTAGGAACCAATGATGACTTTAAAGCCTGCCCGTTTGCTGGTGGTACTTTTCGCAGCCGCTGCCCTGCCTGTGATGGCACAAAACCTTGCCGTAGTAAATGGCAAGAAAATCCCTTCCTCGCGTGTTGAGTTGATGGCCAAGCAGCTGGCATCGCAAGGCCAGCAGGATTCGCCGCAGTTGCGCGCGATGATCAAGGAAGAATTGATCAACCGTGAAATCCTGATTCAGGAAGCCGACAAACGCGGCCTGGGCACCAGTGCCGACGTCAAGAACCAGGTTGAAATTGCCCGCCAATCGATCGTGATCCGCGCGCTGGTCGCAGATTTCATCAAGAAAAACCCGATCAGCGATGCCGATATCAAAGCGGAATACGACAAGTTCAAGGCCCAGGCCGGCGACAAGGAATATCATGCGCGCCATATCCTGGTCGAAAAGGAAGACGATGCGAAAGCGATCATCGCCAAGCTCAAATCGGGCGACAAGTTTGAAGATCTGGCCAAGCAATCCAAAGATCCGGGTTCGGCAGACAAGGGTGGCGATCTCGACTGGGCCACTCCCGCCTCCTATGTCAAACCATTTTCCGACGCGCTGATCGCGCTGCAAAAAGGCCAGATCACCGAAACGCCGGTGAAGAGCGATTTCGGCTACCACGTCATCAAGCTGGAAGATGTTCGCCCAGCAAAAGTGCCAGCGCTGGAAGAAGTCAAACCGCAAATTGCCGAAACGCTGCAACAGAAAAAACTGCAGGCATTCCAGCAGGACCTGCGCAAGAAAGCGAAAGTGGAATAGATCCCGGTTTTTTGATGGAATCAAAAAAAGCGCTCTTTTCAGAGCGCTTTTTTTATTGTACGCGGTCAAATTACCCGACCCATTTGCGCGCATTACGGAACATGCGCATCCACGGCGAATCCTCGCCCCAGGATTCCGGGTGCCAGGATTGCTGCACCGAGCGGAACACACGCTCCGCATGCGGCATCAGCACGGTAAACCGGCCGTCCGGCGTGGTCACTGCGGTGATCCCTTGCTTCGACCCGTTCGGATTGTACGGATATCCTTCCGTGACCTGGCCCTGGTTATCGACGAAACGCATCGCCACTAGCGCTTGGTCGATGTTGCCGGTCAGCGAAAAGTCCGCATAGCCTTCGCCGTGCGCGATCGCGATCGGGGTTTGCGTGCCGGCCATGCCCTGGAAGAAAATCGATGGCGAATCCGCCACTTCGACCATCGCAAAGCGGGCCTCGAACTGTTCCGATTTATTGCGCGTGAATTTAGGCCAGGCGTGCGCGCCCGGGATGATGGATTTCAAATTGCTCATCATCTGGCAGCCGTTGCAAATGCCGAGTCCGAAAGTATCGCTGCGCTGGAAGAACAGCGAGAACTGTTCCGCCAAGCGGGCGTTGAACAGTATCGTCTTGGCCCAGCCTTCGCCGGCACCCAGCACGTCGCCGTAGGAAAAACCGCCGACCGCGATCAGGCCGCTGAAGTCGTCCAGCCGGACACGGCCGGCAATCAGGTCGCTCATATGCACATCCACCGCGGTGAAGCCGGATTTGTGCATTACATAGGCGGTTTCTACATGCGAGTTGACGCCCTGCTCGCGCAGGATTGCGATGCGCGGCCGCACGCCGGTGGCGATATACGGCGCAGCGATATCCTGCTGTGGATCGAACGTCAGTTTCGGGCTGAGGCCAGGGTCGGTGACATCCAGGATGCGGTCGTATTCGGCATCGGCGCAGGCCGGATTGTCGCGCAGGCGTGCGATGCGCCAGCTGGTTTCACTCCACAGCCGCTGCAATGCAACACGCGGCTGCTTGTAAATCGACTTGGCATCGCGCATGAATTCGATCACGTCCTGCCCGTGCGGCTTGCCGATGATGTTGCTGCAGGCGCCCAGATTGTGGGCGCGCAACACGTTCATCACCTCCGATTTTTCTTCCGCGCGGACCTGGATCACTGCCCCCAGCTCTTCGCTGAACAGCGCGCGCAAGGTCAGCTCGTTGCGGCGCTCGGCAACCTGGATAGCCCAGTTCTTGGCTTCGCCACTGTCGGTGGCGTGCTCGCTCTCCAGCACCAGCATGTCCAGGTTGACGGATAAACCGCAGCGGCCGGCAAATGCCATCTCTGCCAGGGTAGTAAACAGCCCGCCGTCGGAGCGGTCGTGATAGGCCAGCAGCTTGCGCCCGGCAGTCAGTTGCTGGATTGCGGAGAAGAAGGCTTTCAGGTCGGCCGCATTATCGACATCCGGCGTTTCGTTGCCGATCTGCTGCATCACTTGTGCCAGCGCGGAGGCACCCATGCGATTTTTGCCGCGGCCGAGATCGATCAGGATCAGCACGGTATCGCCGGCATCCGTGCGGATCTGCGGGGTCAGCGCCAGGCGCACATCATGCACCGGAGCAAAGGCGGTAACGATCAGCGACACCGGCGAGGTGACCGCCTTGGCAACGCCTTGGTCGTTCCAGGTGGTGCGCATCGACAGCGAATCCTTGCCGACCGGGATGCTGATGCCCAGCGCCGGACAGAGTTCCATGCCGACCGCCTTGACGGTATCGAACAAGGCGGCATCCTGTCCCGGCTGGCCGCAAGCGGCCATCCAGTTGGCGGACAGTTTGATGTCCGAAATATCCGCAATCGGTGCGGCGGCGATATTCGTGATCGCCTCCCCCACCGCCATGCGGCCGGAAGCGGCGGCGTTGATGGCTGCCAGCGGGGTGCGCTCGCCCATCGCCATCGCTTCGCCGAGATACCCGTCGAAACTCATCGCGGTGACTGCGCAATCGGCCACCGGCACTTGCCACGGGCCGACCATCTGGTCGCGCACGGTCATCGCGCCGACTGTGCGGTCGCCGATGGTGATCAGGAAGGATTTGTCGGCCACCGTCGGCAGCCGCAGCACGCGTTTTGAGGCTTCCAGCAAATCCATGCCGGTCAGGTCGATTGCCGGCAACTGCTGCTCAAGGTGCGTGACGTCGCGGTGCATTTTCGGCGGCTTGCCGAGCAATACGTCCATCGGCATATCGACCGGATTGTTGCCGTGCTCCGGATCGATCACTTTCAACTGGCGCTCTTCGGTGGCGCTGCCGACCACTGCGAACAGGCTGCGCTCGCGCTGGCACAGGTATTCGAACAGGGGCAGGCTGTCGGGCGCAACGGCAAGCACGTAACGCTCCTGCGACTCGTTGCTCCAGATTTCCTTCGGTGCCATGCCGCTTTCTTCCAGCGGCACCTTGCGCAAATCGAAAATCGCGCCGCGCCCGGCGTCGTTGGTGATTTCCGGAAAGGCGTTGGACAAACCTCCGGCACCGACGTCGTGAATCGAAATGATCGGGTTCTCGTCGCCCATTGCCCAGCAGGCATTGATGACTTCCTGCGCGCGCCGTTCCATCTCCGGATTGCCGCGCTGCACCGAGTCGAAGTCCAGATCGGCGGTATTGGTGCCGGTCGCCATCGATGAAGCGGCGCTGCCGCCCATGCCGATGCGCATGCCGGGGCCGCCCAACTGGATCAGCAGGCTGCCGACCGGAATATCGTTCTTGTGCGTGTGTATATCGGCAATGCTGCCGATGCCGCCGGCGATCATGATCGGCTTGTGGTAGCCGAGCACGTTGCCGCCGACGTTTTGCTCATAGGTGCGGAAATAGCCGCCCAGTGTCGGGCGGCCGAATTCGTTGCTGAACGCGGCGCCGCCCAGCGGGCCTTCGATCATGATCTGCAGCGGCGACGCGATCCGGTCCGGCTTGCCGTATGCGCCGGCGCTGGCATCCGCAACCGCTTGCGCCGCATCGCGGTCGTTTTCCCACGGCTGAACCGCGTCCGGCAAATTCAGGTTCGATACGGTGAAGCCGCACAAACCGGCTTTCGGCTTGGCGCCGCGGCCGGTTGCGCCTTCGTCGCGGATCTCGCCGCCGGCACCGGTGGCGGCGCCGGGAAATGGCGAAATCGCGGTCGGATGGTTGTGCGTCTCGACCTTCATCAAGGTATGCGTCAATTCCACCGAGCTGTCGTACACGTTGCCCTTGGCCGCGCCGCGCGGGTAAAAGCGCGAGACAGTCGCCCCTTCCATGATGGAGGAGTTGTCGCTGTAGGCGACGATGGTGCCCTTCGGCTGCAGCTGATGGGTATTCTTGATCATCGCAAACAGCGATTTATCCTGCGGTTCGCCGTCGATGGTCCAGTCGGCGTTGAATATTTTGTGGCGGCAGTGTTCGCTATTGGCTTGCGCGAACATCATCAGTTCAACGTCGGTCGGGTTGCGCCTGGCTTGCGTAAAAGCAGCCAGCAGGTAATCGATTTCATCGTCCGACAAGGCCAGGCCGAGATCTGCATTCGCCGTCATCAGCGCAGCCTTGCCGTTAGCCAGCAGGTCGACCGATTCCAGCGGCCTGGCTTCCAATGCGGTAAACATGCCGGCGGCGTCGCTGGCCGACCGCAATACCATTTCGGTCATGCGGTCGTGCAGCAAGGCGGCGACCGCTTGCGCCGCCGTATCGGACAATTTTTTAACGCCGCCCAGCAGGCCGGACTTCAGCTGCACCCGGTACGTCACGCCGCGCTCGATGCGCTTGATCTGCGCCATCCCGCAGTTGTGCGCGATGTCGGTAGCTTTGCTGGCCCAGGGTGAAATAGTGCCGAAACGCGGAATCACGATGAATTCCTCACCGTCCGTGCCGGTTGCGAATGGCTCGCCATAGGTCAGCAAGGCCTCCAGCCGGCCAATATCATCTGGCGAAAAGGCAACGGATGCATCAATGAAGTGGGTAAAACGCCCTTTGATGTCGGTGATATTGGCATCGACGGCCTGCAGTTGCGACAGAAGACGTTGTGTACGGAAGGCGGACAGTGCGTTGGAACCCGGAAGAATCAGCATGGCGTGAGGGAGATTTGATGCAGCGAAAACTGCATAATTAAGGGATGCAGCATTATACCGTGACGCACCACGCATGACAGTCGACAGGACGGCAACCCGCGTCGCGCCCGCACAATCGACCGCTTCTGCGCATGCGGCAAGCGATCCAATACCGCATAGCGCGGATTTGAGCGCCATTCTTAATCAAAGTAATGCGAATAAATCCGGAAAATTTGCGGCAATGCAATACCTGATTGACCTGCAAATGTTACATTCACGGCCCGGCATATGCAATGTAATGAACAGCGAGTGCGGCAGTATCCTGCCGGCTTTCTGGCGCAAAGGATCAGGTTATAAATTGGCACAAAAGCAAGTAGCAGTTATCGGTGGCGGCGTCATCGGCGTTTGCACCGCGTATTTCCTGGCTGCCGCAGGGCACCAGGTAGTCGTGGTCGAACGTCGCGGCAATGTCGCCGAAGAAACCAGTTTCGGTAATGCAGGGGTGATGGCGCCCGGTTATGTCACGCCATGGGCCCGGCCCGGCATGCCCAGGCATTTGCTGGCCTATTTATTCAAGCAGGAAGCGCCACTCATGTTGCCACGCAAGATGGATCCGGCGTTGTGGCGCTGGATCCGCCTCTGGCTTTCCGAATGCGAACTCGAGAAATTTCGCACCAATATGCAGCGCATGCTGCGCCTGACCGCCTACAGCCGCGACATCTTGCAGCAACTGGAACCGCAGGCCTTGCAAGTCGATGAAAAAACGCAAGGCTACCTGCAACTATTTCGCACCGCGCACGATATGGCGCTGGCCGAACCGGCGCTTGCCCTGCTGACCGAACTGGATGGCGCGCACCGTTTGCTCGATGCCGATGCCGCACGCTTGCTGGAGCCGGCACTGGCGTCGCAAACCGCACTGGCCGGTGCGCTGTATTTGCCCCATGCGGAAACCGGCAACTGCCCGCTATTTACCAAGCAACTCAAACAGATTGCGATGTCTCTGGGAGTGCAGTTCATTTTTGGCAACAGCGTCAGCGCAATCGCACATAATGCCAATGGGCTTGTGCTGAATCTTGATGACACTGCCTTTTCGGCTGACGCCATCGTGCTGGCAGCGGGTGCAGAAAGCGCCCGGATGCTCAAGGACCTCGGCATCGACACGCCGCTGTTTTCAGTCAAGAGCTATGCGGCAACCGCTACCATCAAAGACATGGACGCGGCGCCGCTGGCCGCGTTGATGGATGAAACCTATCGCGTCAGCATCACCCGCATGGGCAACCGAATCCGCCTCGCCGGAACCGCAGAACTGGCTTCGCGCTCGGCAACAGTGTCCGAGACCGCACAACGCACCTTGCGTAAAGTCGGCAACGACTGGTTCCCAAATGCCGCCAACTATAACAATGCGAATTTCTGGTGCGGCCTGCAAGCGACTTTGCCGGACGGCCCGCCGCTGATTGGCGCGACCCCGATCAGGAATCTGTTCGTCAATATCGGCCATGGCGCGAACGGCTGGGCAATGGCTGCAGGCGCCGGCAAACTGGTGGCCGACATCATTTCCGAACGCGTACCCGAAATCGATCTGGACGGCTTGACCCTGGCGCGCTATCGAGTGCACACTGCAAGTTAATGCAATTGTTATTTGAAACAAATTAACATGGGAGTATATGCATTTTTATCACCATTCCCGCAATGTTTCATTGCGATAACAAATATACCTAGCCATAGTATTTTCATAATGACAATTACCATCCAGCACTTCGATAGCAAATGTACCGCTCAGAATTGAAAGTGCTGCAATTCCCGATCGCAATTTAGCGAAAGCCTTGATGCCAACCCGACACCTACTGTATTCGATTGCCGAAATCCGCCGGATCGAACAGGCCGCCCTGACCGAACTGCCGGGCGGTGCGCTGATGCATCGGGCCGGACAAGCTGCAGCCAGCGCCGCCATGACCATGCTGGAACCAGCGCCGTCCGGAGTGCAGGTGCTGATTTTGGTAGGCCCGGGCGACAATGGCGGCGATGCGCTCGAAGTCGCCGCCCAACTGGCGCAAAACGGGATTGCTGTCACCGCCCTGATCGCCGGTTCGACGCCGTCGTCAAAGGATGCGCAACATGCGTTGCAACGCGCACGGGACAGCGCGGCAGTGTTCAGGGACGCTGCATTTATTCCGGAAATCCCCACCATCCAATGGGCGATGATTGTCGATGGCTTATTCGGCATCGGCTTGGCGCGCCCGATTGCCGGTGCCTACCGCAGCCTGATTGAAAGCATCAACCGGCTTGCCTGCCCGGTGCTGGCGCTCGACATTCCAAGCGGACTGGACGCAGACACCGGCACGATCGTCGGCGCCGGCAATTCAGGCGTTGCCGTCTGCGCGCAGCAAAGCATCACTTTCATCGCCGACAAGCCCGGCCTGCACACCTGTGACGGCCGTGATTGTGCTGGCGCGGTTACCGTCGCCGCACTGGATATCGACCCGCGGCATTTCAATTGCAATCGCTCCAACATGCATCTGGCTACGGTGGCAGAATTTAACCGCGCGTTGCAGGTACGCCGCCATAACTCGCACAAAGGCAGCAATGGCGATGTCGTCATCGTCGGCGGTGCGACAGGGATGCATGGTGCGCCGGTACTGTCCGGACGTGCGGCAATCCAGAGCGGCGCAGGTCGGGTTATCGCCGGATTCATCGACGCGGCGCCGGCCTTCGACAGCGCGCAACCGGAACTGATGTGCCGGCCCGCGGCGCAATGCGTTTTCGGCGCTGCCGCAGTAATCGGGCCGGGGCTGGGGAGCTCCGATGCCGCGCTTGCGGCACTGCGTAAAGCGCTGCAATCCGATGCGAGACTGGTACTCGATGCGGATGCGCTAAACCTGATCGCGGCCGACCCGGCGTTACAGCAAGCATTGGTGCTGCGCACTGCAACCGCCATCATGACGCCGCATCCGCTGGAAGCCGCGCGCCTGCTTGGCATACCCAGCGCCGACATCCAGGCCGATCGGATTGCCGCTGCGCGCCGCCTGGCACACAAATACCACGCCATCATCGTGCTCAAGGGATCGGGATCGATCATTGCCGATCCGCAGGACAATATCGTGATTAATCCTACCGGCAATCCGGGCTTGGCCAGCGCCGGCACCGGCGATGTGCTGGCCGGCATCATCGGTGCGCTGCTGGCGCAAGGGTGGCCGGAATGGGAGGCCGCAATCGCGGCAGTCTGGCTGCATGGCAATGCAGCCGATGAACTGGTTGCCGCAGGACAGGGGCCGATCGGGCTGACCGCAAGCGAACTGATTCCGCTGGTGCGCCGCAGCCTGAATCGCCTGAGCAAGCAGTACGGCGCAGTACGCTGACCGGCTTCCCTACGCAGGCAGCAGCCTGCCGGCTGCAATGGTAATCGTGCGCTCGCATCTGGCAGCAATCAGGCTATCGTGCGTAACCAGCACCAGGGTCGAATGGCGCTCCCGGTTCAAGTCAAACATCAGTTGGATCACAGCCTCCCCGGTCACCGCATCCAGGCTGCCGGTCGGCTCATCGGCAAACAGCAGCGGCGGTTCAGTCACGAAGGCACGCGCCAGGGCGACCCGCTGTTGCTCGCCGCCGGACAGGTATTTCGGAAAATGTTTCAAGCGGCCGGATAAACCGACCCGGCCCAACATCGCCTCAGCCTTGCTTCTTGCGGCATAATCGCCGCGCAGTTCCAGCGGCAGCATGACGTTTTCCAGCGCATTCAGATGCGCCAGCAGCTGGAACGACTGGAATACAAAGCCGATTTTTTGCTTGCGCAAGAGAGCCCGACCATCCTCGTCCAGCGCGAAAATATCAGTCCCATCAAGCCGGACCGTACCATTCGACGGTGTGTCCAAGCCCGCCAGCAAGCCCAGCAAAGTGGACTTGCCAGACCCGGACGCCCCCACAATTGCGAGCGTCTGCCCGGCCGGCACGGTAAAATTGATGTCATGCAAAATAGTCAGCTCACCCGCCGCATCCGCGACGCGTTTGGCAAGGTTGTCAGCGACAATCGCTGGCGCAAGCAGTGAAAGATCAGGCATGCAGAGAAATAGTGGATGGTTGGAAGGTTTAATGCGAATATTCAGAGCCGCAATACTAGTGTGGCTGACCCTGTTCGCGTCAGGTGCACATTCTGCATCAAAAACGATACTAGTGCTAGGCGATAGCCTGTCCGCTGAATATGGCATGGCGCGCGGAACCGGCTGGGTGTCGCTGCTCGAAAAGCGCCTGAAAGCCGAAAATATCGATGCCGTCGTCATTAACGCCAGCATTAGCGGCGAAACCAGCAGCGGTGGCAAAAGCCGTCTTGGCGCCTTGCTGGAAAAACAGCGTCCCGCTGTGGTCGTGATTGAATTGGGCGGCAACGACGGCTTGCGCGGCTTGTCGATCAGGGCATCGGAGGAAAACTTCCGCAGCATGATTAACGCAGCTAAAAAATCCCGGGCCAAAGTGCTTCTGGTTGGAATGCAAATTCCGCCCAACTATGGCCGGGATTACACAGACCGGTTTTCGGCCCTGTACCCGAAACTGGCCAAGGAAACCAGGTCGGCTCTAGCGCCATTTCTGCTTGCCGGGGTCGCCGACCGGCCGGAACTGCTTCAGCCCGACCGCATACATCCAAACGCCCAAGCACATCCGATCATGCTTGATAATGTCTGGCCATACCTTAAACCCCTTTTGATCAAGTGAGCATATGAAGTATCCTGCCCTGCTCCCTTTTGCCGAAATATTGCCGGCGCTGGACAAATTCGATGCCATCATCGACGTTCGAAGCCCGGCCGAATTTGCCGAAGACCATATCCCCGGCGCCATCAATTGCCCGGTTCTGAACAATGAAGAGCGTCAACGGATCGGCTCTCTGTACAAACAGGTGAATGCATTCGAAGCCAAGAAAGCCGGCGCAGTATTGGTGGCAAAGAATATCGCCGAGCACATTGAAACCCTGTTCCTGGACAAACCGCGCGATTGGGCACCCCTGATTTATTGCTGGCGCG
This sequence comes from Oxalobacteraceae bacterium, assembly GCA_030698225.1. GTDB lineage: Bacteria > Pseudomonadota > Gammaproteobacteria > Burkholderiales > Burkholderiaceae_D > AVCC01. Next base: position 43,466 of record JAUYNR010000051.1, on the reverse strand, counting down.
GCGGCAACCGCAGCGGAGCACTGGCCCACATCATGGCCAAGATCGGCTGGCCTGCAGTGCAGCTGGATGGCGGTTACAAGGAGTATCGCCGGCACGTAAACGCCACACTGGGCGAAATCGCCTCGCAATTTTCCTTTCAGGTCTTGTGCGGCACCACCGGCAGCGCCAAAAGCCGCTTGTTGCAAGTACTCGCGCAGCAAGGTGTGCAAGTGCTTGATCTGGAACAGTTGGCCGAGCACCGGGGCTCCGTGCTGGGACACCTGCCGCTGCAGCCGCAGCCTTCACAAAAGATGTTTGAGAGCCGCCTGTGGCAAACGTTGCGCCAGTTCAATCCCGGACAAGTGGTATTTATCGAATCCGAAAGCAAGAAAGTTGGAAACGTCCGGATACCGGATTTATTGATGGAAAGGATGCGCATTTCACCCTGCATTGCGTTGCAGCTGTCACAAGAAAACCGCATCAAATTACTGGTCGAGGATTATGCGCATTTCATCGCTGCCCCCGATAAATTGAACACGCAGCTGGACTGTCTGGTAGGTTTGCATGGCAAGGAAAAAATCGCACGCTGGCATCTGCATGCGCTGTCGGGCGACATGGAATCCCTGGTCGCGGAACTGCTGGCAGAGCATTATGACCCCGCTTATAAGCGCTCGATCCAGCGCAACTTCGATCAATACGGTCAGGCGCGAATACTGGAATTGACTGGCATCGATTTTGACTCCTTGCAGTGTGCAGCACGGCAATTGGTTGACTTGTCTTGATACGATTCGATGAAGGGCTCAGCAACTGCATTACCGTCGTTCGAACGATCCGGCGAAAGAATCACGCAAACCTCTGGCAGCCGACTGGGGAAATAAAAAAACCGCTCATCGAGCGGTTTTTTTTATCAGCATCTGAATTAATTGGATGCAGAAATGGGGGCTACCTTGTCCTGCCCATCACTGCTTTTGGGTACGACAGGTTGCAATATTTCAACTTTCGATTTCTGCTTCAAATAGTCAATATAAGCGAGCATTTCTTGCTGAGCCAAGGCGGTAGAGATTTGCTGCTGCTCCGCTTTCCGGCGCGTTTCGTCCACAACAGCAGGCTCAGTTACTTTATTGATACGGTAAATTGTATACCCTTGGCCTGGCAAATCGACCCCAACGAATGCCGGCAATTTAGACACGTCAGCTTTCATTATGGCAACCAGTGCAGCATTATCCAGACCAGATTTCGCCCTGGAAACGACTTTTACAGCACTGAAACCGGCATCATCAGGGCTCTTTTGCAAGGATGCCAGCCTGGATTCACCGGCTTTTCTGGCCAGATTCCGGGTTTCAATTTGCCTTACACGCTCCTGCACCATGGTGCGCACCTCGTCAAAGGGACGCTTGCCAGTCGGTTTGTATTCGACCACGCGCCCTGATATCAAGGTATTCGGAGCAATTTCCACTGCCTCGGTATTGTGCTTGTTCTTAATTGCGTCATCAGAAAACAAAGCCTGGAGGAATTTCGGATTACTAAACGCAGCATTTTTGCCGGCAGCATCGTCAGGCTGGCGCGCCACATTGGATGCAGTCTCAACCGTCAGTTTCAGTTTATCAGCCACTGGCTTCAAGCTGTCTGACTGCTCATAGATGGTATTGCTGAAGACTTCCGCCATTTCCGCATACTTCTTTGCTGCCAGCTGCTTTTTAATTTCCGCGGCTATCTCGGCCCTGGCTTCGTCCAGCGACTTGACAGAAGCCGGCTTGATGGCAGTTACCTGAATGATATGAAAACCAAAATCGGATCGGACGACGTCGCTGATTTCACCCTGCTTAAGCTTATAAGCTGCCTCTTCAAATGGCTTGACCATCATCCCATGGCTGAAGAAATCAAGGTCGCCACCGCGTTCTGCCGAACCGGGATCCTGGGAATTCTCCTTGGCAATCCTGGCAAATTCTGCCGGATTCTTGCGCAGTTGCGTTAGCAGATTTTCCGCTTTAGCCTTTGCCGCCGACACCTCCGCCGGCGAAGCATCTTCCTTAATCGCAATCAGAATATGGCTGGCACGTCGCTGCTCGTCCACGGTATAGCGTTGTGCATTTTGCTCGTAATAAGACTTTATGTCGGCGTCGGTGATCGACAACTGCGATTCAACTGCGGCACCGTTCAAAATGACATACTCAATCTTTAATTGTTCAGGAATTACATACTGGGCCGAATTATTCTTGTAATAGGACTGCAGCATTTCATCAGTGATTTTTACCTGGGAACTGAAATCAGCAGCCTTGAAATCAAGCTGTTGAATTTCTCGCTCCTGGGCTGCGATTCCAGTCAAACGGGCAACTACAGCTTTTGGCGCGAACGCACTTGATTGTATGGCGTTGTTGAGCTGCTTTAAAGCCAATTCCTGGCGTAAACTGGCTTCATAAGCAGACGGCGTTAAGCCCTGTGCTGCAAGGAGTGACCTATAACGTTCCCGGTCGAACTTTCCATCAGAAGAAGTCAGAACCGGCATAGATAGAATTTCCTGTTGCAATGACTGGTCGGAGACCGACAGCTTCTTGTTTGACAGTTCAGCCAATAATGCACGTTGCGCAATTAGATTATCCAGCACGCTTTGTCGCATTTCCGGAGTATCCATCATCTTTGGATCGAATTGTGCTCCAAGCATTTGCCTGAAACGCTCCATTTGCTCCCGCTGGGCAGCTTCAAATTCCTGCTTTGTAATAGAGGATCCTGCCACTTTGGCGACAACATTACTGTCCGTTCCAAAACGACTGTACCCTTCAAGCCCCACAAAAGCGAAAGAAGGAATAATGAAGAGTAACAACAATAACTGCGTCAGGCGCTTGTGGGCACGGATAAACTCTAGCATGGTCGACCAATCAGACAAATTTCAAAAAAGACGCCGAATGTGAAAAAAGGCGAACTTTCGTTCGCCTTTTTTTGTTCTGGCGGAGTGGACGGGACTCGAACCCGCGACCCCCGGCGTGACAGGCCGGTATTCTAACCAGCTGAACTACCACTCCTATATTAAAACTCTGGCGGAGCGGACGGGACTCGAACCCGCGACCCCCGGCGTGACAGGCCGGTATTCTAACCAGCTGAACTACCACTCCTGAGTTGCTTGCATAAAACTTGACTGATTGGTGGGTGCTGAGAGGCTCGAACTCCCGACCTACGCCTTGTAAGGGCGCCGCTCTACCAACTGAGCTAAGCACCCATGCCACTTAGTCAGCCAAATTTTTTGATGCTTGTCACCACACCAAAAAAAGCTAGTTTACAGCATCTTTTAAGCCTTTGCCAGCTTTAAATTTAGGAACTTTAGCAGCCTTAATTTTGATAGATTCACCCGTGCGCGGATTGCGGCCAATGCGCGCAGCACGTTTTCCTACCGAGAATGTACCGAATCCAACGAGAGTGACAGACCCATTTTTTTTCAGCGTGGTTTTTACCGCAACAATCAATGCTTCAAGCGCGCGTGTTGCTGCTGCCTTGGAAATATCTGCTGACTGGGCAATATGCTCGATTAGTTCAGTTTTATTCACTTAATCCCCCTAAAAGGTTGAATTTCGCAATAGTGCTATGCATCGTTTTTTTTCGTGCATCCATTGCGCCACAGAAAACCTGCAACCGGTATTAAAACAAGCCTTAAAGGTCGGTGTCAAGCGCTTTGCCACTTAATCAATAGTAGGTAATCGCCCTGAAATACCGACAATTAAGAAATAATTACATGACTTCATATAAACGAGAATGCATCTACGATGCATTCACTCTCGATCGCACTTGGAATATTAATGTTTGACAACACCCGTATCAGGTTGAGTGCTTTGAGCCGGTACGGCTGACACCGCTGTCTCCTCGTCCGTCAATGGCTCGGGATGCCGCTCAAGAGCAATCTCAAGAACCTTATCGATCCAGCGGACCGGGATAATTTCAAGCTTATTTTTGACATTATCAGGTATCTCAACCAAATCCTTTACATTCTGCTCCGGAATAAGCACAGTTTTAATCCCGCCACGATGGGCCGCAAGCAGTTTTTCCTTCAAGCCCCCAATCGGCAGCACTTCCCCTCGCAAAGTGATTTCACCCGTCATCGCAACGTCCGCACGCACCGGAATTCCTGTAAAGATGGATACCAGTGCTGTCGTCATTGCAATGCCTGCAGACGGACCATCCTTAGGTGTGGCACCTTCAGGAACATGGATGTGGATATCCGTCTTTTCGAAAACGTCGTTCTTGATGCCCAGGCTTTTTGCCCGATTGCGCATCACGGAACGTGCCGCCTCTATGGACTCTTTCATTACATCCCCGAGTGTGCCGGTACGTATAACGCCGCCCTTGCCAGGCATTGCCACCGCTTCAATTGTCAATAGTTCGCCACCAACTTCGGTCCAGGCGAGTCCTACCACTTGGCCAATCTGATTATCCTTTTCTGCCACACCGTAATCGAACCGGCGAACACCGAGGAATTTATCTAAATTTTTCGCAGCAACGACAACCTTCTTATCTTGCTTTTTGAGCAGTAACAACTTAACTACTTTGCGGCAAATTTTTGAAATCTCACGCTCCAGCGAACGCACGCCCGCTTCTCTGGTGTAATAGCGGATGATGTCACGAATAGCGGATTCGGCAACACTGATCTCCTCATCCTTCAATCCGTTATTCCTGATTTGCTTGGGTAGCAAGTATCGCTGCGCAATACTGGTCTTTTCGTCTTCCGTATAGCCGGACAAGCGAATCACTTCCATCCTGTCAAGCAGTGCTGGCGGAATATTATATGAGTTCGATGTGGCAACAAACATCACATCGGACAAATCGAAATCCACCTCGACATAATGATCGGCAAACGTATGATTCTGCTCGGGGTCAAGCACTTCCAGCAGAGCTGAAGAAGGATCACCCCGGAAATCGGCTCCCATTTTATCCACTTCATCGAGAAGGAATAATGGATTACGCACACCTGCTTTGGCCAGGCTTTGCAAGATCTTGCCCGGCATCGAGCCAATATACGTGCGCCGATGCCCGCGTATCTCGGCCTCATCCCTAACCCCGCCCAATGCCATACGAACAAATTTCCGGTTTGTCGCGCGCGCAATTGACTGTCCGAGCGATGTCTTGCCTACCCCTGGAGGTCCGACGAAACAGAGAATAGGCGCCTTCAGCTTATCAACTCGTTGCTGCACGGCAAGATATTCAAGAATGCGCTCTTTAACCTTATCGAGCCCGTAATGATCGTCTTCGAGGATTTTTTCAGCATTGGTCAAATCATTATTTACCTTGGATTTTTTCTTCCATGGCAAACCAACCAGAGTCTCGATGTAGGTACGAACAACCGTAGCTTCCGCCGACATCGGCGACATCAGCTTAAGTTTCCGGAGCTCGCTCTGCGCCTTTTCACGGGCTTCCTTAGGCATTTTTGCAGCGACGACCTTTTTCTCAAGCTCATCAAAATCAGCACCTTCCTCACCTTCGCCCAACTCCTTCTGAATTGCCTTGACTTGCTCATTCAGGTAATACTCACGCTGGGATTTTTCCATCTGGCGCTTGACGCGTCCGCGAATCCGCTTTTCCACCTGGAGAATATCAAGTTCACCTTCGAGTTGCCCCAATAAGTGCTCAAGGCGTTTTGCAACGCTGAATATCTCAAGGATCACCTGTTTTTGTTCGAGCTTCAACGGCAAGTGCGCAGCAACCGTATCGGCCAGTCGACCGGCGTCGTCAATACCGGCTAATGATGTCAGAATCTCAGGCGGAATTTTTTTGTTCAGTTTTACATATTGATCAAATTGCTGAACGATAGTACGGCGCATCGCTTCCAGTTCGGAATCATCGCCCAGTTCGGATTCAATAGGGGTCAGATCGGCAACAAAATGTGTTTCCAACTCACTAATATGGTGGATGCGAGCGCGCTGGGCGCCTTCTACAAGCACTTTGACAGTCCCGTCAGGCAACTTGAGCATCTGCAATATATTTGCTACGCATCCGATTTCATAAATATCATCAGGTGACGGCTCGTCCTTTGCAGCCGCCTTTTGCGCTGCGAGCATAATGCTCTTGCCCTGTTCCATGGCCGCTTCCAGGGCCTTAATTGATTTTGGCCGACCAACAAACAGTGGAATGACCATATGCGGGAAGACAACAACATCCCGCAACGGCAACAACGGCAGTTGGCTTCTTTGTTCAGTAAGTGTAGGAGTCGTCATGACAAGCCTTTTCAAATAAACCTGTTATTGATGTTGGCACAAGTGGCCAAAACACAAGCCCAGGAGAAACAAAAATCATCGTCAATATGCAAAAATCCAATGAAAAAAGCCACACACGAGACTTCCCTCGGGTGGCTTTGCGATTGAAGCCATAGTAATTATATTGCGTTGAATTGTACCGCTTTTAGATAAACCCGAATTCGGATCGAGACCGCATTTATTATTTGGACGCGCCCGAAGTCTTGGGTTGTTCGTGATAGATCAGCAGTGGTTTCGCACCATTTGTAATAGTATTTTCGTCGATCACCACTTTAGCCACATTCTGTTGATTGGGTAAATCGTACATGACATCAAGCAGTGCATGCTCAAGAATCGAGCGCAGCCCGCGTGCCCCCGTTTTGCGGGCAATCGCTTTCTTGGCAATGGCATGCAAAGCAGCTGGTCTGACTTCCAATTCGGTGCCTTCCATTTCAAGCAGTTTCGAATACTGCTTGATCAGCGCATTCTTAGGCTCCACCAGAATGCGTATCAGAGCATCTTCATTGAGCTCGGTCAAGGTGGCAACGACCGGAAGGCGCCCTACCAACTCTGGAATCAAGCCGAACTTGATTAAATCTTCCGGTTCGGCTTCCAGCAATACTTCACTGGACATTTTCTGATTTTCACTCTTTACCGTTGCGGAAAAACCAATTCCACTCTTTATCGCACGATTGGATATGACCTTCGCCAATCCATCAAATGCGCCGCCACAAATAAACATGATATTCGTGGTGTCAATCTGCACGAAGTCCTGGTTAGGATGCTTGCGCCCGCCTTGCGGCGGAACCGAAGCCATCGTGCCTTCGATCAGTTTCAGCAGCGCCTGCTGTACGCCTTCTCCGGAGACGTCGCGCGTAATGGACGGATTGTCTGATTTGCGTGAAATCTTATCGATCTCGTCAATATAAACAATACCTTTTTGCGCCTTTTCCACTTCGTAGTTACAGCTTTGCAATAACTTCTGGATAATATTTTCGACATCCTCGCCAACGTAACCGGCTTCAGTCAGCGTTGTTGCATCTGCCATCACGAAAGGTACATTCAACATCCGCGCCAGAGTTTGCGCCAGCAAAGTTTTACCCGAACCGGTTGGACCGACAAGCAAAATATTGCTTTTTGCCAGTTCAACGTCATCCATTTTCCCCAAATGCTTGAGACGTTTATAGTGATTGTAGACAGCCACAGACAAAATACGTTTCGCAGTAGTCTGTCCGATTACGTATTGATCGAGCAAGTCGCTGATCTCTTGCGGTGTGGGTAGTGCAGATTTTTCGCCGCTAATGGATTCGACGCTGACTGCTTCATCATGGATGATGTCGTTGCATAAATCGATGCATTCATCGCAGATGAATACGGAGGGGCCGGCGATGAGTTTTTTGACCTCATGCTGGCTCTTGCCGCAGAATGAGCAATAGAGCAATTTTTCGCCGCTGGAGGTTTTTTTATCAGACATGTGGAGTGATCTATATAAATAGTAGTTTCAGCTTGATATTACCCGTGAATTCAAAAACCGTCATATCAGTTTAGTCGGGCAATCACTGCATTATCAATGAAAAACGCCCGAACGTCTTATCGTCCGGGCGCTTTCCGCAGGACTATACGTCACTCGCGGTTTGTCAGGACTTTGTCAATCAAGCCGTATTCAACCGCCGCGTCAGCCGACATGAAGTTGTCCCTGTCGGTATCCTTGCCGATTTGCTCAGTAGTTTTTCCTGTTTTTTCTGCCAGGATACCGTTCAATCTCTCACGCAGGTAAAGAATCTCGCGCGCCTGTATCTCGATATCCGACGCCTGCCCTTGAGCGCCGCCCAGAGGCTGATGAATCATGATGCGGGAATTGGGCAAGGAGAAACGTTTCCCCTTCGCACCAGCAGCAAGCAAGAAAGCGCCCATCGACGCCGCCATTCCGGTACAAAGGGTTGACACATCGGACTTGATGAATTGCATCGTATCGTAGATGGCCATGCCGGCCGACACCGAACCGCCGGGCGAATTAATATACAAGGAAATGTCCTTGTCCGGATTTTCACTCTCCAGAAACAATAATTGCGCGACAATCAAATTCGCCATCTGGTCATTGACTGGCCCGACCATGAAAATCACACGTTCCTTCAACAGGCGCGAGTAAATATCGTAGGCGCGCTCGCCGCGACCGCTTTGCTCAACCACCATCGGCACCATACCGAGCATGTCTGTATCAAATGCGGATTTTCTGATTAAGCCTGTCATTTTCGCTCCGTATGGAAGACGCTCAAGCATCTGCCTGAGCGGTATTTGCAAGCGAATTATGCTTGCGCGTTATTGCCCATCAACTCATCAAACGCAACAGACTTCTCTGTTACTTTCGATTTACCGAGCACATAGTTGACGACATTTTCTTCCAATACAAGGGCCTCGACCTCCGACAAGCGGCGACGATCGCTGAAATAATACTTAACCACCTGCTGCGGGTCTTCGTAACTTTGCGCAAAGTCTTCAACCTGAGCTTTTACCTGTTCCGCAGTTGCCTGCAGTGTATTTTCCTTGACCACTTCGGCCAGAATCAGTCCCAGACGCACCCGACGCTCTGCCTGCGCAGTAAACAATTCAGGAGGGAAAGGCATGTCCTTGGCATTCATGCCACGCTGCGCCATGTCTTGACGCGTCATTTCTACCAGACGCTCGACATCCTGATCAACCAGTGCCTTTGGAACGTCCAGTTCGGCAATCTTGATCAGCGCATCCATCACGGCATCCTTGTTTTTCGCCTTGAGACGACCGGCGACTTCACGCTCCAGATTAGCCTTGATATCTTCACGCATCTTTTGCATGTCGCCATCAGCCACGCCGAGCGATTTTGCAAATTCCGAACTTAACTCAGGCAAGTGCGCCCATTCGATTTTTTTCAGGGTGATGGTAAATTCCGCGGTCTTGCCGGCAACATCCTTGCCGTGATAGTCGACTGGAAACGATAACGGAAAAGTCTTCGATTCGCCTACTTTCAAGCCGATCACTGCAGCCTCGAACTCGGGCAGCATGCGGCCTTCACCCAGGACGAACGGATAATCTTCCGCCTTGCCGCCGGGGAATTCAACGTCGTCAATTTTGCCGACGAAATCCACCGTCACGCGATTGTCGTTCTGTGCGGTCAAGTCTGCACCGCCATCGCCGTGTTCGCCCTGCTCGCCTTTGACGTGGTAATGCACACGTTGCTTACGCAGAATTTCAATCGTCTTGTCCACTTCAACGTCCGTTACGGCCGCACTGATTTTCTCGACCTCAACGCCGGACAGATCGCCGATCTTGACTTCAGGATAGACTTCAAAAACAGCATCGAATGCGACCGAACCCTCAGCCACGCCTTCGCTGGTTTTTGGTTCGATTTTCGGATAGCCGGCGACGCGCAAATTGTTTTCATTCGCAGCTTCGCTGAACGCACGCCCAACCTTGTCGTTCAATACTTCAGTTTCAACTTGGTAGCCGTATTGTGCAGCGACCATTTTCATCGGCACTTTACCTGGACGAAAGCCCGGCGCCTTGGCAGTGCGGGCACGGATTTTCAGGCGCTTTTCAACTTCCGCCTGGACTTCAGTCATTGGAAAAGTGATGGTGAGGCGGCGCTCTAATTTACCTAGGGTTTCGACTGCAGTTGCCATGTAAATCATCCAAAAAATGAGAATTCTGTGGTGTGAGCAAATGGGTTTGAATCCAGCGTCGTTTTTGATCGCGGATTCGGTCCATTGCTCGAGAAATAAAACAATGTTGCCGGCTTGAAAACATCAAGCAACAATTAACTCACATGCCGGGCACAAAGATACATTGAAATTTTCCGATCAGCCGAATCTTCAGCAATGATCAGCAACAATCTTGGTGGGGATAGTCAGACTCGAACTGACACGTCTTGCAACGCTAGAACCTAAATCTAGTGCGTCTACCAATTTCGCCATATCCCCAAAATACCGCAAGCCCTCTATTGTGCAGCAGTATCGACTACTTATCAACCAGGTTTTTTTACCCGGAACCAGGCCGCATACAAGGCCGGCAAGAATAACAGAGTTAGCGCGGTTGCGATGATCAAGCCGCCCATGATGGCAACCGCCATCGGTCCCCAGAATACCGAGCGCGACAGCGGAATCATCGCCAGTACCGCGGCGGCGGCGGTCAGGACGATCGGGCGACAGCGCCGCACTGCCGATTCGATGATCGCATTCCAGGGCGTTGCACCGGCGGCGATATCCTGCTCAATCTGATCGATCAGGATCACCGAATTGCGAATAATCATGCCGAACAGCGCAATTACCCCGAGTTGCGCGACAAAGCCGAACGGACGCTGCAGCAGCAGCAGCGCCATTGCCGCTCCGGCAATCCCCAACGGACCGGTCAAAAACACTAGCAATGCGCGGGAAAAACTGTGCAATTGCAGCATCAACAACGTGAAAATGATGAAAATCACCAGCGGAATGTTGGCCGCGATCGAATCCTGCGCCTTGCCGCTGTCGGCTGCAGCGCCGGCCAGTTCTATCTTGTAGCCTGGCGGCAATGTGGCTCGCAAATTATCGAGTTGCGCACTGACCTGGCCGGATACGGTCGCGCCCTGGATTCCATCAACCACATCGGACTGGACCGTAACCGCCCATTCCCGCCCTTCGCGCCAGACCACGCCGGGCTCCCAAGCCATCCGGACATGCGCCAGATTCGACAGCGGCACCGACTTGCCGCTGACGGTCGGAATATTGGCTGCATTGAGCGCGGCTACGGTCGAGCGCTCCTGCACCGGTTGGCGCATCACAATATCGATCAGATTATTGTCTTCCCGATATTGCCCGACGGTGGTGCCGCTCAAAATGGTATTGGCGGCGCGCATCACGGTTTGCGAACTGACGCCCAGTGCGCGCAACTTTTCCTGATCCAGATCGATGCGCAAGACCTTGATCGACTCGTTCCAATTGTCGTTGACGCCGACCGCATTCGTATTGGCGTTCATCACCGCTTTTACCTGGTCTGCGATGGCGCGCACCGCATCGACCTCGGTGCCGGTGACGCGGAACTGCACCGGATACGGCACCGGCGGCCCGTTCGGCAGCAGCTTGACGCGCCCGCGCACTTCCGGAAAATCGTTTTTGAAGGTTGCAGTGATTTTCAGGCGCAGCGCCTCGCGTGTCTGCAAATCCTTGGGCAGCACGACAAATTGCGATACGTTGGTCTGCGGGAATATCTGGTCGAGCGGCAGATAAAAACGCGGGCTGCCGGTGCCGACATAGCTAGTCACGCTTTCTACCCCGTCTTGCGCCAGGATGAAGGTTTCGAATTTCTTCGCTTGTGCCTCATTGGCAGCAAAGGTGGTGCCCTCCGGCGACCACATCTCGACCATCAGTTCCGGCCGGCTGGAATCGGGGAAGAATTGCTGCTCGATGAATCTGAATCCGAATACGCCCAGCGCAAATACGCCCAAGGTGATCAGGATAGTGGTCTTGCGCCAGGTAATGCACCAGGTCACGGCGGCGCGAAAACGCTGGTAAAAAGGCGTGTCGAACAATTCATGGTGGCCATCCGCATTGGCTGCAGGCTTCACCTTCAGCAGCAGGAAGCCAATATAGGGGGTAAACAAAACCGCTGCCAGCCAGGAAATCAGCAGCGCCAGCGCATTCACGGAAAACATCGAAAAAGTGTATTCGCCTGCAGCCGACTTTGCCAGTCCGATCGGCAAGAAAGCGGCGGCGGTGATCAAGGTGCCGGTCAGCATCGGGATCGCGGTCGACGTATAGGCGAAGGTGGCGGCGTCGAGGCGGGTAAAACCTTCTTCCATCTTGCGCACCATCATTTCGACCGCAATGATGGCGTCGTCGACCAGCAGTCCCAGCGCGATGATCAGCGCGCCAAGCGAAATCTTGTGCAAATCGATCTCGAATATGCGCATGAACAAAAATGTTACCGCCAGCACCAGCGGGATGGTCAAGCCGACCACCATGCCCGGCCAGATATCCAGCCGGAACGGCTTGGTATGCAGGCCAAGCGCCAGGAAACTGACCGCCAGCACGATCAGTACCGCCTCGATCAGCACCGTGATGAACTCGCCCACCGACTGTGTAACCGCCTTCGGCTTGTCCGACACATTTTGAAATTCAATGCCAACCGGCAATTTTCCCTTGATGTCATCCACCGTCGCTTGCAGATTCTTGCCCAGCTTGATGATGTCGCCGCCCTTCTCCATCGAGATCCCGAGGCCGATCACTTCCTTGCCGTTAAAGCGCATCTTGTCCTGCGGCGGATCCTTGTAGCCGCGCCTGACGATGGCAAAATCGCCGAGGCGGAATGTCGTGCTGTTGGCGCGCAGTTCCAGGCTTTCCAGTTCCCGGGTCGATTGCAAGGCGCCGCTGACCCTGACCTGCAGATTAGCGCTGGGCGTAACCATCACGCCAGTCGATTCGACCGCGTTTTGTGCATTGATCTGATCGATAACGGACTGGAACGATATTCCCAATTGCGAGAATTTCTTATGGGAAAACTCGATGTAGATTTTTTCATCCTGCACGCCGAACAATTCCACCTTCGCTACCGATGGCACTTTCAGCAATTGCTGGCGCACGAAATCCGCGTATTGCTTCATTTGCGCATAGTTGAAGCCGTCGCCTGACAGCGCAAAAATGGAACCGTAGGTATCGCCGAACTCGTCATTGAAAAACGGTCCGATCACCCCGGGCGGCAGGCTGCCCTTGATATCGCCGATTTTCTTGCGCACCTGATACCACGATTGCGCGGTATCTTTCGGTGGTGTCGATTCGCGCAATTGCAGGATGATCAGGGTTTCGCCGGGCTTCGAATAGCTGCGAATGGTGTCGATGTAGGGTGTTTCCTGCAGCTTTTTTTCCAGCGTGTCGGTCACCTGCTCGGCCATCTGCAGCGCGGTGGCGCCCGGCCAGTTGGCGCGCACCACCATCGCACGGAAGGTAAACGGCGGGTCTTCATCCTGCCCCAGATTGGCGTATGCGAGGATGCCGCCGATCATCAATACCACCATCAGGTAACGGGTAAACGGAATATGTTCGAGCGCCCAGCGCGACAGGTTGAAGCCGCCTTTCATTGGCCGGCTCCAGTGCCAGCGGCGACAGAAGCCCCGAGGATTTTCACTTTTTGCCCGGCTTTCAACAGATTCACGCCGGCCGTCACGATGGTTTGCCCGGCTTCGACGCCGCCGGCCAGCAATACATCATCGCCGGCAGTTCCGCCGATCTGGACCGGAACCAGCCTTACCGCGCCGTTTTCGACCAGCCAGACTGAAGTTGCCGCCTGATCCTGCAACAGCGCGGTCAAGGGCACCGCGAACATCGGATCCGGGGTTTTGGCGACGAAGCTGACATACGCGGTCATGCCCAGCTTGACCTCGGCCGGTGCGTTCAAAATCGTTATTTTGGCTGCATAAGTGCGGGTCACTGGGTCGGCTACCGGCGACAGTTCGCGCAACTTGCCTGGCAAGACCGCTTGCGGATTGGCCCAGATGCGCACTCGCACGTCGGTGATGTCGCGCAGATTGGCGACCTTGTCTTCCGGGATGCCGACCACCACCTCTTTCTCGCCTGCCTGCGCGATCCGCAGCACCGGCGTACCGGCGGCAACCACCTGCCCCAATTCAGCGTCCACTGCGGTGACCACACCATCCACGTCGGACACCAGTGCCGCATAGCCGGCCTGGTTCGATTGCCCCTGAAGTGCGGCGCGGGCTTGTGCGACGTTCGACTCGGCGGTTTTAAATGCAGCCTGCTTTGCGTCCAGCAACGCCGGACTGACGAAATTCTTGCTGCGCAACTCCTGGTAACGCGACAGTTCGGCGCGGGCCAGATCGCGGTTGCTCTGGACTGATTGCAGCGCGGCCCGCGCCTGCGCCTGCACCAGTTGCAAGTCTTGCGGATCGAGCTGCATCAGCACTTGCCCACGCGTGACCAGCGAGCCGACATCGACCTTGCGCGCAGCGATTTTGCCGCCGACCCGAAAGCCCAGGCGCGATTCCACCCGCGCCCGCACATCGCCGGAAAACTCGGCCACCGTTTCAGCCTGTTGCGCGCCCAGCTTGATCGCCCTGACCGGACGGATTTCCTCCATCTTCGGCACCGGCTTCGAACAGCCGCCAATGACCGTAAGCAGCGCAATCAGGAGCGGCAAAGTGCGGTTTCGCGGCGAAATCCGGGATGGGTTTTTCAGGGCGTCCACGTGGGTTTTCCTTTACTATTCGGGCTGAAATATTGGAGCTGGCAGATGCGCCGGCGATGTTAGCAACTGACTTACTGACTTGGCGGTTAGTAATTATATGTGCACTCAATCATGCTGGCAATTGACTTTTTAGTCAGTAAGGAACCATGGCAGTCGATCATTACGAAAATTTTCCGGTTGCTTCGCTATTGCTGCCGGCCCGCCTGCGTCCGGCGGTGGCAGCGATCTATGCATTTGCCCGCAGCGCCGACGATCTGGCCGATGAAGGCGACGCCACTCCGGAACAACGGCTGGCCGCGCTGGGCGTGTATGAACAGGGGCTCGATGCCATTGCGCAAAATTATCTGGCAACTGCGCCGGCGGTACCGACGCTGTTTGTTGCGCTGGAAAAAACCGTCCTCGCTTATCGCCTGCCGCTGCTCCCGTTGCGCGATCTGCTATCGGCTTTCCGGCAAGATGTGGTGACCACCCGTTACCCGACGTTTGCTGACTTGCTCGATTATTGCCGGCGCTCGGCCAATCCGGTCGGGACGCTGATGCTGCAGTTGTACGGCGCGGCCGATGCAAGCAATCTGCGCGATTCGGATGCGATTTGCAGCGCCTTGCAATTGATCAATTTTTGCCAGGATGCGGCGATCGACTGGCAAAAAGGACGCATCTACCTGCCGCAGGAAGATCTGGAGCGCTTCGGCGTGACTGCCGCGCACCTGGCCGAGGCGCGGGTCGATGCGGCCTGGTGTGCGCTGATGCGCTTCGAAGTGGCGCGTGCGCGCGCGATGATGCTGTCGGGCGCGCCGCTGGCCGTACGGTTGCCGGGGCGGATCGGCTGGGAGTTGCGGCTGGTGGTCCAGGGCGGACTGCGCATCCTGGACGCGATCGAAGCCGCCGGCTTCGATGTGTTCCGGCAGCGTCCGGTATTGCGCGCAGCCGACTGGTGCCGCATTCTGTGGCGCGCAGTCTGGATGAGAGCAGGCTGAAGCCGGATCCATGCCGGTTTTTTGCCAGAATTATACTAAATAGTGTAATTTTCACTTACGCAATGAATATATGCGGGAAATGTTATGTTTTTCAGCATACTCCTATAAATCTGATATTTATACGGATCTGCCGGCGGTTTTTCACGATTTTTCAGTATCGCCGCCGGATTTAATCGCACGCCGGATTTGTTCCAAAGCGCACAGTCGGCTAGCATAGCGGCTTGATTTTCCATCGCGGCCGCCGCCGATCCGCTTTCAATCCTCTTTCAGCCGCACCGATCATGTCACCAGACGAATACTGCCAGCAAAAAACCGCGCAAAGCGGCTCCAGCTTTTATTACAGCTTCCTGTTCCTGCCGGCAGAGCGGCGCCGTGCGATTACCGCGCTGTACGCGTTTTGCCGCGAAGTCGACGACACCGTCGATGACTGCACCGACGAGACGGTGGCGCGCAACAAGCTGGCCTGGTGGCGCAAGGAAGTCACAGCCATGCTGGCCGGCAATCCGACCCATCCGGTGATGCAGGCGCTGCAGCCGCACATGGAGACCTACCAGCTCGACGGCCGGCATCTGCAGGCGATCATCAACGGCATGGAGATGGATCTGGATCAAACCCGCTATCTGGATTATCCGAATCTGCAGCGCTATTGCTGGCATGTGGCCGGCGTGGTCGGCATCCTGTCGGCCGGCATCTTCGGCGCCACGCGGCCGGAAACGCTGCAATACGCGGAAAAGCTCGGGCTGGCGTTCCAGCTCACCAATATCGTCCGCGATGTCGGCGAGGATGCGCGCAAGGGGCGGATTTATCTGCCGGTCAACGAACTGCAGCAATTCAAGGTCACGGCCGCCGACTTGCTCAACGCGTGCCACAGCGAAAACTTCGAAAACCTGATGCGCTTCCAGGTGCAGCGCGCGCAGAGCGCGTATGACGATGCGTTTGCGCTGCTGCCCAAAGAAGACCGCCGCGCGCAACGGCCGGGCCTGATGATGGCGGCGATCTATCGCACGCTGCTCGATGAAATCGAAGCCGACGGCTTCCATGTGCTGAACCAGCGGATTTCGCTAACGCCGATTCGCAAGCTCTGGCTGGCCTGGAAAACCTATATCCGTGGCTAGCGGCCATGGCAATGCCACCCCAATACATGAAAGCACCATGGCCGCCCCTCTCTCCCAACCCCTCTCCCGCTTGCGGGAGAGGGGAGCGAAATGAGTCGCTACGCGACATTCATGTGAAAAGCACAGCGCAAAAAAATGTCGCGGTGATCGGCGCCGGCTGGGCCGGCTGCGCAGCGGCGGTCAAGCTGACGCAGCTCGGGCATCGCGTGCGCCTGTATGAAGCGGCACGCACATTGGGCGGCCGGGCCCGGCGGGTTGAGATGGACGGCAGAACCATCGACAACGGGCAGCACATCCTGCTCGGCGCCTATGGCGAAACCCTGCAACTGATGCGCAGCATCGGCATCAGCGAACGCGAGCACCTGTTGCGGCTGCCGCTGCAGATGCGCTATCCGCCGGCGACCGGCGGCATGGATTTCATCGCGCCCAGGCTGCCGGCGCCCTGGCACGTCTTGCTGGGCTTGTGGCGCGCCACCGGACTGGCGCGGCAAGACAAGCTGGCGCTGGCCAGATTCACCTCTGCCGCGCGCTGGATGGGCTGGCGCCTCGATACCGATTGCAGCGTGGCCGAATTGCTGCAGCGCTTCGACCAGACGCCGCGCCTGTGCCGGCTGATGTGGCAGCCGTTGTGCATAGCCGCACTGAATACGCCGCCCGAGCGCGCCTCGGCCCAGGTTTTCCTGCATGTATTGCGCGACAGCCTGGGCGCCAGGCGCGCCGCATCCGACATGCTGATTCCGCGCAGCGATCTGAGCACATTGCTGCCGCAGCAAGCGGCAGCGTATCTGGCAGCCCGGGGCGGCAGCGTGCATGCCGGTTGCGCGATCACCGGCTTGCGGCAGACGGCAAACGGCTGGCAATTGCTGACGGATTGTGCAAATACTGCGAATGCTGTTGCCGACTTCGATGCAGTGATTGTCGCCACGCCGCCGGAGCGGGCGTCGAAACTGCTGGCCGGGCTCGATGCCGATGCCGGCATACAAGACTTGCACGCCCAGTTAAACGGATTTACCTACGAAGCGATCACTACCTGTTATTTGCAGTATCACAAGGATTTCAAGCTGGCGCTGCCGTTCATGGCGCTGCAGGACGATCCGGCCACCGATAGCTGGGGCCAGTTCGTGTTCGATCGGGGCCAGTTGAACCGGCAGCATGCGGGTTTGCTGTCGGTCGTCATCAGCGTGCCGGGCGCGGCGCTTGCCAGCGGGCGCGCGGTGCTGGCAAGCCAGGTCGGCCGGCAACTGGCGCGTGCATTCAAGGTCGCCGCGTTATCCGAGCCATTGTGGAGTACGGTGATCACGGAAAAACGCGCCACCTTTTGCTGCCGGCCGGCACTGTCCAGGCCGGACAATCGCACCGCCCTGCCCGGCCTGCTGCTGGCGGGCGACTATACCGCCGGCGATTATCCGGCGACGCTGGAGTCGGCGGTGCGCAGCGGCCTGCGGGCGGCGTCCCTGCTGCAATAAATCCCCGGCCGGGGTCAGTTATCGAGGTCGCGCATTTTATTGAATGCTTCGTCGATGCGCTCGACCGCGATGATCGTCAAGCCTTCGATCTTCTGTTTCGGCGCGTTCGATTTCGGAATCATCGCGATCGTAAATCCGAGCTTGGCCGCTTCGCGCAGCCGTTCCTGGCCGCGCGGCGCGGGCCGGATCTCGCCCGCCAGCCCGACTTCGCCGAACACCACCAGGCCGCGCGGCAGCGGCTTGTCGCGCATCGATGAATTGATCGCCAGCAGCACCGCCAGGTCGGCGGCCGGCTCGGTGATCTTGACGCCGCCGACCGCATTGATGAACACGTCCTGATCGAACGCCGCCACGCCGGCATGGCGATGCAGCACCGCCAGCAGCATCGCCAGCCGGTTTTGCTCCAGCCCGACCGATAGCCGCTTCGCATTCGGCGCGTGAGAGGTATCGACCAGCGCCTGGATTTCGACCAGCAACGGGCGCGTGCCTTCCTGCGTGACCATCACGCAGGAGCCGGGCACCGCATTGTCGTGCTGCGACAAAAACAGCGCGGACGGGTTGGACACCCCTTTCAAACCCTTTTCGGTCATCGCGAACACGCCCAGCTCATTGGCGGCGCCGAAGCGGTTCTTGACCGCGCGCACCAGCCGGAAGCTGGAATGGGTGTCTCCCTCGAAATACAGCACGGTGTCGACCATGTGTTCCAGCACGCGCGGCCCGGCCAGCGCGCCTTCCTTGGTCACATGGCCGACCAGGATGATGGTGATGCCATTCTGTTTGGCCACCCGTGTCAGTTGCGCCGCGCATTCGCGCACTTGCGCAACCGAGCCGGGCGCTGAAGTCAGCGCGTCGGAATACACGGTCTGGATCGAGTCTATGACCACGACTTCCGGCTTGATATCGACCAGCGTGCCGAGGATTTTTTCCAGCTGGATTTCGGCTTGCAGCTTGAGATCCCTGGCATCCACCGCCAGCCGCTTGGCGCGCATCGCAATTTGCGCGCCGGATTCTTCGCCGCTGACATACAGGGATTTTTTCGAGTGGGACAGGTTTGCCAGCGCCTGCAGCAGCAGCGTCGATTTGCCGATGCCGGGGTCGCCGCCGATCAGCACCACGCCACCGGCGACCAGACCGCCGCCGAGCACGCGGTCGAATTCATCGATGCCGGTGCCGAAACGCGGCACATCGATCGCATCAATATCGGCCAGACTGAGCACCGGGGAAGTTTGCGCCAGCGCCTGCGGCTGCGTCGAGAAACGGTTGGAGCCGGTTTCGACTATCGTTTCGACCAGCGTGTTCCACTGGCCGCAAGCCTGGCACTGGCCGGTCCATTTGTTCGATATGCCGCCGCATTCGGTGCAAGTGTAATTGGTTTTCGCTTTAGCCATGGTTCACCGGTGCTTGTTCCGCCTTATACGAATATAAAAATCAGGGGGTATATCTATAAAATAAGTATTTTCCGCATATATTCAATGCGGCATTAAAAATACACAATATAGTATATTTTACAATGAAGAACGCTCGACAACCCGCACCCGGGCTGCCAGCGCGCACATCAATTCATAGCCGATGGTGCCTGCTGCCTGCGCCACTTCGTCGATCGGCAAGCTCTGGCCCCACAAGGTGACGCTGCTGCCGACGTGCGCGCCCGGCACTTCGGTCAGATCGACGGTAATCATGTCCATCGAAACCCGGCCGACGATGCGGGTCCGCACGCCATCGACAATGATAGGCGTGCCGTTCGGCGCGTGGCGCGGGTAACCATCGGCGTAGCCGCAGGCAACCACGCCGATCTTCATCGGCCCCTCGGCGCAGAAGCGGCTGCCGTAGCCGACCACATCGCCGGCCGCGATATCCTGGGTGCCGATGATTTCGCTTTGCAGCGTCATCGCCGGCAGCAGGCCGAACTCGGCTGCGCTCTTGCCGCCGGGAGTGCCGCCGTACAGCATGATGCCGGGGCGCACCCAATCGGTCTGGATCTCCGGGTGCAGCAGATCGGCGGCCGAGTTTGACAGATTGATTTCCGCTGCCAGGCCTTCGGTGGCAGCGCGGAAACGGCGCACCTGCTCGATCAGCGGGAAGGTGGTATTTTCGGCATCGTCTGCATTGGCCAGATGGGTCATCAGCGTGATCTTGCCTACCACCGGCATCGCGCGCAGGCGGGCGTAAGCGGCCCGAAAGGAGTCGAACTGGAAGCCGAGCCGGTTCATCCCGCTATTCATCTTCAGGTGTATCTGGAGCGGCGCGCCAAACTGCGACTGCGCGCGCTCGATCATTGCGATCTGCTCGCTGCAGTGGACTGCGCATTCCAGCCGGTGGGCATTGACGACGGCCAGATCGGAGTAATCAAAAAAACCTTCCAGCAACAAAATCGGTTTGTTCCAGCCCAGTTCGCGCAGACGCACCGCCGCGTCGATTTCAATCAGGGCCAGGCCGTCGGCCGCCGCGCAGCCGCGCATGCCGCGCTCCAGGCCGTGACCGTAGGCATTCGCTTTCAGCACCCCCCAGGTTCTGGCAGTCGGAACTTGTGCCTTGGCAATCGCCAAATTGTGCTGTATCGCAGCAATGTCAATGATGGCAACAGTGGGTCTTGGCATGGGACAAACCTGGCAATGAAGGTGCGTGGAATTGAAAAAATAATGACTGGCCGACATTTTACCGGAGCCGCCCTGCGCCGCGTCGATTCTGGCGATTGCCTTATATTTTCATGGTATAAAGCAGACCGGATGGTTTTTGTTACGGCATGGACTTTTGAAAACAGCCGGTTCCCCCGGCAGCGCAGGCACGACATTACACAAATGATTTCATGTTTTTGATAACAAGTGAGCCAACAGCCGAATGAAACGTGGTTTCTACACCATCATGGCGGCGCAGTTCTTTTCTTCGCTCGCAGATAACGCCCTCCTCATCACTGCCATCTCGCTGCTGGCGCAGTTGAAATCTCCGGAATGGATGACGCCGCTGCTCAAGCTGTGCTTTGTGCTGTCGTATGTGCTGCTGGCCGCATTCGTCGGCGCCTTTGCCGACGCGCTGCCCAAGGGCCGCGTGATGTTCGTCACCAACCTGATCAAGGTTGCCGGCTGTACGCTGGTGTTCTTCGATGTCCATCCTCTCATCGCTTATTCCGTGGTCGGCTTTGGCGCGGCAGCGTATTCTCCGGCCAAGTACGGCATCCTGACCGAAATGCTGCCACCCGAAAAACTGGTGGCGGCCAACGGCTGGATCGAAGGCTTGACCGTCAGCTCGATCATCCTCGGCACGGTGCTGGGCGGGGCGCTGGTCAATCCGGCGATTGCTGCCGCGCTGCTGCGTTTCGATTTTCCGCTGATCGATTTTGGCGTTGATACGCCGATTGGAGCTGCGCTGTGCGTGATTGTCTTCGCCTATGTGCTGGCGTCCGCGATCAACCTGAAGATTCCCGATACCGGTGCCCACTACGACCATCAGGAGCGCAATCCATTCAAGCTGTTTCGCGACTTCGCCCATTGCACGGCGATTCTATGGAAAGATAAACTGGGCCAGATTTCACTGGCGGTGACCACGCTATTCTGGGGCGCCGGCGCGACGCTTCAGTTCATCGTGCTGAAATGGGCGGAGAAATCCCTGCATATGCCGCTCGACAAAGCCGCCATCCTGCAAGGCATCGTGGCGGTCGGGGTCGCTCTGGGCGCGATCGGCGCGGCCCGCTTTATTCCGCTTAAAAAATCCCTGTCGGTGATGCCGATGGGCATTGCGATGGGCATGGTGGTGATCATGATGACGCTGGTGCACTCGGTCTGGATCGCTTATCCGTTGCTGGTCTTGATCGGCATCCTGTCCGGTTTTTTCGTGGTGCCGATGAACGCACTGCTGCAACATCGCGGCCACGTGCTGATGAGCGCCGGGCATTCGATTGCGGTGCAAAATTTCAATGAGAACCTGTCGATCCTGACCATGCTGAGCCTGTATGCGCTGATGATCTCACTCGACCTGGACCTCGACGTGGTGATTACCCTGTTCGGCCTGTTCGTGGCCGCCACCATGTACATGGTGATGCGCAAGCACGCCGCCAACCAGCGCGAATACGATTCGCTGGCACTGATTGGCGAGCATAAGCACTGAACTCGCAAGCGCTCATATACTCCATAATATACAGTGTTATTAGCGCATATATTAAGCGCAACTGGAGCACATACCCCTAGTATTTTATCTTCCGATCGGGAGCCGGCAGCAGGCTGCGGCGCGCTAGCGCCCTGCTGCGCCAGTCGTCGGGCACGATGAAGCCGCGACTGGTTTCCAGGAAACTATCCCCGTGCCGCTGCAACAGCGCCACCATCACCGGCATGCTGGTCCGTGCAAACTGGCCGATCAGCGCATCCCGCAACTGCGACTTGTCCAGCGCGGCAGCCGGCGGCACCCGGGCCGGCGCCAGCCACGACAGGCGCGGCAGGATCGCCATCCGCTCGGCCGGCATCGCTTCGAGTTCCGCGTCCAGTTCCATTATTGAGCACCAGAAACCACGGCAATGCGCCTGCGACAAGCCCATCACCGGCGCCAGCAAAGCATCGTCGCGGTGATAGAACAGCCAGCCCTTGATCAGTGCCTGGGCCGATGCGATAGCTTGCGGCAAATGGATTTGTGCGGCCGGATGCTGCGCCAGCGCCAGTTGCCGATCGAGAATCTTGCGCATCTTCGCACCCAGCGTGTCGGCCAGATTCGGTCCGACGAAATAATCCGCGCCAATTCCGGCTCCGCTCGATTCCAGCAGATAAAACTTGGTGGCGAATTCCCAGTGCAGCAGCGCGCTTTCCTGTGCAGTCCCATTCCAGAGCAGAAAGTCGAACTCGCCCACCGTATCGTCCTTGCCGGCACGCACCTGGATGCCGTGTGCGAACAACGTGCCCTGATGCCGGAAATAGAATGCCAACAGCTTTTCCGCATAACGCCCCAGCCGGGTGAATGGCCCGACATCGAGAAATGCATGCAGCTCGGCCGGCGCCGCGTCCAGCACCGTCAGCCAGTCAGCCGTGGCCTGATCGAGTGCGCCGTCCAGCGTGGCGATCAGCCCGCGCCATTGCGGCGCCTGCAGATCCAGCAGATCCGGCGCAGTCAATAGCCATGCCAGCGTACGCACATGCGGGTCGCGCAGATGCCCCCAGCGCCGATGAAAATCATCCTGGCAGGTGGCCGCGGGCTTATTCAGCGGCTGGGTCGGTGGACTGGTCATACGTGCGCAGCGCCATGCAGAGGTCATCCCAGGCCTCGCGTTTTGCGATCGGATTGCGCAACAAATAGGCGGGATGGTAAGTGACCACGGTCGGCGTTTGATTTACGTATTGCAACTGGCCACGCAGTGACGCCAGGCTGGTGTCGGGCGCGCATTCCAGCAACGCCAGCGCCGCCGTCTTGCCCAGAGCCACGATCACTGTCGGCTGCAGCAAGGCGATTTGCCGCTCCAGATAGTGTTTGCACAGGGCGCTCTGTTGCGGCGACGGCGCGCGGTCGGCGCCATTTGCATCGGCCGAGCGGCATTTGACGACATTGGCCAGATACACGTTGGCATCGCGCTGGAGACCGATGGCCGCCAGCATGCCATCGAGCAGCTTGCCGGCGGGGCCGACGAATGGCGCGCCCTGCTGATCCTCGGTGCGGCCAGGCCCCTCGCCGACGAACAGCCATTTGGCTCGCCGGTCGCCGCTGCCGAATACCGTCTGGTTGCGGGTCCGGCACAGATCGCAGCCGCGGCAAGCGGTAACGGCGGCCTGCAGTTGCGGCCAATCCATCAGGGCGATTTCCGACTCGGACGGCAAGGTCGCCGGGTCGGTTGCCAAAGGCGCTTCATCCCACGCGGCATGCGCACCTTCCGCAGAAGCGCCAACTGGCAGCGGCAGCACAGGTTCCGGCCTGGCTGCGACCGATGCCAAGGCGGCAAGGTCGGCAACGTCGATAACGCTGGCGGCCTCAACCGCCGGGCCTGAGTCGGCAACCGGTTCCGCAGCGCGGCGCACCCAGATCGCACCCACGCCCAGCTCCTGTAAAAAAACGGCACGACGGCCATGCTCCGGCGTCATAGCGGCAACCGCATCACGATCGCATCTTCCCGCGTATTCCCGGCGGCCGGATAATACGCGTTGCGGCGCCCGATCGATACAAAACCGTAATGCCCATACAGTGTCAGCGCGCGCGTATTGGACGGCCGCACCTCGAGCAGAATCGAAGTCAGCCCAAGTCCGCGCGCCATCGAGACAACCCGGTCCAGCAGCGCACGCCCGAGTCCGCGTCTCTGCAAATCGGCCCGCACGCTGATATTGAGCAAATGCCCTTCATCCAGCGCCACCATCAGCAGGAAATAGCCAAGCAACTCGTCCGCCATATCATGTACATCACCGCGCGCCAGCCAGGCCTGATAGCCGCTGCGCAACGCATCCCGGAAATTGCCGCGGGACCAGGGATACGGATAGACGGAGTCTTCGATGGCTAGCACAGCATCCAGGTCCTCCGGCTGCATCGGCGCAAATCGCACCAGTGCTGCAGATGTGGAAAAAGCTTGCGCGCTCACTTGGCCGCCCCGGCCTTGATCGCCAGGCGTTCATCTATGGTCAGCGCAATCTTGTTGCGCAGATAGATCGGCTGCGCCTGCTCAGGGGTCAATATCCGGCCGGCTGCAAATGCGCTGCGTGCCAGGTACGCCACCTGTGCCGCATGCGGCATCACTTCGGCGCGCGCCTGCTGCAGCGATGGATAGATCTGCGCCTGATGTTCGAACTCGCCCGGATACGCAGCAAAGCCGTTGCCGCAGGCGACCAGTCCATCCTTATGCTGCGGCACCACATCCGCAACCGCAGACAGGGTCGGCGCGACCACCGTCTGCCAGCCATTGGCATAACTGTACTGGGCCCAATACACCTCGCCCATGCGTGCATCGAGTACGGCCAGCACTTCATGCGCACCGGTCTCGGCACGGCAAGCCGCGGCCATGGCCAGCAAGGTGACAATCGACACCACCGGCAAATTCGCCCCGAACGCCAAGCCCTGGGCTATGCCGCAAGCGGTGCGCACGCCGGTGAAGGCGCCGGGCCCGGCGCCAAAGGCGATCGCCGCGCATTGCGACAGGCGCATATCGGCTTGCGCCAGCACGCTTTGCACCATCGGCAGCAGGGTTTGGGAATGAGTCTGGACGCCCGACGATTCGCGCACCAGCAGCGTATCGCCCTGCAACAAGGCGGCAGAGGCAAGTTCGGAAGAGGATTCGATGGCAAGGATGAGTGGCATCCGCATATTTTACCGCGACGGCCGGATCCATAGATATGAGCAGACACATGAAATCTGCATAAGCACCCAGGCCGTCAGGATGCGAACGCCATGGTCCGGTCGCAACAGCGGCATCATAATCGCCTAACAATTATACTTTTGACAATTATCAATTTGTGCATTTCGGAACTGAGCGACATTTGACGTGCGGAGTAATTCAAAGAAAACCCGCTCTGCAGGCAAGGGGCAAGAGTTGATAAATTCATTTTTCGACGGGAAAGCCACAGGCATTTAATCGGGTACCGTAAGCGCCGTTACATGTGGTTTTAAGCTGCGCTTAAAACGAACGGAATAGCAGGTCGATCATGCACGATTTGATTCTCAAAAATTCTACCGGGCTGGAATTTTCGATGCGGCTGATCGACGTGCTTGTGCTGCTGGCGGCCGGTCATCTAGCCAGCCAGCTTCTCTTCAATACTTCTCTCGATATGGTTTCCCCGATTCATGCGCTGCTGCTGTACTTCTCTTGCGGCCTGGCTTTCTTATTATTTCCGCAATTCGACCTGTATGCATCATGGCGTGGACGATCGATGGCCAGCTTGTTCGGGCGGCTTGCGGCCACTTTGGCGCTGGTTGTGCTGATCGGGGTGTTTTTCAGCTTCCTGATTCACCACGTAGGCGCATTGTCGCGCCTGTGGCTGATGTACTGGTACGTGATCAGCCTGATCTTTTTGGTGACATCCAGAACACTGGTGTATTCAACACTGCGCTATCTGCGCAAAAAGGGCCTGAATAACAAGCGCGTGGTGATCGTCGGCTATGGCCAGGCCGGACAGGAAATGCATAAACGCGCGTTGCAGCAGGATTGGTACGGTTACGAAGTCAAGGGTATACATGCCTGCGCCAGCGAGATCGATACCGACAATCTCAAAGACCCTGCAATAGCACAAATTCATAAGCTGGAAGACCTTCCTGATTTTGTGACGGCCAATCGCATTCATGAAATCTGGATTGTCTTGCCGATGAGCGCATCGAGTCAATTGCATGATCTCCAATACTTACTGCGAAACGCCTTGGTGGACATACGCTGGATGCCTGACATTTTCAGCGTGCAGATGTTGAGCAGCAAGATGATCGACTTTCTGGGCATGCCTGCAGTCGATCTGAACCGCCCTACTTCCAGCGGCCTGGGCGGCATCGGCAAGGATTTGTTCGACAAGCTGTTCGCCTTCATCGTGCTGACACTGTTGCTGCCGCTGTTCGTGGCGATTGCAATCGGCATCAAATATTCTTCCCCCGGCCCGGTATTTTTCAAGCAACCCAGACTGGGCCTGAACGGGAAAAAATTCAACATCTATAAATTCCGCTCGATGCAAGTGCATCAGGAGCACGGCAAGGTCACGCAAGCCACCAAGAACGACCCGCGCATCACCCGCATCGGGCAATTCCTGCGGCGCACCAGCCTCGATGAGCTGCCGCAGTTCATTAACGTGCTGATCGGAGACATGTCGGTCGTCGGCCCAAGGCCGCACGCACTGGAACACAACGAAATATACAAGGATGTCCTGGGTTTATACATGCTGCGGCATCGGGTCAAGCCGGGCATTACCGGCTGGGCCCAGATCAATGGCCATCGGGGTGAAACCGACACCGTGGACAAGATGGAAAAGCGGGTGCAATCCGACCTTTACTACATTCACAACTGGTCGTTCTGGCTCGACTTGCGCATCATTGCCTGGACCGCATTCAAAGGATGGACCGGTAACCATGCCTATTAATACATCCATCATCCGGTCGGACGAAATCACGGACGACTGTCGCATCGACAGTGTCTGTGGCGCCAAAACTGAAGTCTTCCTGCCCACGGAGTTGTTTGCAAGCGTAGTAGCGCATACGCCATTAATTGCGATTGATTTGATCGTGACCGACCCGCAGGGAGCGGTGCTGCTCGGCTTGCGCAATAACGCGCCGGCCCAGGGGTTCTGGTTTGTGCCGGGTGGCCGGATTCGGAAAAATGAATCGATCCATGCTGCCTTCATGCGCATTACGGAGAATGAACTGGGCTGCGCAATGCCGGTTGCACAGGGCCGCTTCATGGGCGTCTTCGAACATTTTTATGACGTCGATTTTTCCAGCGCCGCCGGTGCGGGCACGCATTACGTTGTGCTTGCCTATCGCCTGCAAACAGAGCATCGCTTGTTCACGCTACCGCGCCAACAGCATAGCCAATACATCTGGCTCCAGCCGGACCAGGCACTGCAGCAGCCGCTGGTCCATCCCTATACACAAGCTTATTTTGAATCGATCCCAAAATGACTATTCCACTTATTCCCGTCATTCTGTGCGGGGGCTCAGGGACCCGGCTTTGGCCTTTATCGCGCGAGACTTACCCCAAGCAGTTTTTACGCTTGCTGAGCAAGGAAACTCTGCTGCAGCAAACCATGCAACGGCTTACGGGCATTGCGGATGTCGATCCTGCCATCCTGATCTGCAATGAAATGTCGCGTTTTGTGGTGGCCGAACAATTACGCGAAATCGGCATGGAAAACGCCCAGATCCTACTGGAGCCGGCACGACGCAATACCGCACCGGCGATTGCCGCTGCTGCCTTGCATGCGCTATCCAGGGGCGACGATCCTTTGCTACTGGTACTGCCGTCGGACCATGTGATTAAAAACCATGCGGCCTTTTATAGCGCCGTCCACCAAGCAAAAACCGCTGCCGAAAATGGCAATCTGGTGACCTTCGGCATTACCCCGCTAGGCCCCGAGACCGGTTACGGCTATATCCGCGCAGGCACAGCCGAGTCGGGGCAGGCACAGCCTGTGATCGAATATGTGGAAAAGCCGGACCGCGCCACCGCGGAACATTACGTCGCCAACGGACACTACTTCTGGAACAGCGGCATGTTCATTTTTCGTGCCAGTCGTTATCTGGAAGAACTCACGCATTTTGAGCCGGAAATTGTTGCCGCATGCAGCCAGGCCATGGCACTGGCGAAACAGGATTTCAGCTTTATTCGACTCGACAGCCAGTCCTATACCGGCAGTCCCAGCAAGGCAGTCGATTATGCGGTGATGGAACGCACCAAGAACGCCGCCATGGTGGCAATGGACGCCGACTGGAACGATATCGGTTCATGGGCATCCGTTTGGGAAGCTTCCGAAAAAGATGGCGACAACAATGCCACGCAGGGCGATGTGATGCTGCAGGATTGCCAGGATTGCCTGGTGCATGGCAGCACCCGCCTGATTACCGCTGTAGGCATGCGCAATACGATCATCATTGAAACCGCTGATGCGCTGTTGATCATGGACGCCGACAGTGCCCAGGAAGCCAAAAAACTGGTCGAGCACCTGATCGAGACCCAGCGCACGGAAGCAACCCAGCATCGCGAAATATTCCGTCCCTGGGGCTCGTACGACTCGATCGAGTCCGGCACGCGCTTTCATGTCAAGCGCATCACAGTCAAGCAAGGCGCCAAGCTATCGCTGCAAATGCATCACCATCGCGCCGAACACTGGGTGATTGTCTCTGGCACGGCAAAAATCACCAACGGCGATCAGGAATATCTGCTGACCGAAAACCAGTCCACTTATATCCCGCTAGGCGTAGTGCACTCGCTGGAAAATCCCGGGAAGATTCCGCTGGAACTGATCGAAATCCAGTCCGGCGCATATTTGGGCGAAGACGATATCGTGCGGCTGCAGGACAACTATGGCCGGGCCTGAACGCGATGATGACAACACAAGACGGGATTTTTTGCAGTCGCTCCGGAAATACGGAATTTAAATACTGGCGATGGTATTTTTTAAAGCAAAGCAAAGATATGCGCAAAACAATGCATTTTTAACAATACCCCATCATTATTGATCAATGGAACTGTTCAGACCGCTATGAATACCCCCTCTCCCGCTTGCGGGAGAGGGATGGGGAGAGGGTGCGCGCAATGGCCCGGGTAGGCCAAAACGAGGCGCAAACTTGATGGCCTTGTCACATGATGCGGCGGCCGAAATATTTGCTAACGCCCTCTCCCCCGGCCCCTCTCCCGCAAGCGGGAGAGGGGAGCAAGGCAGTGGGTTGCTGGATGAATAACGCATCTCCCGCTTGCAGGAGATGCGATTCAAACAGTCCTTTCATAGCGAGCTGAGTAGTTACGTATCAATAGGCATCAATACATACCAAAAACACGGGCTGGCAATCACTGTTCAGCATGTCAAGTTTCAAATACTACAGTGGTGAGCAGGAAAAATATTCAGAAAAATATGTGTTGATCACGGGTGTTTGCATTGGATAAATCGGCAACGATATTGCGCCAGCAAAAAGCCGAACAAATTCTTCTCATATTTTTCGTAGCAGCATGACTCAGGTCAAATCAGCATGGACACGTAATGACAAAATGACAAAAAACGGAATCTCGCAGAGGAAAAACAACCATGACGACCGAACCGCACACCCCGCACAACCTCATCACCCTGCCTCAGCAAACCACCCCAAAAGTGGCGCTGATTACCGGTGTGACCGGCCAGGATGGAGCGTATCTTGCCGAACTGCTGCTCCAAAAAGGCTATGTGGTGCACGGCATCAAACGCCGCACCTCATTGCTC
Organism: Oxalobacteraceae bacterium; assembly: GCA_030698225.1. Lineage (GTDB taxonomy): Bacteria > Pseudomonadota > Gammaproteobacteria > Burkholderiales > Burkholderiaceae_D > AVCC01. Next base: position 13,672 of record JAUYNR010000051.1, on the reverse strand, counting down.
AACACGAGTCGGATAGACCATTTGTACCAAGACCCGCACGAGACGCCGCATCGCTTCATCCTGCACCACGGCGACATGACCGACAGCTCCTCCCTGATCCGCATCATCCAGCAGGTCCAGCCGGACGAGATTTACAACCTCGCGGCACAAAGCCATGTCGCCGTCTCGTTCGAAGAACCCGAATACACCGCCAATTCTGATGGGTTAGGCCCTCTGCGCATGCTGGAAGCGATCCGCATCCTCGGCCTGGAGAAAAAAACGCGGTTCTACCAAGCCTCCACCTCGGAACTATTTGGCCAGGTGCGAGAAACCCCGCAACGCGAAACAACACCTTTCTACCCGCGCAGCCCCTATGCGGTTGCCAAGCTTTACGCCTACTGGATCACCGTCAACTACCGCGAAGCCTATGGCATGTATGCCTGCAACGGTATCCTCTTCAACCATGAATCGCCACTGCGGGGTGAAACCTTCGTCACACGCAAGATCACCCGGGCACTGTCCCGTATTTCGCTCCGTCTGCAGGATTGCCTCTATCTGGGCAACATGAGTGCCAGGCGCGACTGGGGCCATGCACGCGACTATGTCGAAATGCAATGGCTGATGCTGCAGCAGGAGCAGCCGGATGACTTTGTCATCGCCACCGGTTTCCAGTACAGCGTGCGCGACTTCGTCAACGCTGCAGCCAACGAACTTGGCATGACCCTGCGCTGGCAAGGTGAAGGACAGGAAGAAATCGGCATTGTGTCAGATCCCGGGCTGCATAGCGGAGCCAGGTCCGGACAGGTCATCGTGCGTGTCGACCCACGCTATTTCCGCCCCACCGAAGTGGAGACCCTGCTCGGCGATGCCAGCAAGGCCCATGCCAAATTAGGCTGGACGCCTGCCACCACATTCGAGCAACTGGTCAAGGAGATGGTGCACACCGACCTGGATGCCAATCGCAAGTACGCGCTGATCAAGCAGAGCGGCTTTGCCGCCTACGCCCATAGCGAATGAGGACCTGCAAAAATGCCCAATACAGAAAAACGCATCTACGTAGCAGGCCACCGCGGCATGGTCGGTTCGGCCATTGTGCGCGCGTTGACGCGGCGCGGCCACAGCGACATCATCACCCGCACCCATGATGAGCTGGACCTGACCGACCAGGCGCAGGTGCGTGCCTTCTTTGCATCGGAAAAAATCGACGAGGTTTACCTGGCTGCCGCCCGCGTCGGCGGCATCCACGCCAACAACACTTACCCGGCCGAATTTATCTACGAAAACCTGATGATGGAAGCCAATGTGATCCATCAAGCCTGGCGCACCGGCGTGCAAAAGCTGCTGTTCTTGGGCTCATCCTGCATCTACCCACGCTTGGCCGAACAACCGATCAGGGAAGAATATCTGCTGACCGGCAAGCTCGAACCCACCAACGAACCCTATGCGATCGCCAAAATCGCCGGCATCAAGCTGTGCGAAAGCTACAACCGCGAATACCGCACCGACTATCGCAGTGTCATGCCCACCAACCTGTACGGCCCCGGCGACAACTACCACCCTGAGAACAGCCACGTCATCCCGGCCCTGATCCGCCGCTTTCATGAAGCCAAGATCAACGGTGCAGAAACGGTGGCGATCTGGGGTACCGGCGCGCCTCGACGTGAATTTTTGTATGTGGACGACATGGCCGAAGCCAGCGTACATGTCATGGAGCTTGATCGTGCCACCTACAAAGCCCATACGGAACCGATGCAGTCGCACATCAATGTCGGGACCGGTGAAGACGTCACTATTAGTGAGGTGGCGGAAATGATCAGCAAGGTAATCGGTTATGAGGGCAAGATCGAATTTGATGCGGGCAAACCAGATGGGGCACCAAGGAAACTGCTTGACGTTAGCCGCCTGCGTAAACTGGGCTGGGCGCCATACATGGCACTTGAGGACGGATTGGCTGATGCCTATCAATGGTTCTGCAGCCAATTGAACCAGAACACGGATACAAAACAAGGAAATGTAGCGAACCATCTCTCGACTTGATGAGAGCAGACAGGATGCATGCAGTGCATGCATCCTGTCTGATGCCGGAGTGCCTAAACGGCGCTGTAAGAAAAAAGCGATTGTCACCCATTAATCAGAGCATCTCTCGATTTATAGGAGTAGTAAAGATGAAAGCAGTCATCCTTGCAGGCGGATTAGGTACTCGTCTCAGTGAAGAAACAGCACTCAAGCCAAAACCAATGGTCGAAATCGGCGGTATGCCTATCCTATGGCACGTCATGAAAAGTTATTCTGCCCATGGCATTAATGATTTGGTGATCTGCCTCGGTTACAAGGGCTACGTGATCAAGGAGTATTTCGCAAACTATTTCCTGCACATGTCCGACGTCACCTTCGACATGGCCAGCAACCGAATGGAAGTGCACCAGGCAAGTGCCGAACCCTGGCGTGTGACCCTCATCGACACCGGTGACGACACCATGACCGGCGGCCGCCTGAAACGCGTCGCAGCTTATGTCGGGCAAGACGATTTCTGTTTCACCTACGGTGATGGTGTCGCCAACATCGACATCAAAAAGCTAATCGAATTCCACCGGTCACAAGGTACGTTGGCGACCGTGACGTCGGTCCAACCCCCGGGACGTTTCGGTGCGCTAGACATCGATCAGGGCAAAATCACCCACTTCAATGAAAAACCCCAGGGCGATGGTACCGCGATCAATGGCGGATTTTTCGTTTTGTCACCGCGGGTCTTCGACTACATCGAAAGCGATAAAACCACTTGGGAGCGCGAGCCGCTCGAAAGACTGGCGAGCGAAGGACAACTGTCCGCCTACAAGCATGACGGCTTCTGGCAATGCATGGACACGCTGCGCGACAAGGTAATGCTCGAAGAACTCTGGGCCAGTGGCAAGGCGCCATGGAAAGTCTGGAAATGACCGCATTCAATGGCGCCTATCGGAATCGACGCGTCCTGCTGACCGGCAATACCGGCTTCAAGGGTAGTTGGCTTGCGTTATGGCTGAAAATACTGGGAGCGCAGATCAGCGGCTTGGCACTGGCGCCGAACTCGACGCCATCGCACTGGGATCTGCTCGGCCTCGACATGGACGACAGGCGGACCGACATCCGCGATGCGGATGTGGTCATGGATGCCGTCGAGGATATCGCACCTGAAATCGTGTTCCATCTGGCCGCGCAACCGCTGGTGCGCCGCTCTTACAGCGCCCCTCAGGAAACCTGGTCGACCAACGTAATGGGTACCGTCAATGTGCTCGAAGCGTGCCGACGGCATCCTGGCGTGCGCGCAGTTGTCGTAATCACGACCGACAAATGTTACGAGAACCGTGAATGGGAATGGGGCTATCGTGAAAACGACCGACTTGGCGGGCACGATCCCTATAGCGCCTCCAAGGCTGCTGCGGAACTGGTCGTGTCCAGCTACCGCAATGCGTTCTTCGCCCTGCAGGGTGCGCCGCTGCTGGCCAGCGCCCGTGCTGGCAATGTGATCGGCGGCGGGGACTGGTCCGAAGACCGCCTGATCCCCGACTTGGTGCGTGCCATCACCGGCCGCACCACGCTTGAAGTGCGCTCCCCCAACGCAACCCGCCCCTGGCAACACGTGCTGGAATCCCTGTCCGGCTACCTGTGTCTCGGCCAAAAACTCATCGAAGGCCGGCAGGAATTCGCGCAAGCGTGGAATTTCGGGCCGGGCACCGACGGCAACAGCAGCGTCGGCGATGTGCTGTCCCGCCTGAAGGTGGCATGGCCGGCGCTGGACTGGCTGGCCACCGACCAGCCGCAACTGCATGAAGCGAACCTATTGCAACTCGACAGCGCCAAGGCACGTCAGCGGCTTGATTGGCGGCCGGTATGGTCTCTCGATGAAGCACTCGGCGCAACCGCCGAATGGTATCGGGCATACATCGAACGTGGATCGCTCATTAGTCGAAATCAACTCCAAGCTTACATGGCTGCGGCCAGACAGGTTGGCATTGCATGGAGTATCCAATGAAGCTATTGCCCACGGGAATCCACGACGTGCCCGGCGCCGAAACGGATGTATTCACCGTGCGCTCGCCAAACTGTGTTGCTAACGCGACCCAGGGGGCGATCATTCTAAAGCTGGCACCCGCCTGGGCTACTACCCACGATGGGATTGTGGGGAGACAAGCTAAAAAATCATCAAGCGGCATAAAGCATATGGTCAAAGTGCAGGTGTACATCAAATGACGCCGGCCCAAATCAGCACAGTTAAAAATTTCTAAACTAAGGCCTACCCATGAACAAAGATCAAATCAAGGAACAAATCCTCCATCTGGTGTCCCAATTCGGCGAAATATCGGCTCAGCCCATCCCATTTGAACCCGGCAAGACCGCCATTCCGCCCGCTGGTAAGGTCATCGGCTCGAAAGAAATGCAACTCATGGTCGAGGCATCCCTTGATGGATGGCTCACCACAGGTCACTTTAACGAAAAATTCGAGGCCAGCCTCGCCAAATTTCTCGGCGTACAGCATCTCATTACTGTCAACTCCGGCTCATCCGCGAACCTGGTCGCCTTCTCCATCCTCACATCGCCGAAGCTTGGAGACCGCGCTATCCAACCGGGAGATGAAGTAATCGGCGTCGCTGCCGGATTCCCTACCACCGTCAACCCGGTCCTGCAATTTGGCGCGGTACCGGTATTTGTGGATGTGGACATCCCCACCTACAACGTTGACCCGGCAAAAATTGAAATGGCCATCACCGGCAAAACAAAAGCCATCATGCTCGCTCACACGTTGGGCAACCCATACAACCTCGACACCGTCACTGCACTAGCAAAAAAACATAACCTTTGGCTGATTGAAGATTGTTGCGACGCGCTAGGTTCCACCTACGACGGCAAACTGGTAGGAACGTTTGGCGATATCGGCACATTGAGTTTTTACCCCGCCCACCACATCACCATGGGCGAAGGGGGTGCCGTCTTCACCAACAATTACGAACTCAGCCTGATCGCCGAATCATTCCGCGATTGGGGCCGCGACTGTTCCTGCGCCCCCGGCAAGGACAACACCTGTGGCAAGCGCTTCTGCTGGAAGCTCGGCAACCTGCCGCAAGGCTACGATCATAAATACACCTATTCGCACCTCGGCTACAATCTCAAGATCACCGATATGCAAGCTGCGTGCGGTTTGGCACAGATGGATCGGCTGGAAGGCTTCATTGAAGCGCGCAAACGCAACTTCGCCTACCTGAAAGATCGTCTGAAGCGCTGCGAAGAGTTCCTCGTCCTGCCAGAAGCGACGCCCAAATCCGACCCGTCTTGGTTCGGCTTCCCGATCACACTGCGCGCAGCAGCCAACGTCGATCGTGTTGACCTGCTGACTTACCTCGACCAATACAAGATCGGCACCCGCTTACTGTTTGCCGGCAACCTGACGCGTCAACCTTACATGATCGGCCGCAATTACCGCATATCCGGCGAGCTAACCAATACCGACCGCGTGATGAATGACACGTTCTGGATTGGAGTCTATCCAGGGATAGACGAGGTCAAACTTGAGTACGTGACCGAGAAAATTGAACAGTTTTTTGGCATAAGTTTTTAAGGTAAGCCCGTGCGGTTCCAAGAAATTCCCATCCCAGGGTGCTTCGTGCTCGAGCCGCGGTTTTTTAGAAGACTCGCGGATAGTTAAACCAATAGAAGCCACTGCCTTGCCATCATTGATCTGGCCATCATGGTTCATAACGTGACGTCTGAGCACGCGTCTACCCACGATGCCGGAATTCGGTGGGACAGTTATGGATACTGCACGCGCCATGACTAATATCAAGAATGTTGGTCGTACTGCGATTAGTATTTTATTAACCTTCTTAGGTTAAGTTATTAGCTGGGCGCACACCGATGGTAAAGATTTGCAGCGTCAAACGGACGCTTCTTCGACAAGGTTTTGCTGCCGGATCAATTCGGGACTGCTACACACAACTAACCGTACAAGAGAAATATATGAGAAAAGCTAATTACTCTTATGATGTCCCATTTCAAAAGAGCTCCCCTGTCTATGTTAACCAGCCTCACCTTCCACCACTGGCTGAATTCGTCCCATACCTGGAAAAAATCTGGAGCAATAAAATACTTAGCAACGGCGGCCCGTTCCACCAGCAGTTTGAAAAAGCGCTGTGCGAGTTTTTAGGAGTGGAACACGTCGCTATATTTTCGAACGGCACAATAGCACTTATCACTGCGCTGCAGGCATTACGTATCACGGGTGAAGTCATTACCACGCCCTATTCCTTTGTTGCCACCGCACATTCACTGCTTTGGAATGGAATCAAGCCTGTTTTTGTGGACATCGACCAAAATACACTTAACCTTGATCCGGCAAAGATCGAGGCTGCCATTACCCCGCAAACTACAGCTATCTTGCCGGTGCATTGCTACGGCCATCCTTGCGATATGGAAGCAATTCAAACCATTGCTGACAATTACAACCTTAAGGTAATTTGCGACGCTGCTCATGCGTTTGGTGTGCAGGACCAAGGCGGCAGCATACTCCGACATGGTGATCTTTCGGTGCTTAGCTTCCACGCCTCAAAAGTTTTTAACACCTTTGAGGGCGGTGCCATTGTCTGTCCAGACGCCAAAACGAAACGACACATTGACCACTTGAAAAATTTCGGCTACGTGGACGACGTGACGGTGGTCGCCCCCGGAATTAATGGGAAGATGAGCGAGTTTAATGCAGCTTTTGGCATACTGCAGCTACAACACATTGATCATGCTTTGAGCCGCCGCAAAGAGATTGATACTATCTATCGCCAGTTGCTCAGTAACGTGAAGGGCATTCGATGCTTGCAGGACGCCGGTGAAAAAATCCACAATTATGCCTTTTTCCCTATTCTGGTTGAGGCCGACTACCCCATCAGTCGCGATGTGCTTTATCGGAGCCTCCATGACAATGAAATTTATGCACGTCGCTATTTCTATCCACTGATCTCGGATTTTCCAATGTATCGAGGACTACCCTCGGCCCATCGTAATAACCTTCCGGTAGCAGTTGATGCTAGTTCCAGGATTTTATGTTTGCCGATTTATCCGGCGCTCAGCAGAGAAATGCAGGAACGCATTGTTGATGCGATAAGCGAGCCTGGTCACGACTCGGATTCCCAGCAAGGCGTTGACGGCCTCTTTTGATATTGGGCCATAGGCAGCAGTTTCTGCTTGCTTTGGCCGTTATACAGATGCTTGATTGTCTCTCTGGCAATCCAAAAGTATAAGTGCGCTGTCAAACCGCCTAGCCATAACATGACTAAGGCTGAGACGGATCGGCTTATTAACCTTATAAAAAGGGATATTCGTCATGACCAGAACACGAACGCTTAAAGTGATGATTGCGGGGATTGGTGGCGCATCACTGGGTACTGAACTCCTCAAATGCCTGGTGCTTGCGGATCGTTATGAAATCTTTGGTTGCGATGTCTCTCCCACTGCCTATGGCCTATATGATCCGGGTTTTAGCCGCACTTTCACCGTTGACCGCGATGATTATGTCAACTCGGTTATAAAAGCCTGCCGTGAGGCAGGCGCTAGCTGGCTCATCCCTGGTGGCGACCAGCCTATGGTGTTATTAGGCGCGGCAGCTTATCAGCTTGATGCTGCCGGCATTACGCTGGTGGCGAATCATCCTGATGTAATTCGAACCTTTTCAGACAAGTCCACTACCTTTGATCGCCTGACTGCGCTTGGCTTCACTGTGCCGCGTACTGTGGAAGTGGTTTCTGATTCCGATCTGAAGCAGATTGGCATGCCGTGCATTGTCAAACCTGCGACCGGCTCCGGTAGCAGCACGATGGTGTTCTTCGCTACTGATATGCAGGAGGCGATGACGTACGTTGACTATATCCGGCGAACCGGCGGCCGCCCTTTGGCTCAGGAATATATCGCTCCGGATGAGGGAGAGTTTACTGTCGGCGTTCTTTCGCTCCCGAGCGGCGAAGTGGTTGGCTCGATCGCCTTGCGCCGCAGTCTAGATGCCACGCTCTCTGTGATGTACCGCGGGCGTGGCGGCTTGGTGTCCAGCGGGTATTCGCAAGGCTACATTGGCGACTTCCCCGCTATCCGGGCACGCGCTGAGACCATCGCCAGTGCAGTCGGCAGTTGTGGCGCACTGAACATCCAGGGGCGTGTGCGCAACGGCGAGCTGATTCCTTTTGAGATCAATCCCCGCTTGTCTGCATCGACCTACTTGCGCGCCTTGGCCGGTGTCAATGAGGTTGACGTCTTATTGCAACACCTTGCTTTTAATGAAGCAGTTCAACCCGAGCCGCTCCGTGAAGGATGGTATTTGCGCAGCCTTACTGAACGCTATGTAGCTCCACAGGAGGGTAGATCGTGATTCGCTGGATCAATGAAAAACTTGGCACGGCTCCCGCAACCGATCTATCGATAACAGATGATTGCGTCGTGCTGGATGTTCGTGACATGGTAGACAGGTTTGGTAACTCGGCAAGCACAGCTAAAGAAAAAATCGAGCAAGGTCTGACACTGCTACGGCAAGGCAAACAGGTTGTAGTCTGTTGTGACTATGGCATATCCAGAAGCAACGCGATCGCAGCCGGGATTCTTTCCCGCTTCAACCGGATATCGCTGGATCAGGCTATCAAAGAGGTGGTTCATGCAACGGGCGAACAAGAGATCAAGTTGGAACCACTTCGATCTGTTCGCAATGCCTTGCAAGATGGAATTGCACATATTTCCGATGATGGGCCTCGGGTATTGATCACGGGAGGAAGCGGGTTCGTAGGTCAAGCTCTGTTGCGCGAACTGTTAAAGCGTCATTATGTTGTCGCACCATCGCGAAATGAGGTCGATCTTACAGACGGAGCATTGTCGCTCGATTTGCTGGTGAAAGAGCATCGGATCAACTTTATCGTCCATTTGGCAAATCCGCCTGAATACACCTCCAATCGTGCGATGGGCGGGATGCTGACTATGTTGCGCAATGTGCTCGAGGTTTGCAGGGAAAACAATACCCGCTTGATTTACCCTTCGAGTGTGGCGCTTTATTCTGCTTATCGTACGGTGGGCATCGTCGCGGATCAGAGTCTACCCCCTTTCCCAAAAGGACCGTATGGAGAGGCGAAACTGCTTTGTGAAATTCTTATAGAGAATCATCGCAAGCTATATGGCCTGGAATACGCGCTTCTTAGGGCTCCTGCACTGTATGGGGATGCCGGAGACCGGCCAAAATTCATATACAACTTCATCGGTAAAGCGAGAAACAACGAGCCGATCAGAACGCATCGCTATCTGAATGGTGACCCTAAACTTGATTTACTTTACGTTGACGATTTTGTTTTTGCCGTAATGGCTGCAATTGAAGCTGATTTTGTTGGTACTTTGAATGTTGGCTCTGGACACGCCGTTAGTACCCGGGAACTTGCAGAGTGGATTGTCAGCAGAACGGGTTCTAATAGTACGGTTGATTGTCGAAATATTGAAGACTATGCAGCGAACATAACAATGGACATCTCAATGGCATCTAAGGTCCTTTCATGGCAGCCCATGGTGACATGGGAAATGGGACTTGGTCGATTACTTGATAGCTCACCGAGTAATTAACTTATGAAGTGAATACATTGGAATTGAAAATTTCATTCTGCAAGATTCCGTTTTCAAATCGTTGATCAGAATAGGGCAACAGCAGTATCAGTCTTGGGTTGCCAATTTTATGGGAAATGACTGGAACACACTGATTAAAATCGCATTTATTCCGATTTAAATTAGGTACCTTGCGATAGCATCTGTGATGGGTAACGCCCTTAGGTGCAGCAAGTTTTATCACTCTTTGAGAGGTAAATAAATAAAACCCCCTGCTTTTCCATGGATAACTTAATTAAATGAATAAATGCATAAATGGTTAAGCGCAATCTTATCGCCAACTATCTGGGGAGCGGCTGGTCAGCTCTGATGGGGCTGGTCTTTTTACCGGTCTATATCCACTATCTTGGTATCGAAGCTTACGGCCTGATCGGCGTTTTCGCATCGCTTCAGGTATGGTTTTTGCTCTTGGATATGGGGCTCTCACACACCCTCAATCGAGAGATGGCCCGCTTCACCGCTGGTGTACATACACCACAAAGTATTCACAATCTCCTCAAGACAATGGAGATTATCTACTTGGGTGTCGCCGTTCTGCTTGCACTCCTGGTCACTGGATTTTCTGGATGGATCGCCACGGATTGGCTCAAGGTTCAAACGCTTTCCACCGAGACTGTTACCCAGGCCCTTACAATCACCGGTTTCATCATTGCGTTCCGTTGGATGGAAACGCTTTATCGCAGTGCGATCATCGGCTTGCAGTACCAAGTCTGGCTCAATTGTGCGACTGCTTTTTTTGCGACGATCCGCGGCATTGGATCTATCGCAGTACTGGCCTACATATCTCCAACAATTCAAACCTTTTTTATCTTCCAGGGCGCAGTTGTTGCCATTGAGACTGCGGTTCTCGCCCGACAAACTCGCCAGTTTCTACCAGTGCCGCCGCAATCTCCACGATTTAGCGTGGATGCCCTCAAAGATATCTGGCGCTTCGCTGCGGGAATGACAACACTTACCCTTCTGTTCACTCTTCTTACCCAGGTCGATAAACTTTTGTTATCCACGCTATTACCCTTAGAACAGTTTGGCTACTTTACTCTTGCGACCACATTGGCTGGCGCGATTTCAGTGCTCGTGGGTCCAATCGTTAATGTTGCCACTCCACGTTTCACCGAACTCGTTGCCGCCAAGGATGAAAAGACGCTTGCCGAGCAATATCACAAGTTCGCTCAGTTGCTTACGATTGTGATCGCCCCTGCTTCGCTCATTCTTTGTTTTTTTTCCAGGGAAATAATTTTTCTATGGACGCGTGATGTTGCTACGACTGCGGCCGTCGCACCGATCGTATCTGTGTGGGTCATCGGTACGTTACTAAACGGAATGATGCATATCCCTTTTATAGCCCAGTTTGCATATGGATGGACCAGGCTCTCGGTTATCGTGAACTCGATTGCAGTTGTAATCATTGTCCCTGCTTTTCTAATTTTGGTACCACGTTACGGAGTCATGGCAGCAGCCTGGATTTGGGTGGCGATCAATACCGGGTACATGTTATTTGCGATTTCCGCAATGCATGCACGTATTCTGAAACAGGAAAAATGGAGGTGGTACCGAGCAGACATCTTCGGGCCTTTGCTCGTCGGCCTGTCGTTTGCGGTAGGGATGGCCACGCTGGCTGCTGCACAAACTGGGATGAGTGGACTGGCGGAAGCAGCCTTTCTTGCCTTTGGAGCGTTTCTTGTAATGATAGCGACAGCTGCAGTGACGCAAGTGGGGCGTCAAGCCATGATGCAAGCAAAAAATATCTTGACCAAGTTCATATGAATCAAGTGAATAAATGTTTCAAACCTGGGTCAGCTTGCTCTTCACGGGCAGCACAAACTGCCGATGACACAGAAAATATTGGAATAATCAACTGTAGTGTCACGTAACAACAGCGCATTTATCAAGCAAGACCAGTATTGGCTGGCAAAACTGGAGGGTGAAAAAATGAATAGCGAAATAGCCTCGGTAGAACCTTTGGTGAGTATTTGTATTCCGACGCACAATCGTTCAAGAACACTCAATAGAGCAGTCGATGCATTGATTAGATGCTCTTATGAAAATCTCGAAATAATCATCTCAGACAATGCGTCATCAGATGATACGCAGAGCGTGTGTGCAGGCCTGACTAAATTAGATAGCAGAGTGAAGTACTTCAGGCACGCTGAAAATCTAGGGCCGACAACTAACTTTGAATTCGCGAGAGCGCAGGCTACAGGAAAATATTTTTTATGGCTTAGTGACGACGACTATCTCGATCCTGATTACATTAGGATATGTGTCTATGAATTGGAGCGTGATCCATCCCTGGTAATCGCATCTGGTCTCGGTGCGTTTCACAGTGGCGACAGCAAACCTACCCATTTCGACAATGTGGTCCAGCCAAATTCCCTTAGCCCTTTGCTTCGTGCTGTAAAGTTTCTCTGGTCTGTAGGTGATAGCTCCACATTTTTCGGTGTATATCGGCTAGATCATGTCAATGACTGCTGGATTCCAAATTGCTTGGGTGGAGATTGGGCATGGGTGGCAGATGTGCTACTGAGAGGCAGGGCGAAGATGATACCTACGACTTTTAATTATAGGCAGCTCGGAGGTATGTCTTATTCTCGTAGACGCATTGCTTCTACCCTTAGCGTCCCATCCTGGCATGGTTATATTCCATCGTTTGTGATAAGCGTAAACGTAGCCAGTTATCTGGCTTTCAAATCGAATAAATACAAAGATAAAACAATATCGAAAAAAATACTTATTTACTCGTTAATTTTCGGACTACTTTTATTAAAATCCATTATGGACAAGATTCGCTTATTTGGATCAAAAGTTCCATTCGCCAAGAAAATATATCGACGGTTTTTCAAGAAACAGATTGTCATGTAGTCCCTGTATCCAGAATGATCAATTGATGCATGTAATTTTGAAGAGCAACGGGCATGCTTTGGCCAAGTTGGGTTGAATGGAAATAAGACAGTGGCGGGTATTTTAGATTTACGAATTATTATTACTAATATCTTATTGGCAATAAGAGTGATTCGTCTGATCTCGAACAAAGGATTTTTTCTTACATTACGGTCATGCTTAAGAGCCGCGCCTATTTTCTTGAATTTTGTCGGCCACATAAAGCTCACCAAAATACTGTTGCATCCTCATGTAATAGGACTGACGAAGCGCCATCCACGGCTGCTCTATAAGTACTTGGGAAATTATGTTGCGAGATGTTTTCCCAGAAATACCCGATTGACGATATTGATGAACCATTACAATTATTTAACAAAATATGTTAACGGTGATTTTCTGACACATATTTTTGAAGAGAAAATCATACTATGGCGAGAATTTAGCGGAGAAAATCTGTTTAGCATTACATTAAATTTTCCTCACGCATCCTATGATGACGATTGCGAGGGAGATTTATCTCTGGTTTTTTCGGCAAACGGCTTATCTTTATATGTGATGTCTTTCACTATTATTCCTGGACAAGTAATAAAAATAGCCAATGACCAAGCGATATTCATTAGCCGCGTTCAGGGCTTGAGTAGCCATTTGGCTCTGCTTAGACAAGCAACGAAAAGTTTCCATTACATCAGCCCTGCAGACCTGCTGCTTGTCGCAGTTCAAGCAATAGCGCTACCCCTGAATATAAAAGCTATCGTGGGTGTGAGTACTGAGGCACAGATTTCTAGTAGAGCAGATGGGACTGAGTTCTTTTCGTTTGATTACGACGAATTTTGGAGGTCTGCTGATGCGGAAAGGATGAATGGCAATATGTTCCTTCTGCCGGTCCCGCTTCCAGAAAAGCCTATCCGGATGATCAAACAAACTCGCAGATCGAAGGTGCTGCGTAAGCGTAAATTCAAACGTCAATTAGCGGAGCAAGTAAGCGGGACATTTTCAAGAAATTTTCTTCAAAATCGTTGAATTAATTGCATTATAAGTAATCATGCGTAACTAATTTGATATTTATCGCCATATTGCCGAAAGACGCTGCCGACCTCCTCAAGCAGAGATTCTTTGCTCCACGTTGTGAATTTTCTCCAGTGATATTTGGCGTGCTTCCATACAATTTCGA
>JAUYNR010000038.1 GCA_030698225.1 Oxalobacteraceae bacterium | reverse complement strand
CGACCGGTTCACTGCCGCACAGGCAGCTCAGAAAATATACGGCAGGATCAAATGATGCTGCCATTTGTTCACTGCCGCACAGGCAGCTCAGAAAATAATGCGCTACTGGAAAAGTGGCTGGTGCTAGTTCACTGCCGCACAGGCAGCTCAGAAATTGAAACGGCAAATCTTCTCGGCCTCGATATCGTTCACTGCCGCACAGGCAGCTCAGAAAGGGTGCAGCTCGTTAAGGTGGCAATCTGCTCTGTTCACTGCCGCACAGGCAGCTCAGAAAGTCTGGAATTCCGCGATGCTTGTGCTGGCGATGTTCACTGCCGCACAGGCAGCTCAGAAAAGAGAAAAGCGCTATTGGGGGTTCCCGGTGGCGTTCACTGCCGCACAGGCAGCTCAGAAAGGGCACAGCGGCAAATCCCTGCTTCATCTATTGTTCACTGCCGCACAGGCAGCTCAGAAAGCCAGCACGATGCAGGCTTTCGGGTGGTCGTTGTTCACTGCCGCACAGGCAGCTCAGAAATTGCTGCTGCGGGCGCTCTGGCCGCGAATCACGTTCACTGCCGCACAGGCAGCTCAGAAATTGCCTATCGCATTGGCCGCATCGCGCGCCGCGTTCACTGCCGCACAGGCAGCTCAGAAAAACGTCACCGACATCACCCTCGGCGGCGCGTAGTTCACTGCCGCACAGGCAGCTCAGAAATGATGCGATTCGGAATCTTCCTTGATCAACTGGTTCACTGCCGCACAGGCAGCTCAGAAAGCCTGGAATGCTGCGGCGCACGGCATTCCGCTGTTCACTGCCGCACAGGCAGCTCAGAAAAGCAAAATCGCACGACAAGGGGACCGGATGGAGTTCACTGCCGCACAGGCAGCTCAGAAAAGCAGATGCCATTGACATGCCCATGCCGGTGCGTTCACTGCCGCACAGGCAGCTCAGAAAGAAGCGGGCCGCGCCGCCTATGCCACGCTGCTGTTCACTGCCGCACAGGCAGCTCAGAAACGGCAGCGGCCGATGCCTTCCTTCTTCTTCTCGTTCACTGCCGCACAGGCAGCTCAGAAAATCCACTTGACCCTTGCGCCATGATTTTCTGCGTTCACTGCCGCACAGGCAGCTCAGAAAGGTGCCGGATGCGCCGATGACAGCGTGTAGGTGTTCACTGCCGCACAGGCAGCTCAGAAAGCAAAAGCTGACGTACTGGTCGGTTTTTTCCAGTTCACTGTCGCACAGGCAGCTCAGAAAATCGGCATCAAACAGGGTGATTGGAACGTAACGTTCACTGCCGCACAGGCAGCTCAGAAAGTCATCGACGAAGAAGCTGACACCGTTGGCCTGTTCACTGCCGCACAGGCAGCTCAGAAAGGACGCGGCCGCGATCGCGCTGGTGCAGGACCGTTCACTGCCGCACAGGCAGCTCAGAAATGACTTTTGAAATCGAAATCAAGCCGACCTGCGTTCACTGCCGCACAGGCAGCTCAGAAATTCGGCAATGTCAACTACATCGGCTTGCCCGGGTTCACTGCCGCACAGGCAGCTCAGAAATCGACATCCGCATCGGTCAGCGTTCTGTTCCCGTTCACTGCCGCACAGGCAGCTCAGAAAAATGTCGCCAACAAGCGCCTGCGCGCCGCCTAGTTCACTGCCGCACAGGCAGCTCAGAAAGGTAGACAACAACCTTCAACGCGTCATTCTTGTTCACTGCCGCACAGGCAGCTCAGAAACAGTAGCTGACGCAGGTTGAGGCCGCTGGCGCGTTCACTGCCGCACAGGCAGCTCAGAAATTGCTGGACGCGGTAACGGACGCGCCAATACCGTTCACTGCCGCACAGGCAGCTCAGAAAATACTCCAACTTAAAGATGTCGCGTTCGGCCTGTTCACTGCCGCACAGGCAGCTCAGAAATATCTCCACTTATATGGTCAACAAACTTTGGAGTTCACTGCCGCACAGGCAGCTCAGAAAGTGCCGGCAATCCGGCTGCCGTAGCGCGCCCGGTTCACTGGCGCACAGGCAGCTCAGAAAGCTATGATGTCGGCTTTGTTGCGGGTTCCCTGGTTCACTGCCGCACAGGCAGCTCAGAAAGACGACACGCGGGATGCGTCGTTCATCGGGAAGTTCACTGCCGCACAGGCAGCTCAGAAAAAGCGCGGGAAATACGTGTATGCGCTAGCGGAGTTCACTGCCGCACAGGCAGCTCAGAAAATCGCAGCCGGGTTCTACACGGTGACGACGACGTTCACTGCCGCACAGGCAGCTCAGAAAAAAGACGGTTTCGACCACCGCACCGACGCGCAGTTCACTGCCGCACAGGCAGCTCAGAAAAGCGAAGTTGTCACCGGCTGGCCGGATGCATCGTTCACTGCCGCACAGGCAGCTCAGAAAGCCAGCAATGTATAGCGCTGCAAATACGTCACGTTCACTGCCGCACAGGCAGCTCACAAATGCAGGCGCTCAAAATTGCAAGTTATTTGGCATACTCCACCACAATTTTTATGTGCAACATAGGAAGGTTGGTGCTGAGCGCAGCGAAACCCAATATTGGCATATGTATGTCGCCGGACGAGGATTCGACCGAGCGCTCACTAATTTCGAGAAATATAAGGAGTATATGAAAAAACACCACTACTGCCGCAATATTTAATTGCCGTATTAATAAATACCTAATCCTGTATATTAATTGACGCCAAGCGTGCTGCGATGTGGCGGTATCGCGCCCGGCAGTTCTGTTGAGATCGCCAAAATTACTATGTCCCTATTTAATTGAAATAATAAAGTTATGCGCATTTAATTTTACTCCGACCCTAATTGTTGTTATTGAATTTTTTATTGCGCTGCACTATTCTTCACACTCAAACTTATCAAGCAGTGGAGAACGGCTATGCGCGCACAAGGTATGTACGATCCGTCCAATGAACATGACGCCTGCGGCGTCGGTTTTATTGCCCATATCAAAGGCGTCAAAACGCATTCCGTGATCGAACAGGGTTTGCTGATCCTGAAAAACCTCGATCATCGGGGCGCGGTCGGTGCCGACAAGCTGATGGGCGATGGCGCCGGGATACTGATCCAGATTCCCGACCGGTATTACCGCGAAGAGATGGCAAAGCACGGCGTCGAATTGCCGCCGCTTGGCGAATACGGCGTCGGCATGGTGTTCCTGCCGAAAGAGCACGCATCCCGGATGGCCTGCGAGCAGGAGATGGAGCGCGCGGTGCGTGCCGAGGGGCAAATCGTGCTGGGCTGGCGCGATGTGCCGGTCGACCTGGAGATGCCGATGTCGCCCACGGTGCGCGCCAAGGAGCCGTTCATCCGCCAGATTTTCGTCGGCCGCGGTCCCGACATCATGGTCACCGATGCGCTCGAGCGCAAACTGTATGTGATCCGCAAATCGGCCGCGCATGCGATCCAGGCGCTGAAACTGCTGCACGGCCAGGAATATTTCGTCACCTCGATGTCGGCCCGCACGATCGTCTACAAGGGTCTGCTGCTGGCGGACCAGGTCGGCGTGTATTACCGCGACCTGCAGGATGCGCGCTGCATTTCGGCGCTGGCGCTGGTGCATCAGCGCTTCTCCACCAATACCTTCCCGGAATGGCCGCTGGCGCACCCGTACCGGATGATTGCACACAACGGCGAGATCAATACCGTCAAGGGCAATTTCAACTGGATGCGCGCACGCGAAGGCGTGATGAAGTCCGCGGTGCTGGGCGACGATCTGCAGAAACTGTATCCGCTGATTTTCGAGGGGCAGTCCGATACCGCGACCTTCGACAATGCGCTGGAACTGCTGGTGATGGCCGGTTATCCGATTGCCCAGGCGATGATGATGATGATCCCCGAGGCGTGGGAAAACCATACCTATATGGATGACAACCGGCGCGCGTTTTACGAATACCATGCGGCGATGATGGAGCCGTGGGACGGCCCGGCTGCGATGGCGTTTACCGACGGCCGCCATATCGGCGGCACGCTGGACCGCAACGGTTTGCGTCCGGCCCGTTATATCGTCACCGACGACGATTTTGTCGTGATGGCATCCGAGTCCGGCGTATTGCCGATTCCGGAATCGAAGATCATCCAGAAGTGGCGGCTGCAGCCGGGCAAGATGTTCCTGATCGACCTCGACGCCGGCCGCATCATCGATGACAAGGAGCTGAAAAATACCTACGCCAATGCCAAGCCGTACAAGGCATGGATCAATTCGGTGCGGATCAGGCTCGATGCGATCAAGGCCCAGGCCGTCGAAGAAAAAGCGACCGAGTCCCTGCTCGACCGCCAGCAGGCGTTCGGCTATACGCAGGAAGACCTGAAGTTCCTGATGGCGCCGATGGCGGCTTCCGGCGAAGAGGCGATCGGCTCGATGGGCAACGATTCGCCGCTGGCAGTGATGTCCGGCAAGCTCAAGCCGCTGTACAGCTATTTCAAGCAACTGTTTGCGCAGGTCACCAACCCGCCGATCGATCCGATCCGGGAAGCGATGGTGATGTCGCTGGTGTCCTTCATCGGTCCGAAACCGAACTTGCTCGATACCAACAACATCAACCCGCCGATGCGGCTGGAAGTCGCGCAACCGGTACTCGATTTCACCGACATCGCGAAGTTGCGCAACATCAGCACCCATACCCGCGGCAAGTTCAAATCCTATGAACTGAATATCTGCTATCCGGTTGCATGGGGCAAGGACGGCATCGAAGCGCGGCTGGCGTCGCTGTGCGCGGAAGCGGTGGATGCGGTCAAATCCGGCCACAACATCCTGATCATTTCCGACCGCAAGATGGATGCGAAGTCGGTCGCGATGCCGGCCTTGCTGGCGACTTCCGCAGTCCATCAGCATCTGGTCAGCAAGGGCTTGCGCGCCTCGACCGGGCTGGTGGTCGAAACCGGTTCGGCCCGCGAGACGCATCACTTCGCGCTGCTGGCAGGTTACGGCGCGGAAGCGGTGCATCCGTATCTGGCAATGGAAACGCTGGCCGAACTGGCCAAGGGCATGGCGGGCGATTTGTCGGCTGAAAAGGCGATCTATAACTACACCAAGGCGGTCGGCAAGGGCTTGATGAAGGTGATGTCCAAGATGGGCATCTCGACCTATATGTCGTATTGCGGCGCGCAGATTTTCGAGGTCATCGGCCTGAACAAGTCGCTGGTCGACAAGTACTTCCGCGGCACTGCGTCCAACGTCGAGGGCATCGGCGTGTTCGAGGTGGCCGAAGAAGCGCTGCGCCTGCATGATCAGGCCTTCGGCCACGACCCGGTGCTCGCGCATGCGCTCGATGCCGGCGGCGAGTACGCGTTCCGGGTGCGCGGCGAGGAGCATATGTGGACCCCGGATGCGATTGCGAAACTGCAGCATTCGACCCGCTCCAACAACTTCAATACTTACAAGGAATACGCACAGATCATCAACGATCAGTCGCGCCGCCACATGACGCTGCGCGGGCTGTTCGAGTTCAGGATCGATCCGAGCAAGGCGATCGCGCTGGATGAAGTCGAACCGGCCAAGGAAATCGTCAAGCGTTTTGCCACCGGTGCGATGTCGCTCGGTTCGATTTCGACCGAGGCGCACGCCACGCTGGCAGTGGCGATGAACCGCATCGGCGGCAAGTCGAACACCGGTGAGGGCGGGGAGGATCCGACCCGCTACCAGCAGGAACTGAAAGGGATACCGATCAAGCAGGGCGAGACGCTGGCGTCCATCATTGGCGCCAGCCGGGTTGCCGTGCATATCCCGCTGCTGGCAGGCGACTCGCTGCGCTCGAAGATCAAGCAGGTTGCATCCGGTCGTTTCGGCGTGACTGCGGAATACCTGAATTCGGCCGACCAGATCCAGATCAAGATGGCGCAAGGCGCCAAGCCCGGCGAGGGCGGTCAGTTGCCAGGTGGAAAAGTGTCCGAGTACATCGCCAAGCTGCGTTTCTCGGTACCGGGCGTAGGCTTGATTTCGCCGCCGCCGCATCACGATATTTATTCGATCGAGGATCTGGCGCAGCTGATCCATGACCTGAAAAACGCCAATCCGCGCGCCTCGATTTCAGTCAAGCTGGTGTCCGAAGTCGGGGTCGGCACGGTTGCTGCCGGCGTTTCCAAGGCGAAAGCCGACCACGTGGTGATTGCCGGTCACGATGGCGGCACCGGCGCCTCGCCGCTGTCGTCGATCAAGCACACCGGTACGCCGTGGGAACTCGGTTTGTCCGAGACCCAGCAGACCTTGGTGTTGAACGGTTTGCGCGGTCGGGTCCGGGTCCAGGCCGACGGCCAGATGAAGACCGGCCGCGACGTTGCGATTGCCGCGATGCTGGGCGCCGATGAGATCGGTTTTGCGACTGCGCCGCTGGTGGTCGAAGGCTGCATCATGATGCGCAAATGCCATCTGAATACCTGCCCGGTCGGGGTTGCGACGCAAGATCCGGTGCTGCGTGCGAAGTTCTCGGGCAAGCCTGAGTACGTGGTCAACTACTTCTTCTTCGTCGCCGAAGAGACGCGTCAAATCATGGCGCAGCTGGGTATTCGCAGTTACGACGAACTGATCGGCCGCGTCGACCTGCTCGACAAGTCGAAGGCGATTTCGCACTGGAAAGCCAAGGGTCTGGATTTCTCGCGGATTTTCCATCAGCCGGAAGTCGCTGCCGGTGTGCCTTACAAGCACAGCGAAGCGCAGGATCACGGCCTGGAAAAAGCGCTCGACCACAAGCTGATCGCGCAGGCCAGGGTGGCGCTGGACAAGGGCGAGAGGGTCTCCTTCATTTCGCCGGTCAAGAACGTCAACCGCACGGTCGGCACCATGCTGTCCGGCGAGGTGGCGCAGCGCTATGGTCATGCAGGCTTGCCTGACGACACCATCCATATCCAGTTGCAGGGTACCGCCGGTCAATCGGCCGGCGCATTCCTGGCGCACGGGATTACGCTGGATCTGGTCGGCGAAGGCAATGATTACGTCGGCAAGGGCCTGTCGGGCGGGCGCATCATCGTGCGTCCGAACACCGAGTTTCGTGGCCGCGCGGTAGACAACATCATCTGCGGCAATACCGTGCTGTACGGCGCGATTGCCGGCGAAGCCTTCTTCAGCGGCGTGGCCGGCGAGCGCTTCGCGGTGCGCAACTCCGGCGCCACTGCGGTGGTGGAAGGCACCGGCGACCACGGTTGCGAATACATGACCGGCGGCACGGTCGTGGTGCTGGGTGAAACCGGCCGCAATTTTGCCGCCGGGATGTCGGGCGGTATCGCCTATGTGTACGATCCGGACGGCCAGTTCGCTACCCGCTGCAACATGGCGATGGTGGACCTGAATTCGGTGCTGTCCTCGGCCGAGCAGGAACGCACGGTCGATCGCGCGATCTGGCATACGGTGGCACGCGGTGGCGAGGCGCAAACCCACGAGGCGATCCTGAAGGGCTTGATCGAGCGTCACTTCAAGTACACCGGTTCGAACCGCGCCCGCCACCTGCTGGATAACTGGAATGAGTCGCGCAAGCAATTCGTCAAGGTATTCCCGACCGAATACAAGCGGGCTCTGGCCGAGATGAATGCCGGCGTCGACGAGCAAAGCATGGAAACAATCGCCGCATAAATTGCATGGTGAACTCCCCGCCTGCTGCGGCCGTTAGCGGCCGCAGCAGGCAGGGACAGACAAGACAGAGGATAACAATGGGTAAAGTAACCGGTTTTATGGAATTCCAGCGCCAGGAAGAAACTTATCTGCCGCCCGCCGCGCGGCTGAAGAACTACAAGGAATTTGTGCTGCACCTGAGCGACGCCACGGCCAAGATCCAGGGTGCGCGCTGCATGGATTGCGGCATCCCGTTCTGCAACAACGGCTGCCCGGTCAACAACATCATCCCCGACTGGAACGATCTGGTGTATCACGGCAACTACCGTGCGGCGCTGGAGACCTTGCATTCGACCAATAATTTTCCGGAATTCACCGGGCGCATCTGTCCGGCCCCGTGCGAGGCGGCCTGCACGCTCGGCATCAATGAAGCGCCGGTCGGCATCAAGTCGATCGAGCATTTCATCATCGACAAGGGGTGGGAGAACGGCTGGGTTGCAGCGCAGCCGGCCGGCTGCAAGACCGGCAAGAAAGTGGCAGTAGTCGGCTCCGGCCCGGCCGGCATGGCCGCCGCCCAGCAACTGGCGCGCGTCGGCCACGACGTCACGGTGTTCGAGAAGAGCGACCGGGTCGGCGGTTTGTTGCGCTATGGCATTCCCGACTTCAAGCTGGAAAAGTCGCATATCGACCGCCGCGTCGAACAGATGCAGGCCGAAGGCGTGGTGTTCCGTACCGGCGTGTTCGTCGGCAAGGATTTCCCGCAGAACGTGAACAACTGGGCGACCGAAACCATCGCTCCCGAGCAGCTGGAAAAAGATTTCGATGCAGTCGTCATCGCCGGCGGCGCGGAACAGCCGCGCGACTTGCCGGTGCCTGGACGCGAACTGAAGGGCGTGCATTTCGCGATGGATTTCCTGCCGCTGCAGAACAAGGTCAACGCCGGCGACAAGCTGAAAGACCAGATCAAGGCGAGCGGCAAGCATGTGGTGGTGATCGGCGGCGGCGACACCGGCTCCGATTGCGTCGGCACCTCGAACCGCCACGGCGCCGCCAGCGTGGCCCAGTTCGAACTGATGCCGCAGCCGCCGGAGCAGGAAAACAAGCCGCTGGTGTGGCCGTACTGGCCGACCAAGCTGCGCACCTCTTCCTCGCACGAGGAAGGCTGCGAGCGCGATTGGGCGGTCGCGACCAAGCGGCTCGAAGGCAAGAACGGCAAGGTCGAAAAGCTGGTCGCCTGCCGGGTCGAGTGGCAAGACGGCAAGATGGTCGAAGTGCCGGATTCCGAATTCTCGATGAAGGCCGATCTGGTGTTGCTGGCGATGGGATTCGTGTCGCCGGTGCAACAGGTGCTCGATGCGTTCGGGGTCGAGAAGGACGTGCGCGGCAATGCCCGCGCCACGACCGACGGCGACGGTTGCTATAAAACCTCGGCCGCCAAGGTATTCGCCGCCGGCGACATCCGGCGCGGCCAATCGCTGGTGGTATGGGCGATCCGCGAAGGCCGCCAGTGTGCACGTGCGGTGGATGAATTCCTGATGGGGAGCTCGGTGCTGCCGCGCTAACACTGGACCTGCCGTCACAAAAAAACCTGCCGCATCGCAAGATCCGGCAGGTTTTTTATACTGTTATGTGTATTTTTTGTTGTTGCATAAATATATGCGTGAAATGCCATGTTTTTTTGCATACCCCATGTTTATTGGTGATCTCTGACGCACATTGTCCACGAAAGACACGAAAATACTTTATTTCGTAGCACTTTTCAAACATGGAAACACTTCTGCCAAGAAGCTGTCGGATGCTGTTAATAACACTTTGAAAGTGTTCGTAGAATATCGTTCGCGCTGCATTGCAATATGTGTATGTACGTTCATTAAAAAAAATTGCTATGATGCAATATAAACAGCGTGATGCTTTCTACGGCAATTAGCGCCCTGAAAAAATCCATTCAGGTCTTTCGAGCAAGACATTGCGCTTCTGCACCCTCGGATTGAATACAGAAACATCAATGAAACGAATTGCTATTTCCGGTCATGCCGACGTTCTCGGGTGCGGACCGTACCGATGCATCGACAATGGTTTTCTATGGAGGTCCGGCGCATGAAGTACAGGCAGGCAGGACAGGCAGCGATTGCGCTAGTAATCGATGGTGATCCGTCGATCCGGCTGCTCGCCCGCGACGCGCTGGAAAAGCTCGGGCTGCAGGTGGAGGAGGCGAACGGCGGGGCGTCTGGTCTGTCCTCCATTGCGGCACTGGGGCCCGATATCATCCTGCTTGGCGTCATGATGTCCGACATGGACGGCTTCGCGGTCTGCCGCCAAGCGCTCCTGATTCCAGGCGCCGAGCTCACTCCCATCCTGATGCTCACCGCCCCCGAGGACAGCGACTCGATCCATCAGGCCTATGAAGCCGGCGCCACCGATTTCATCGGCAAACCGATCGATTGGCCGATATTGGGACATCGGGTGCGCTACATGTTGAAAGCGAGCGACCTGTTGCGCGATGTCGTCAGGAGTGACTTTCAGTTGGCGAAAGCCCGGCGGTTGACCTCGGTCGGGAGCTGGGAGTGGCGTGTGGAGCCAGACAGCACAACCTGGTCGGAGGAAATGTATCGGATCTGCGGGGTCAGATCCGGGACATTTGAACAAACCCATCAGGGTTTCCTGGCGCTGGTGCATCCGGCAGACCGGCCACAAATCGAAACGGCGCTGCGAGAAACGCTCGAACAGGGGGGCGCTTATGATGTCGAGCATCGCCTGCTGCGCCCGGATGGCACTGAGCGCATCGTCCATGGGAAAGCGGAAGTCATGTTCGACGCCGATGGCCGGCCCGTTTTGTTGTCCGGAACGCTGCAAGATATCACGCAGCGCAAGCGGATGGAGGCGCGTATCGGTTACCTTACCAACTACGATGCGCTGACGAACCTGCCCAATCGCACTCTGTTGAACGACCGCGTGACGCAGTCGATCTCGCTGGCCCGCCGGACCGGGCAACAGTTGGCCATGCTGTGCCTGGATCTGGATGGATTCAAGTTCATTAACGACGGCTTCGGCCATGCGGTCGGTGATTCCTTGCTCAAGATGGTCGCAGCCCGACTCAAGGGGGCGATCCGTGAGTGCGACACGGTGGCGCGCCTGGGAGGGGACGAATTCGTGCTCGTCCTGCTTGGCCTGGCCGACGACGGCAGGGACGTGGGCAGCATGGCGCAAAGAGTGCTGGACACGTTTGCCCAGTCCTTCATCGCCGACGCCCATGAACTGCATGTGACCGCCAGCATCGGCGTGAGCGTCTTCCCCGACGATGGCGACACCCATGATGTGCTGCTCAAGAACGCCGATGCCGCGATGTACGACGCAAAGGACAGAGGGCGTAACTGTTTCCAGTTTTACGCGCAAGAAATGAGTCTGCGCGCCAAGCAACGTGTGACGCTGGCAAATGCGCTGCGCACGGCGCTCGAACGCCAGCAATTCGAAGTCCATTATCAGCCCAAGGTCGATCTGCGCAGCGGCAGGGTCAGCGGGGTGGAAGCGCTCCTGCGCTGGCGCCATCCGGAGCATGGGATGGTGCAGCCGGACAGCTTCATCGGCCTGGCCGAAGAAACGCGGCTGATCGTCCCGATTGGCGAATGGGTCTTGCGCACGGCCTGCGCCCAGACCAGGAAGTGGCACGATATGGGCTTTGACGACTTGTCGGTCGCTGTCAATTTGTCGGTACGCCAGTTCGAACAGCAAGACATCGCGCAACTGGTGCGTCAGGTGCTCGCCGAGACCGGACTCGCTGCCCGCCATCTCGAGCTCGAACTCACCGAAAGCGTGCTGATGAGCGACAGCGATGTCATGCTCAAAGCGCTGCGTGAAATCAAAGAGCTCGGAGTCGTCCTAACGCTCGACGACTTCGGCACCGGCTATTCCAGCCTGTCTTACCTCAAGCGATTTCCAATCGATGTTCTCAAAATCGACCGCAGCTTTATCCGCAACGTCACCACCGACGCCGACGATGCATCGCTCACCAAGGGCATTATCTTGTTGGCCCAGTCGTTGAAGATGAAGACAGTTGCCGAAGGCGTGGAAACGCAGGGACAACTGGGCTTCCTGAGCACCAATAAATGCGACGCGGTGCAAGGCTTTTACTTCAGCCGGCCGGTTGCTGCGGACGCGCTCTCGGCGATGCTGCAGAGCAATGTCGGCCTGCCCGTGATGCCGGAGACGGCTGGACGGCAACGTACCGTGTTGCTACTCGACGATGAACCGAGTGTGCTCAGCGCGCTCGCACGCCTGTTTCGCCAGGACGATTATCAGATTCTTCAGGCCCATACACCGGCCGAAGGCTTCGAATTGCTGGCCACGCATAAGGTGCAAGTGATCGTCAGCGATCAACGCATGCCCTCGATGACCGGCACCGCTTTTTTGGGCAAGGTGAAGGAACTGTACCCTGACACGATACGCATCATCCTCTCCGGTTATACGGAGCTGACCTCGGTCATTGACGCGATCAACGGCGGCGCCGTGTATCGATTCTTTACCAAGCCGTGGGACGACCAGGTCTTACGCGATCAACTGCGGGAAGCGTTCGAGCACCATTGGCTGATCCACGGCAAGCCGATGCAAGACCGCCCAAGCACGACATCCGACAGCCAGTGCGATGAGATCATCGACATGCGGAAGAATGGGCATTCGTGAGCGCACTGTCCGGACCTATGGTGTATCGCGCGCCAGCATCCTGCGGCTAACTGGTGGTTTATGATTGAATGATTCTTTTGAGAAATAATTCCTTGAGGCAATTATATAGTGGGACTATAGTGAAACTACGCAAGCAAGGTCTTACGGACGCGTGTTGATATTTTTGTTGACGTATATGTGATTCATTAACCAAGGAATAATCATGAAATCAGGAAAATTTTCGACATTCGGCCGCCACGCATTGAAGGCGGCACTGGCATCAGCCGTCGTGCTGGGCGGCGCTGGCTTTGTTATCAACGCTTCCGCAGCAGATGGCACGGGCACTGCCGATGCGACGGTGGTCACCCCGATCGCCATCGCCGCCAGCAGCCCTAACTTGCGCTTCGGATCGTTTTCCACCAGCGCAGCCGCCCAGACGGTGGCGATTGACACGGCTGGTGCGCGAACTCTGACCGGTGCACTCGGCGTAGGGACGGGACAGAACGCCTTTGGCGCAGCCAGCTTTGCCGTCACAGGCGATAGCACGCTGACCTATGCCATTACGCTGCCGACCACTAGCACGATCTCGACCGACGATGCTGTCGGCGTCACTAAAAACATGACCGTGAGTTCTTTTGTCAGCAACCCTTCTGGCACGGGGACGCTGACGGCGGGTGCACAGACCCTGCTGGTGGGTGCAACCGTCACCACGGTAGCAAGCCAGGTGGCCGGGGCGTACACCGGAACCTTCACGGTCACGGTTGCGTACAACTAGGTCGGCTGCCTGCAACCTGCGAGCGGGATGTGTCGGGCGGCAAGGCAAGCCCGACAGAAAAGTAATGCAAAAAAGGCGGGTGTTTCCCGCCTTTTTTGCTTGTTCAACGATGCTGCAGGCCGCCCTCGCAAAAGGGCGATGCGCTGGGGGAGAGACTGCATTGAAAAAGTACCGGGTCTGGTTCGCCATCGCATGCGCCGCGACAGCCACATCAGTAAGCTGGGCGCAGACTGTGACCGCCACCCAGGCGCTGGCCTTTGGCAGCTTCGCGGCGGGTACCGGCGGGACTGTCACCATCAGCGCTGCCGGTGTACGCAGCCGGGGTGGCGGCGTCATTCTGGTGTCGTCCGGCAGCGGGTCCGCTGCGTTGTTCAGCGTGAGCGGTACCCCCAACGCGACCTATGCCATCAGCTTGCCCGCCAATGGCGTGGTGTCGATGACGAGTGGCGTCAACAGCATGGCGGTCGATAACTTCACCAGCAGCCCGAACCTGACCGGCGCGCTGAGCGGCGGGGGGGCGCAAACGCTATCGGTCGGCGCCACGCTCGGCGTGGGCAGCAATCAGGCAAGCGGCAGCTACAACGGTGGTTTTGACGTCACGGTCAACTACAACTGAAGCAGTTTCAAACCGCAGCTACAGGCCAGCCATCAAGGCCTTCACACAAGACACTCAGGAACCTAAGCATGTTGCCTCCCATTTTTAGTACCCACCCCCCAGCAGCGGATGTTTCGTGCTTGCCGATGCAATCGCGCCGCTTCGATCTGCAGGGCTGCTGCTTGCTGCTGGGCGCTTTGTTCATGCTGCTGGCCGCGCCTCCCGCATCGGCCGACCTGATGCTATACCCCACCCGTATCGTGTTCGACAAAAACCAGCGTGCCGCACAACTGGAACTGATCAACAACGGGCAGGAAACAGCAACCTACCGTATCAGCCTGGTGAACCGGCGCATGAGCGAGATCGGGGAGTTTTCCACGGTCGACAGCCCGTTGCCGGGCGAGCAGTTTGCTGGCGCATTGCTGCGCTATTCGCCGCGCCAGGTGGTGCTGGCGCCAGGGACTGGCCAAACAGTGCGTATGTCGTTGCGCAAACCGGCGGATCTGCCAGCGGGGGAGTACCGCTCGCACCTGCAGTTTGACCGGGTTCCCGAGGCCGGCGGTGCACGCAGCCTTGACGCCCAAGGCCCCAAGCCGATCGCGGGCGAGATGGGTGTACAACTGAAGGCGCTGATCGGCGTATCGATTCCGGTCATCGTGCGCCACGGTGAGACGGCGGCCAACCTGACACTGGCTGGCCTTGAACTGCTCAAGCCCACGGCCGGCCAGGCTGCAACGCTGGCCGTCGTGCTGCAGCGCAGCGGCAACCGCTCGGTCTATGGAGACCTGGGTGCCACGTTCACGCCGCAGGGCGGTACCGTGCAGGAAGTCGGCAAAGCCGGCGGCGTGGCGGTGTACACCCCCAATCCCTTGCGCCGCGCCAAGCTGGCGCTGCAGCCGCCGGCAGGGCTGGTGCTGGCACGGGGCCTGCTGCGTGTGACCTTCCGGGAACGCCCGGAGGCGGGCGGCAAGCTGCTGGCAGAAGCGGCGATTGAACTGCCCTGAGCGGCACAGGCACAGGGTTACGCGCGCCAGCAATGACGCCGCAGCGTCATCATGATCTGCCATTCCATTCCCCGCCGCACCGCACATAGGGTGGCGCCTGAGCGGGTCCACCGCCGCCGGGCCTGGCCGGGACTTCTCCTTCTGCTG
This sequence comes from Oxalobacteraceae bacterium, assembly GCA_030698225.1. Taxonomy (GTDB): domain Bacteria; phylum Pseudomonadota; class Gammaproteobacteria; order Burkholderiales; family Burkholderiaceae_D; genus AVCC01. Next base: position 129,444 of record JAUYNR010000038.1, on the reverse strand, counting down.
CTGCTCGCGCCGGGCATCGCGCTGGCCAGCACCATGATCAGCGCGGCGTCGCTGGAACGGGCCCAAGACCATACCCGCATCGTGCTCGAGTCAAAGACTGAGATTCGCTTCAGCCTGGTTATTTTGCGGAACCCAGAACGGGTGGCACTGGAACTCGAAGGCGTGGTGCTCAACCCGGTGCTGGCGGGCCTGGCAGACCGGGTTGCTGCCGATCATCCCACCATGAAACCGATGCAGATCAGGCCGTCAGCGTCAGGCGCGGAGGCGGTGCAACTGGAATTCGGCCTCAAGGGTGAGGCCGAGCCCAGCATTCGCGCGCTCAAGCCGGACGCAGGGCATGGCTACAGGCTGGTACTGGACATTGCCCCGCCTGCCGGGGCCGCGCCCTTTCCCCCACCCGCCGAAATGCCCCGCTTGCCGCAATTGGCGGCGCCAGCGGCCCCACCGGCGTCACCCGCTGGGGGCCCACTGCCGCTGCGGCGCGCTGATGACCCGAATCTGGTGCTGCTGGAAGTGCGGCTGGATGAGCATGTGCTGGCCGAGGCGATCACGACCTACCAATACGGCCGGGAGACATTTTTACCGCTCGGCGAACTGGCCAGACTGCTGACCCTGGCGATCAGAGCGCAGCCCCGCCAAGGCACGGCGGATGGCTTTGTGCTGAGCGAAGCGCGCGGCTTCAGTCTGGACGTGGCGCACGCCAGGATCGCGCTGGCCGACCAGATCCAGGTGTTTGACCCGGCGCTGGTTCGGCTGCGCAGCGATGATATTTATGTCGCCAGCACGCTGCTGTCGCGCTGGCTGCCGCTGGATTTTGAGGTGGACCTGTCCAGCCTGACACTGCAGGTGCGACCCAGGGAGCGCTTGCCCTTGCAGGAGCGCCTGGAACGCGAGCGCCTGGGTGCCAAGGCCAGCCCCCGCACCGGCTACGAAGACCCGGGCTACCCGCGCCAAGACATGCCCTACCGGCTGCTGGGCGTGCCTTTTATTGACCAGACGCTGGGGGTAGCACTCAGAACCGGCAATGGCAGCCGGCAGACCAGTGTCAGCTACACCGCTTACCTGACCGGCGATCTGCTCGGCATGGAGTCGGCGCTGTTTGTCAGCAGCACCAAGCAGGACCCGTCGCCAGATGTGCGCTTCACGCTGGCGCGCCACGATCCCGAGGCGGGCCTGTTCGGCCCTTTGCATGCCAGTTCGGTGATGTTCGGCAGCGGTGTCTCGCTGCCCAGCGTGGCCAACATCGCCAGCCGCAGCCCGACCGGCAACGGTTATGGGCTGACGCTGAGCAACCGTCCGATTACCCAACCCACCAGCTTTGACCGCCATACGCTGCAGGGCGACCTGCCGCCCGGCTGGGACGTGGAGCTGTATTTCAATGAGGCCCTGGTCGGTTTCCAGATCTCGCGTGCGGACGGCCGCTATAGCTTCGACGACCAGCCCCTGGTCTATGGGTTCAATGAATTCCGCCTGATCTTTCACGGTCCCCTAGGCCAGCAGCGGGTGGAGACGCGGAGTTTTTTGCTGGAGCAATCGAGCACGCCGCCCGGTGCGTTTTATTACAACCTCGCCCAGCATCAGGACAGCGCGGGCCAGCCGCGCTCGGTGGCCCAATTTGAATGGGGCCTGAACACATACCTGACCGGTACCGGCGGTTTGGTCCGCTTGTCGGCGCCGGCAGGCACAGACACCGCAACGGTAGCCGGCAGCAACACCGCCGACGGACAGCTTTACACCAACCTGGGGCTACGTGCATTCTGGCAGTCGTTCATTGTCAGCAGCGATTTTTTCAGATCGCCCAATGGCGGCTGGCTCAACGAGTCGGGCTTGAAGACCCGGGTCGGCAGCCTCGCGATGAGTTATAGCCACATGCGACTCAATGATTTCAACAGTGAACTGTTCTTACCCAGTGCCGATCCTTTGCGCACGCGCGACAAACTGCGGCTGGACGGCGCAATTGCGACCGGATTTCTGCCGCGCCTGCCGGTGACCCTGGAGGTGCAGCGCGAGCAGTTCCGGTCAGGCAGCAGAAATCTGGCCTTGAGCGGCCGTGTGGCCGCCTATGTGAACCGAACCTCGGTGGTCAACCAGCTGAGCTGGCAAACATCAGGCGGCAGCACGTCGGCCAGCGGTGCCCTGCAACTGAGCCACCGGGTCGGCGTCATCGGGCTGAGCGGCCAGCTGGGCTACAGCCTGAAACCTCAAGCAAAACTGGAAACCGTCGTGCTCTCGGGCGACAAGCGCCTGGGCGCGGCTTACCTGCTGAACCTGGGCCTGGTTCGCTCGGTCAGCAGCCACCAGACGCTGTATACGGCGGGCCTGAACAAAAGCCTGGGCAGCTACGGGCTGGGCCTGAGCACGAGTTATTCAAGCCGCGGGGAGTTTGCTGTGGGCCTGCAACTCTTCATTGCGATGGGCAGGGAACCCCGCCAGGCACAGTGGCGTTTTGATGCGCTGCCCAAAGCAGACAGCGGCGCTGCGTCGGTGCGTGTTTTTCTGGACAACAACGCCAACGGGATCATGGACTCCGGCGACGAGCCGATCGAGAACGCCGCGCTTACCGTCAACGGAAGCAGGGCGCCGGTGCGAACGGACGCTTCGGGTATTGCATGGCTGGACCGTTTGCCGATCAGGCAAAACGTGGATATTGCGATCGACACGCAAACGCTGGAGGACCCCTACTGGGCACCCCAGCAGAAGGGCGTGCGCCTGGTTCCGCGTCCGGGCCATGTCGCAGAACTTGACTTTGCCGTCATCCTGACCAGCGAAATCGACGGTACGGTTTACCTTGTCGAAAAAACCTCCAGGCGCGGCATAGGCGATGTGGGGATTGAACTGCTTGACCTCGACCGCAGGGTGGTGTCTACCATCAAAAGCAGTTCGGACGGTTATTACATTGTTCCGGCGGTAGCGCAGGGCAGCTACTACTTGCGGGTATCGCCGGAGCAGCTGAAACAGTTCGGCCTGATCGATCCGGGCGTGCGTGTGATCACAATCTTGCCCGACGGAAAATTCATCAGCGGCATGGATTTTTTACTGAGCAAAAACCAGGCCGGAACAGGGTCCGGTCTTCCACGCGAGGAGCATCTTGAAAAATGACTTCCAAACGGGCCCGACATTGTTCGCAGAAATGTTGGGCCGATAAAGCGTTAGCCCAATCAAGCGCTTTGACCGGGTTGCGGAAAGCGCGCGGCTTGCGGCCGTTCGCCGTCACAGGCTCGGCAAAACCGGCTCGCCTCTCGAACTCGATAAAAAATGCAGCGCCTTTGCCCTTCAAAATGGCGGACAACACCCCGCCCGATTCAACCGCGGCTATTGCCTGGGAGAGATGCAAACAGTGGTTTTTCGTGTCTTTCGTGTTTTTCGTGGCTAATCCTGCTGCGGGCAGTCGCGCACCCGATGTCGGGCCGATCAAGCTGCAGCGCAACATTCCATTTATAATTGCGCTTTTCATAGCGCCTCGCTGGCCAACGCAAACGTGCAATCGGACCCCTCTCCCCTGGTCGCAATCGACAACCTCAGCTTCGCCTATGGCGAACGGCGGATCCTGGACGGCCTGAATATGCGCTTTCCACGCGGCAAGGTGGTGGCGGTGATGGGCGGTTCCGGCTCCGGCAAGACCACGGTGCTGCGTTTGATCGGCGGCCAGATTCGGGCCCGGTCCGGCTCGGTGCAGGTGGACGGGCAGGCGGTGCAGTCGCTCGATGCCAGGGCGCTGTATGCGCTACGGCGCAAGATGGGGATGCTGTTCCAGCATGGCGCGCTGTTTACCGACTTGACCGTGTTCGAGAATGTCGCCTTTCCGCTGCGCGAGCATACCGACCTTGCCGAGGCGATGATCCGCGATCTGGTGTTGATGAAGCTGCACGCGGTGGGTTTGCGCAATGCCGCACAGATGAAGCCGGCCGAGATTTCCGGCGGCATGGCGCGGCGGGTCGCGGTGGCGCGCGCGATTGCGCTGGACCCGCAGCTGATCATGTATGACGAGCCGTTCGCCGGCTTGGACCCGATTTCGATGGGCGTGATCGCCAACCTGATCCGGCGCCTCAACGATGCGCTCGGTTCGACCTCGATCCTGGTCTCGCACGATGTGCATGAATCGTTTGCGATTGCCGATTACATCTATTTTCTGTCGCAGGGGAAAATCGTCGCCGAAGGCACGCCGGCCGCACTGCAGGCGTCCACCGATCCTTTCGTCAAGCAGTTCATCAATGCGGAAGCCGATGGTCCGGTGCCGTTCCATTATCCGGGCCGCACGCTGGCGGCGGATCTGGGGCTGGAGGCGCGCTCATGATACTGCGTCTGCTGACGGCGCTAGGCGGGGGCGCGCGCATCTTTCTGGCCGATCTGGGGTATACCGCGACCGCCTTTCTGGCGATCTTGCGTGCTTCGGGCGGCTTGTGGCGGCGGCCGCGCCTGGTGACCGACCAGATTCACTTCATCGGCAACTATTCGCTGGTGATCATCTCGGTATCGGGCCTGTTCGTCGGTTTCGTGCTGGGTTTGCAAGGGTATTACACGCTGAATAAATACGGTTCCGAACAGTCGCTGGGCTTGCTGGTGGCGCTGTCGCTGACGCGCGAACTGGGGCCGGTGGTGACCGCGCTGCTGTTTGCCGGCCGCGCCGGCACTTCGCTGACCGCGGAAATCGGCTTGATGAAGGCCGGCGAGCAATTGTCGGCGATGGAAATGATGGCGGTCGACCCGCTGCAGCGCGTGATCGCGCCGCGCTTCTGGGCCGGTATCGTCGCGATGCCGCTGCTGGCGGCGGTGTTCAGCGCTTTAGGGGTATTGGGCGGATATTTCGTCGGCGTGCCGCTGATCGGCGTCGATGAGGGCGCGTTCTGGTCGCAAATGCAGGCCGGGGTGGATCTCTGGGACGATATCGCCAACGGCGTGATCAAGAGCGTGGTGTTCGGGGTCGCAGCGACATTTGTTGCGCTATATCAGGGCTATGAAGCGCAACCGACGCCGGAAGGCGTGGCGCGTGCCACCACCCGCACGGTAGTGGTATCGTCATTGCTGGTGTTGTGGCTCGATTTCGTGATGACCGCGCTGATGTTTAACAAGTAAAGTAGTCGGGCAGCGCTGAAAATATACATTGTTCAGTATTTTTTAAGTCGCACATTTTATGTGCGGTAAATCCAGTATTTTTTAATATACCCCAGATAATTGGGATAATCAGCGGAAGAAGGCAGCATTTCATGGAGCGAAAATCATTTGATGTCTGGGTTGGTCTGTTCGTATTGCTGGGGGCGGCGGCGCTGATGTTCCTGGCCATGAAAGTGGGCAATATGAGCAGCACGCTTTCGTTTGATACAACCTATCCGGTCATGACCCGCTTCGACAACATCGGCGGCCTGAAGCCGCGCGCGCCGGTCAAAAGCGCCGGCGTGGTGGTCGGACGGGTGGGCGAGATCCGCTTCGACGACAAGACTTTCCAGGCGCAGGTGACGCTGAATCTGGAAAGCCGCTTCAAGTTTCCGAAGGATTCCTCGGCCAAAATCCTGACCTCCGGCTTGCTGGGCGAGCAGTACATCGGTCTGGAAGCGGGCGGCGACACCGTTAACCTGGCCGCCGGCGACCGGATCAGCATGACGCAATCGGCGATAGTGCTGGAAAACCTGATCAGCCAGTTCCTGTTCAGCAAGGTGGCAGAAGGAAAGGAAGGCAATCAATGAAAATCACGTACCGAATCACGCTACTCGGCCTGGCGCTGGGATTGTCCGGCTGCGCTACCGGCAGTCATCCCCACGACCCGCTGGAAAGCTATAACCGGGCCATGTTCAGCTTCAACGACAAGCTCGACCTGGTGCTTGTGAAGCCGGCAGCGACCGTGTATCGGGATCTGCTGCCATCGTTCGTGCAGACCGGAGTCGGGAATTTCTTCGGCAATATCGGCGACGTCTGGACTGCAGTCAACAACTTGCTGCAAGGCAAGCTGGAAGATGGGCTGACCGACATCATGCGAGTGGCGATCAACAGCACGATGGGCTTTGTGGGCGTGCTCGATATCGGTTCCGAAGCGGGTCTGCCCAAGCACAAGGAAGACTTCGGCCAGACCCTGGGGGTCTGGGGCTTGAAGTCGGGGCCGTATGTGGTGTTGCCGGTGTTCGGTTCTTCGACCGTGCGCGACACTGCAGCGTTTCCAGTCGATTTTTCGGCCGACCTGTGGAGCTACAAGGATCCGGTCCATGTGCGCAATATCGGCACCGGCTTGCGTCTGGTCGACCAGCGTGCGGCGCTGCTGGGCGCCTCTTCTATGATCGAGGATGCGGCGCTGGATAAGTATTCGTTTACCCGCGACGCCTATCTGCAGCGGCGCGAAAGCCTGGTGCGCAATGGCAGCAGCGCAGCGGATTACGACGATTAGCGGATGCGGCGCCCGGCAGCCGGCTTGCCGCCGGGCGGGGAACCTCGCACTATTTCCCAAGTCAAACTGTTTCAGCATGTCTGCAGCGACACATTTTAAAATTAAGAAAATTATGAATATGAAAAACCTGAATAGATTTCTCGTTACCGTTTTCGCCCTCGCTACGCTGGCGTTTGCCGCAACCGCCCAGGCCGCCGAGGAGGCGCCCGATGCGATGGTCAAGCGCATCAGCCAGGAAGTGCTGGAGATTGCCAGGGCCGACCGCGAAATCCAGGGCGGCGACCAGAAACGGGTGCTGGCACTGGTCGAAGAGAAAATCCTGCCCTACGTCGATTTTCAGCGGATGACCGCGCTGGCAGCAGGGCGCCACTGGCGCGAAGCCACGCCGGAACAGCAAAAACAGCTGACCGTTGAATTTCGCAATCTGCTGGTCCACACCTATTCCGGCGCGATTTCTCAGGTCAGGGATCAGAAGCTCGACTTCAGGCCATTCCGCGCCGCCGCCGCCGATACCGACGTCGAAGTGCGCTCGCAGGTGCTGCAAGCGCGCGGCGAGCCGATCCAGCTGAATTACCGGCTGAAAAAAACAGATGCCGGCTGGAAAATCTATGACATCAATGTGCTGGGCGCCTGGCTGGTACAAACCTACAAGGGCAATTTTTCCGCTGAAATCAGCAAATCCGGCATCGACGGCTTGATCAAGGTCTTGTCCGAAAAGAACAAGCAGCTGGCAACCGGCGCCGCGAAACCGGCAAAATCATCCTGATGCCGGCACCGCTGTTCCAGCCCGGCGACTCGCTCACCGTCAGCAACGCCACAGCCGTGCTGGAGCAGGGCTTGCAGGCGTTGGCGCAGCAGCAATCGGCAATCGACTTGGCCCTGGTCACGACGATCGACTCGTCGGCAGTTGCGGTTCTGCTGGCTTGGCAGCGTGCTGCCGGCGCACGTAAGCAGATGTTGACGTTCCGCAACCTGCCCGACAATCTGCGCAGCCTGATTGCGCTGTACGGCGTCGACCCGCTGTTGCCGACGGACGCCGGCGACCATCCGCGCGATCGCTGATTTTACGTGAAAGTCGCATAGCGACTCACTTCGCTCCCCTCTCCCGGCATGGCTTTTCCTGGTGCCCGAATCGCCATGCGATTCGCCTGCGGGAGAGGGGTTGGGGGAGAGGGCGGCCATGGGAGCTTTCATGTATTGGGGTGGAATTTTCGCCGGCCGTTGGAGCGGGCGACATTGCCAGCCCCTAACCCCTGAAATCTCCTATAATCAACAGCTTTGCCGTCAACGATGGGTGACAATCCCCGCGCATCCCGGCCCATCTCTTGTGTAAAGCGTATCAAGCCACCATGGCTGCCATTCAGATAACCCAGGTCGAAAAACGTTATAAATCGCTGCAGGCGCTGGGCGGCGTTTCGCTATCGATTGAGGAAGGCGAGTTCTTCGGCCTGCTGGGACCCAACGGCGCCGGCAAGACCACGCTGATTTCGATCATTGCCGGCCTGACCCGGGCCGATGCCGGCCGCGTTACCGTGCAGGGCTTTGATGTCGTCACCGATTTCCGTGCCGCGCGCCAGCAACTCGGCGTGGTGCCGCAGGAACTGGTGTTCGACCCGTTTTTCAGCGTGCGCGAAACCCTGCGCCTGCAATCCGGCTATTTCGGACTAAACAACAATGACAAATGGATCGACGAGGTGATGGCCAACCTCGACCTGACCGACAAGGCCGATGTCAACATGCGCGCGCTGTCCGGCGGCATGAAGCGGCGCGTGCTGGTGGCGCAGGCGCTGGTGCACAAGCCGCCGGTGATCGTGCTGGACGAACCGACTGCCGGGGTCGATGTCGAGCTGCGCCAGACCCTGTGGAAATTCATCGCGCGCCTGAACCGCGAAGGCCACACCGTGGTGCTGACCACCCATTACCTGGAAGAGGCGCAGGCGCTGTGCAACCGGATTGCGATGCTCAAGCATGGCAAGGTGGTCGCGCTCGATACCACGGCCGCGCTGATCAAGCGGATTTCCGGTTCGGTGCTGGTGTTGCATTTGCGCAATGGCGGCCTGCCGCCGGCGCTGCAGCCGCTGCTGATGCATCCGGAACAAGCGCTTTCCGGCAATGTCTACGCGCTGCGGGTCAACGACTATGCGGAAATCGAGCCGATTCTGGCCGCGGTGCGGGTCAGCGGCGCGCTGATCGATGAGATGCAGTTGCAGCAGGCCGATCTGGAAGACGTGTTTCTGCAAGTCATGGATGCCGAGGTGGTGCGATGAGCCTGTTGGCAGCACCGAAAGGTTTTCAGACCCTGTTCTACAAGGAAGTGCTGCGCTTCTGGAAGGTCGCCTCCCAGACCGTCGCGGCGCCGGTCATAACCTCGTTGCTGTACCTGCTGATCTTCGGCCATGTGCTGGAGAGTCATGTGCAGGTCTATCCGGGCGTGCCGTATACCGCTTTCCTGGTGCCGGGCCTGGTGATGATGAGCGTGCTGCAGAACGCGTTCGCGAATGCATCGTCGTCGCTGATCCAGTCGAAGATCACCGGCAACCTGGTGTTCGTGCTGCTGGCACCGTTGTCGCACTGGGAACTGTTTGCCGGCTATGTGCTGGCCTCGGTGGTGCGCGGGCTGGTGGTCGGGGGCGGGGTTTTCATCGTCACCGTGTGGTTTACCGAAGTGGGCTTCATCGCGCCCTGGTGGATCGTGATCTTTGCGGTGCTGGGCTCATTCATGCTGGGAACGATGGGCCTGATTGCCGGCATCTGGGCCGAGAAATTCGACCAGCTGGCAGCGTTCCAGAACTTCCTGATCATGCCGGCCACCTTTTTGTCCGGGGTCTTCTATTCGATCCATTCGCTGCCGCCTTTTTGGCAAACGGTCTCGCATTTCAATCCATTCTTTTATATGATTGATGGTTTCCGCTATGGATTCTTCGGTCAGTCCGACGTCAATCCGCTGCTTAGTTTTGCGATTGTGGCCGGTTTTTCCGCTTTGCTGGCCGCCTTTGCGATCCAGATGTTGAATCGCGGCTACAAGTTGCGCCACTAACCCGTCACCATCAGCCCTTATTCGCTGTTTACCAGAAAGATATATCGTGTCGACTACACCAGAACTGATCAAAACCTATATCGCCGCAGGGCTTGCCTGTACCCATCTCGAAGTGGAAGGCGACGGCCGCCATTTCAGCGCGGTCATCGTGTCGGAGGCATTTGCCGGCAAGCGTCCAATCGCGCGCCACCAGATCGTGTATGCGGCGCTGGGCGAGCGGATGCGCGAAGAAATCCATGCGCTGTCGATGAAGACCCTGACTCCGGAAGAATTCGCCCAGCATGGATAAACTGCTCATCACCGGCGGTCGCCGCTTGTCCGGCGAAATCTCCATCTCGGGCGCCAAGAACGCGGCGCTGCCGATTCTGTGCGCCGGATTGCTGACTGCCGAGCCGCTGATGCTGTCGAACCTGCCGCATTTGCAGGACGTCTCGACCATGTTGCGCCTGCTGCGCCAGATCGGTTTGCAGATATCCCAGCAAGGCGAACACTGCACGCTGCAGGGCGATGCGATCGACCGGCTGGAAGCGCCCTACGAGCTGGTCAAGACCATGCGCGCGTCGATTCTGGTACTGGGACCGCTGCTGGCGCGTTTCGGTGAAGCCAGGGTGTCGCTGCCGGGCGGTTGCGCGATCGGTTCGCGTCCGGTCGAGCAGCACATCAAGGGCTTGCAGGCGATGGGTGCCGAGATCACGATCGAGGCCGGTTACATCCACGCCAAAGCCAAGCGGCTCCGGGGCGCGCGCATCGTGACCGACATGATTACCGTCACCGGCACCGAAAACCTGCTGATGGCGGCTACGCTGGCCGACGGCGAAACGGTGCTGGAAAATGCCGCGCGCGAGCCGGAAGTCACCGATCTGGCCAAGCTGCTGGTCGCGATGGGCGCCCGGATCGACGGCATCGGCTCCGACCGGCTGGTGATCCAGGGTGTTTCAGCGCTGCATGGCGCCGCGCATCCGATCATCGCCGACCGCATCGAGACCGGCACTTTCCTGTGCGCAGTGGCGGCGGTGGGCGGCGACGTGACGCTGCAGAACACCCGCAGCGACATCCTCGATGCGGTGCTCGACAAACTGCGCGAAGCCGGCGTGATCCTGACCTCCGGCAGCGGCTGGGTGCGGGCGCAGATGGCGTCGCGACCGAAGGCGGTGAGTTTTCGCACCACCGAATATCCAGGCTTCCCGACCGACATGCAGGCCCAGTTCATGGCGCTGAATGCGATCGCCGGCGGCGCCAGTCATGTGACGGAGACGATTTTCGAAAACCGTTTCATGCATGTGCAAGAACTGAACCGGCTCGGTGCGGCGATCGACATCGAGGGCCATACCGCGATCGTCACCGGCGTCGAGCGACTGGTCGGCGCGCCGGTGATGGCGACCGACCTGCGCGCCTCGGCCTCGCTGGTGATCGCCGGGCTGGCCGCGCAGGGCGAGACCCTGATCGAGCGCATCTACCATCTGGACCGCGGTTACGACCGGATGGAAGTGAAGCTGGCCGCCGTGGGCGCCGACATCAAGCGGGTGCAATGATGAATGATATGCAACAACTGACGCTGGCGCTGTCCAAGGGGCGCATTTTCGACGAGACGCTGCCGCTGCTGGAAGCCGCCGGCATCCGCGTGACCGAAAATCCGGAAACCTCGCGCAAGCTGATCCTGGCCACCACCAATCCGCACTTGCGCGTGATCATCGTGCGCGCCTCGGACGTGCCGACCTATGTCCAGTACGGCGCCGCCGATTTCGGCGTGGCCGGCAAGGACGTGCTGATCGAGCATGGCGGCGAAGGGCTGTACCAGCCGATCGACCTGAATATCGCCCATTGCCGGATGTCGGTGGCGGTGCAGGCCGATTTCGACTACGCCAGCGCGGTGCGGCACGGCGCGCGGCTGCGCGTGGCGACCAAGTACGTGCAGATCGCGCGCGAGCATTTCGCCGCCAAGGGCGTGCATGTCGATATGATCAAGCTGTACGGCTCGATGGAACTGGCGCCGCTGATCGGACTGTCGGACGCAATCGTCGATCTGGTCAGCACCGGCAACACGCTGCGCGCCAATAACCTGGTCGAAGTCGAGCAGATCATGGAAATCTCGTCGCGGCTGGTGGTCAACCAGGCGGCGCTGAAAATGAAGCGCGAACTGCTGCAGCCGATTCTGCAAGCCTTCGAGAAGGCCTCCGCCGGCATCGTTTGAGCGAATATACAGAATGTTGTATATTTTAATGCCGCAATGAATCTGTGCGGGAAATGCAGTGTTTTTAGGCATACCCCTGTATTAATTGCTTTACTGGTAATTGTTCGGCCGCTTATCAGTCTAAACTGCGATGACGCGGTTTGGTAGGAGCGCGCCCGGGCGCGACCACCGGTAGCGATGTGTAAGCCGGTCGCGCCCGGGTGCGCTCCTACAAAGAATGCTTCGGTTGGCATGACTCCTATCAGGGCCGAATAATTAATTTTCTGGCAGCGATAATCGAAAACGCAAGGCAATCTATGGCGATCCAAATCCGACGGCTGGACAGTTCCGGCACCGACTTCCGCGCACAATTAGACGCAGTGCTGGCGTTCGACGCCGGCACCGACGCCGCGATCGAGCACGCGGTCGCCGCCATCCTGGCCGATGTCAAGGCGCGCGGCGACGCCGCGGTGCTGGAATACACGCAGCGTTTCGACCGGCTCGATGTCGCCAGCATGGCGGCGCTGGAAATCGCGCCAGCCGAGCTGCAGGCCGCGCTGGACGGCCTCGCGCCGCAGCGCCGCAGCGCATTGCAGGCTGCCGCCGACCGGGTGCGCGCCTACCATCTGCGCCAAAAACAGGAAATCGGCTCCGACGGCTTCAGCTATACCGAGCCTGACGGCACCGTGCTGGGGCAGAAGGTCACGCCGCTGGACCGGGTCGGCATCTACGTGCCGGGCGGCAAGGCGGCCTATCCGTCGTCGGTGCTGATGAATGCGATCCCGGCCAGGGTTGCCGGCGTGCCGGAAATCATCATGGTGGTGCCGACCCCGGACGGCGTGAAAAATCCGCTGGTGCTGGCGGCGGCGGCAATCGCCGGCGTCGACCGCGTGTTTACCATCGGCGGCGCGCAAGCGGTGGCCGCGCTGGCTTACGGCACCGCGACCATCCCGCAGGTCGACAAGATCGTCGGCCCCGGCAACGCCTATGTGGCCGCCGCCAAGCGCCGGGTGTTCGGCACCGTCGGCATCGACATGATCGCCGGCCCGTCGGAAATCCTGATCATCTGCGACGGCAGCACCGACCCGGACTGGATCGCGATGGACCTGTTTTCGCAAGCCGAGCACGACGAACTGGCGCAATCGATCCTGCTGTGCCCGCACGCCGCGTATCTCGACGCAGTCGAAGCCAGCATCAACCAGTTGCTCGATCAGATGCCGCGCAAGCAGGTGATCGCCACCTCGCTGACCCAGCGCGGCGCGCTGATCAAGGTGCGCGACATGGTTGAGGCATGCGAGATCGCCAACCTGATCGCCGCCGAGCATCTGGAAATCTCCACCGAAAACCCGCAGCAATGGGCCGACCTGGTGCGCCATGCGGGCGCGATGTTCCTCGGGCGCTTCTCGTCGGAAGCGCTGGGCGACTATTGCGCGGGACCGAACCACGTGCTGCCGACCTCGCGCACCGCGCGATTTTCGTCGCCGCTCGGCGTGTACGACTTCCAGAAGCGCTCCAGCATGATCGAGGTATCGGCAGCCGGCGCGCAGACGCTCGGCAAGATCGCGGCCGAACTGGCCTACGGCGAAGGCTTGCAGGCACATGCGCGCAGCGCCGAATACCGGCTGAAATGACTCCGGCATTACCCGTGCGCTTAAATTTTAAGTGGAGTATGTGCATAAAACATGGTTTTTCCGCATATATCCAGTGCGGCTTTAAAAATACAATAGTTAGTATATTTTCTCAACAGGAATCTCTCCAATGACCGGATGGCGTAATCTGATCCATTGCGAAGACGCGCTGGCGGGATTGGCGCGCATTCCCGACGATTCGATCGACCTGATCGTGGCCGATCCGCCGTATGGGCTGGGCAAGGATTACGGCAACGATTCGGACAAGATGGAGGCCGACGCCTATCTGCGCTGGACCGAACAGTGGATCGATGCGGCATTGCCGAAGCTCAAAGCCAGCGGCAGCCTGTACATTTTTTTGACTTGGCGCTATTCGCCGGAGATTTTCGTCATGCTCAAGCAGCGCATGACGATGCTCAACGAGATCATCTGGGACCGCCGGGTGCCGTCGATGGGCGGCAGCATCCGCAGCTTCAGCTCGGTGCACGACACCATCGGTTTTTTCGCCCGGCAAAAGGGCTATTACTTCGATCTGGATGCGGTTCGGATTCCGTATGACGCCGAAACCAAGAAAGCCCGTTCGCGCTCGATTTTCGTCGGCGCCAAGTGGCTGGAACTGGGCTATAACCCGAAAGATGTGTGGAGCGTGTCGCGCCTGCATCGCGAGCATCCGGAGCGCGCCGAACATCCGACCCAGAAGCCGCTGGAAATCGTCGAGCGCATCGTCCGCGCGTCCTGCCCGCCCGGCGGCGTGGTGCTCGATCCGTTCATGGGCAGCGGCACCACGGCGGTGGCAGCGCAACGCTGCGGCCGGGATTTTGTCGGCTTCGAGTTGAATCCCGCATATTGCGCGATAATCGATGCACGTCTGACCGCGCCGGAGGCGCAATTAACAGCCCAAGGCAACCAGCCAACCGAGCCGGTGCGGGCCAAGCTCACCAGTATTAAAAAAGGCAGCCGGAAAAAAGCCGCAGCAGACCTGACGCCAGCAAATTCCGCTGCTGATCCCGCGCAACAGGCACTCGCATTCGATAACCTTGTATTTGATAACACTTAGCCACCTTCATGTCCCTGATTGACAACATCATCCGTCCCGACGTCCGTGCACTATCCGCCTATCACGTTCCCGATTCCAGCGGCTTCGTCAAGCTCGATGCGATGGAAAATCCGTATCCGCTGCCGCCGGCGTTGCGCGAGGAACTGGGCCGGCATTTGGCCGAAGTCGCGCTGAACCGTTATCCGGTGCCGTCCTACACCGCGCTGAAGACTGCAATCTGCGCCCGCTTCGGCGTGCCGGCCGGCTTCGACGTGGTGCTGGGCAATGGTTCGGATGAACTGATTAGCATCATTTCGATTGCCTGCGCGAAACCGGGCGCCAAGGTGCTGGCACCGGTCCCCGGCTTCGTGATGTATGCGATGTCGGCCCAATTTGCCGGGCTCGAATTCGTCGGCGTGCCGTTAAAGCCCGATTTCACGCTGGATCTGGACGCGATGCTGGATGCGATCGCCGAACACCGGCCGTCGATTGTCTATCTGGCGTATCCGAATAACCCGACCGGCACCTTGTACGACGCCGACGCCATCGAGCAGATCATCCGCGCGGTCGGCGAAAGCGGAATCGTGGTCTCGGATGAAGCCTATCAGCCGTTTGCGCCTTCGAGCTGGATGCCGCGACTGGCGCAATTCGATAATCTGGTGGTGATGCGCACCGTCTCCAAGCTCGGCCTGGCAGGCATCCGCCTGGGCTACATGGCGGCCAGTCAGGCCTTGCTGGATCAATTCGACAAGGTGCGCCCGCCTTATAATGTGAATGTGTTGACCGAAGCCGCCGCGCAGTTCGTGCTGCGGCACACCGATGTGCTGGAGCTGCAGGCACAGGCGCTGCGCGACCAGCGCGCGCGATTGGCCGACGCCTTGGCAGCCTTGCCGGAAATCATGGTTTTTCCTTCGGCTGCGAATTTTTTGCTGATTCGGGTGCAATCCGCCCACATCGATGCGCAGAATGTGTTCGACAAGCTGTTGGAGCGCAAGGTTTTAATCAAAAATGTCGGTAAAATGCACCCATTATTGAAAAACTGCCTGCGGGTCACCGTCGGCACGCCGGATGAGAACAGGCAATTCCTCGATGCGCTGAAAGCATCGTTAGTACAGTAAAAGCAACGTAACCATGGCAACCCAATGAACATCTCCACCGCGCGCATTGCAGAAGTCAGCCGCAATACCAATGAAACGAAAATCCGCGTCGCCATCAATCTGGATGGCAGCGGCGCACAGAAACTCGCAACCGGCGTGCCTTTTCTGGACCACATGCTGGACCAGATCGCCCGCCACGGCCTGATCGACCTCGACATCGAGGCCGACGGCGATTTGCATATCGACGCCCATCACACGGTGGAAGACGTCGGCATCACGCTGGGCCAGGCATTCGCCAAGGCGATCGGCGACAAGAAGGGCATTCGCCGTTACGGCCACGCGTATGTACCGCTGGACGAAGCGCTGTCGCGGGTGGTGATCGATTTTTCCGGTCGTCCCGGGCTGGAGTTCCACGTGCCATTCACGCGTGCGATGATCGGCGGCTTCGATGTCGATCTGGTGCACGAATTCTTCCAGGGCTTCGTCAACCATGCGCTGGTGTCGCTGCATATCGACAACTTGCGCGGCGACAACGCGCATCATCAGTGCGAGACGGTGTTCAAGGCTTTCGGACGCGCATTGCGCATGGCCACCGAGCTCGATGCGCGCGCCGCCGGAACCATCCCTTCGACCAAAGGCAGCCTGTAAGCATTGCTGCGGATCGGATCGATCCGCTCGGCATCTGGATTATCAAGTTATATTGTAAATATGAATAAAATCGTTGTGGTGGATTACGGCATGGGCAATTTGCGCTCGGTGGCGCAGGCCTTGCGCCATGTCGCGCCCGAAGCGGATGTGCGGATCTCGGGCGCGGTCGCCGATATCCGCGCCGCCGACCGGATCGTCCTGCCCGGCCAGGGCGCGATGCCGGACTGCATGCGCTGCCTGCGCGAATCCGGCTTGCAACAGGCGCTGCTGGAAGCGGCGCGCAGCAAACCGCTGTTTGGCGTGTGCGTCGGCGAACAAATGTTGTTCGACAGCAGCGAGGAGGGCGACACGCCCGGGCTCGGATTGTTGCCGGGCCAGGTCGTGCGTTTCCGTCTGGACGGCCAGTTGCAGCAGGACGGCTCGCGCTTCAAGGTGCCGCAGATGGGCTGGAACCGGGTCCGGCAAATGCATCCGCATGCACTGTGGGACGGCATCGCCGACGACAGTTATTTCTATTTTGTGCACAGTTATTATGCGCGGCCGGCCGTTGCGGCCGACACCGTGGGGCAGACCGATTACGGTACTGCGTTTGCTTGCGCGGTGGCGCGCGAGAATATTTTCGCGACCCAGTTTCACCCGGAAAAAAGCGCTGCGGCCGGATTGCGGCTGTACCGCAATTTCGTCAACTGGAAACCTTGATTCCCGTACCACGCTGACGTGATAACCGTTCATTCCTTTCAACCTTAACTTTTCCAAAGCTCGCCATGCTGCTCATCCCTGCAATCGATCTTAAAGACGGTCACTGCGTACGCCTGAAACAAGGCGACATGAACCAGGCCACCGTATTTTCCGAAGACCCGGCCGCCATGGCGCGCCACTGGCTGCTGCAGGGCGCGCGCCGCCTGCATCTGGTGGACCTGAACGGCGCTTTCGCCGGCAAGCCAAAGAATGAATCCGCGGTGAAAGCGATCCTGCAGATGGTGCGCGAGTTCGCGCTCGAGAACGATATCGAGGAAATTCCGGTCCAGCTGGGCGGCGGCATTCGCGACCTGGACACGATAGAACGCTATCTGGACAGCGGTTTGAGCTACATCATCATCGGCACCGCCGCGGTGAAGAACCCGGGCTTCCTGCATGACGCCTGCGGCGCCTTCCCGGGCCAGATCATCGTCGGCCTCGACGCCAAGGATGGCAAGGTCGCCACCGACGGCTGGAGCAAGCTGTCCGGTCATGAAGTGATCGATCTGGCCAAAAAGTTCGAAGGGTATGGTGCAGAAGCCATCATCTATACCGATATCGGCCGCGACGGCATGATGGGCGGCGTCAACGTGGAAGCAACGGTGAAGCTGGCGCAGGCGGTCAGGATTCCGGTCATCGCATCCGGCGGCGTGCACGACATCAGCGACGTGGAAGCGTTGTGTGCGGTGCAGGACGAGGGCATCGAGGGCGTGATTTGCGGCCGCTCGATTTACGAAGGCTCGCTCGATTTGCTGTCGGCCCAGGAGCGCGCCGATGCGCTCAGCGAGCAGCCGGAAGAATAGCCATGACACTTGCCAAACGCATCATTCCTTGCCTGGACGTCACCGCCGGCCGCGTGGTCAAGGGCATCAATTTTCTCGAGTTGCGCGATGCCGGCGACCCGGTCGAGATTGCCCGCCGCTACGACGAGCAGGGCGCCGACGAGATTACCTTCCTCGACATCACCGCTTCATCCGACGGGCGCGACCTGATTTTGCACATCATCGAGGCAGTCGCCTCGCAAGTGTTCATTCCGCTGACGGTCGGCGGCGGGGTGCGCGCAGTGGAAGATGTGCGCCGCCTGCTCAACGCCGGCGCCGACAAGGTCAGCATCAACACCTCGGCGGTGACCAACCCGCAACTGGTGTTCGATGCCGCGCACAAATACGGTTCGCAATGCATCGTGGTGGCGATCGACGCCAAGCAAACCGCCCCCGGCAAATGGGAAGTTTTCACGCACGGCGGCCGCAACGCCACCGGCCTGGATGCAATTGCCTGGGCGCAGAAAATGGAAAGCCTCGGTGCCGGTGAGATATTGCTTACCAGCATGGACCGCGACGGCACCAAGGTCGGTTTCGATCTCGGCCTGACGCGCGGCGTCTCGGATGCGGTGAATATCCCGGTGATCGCCTCCGGCGGCGTCGGCGGCCTGCAGGACTTGGCCGACGGCATCAAGCTGGGGCGCGCCGATGCGGTGCTGGCAGCCAGTATTTTCCATTACGGTCAACACACTGTGCAGGAAGCAAAACGTTTCATGTCCGAGCAGGGCATTCCGATGAGGCTAGCATGAGCGCAAATTTCAAGTGGTTAAACAAGGTGCGCTGGGACGAGCACGGCCTGGTGCCGGTGATTGCGCAGGAAGTGGGCAGCAATGACGTATTGATGTTCGCCTGGATGAACCGCGACGCGCTGGCCCGGACCGTGGAACTGGGCGAGGCCGTATACTGGAGCCGCTCGCGCAAGAAGCTCTGGCACAAGGGCGAGGAATCCGGGCATATCCAGAAAGTGCATGAAATCCGGCTGGACTGCGACGAGGATGTGGTGTTGCTGAAGGTCGAGCAGACCGATGATATTGCCTGCCATACCGGACGCCATTCCTGCTTCTTCCAGAAATTCGAAGGCGATTCCACCGACGGCGTCTGGCAAGCGGTCGAGCCGGTGTTGAAGAGTCCTGAAAGCATCTATAAATGAGTGAAACATTAAATCGACTGGCGGCGGTCATCGAGTCGCGCAAACTGGCCAACGGCGGCAATCCGGAGCAGTCCTATGTGGCGCGCCTGTTCGCCAAGGGCGACGATGCGATCCTGAAAAAGATTGGTGAAGAGGCGACCGAAACGGTGATGGCGGCAAAAGATGCGCGCATCGACGGCGATGCCTCGAAAGTGCTGTATGAATGCGCGGACTTGTGGTTCCATTCGCTGATCATGCTGGCGCAATTCGGTTTGACGCCGCAACAGGTGCTGGATGAATTGGCGCGGCGCGAAGGCCTGTCCGGCATCGAGGAAAAGGCGGCGCGCAAGGATGTGTTGCGCGACGCCGATGAATCGGACAAGAACTGAATGGTCGCCCTCTCCCGCAGGCGGGCGAGGGGAGCGAAGTGAGTCGCTGCGCGACTTTACGTTAATTTGGAGCCAAGTTGGATAATTGTATTTTTTGCAAGATTGCAGCAAAAATCATCCCGTCCGAGATCGTCTACGAAGACGATACGCTGCTGGCATTCAAGGATCACAATCCGGCCGCTCCGGTACACTTGCTGGTGATCCCGAAGCAGCATATCGCCACGTTATCGGACTGCGGCAGTGAACATGCGGGCTTGCTGGCGCAGATGCTGTTGCTGGTGCCGAAGCTGGCAAAAGAATTCGGCTGCGCATTAACTAATGACGCAAATAATGGTCTAACAGGCGGCTACAAAACAATGATCAATACGGGTCCGGATGGCGGTCAAGAGGTGTACCATCTGCATCTGCATCTGATCGGTGGACCGCAACCGTGGCGCGGCCGACGTTAATAGGGTATCTTTTTGGCCGGTTAATATTTTTTCGCGCATCTGACGGTATAGATCCGTCTTGAAAGGAATAATCATGGGTTCGTTAAGTATTTGGCACTGGCTGATTGTGCTGGTAATCGTGATGCTGGTGTTCGGCACCAAGAAAATAGGCAATATGGGTTCCGACTTGGGCAAGGCAGTCAAGGGTTTCAAGGATGGCGTCAAGGGCGAGGAAGAAAAATCCACAGCCCAGAATTTGCCGCAAGCCAATGAAAAAAACACAATTGATGTTGAGTCGAAAGAGAAGACGAAGGACTGAACCGCGCCTGTCGGTATTGCGGATGGCAGAGGCCATGACTGCAGTACCGGGTGCTGTTTGTTGCCTGTCGCTACAGCCTTATGATTGATTTAGGTCTTTCCAAACTGGCATTGATCGGGGTGGTTGCGCTGGTGGTGATCGGCCCTGAAAAACTGCCGAAAGTCGCGCGCATGGCCGGTTCATTGCTGGGGCGTGCCCAGCGTTATATCAATGACGTGAAATCCGAGGTCAGTCGCGAGATGGAGCTCGATGAACTGCGCACGATGCAGCAGGAAGTGCAGGATGCGGCCAAAGACGTCGAAAGTTCGATCGCCCGCAATCTGTCCGACGCCGAGCGCGAAATCAAGTCGACGGCAGGCGATTTTGATGTCGATCCGCCATACTCGTCCTTTTCCGCCCCGCAGCAGCAGATTGCCGCGAAAGCGAAGAGCTTTCGCAGGAAGAAACTGGCCCGTACCACGGCCATCCCAACTTGGTACAAGCAGCGTCATGGCGGCAAGTCGCATCTGCTGTCAGGCGCCGCACGGGTGTCCAGGTATCGCCCCGGCAGCAAAACGCCCCACTCGTTTCACTAGCGCGTGCCGGCAAGATGCATGGTGCAGTGGCGCGCTTTGGTTTGAAGCTGCAAGGAATCCCGGTTCCTGGCTCCGCAGTGTTTTAAACCCACTCACTCTTTAAATTTATTTGCCAGCAGGCCTTATGTCCGAAGAACCAAAAACAGGGGTGGAAGACACCTTCATTTCACATCTGGTCGAATTGCGCGACCGCTTGGTGCGGGCTTCGATTGGCGTGCTGATTATCTGCGGCCTGCTGTTCCTGTGGCCTGGCCCCGCGGAAATCTATGACTTCCTGGCGCGCCCGATGATGGCTTCATTGCCGTCCGGCGCCAAGATGATTGCCACCGGGGTGGTTTCCCCTTTCCTGGTGCCGATGAAGGTTACCCTGCTGCTGGCATTCATCCTGGCCTTGCCCTGGGTGCTGTATCAGGTCTGGGCCTTCATCGCTCCCGGGCTGTATCTGCACGAGAGAAAGCTGATAATCCCGCTGGTGGTCTCCTCGTCCCTGTTATTTCTGGCAGGAATTGCATTTTGTTATTTTTTGGTTTTTGGCCGGGTATTCAAATTCATTAACGAATTCGCACCCGCTTCCATCACGGTGGCGCCTGATATAGAGAATTACCTGGATTTTGTGATGTCGATGTGCCTGGCCTTCGGCTTGACGTTCGAGGTGCCGATAGTGGTGATCGTGCTGGTGCGGATGGGTTTGGTGACGCTGGAAAAACTGAAAGCGATTCGGCCTTACGTGATCGTCGGCTCCTTCGTGATCGCCGCCATCGTGACGCCGCCGGACGTAGTGAGCCAGTTCGCACTGGCGGTGCCGATGTGCCTGCTGTATGAACTCGGACTGCTGGTAGCACCGATTTTTGCCAAGGCAACCCAGGCGCCGGTCCAGGAAGCGCCCGATGCCTGAGATATACTCATAAATATGGTGATGGTTTCCGCATGAAAATAAAGGGAAGTTTGTTCATACTCCCATAATTTTCTTCATATGATAGTCATGGCTCAAGTTGCGGCACGCCGCGCAGCCATGCCACCAGCGCATAGGCATCGCGGAAACCGGCCAGCAGGGTCGCGCTGGCTGCTTCCGGTGCGTTCCGGTTCAGCACGGTCTCTTTCCAGACAAAATAGCTTTTCAGCTTGATCTGCTCGATATGCGGAAGATCCGCGGCGAACCCCTTGGGCGGACGTGTCAATTTGCCTTCTTCATAAAAGCCGCCGAATGCGGCTTGCAATTTCCTGTCCTTGAGCAGTTTGCCAAAGCCTTGTACATCCGCTGCGATGTGTTGGCGAATGGCGCGCAAACGCTGTGGCGGCGGCGCGTATTCGCCGACGCCAAAATGTAGTTGTCCGGCAGCACTGATCTGAAGATAATAGGCCGGACCGCCGCCCTCGCTCGGCTTCTTGCGCCCGCTGGGTAAAATCGAAGCGGAAAACGTGGTTTTGTACGGTCTTTTATCCTTTGAGAAGCGCATGTCGCGATTGATCCGGAACAAGGCCTTTTTCGGATCGCAGTTGGCGACAAACGGATCGAAAGCAGCGATTTCGGCAATCAGGCCGGTGACGAGCGTCAGGAACTCTTCGCGCAGGATGTCGTAGCGCGGCCGGTTCATCGCGAACCAGGCGCGGTTGTTATTTTCGCTCAACTCGGCGAGAAACTGGATCAGGTCGCGGAAGTGCATGGCAGAAATCTGGCTCCGGTGCCGGTGTACTTATTTTTTAACGCTGGATTTTCGGGCGCTGGCCGATGGTGACCCGCATTTCAGATTCCTGGTTGCGCCGCAAGACGGTGAATTTTGCTTTATCGCCTGGAGTCAGTTGTGCGATCAGGTTGAGCATTTCCGTGGTATCGGTGACGGGCTTGCCTTCAATCGCGACCAATATATCGCCCGGCTTGATCCCTGCCTTATCGGCCGGTCCGTCGCGCAGGACGCCGGCGATGATGGCGCCGGTCTTCCTGGTCAGGCCGAAGCTTTCCGCCAGTTCCGGCGTGATGTCCTGCGGTTCGACGCCGATCCAGCCGCGAACCACCTGGCCGGTACTGATGATCGATTCCATGACTGTCTTGACGGTCGAGACCGGGATCGCAAAGCCGATTCCGAGCGAGCCGCCGCTGCGGGAATAGATGGCGGTGTTGATGCCAAGCAGGTTGCCATTGGTGTCGATCAGCGCGCCGCCCGAATTGCCTGGGTTGATGGCGGCATCGGTCTGGATGAAGTTCTCGAAGGTATTGATGCCAAGATGATTGCGCCCCAACGCCGAGATGATACCCATAGTGACTGTCTGGCCGACACCGAATGGATTGCCGATGGCCAGTACCGGATCGCCAACCTGCGCTTGTTCGATCCGGCCCAGGGTAATGGAAGGCAGATTCGGCACATCGATCTTGATCACTGCCAGATCCGTTTCGGGGTCGGCACCGACCACTTTGGCAGGCGCCTTGCGGCCATCGGCAAGAGCCACTTCAATTTCATCTGCGGCTTCGACTACATGATTGTTGGTCAGGATATAGCCTTGCGGGCTGATGACGACACCGGAGCCGAGGCTCGATTGCTTTTCTTCCTGCTCGCCATAGCCGTCGCCAAAAAATTTCTTGAAAAAAGGGTCGTCCAGGTAGGGATTTTTCAGCTGTCTGGCTTCCTTGGTGGTGAAGATGTTTACCACCGAAGGCATCGCGCGTTTGGCGGCGTCGCGATAAGAGTTTGGCGCTGGCAACTGCGATGGCGCCGCTTCCTGTATCGATACAGAGGCAATGCGCACGCTTTGCGAGCCAGCAAGTCTGCCGGCCCAATCCGGTTTCAAGGTCGTTACAATGAACCATACGGCCAGACCAATAGTCACGGATTGTGCAAAGAGTAACCAAAAACGTCGCATATGAAGGTAAAGAAAAAATGAATCAACGATCGGTAGATAGGGATGAGTTGGCAAAATTTCTAGCGCTCACCTTGGAAATTACACGTTTTCGCGATTATTGTCCAAACGGATTGCAGGTAGCAGGAGCCGCATCGATAAAAACGCTGGTGACAGGAGTGACCGCCAGCTTGGCCTTGCTTGAAGCTGCAATCGATTTGAAGGCAGACGCGGTACTGGTACACCACGGCTATTTCTGGCGCGGGGAGGATGCTTGCGTGGTAGGTATCAAGCAAAAGAGGCTGAAATTGTTGCTTGCGCACGAAATAAACTTGTTCGCCTACCATCTGCCGCTGGACGCGCATCCAGTCCTGGGAAACAACGCACAACTGGCCGAAGTGCTTGAGCTGTCTGCAGATGCGCGCTTCGGCGCAGATGATTTGGGCTGTCTCGGCACTGCGGTAAATGCCGCTATCAGAACTGCAGGGGATCTGGCACTCGATGTGTCAGCAAAACTAGGCCGGCAACCCTTGCTGATAGGCGATCCGGCGCAGCCTGTCAGGCGGATTGCCTGGTGTACCGGGGCCGCCCAAAATTTCATGACGGATGCGATTGCAGCCGGAGCGGATATCTACCTCAGCGGTGAAATCTCGGAGCCCACCGTCCATCTGGCGCGCGAAGCCGGCGTTGCCTACCTGGCCTGCGGTCATCACGCCACTGAACGCTACGGCGTGCAGGCGCTGGGCGAGTTTCTGGCCCGGCAGTTTGGCATTGCGCATCATTTCATCGATATCGACAATCCGGTATAGGGGGATTATCGGGTTTTCAACGCATCGCGGATTTCGCGCAGCAGAATCACATCTTCCGGCGTGGCTGCGGGTGCGGGCAGCGGCTCCGCCTGTTTCATTTTGTTGAACAGGCGAATCATCTGGAAAATGATAAAAGCCAGAATGATGAAGTTCAATGCAATCGTGGCGAAGTTGCCGTAAGCTAGCACTGCGCCGGCCTTTTTCGCTTCTGCCAATACCAGTCCGGTGCTTTGCCCGTTCAGCGGCAGGTAATAGCTGGAAAAATCCAGGCCTCCAACAAGTTTCCCGACGATCGGCATGATGATGTCTTGCACCAGGGAATCGACAATTTTTCCGAATGCTGCGCCGATAATCACGCCGACAGCCAGATCCATGACATTACCCCTGGAGATGAAGCTTTTGAATTCCTGCGTCATGCTCATGAGGCTCTCCTGTTTGTCATTGTTATGAATTTAACATGACTTTAGCCTTGCAGCAAATTAAGTGCAATGCAGACCAATGCAGACCCCCAGCTTCTGATGCCGGGTACCTGATTAAAAAAAATATATTGACAATTTTTAACGTCGTCAAGACCTGTCCTGCGATAAGAAAAATTACTGCATGTTGGATGAAGGGTAATTTCTCTTTATAACAAAGGCTGCCTCCGTTATAATTTAAGGTTGCTAGAAGCTATGTTTACGCATGTTGCTTCGCACAAATTTCGTGTTTTGACTGATTGGGGTTGGTATGAGTAACGAAAAGCAGGTCGATTCCGGCCGACGCGGTTTGCTCGTCGTCACGGCTGCGATGGGCGGTGTGGCTGGTTTGGCAACGGCAGGAGCATTGGTTAGCACCTTTCAGCCATCCGAACGGGCCAAGGCTGCTGGCGCTCCGGTGGAGGCAGATATATCGAACTTGAAGCCAGGTGAGATGAAGATTGTGGAGTGGCGCGGCAAGCCGGTATGGCTGTTAAAGCGGACCCCTGAAATGATGGCTGAGCTCTCCAAGCTCGATGGCAAGCTGGCCGACCCTTTGTCGGAAAAGTCATACACAATGGATTTGCCGTCCTATTGCGATAAGCAGACGCGGTCGCGCCCTGAGCACAAGGATATCCTGATCGCAGTCGGTATTTGCCCGCATCTGGGTTGTTCTCCCAGTTCCAAGTTCCAGGCTGGCGCACAGCCTTCATTGCCCGACGACTGGGCTGGCGGCTTTCTCTGCCCTTGCCATGGATCAACATTCGACTTGGCCGGGCGCGTCTTCAAGAACAAGCCTTCGCCGACAAATCTGGACGTCCCGCGTCATATGTATCTGTCGGATACCAAAATTATTATCGGTAAAGACGAGAAAGGCGAGGCGTAATCATGGCATTTCATGAAAAGCAACTTCCGGCCGATGCACCAATCGCTGCCAAGGCAATGAACTGGATCGATGCGCGTTTCCCGCTGACATCAACTTATAAAGCGCATTTGTCTGAGTATTACGCACCGAAAAATTTTAACTTCTGGTATTTCTTCGGTTCGCTCGCCATGCTGGTGCTGGTGATCCAGATCGTCACCGGAATCTTCCTGGTTATGCATTACAAGCCAGACGCGGCGTTGGCATTCGCCTCGGTTGAATACATCATGCGCGACGTGCCATGGGGTTGGCTGGTGCGTTATATGCACTCCACCGGCGCTTCCGCATTCTTCATCGTGGTTTATCTGCACATGGTCCGCGGCCTGCTCTACGGCTCCTACCGCAAACCACGTGAACTGGTCTGGTTGTTTGGTGTCGGCATCTTCCTGTGCCTGATGGCCGAAGCGTTCATGGGCTATCTGCTGCCATGGGGGCAAATGTCTTACTGGGGTGCGCAGGTGATCGTCAACTTGTTCGGCGCCATTCCATTCATCGGCCCCGATTTGTCATTGTGGATTCGCGGTGATTACGTGGTAGGCGATGCAACTCTGAATCGGTTCTTCTCGTTCCACGTCATTGCCGTTCCTTTGGTATTGCTGGGCCTGGTTGTCGCCCACATTATTGCGCTGCATGAAGTGGGTTCGAATAACCCTGACGGAATCGAGATCAAGGACAAGACAGATGCGAACGGCATTCCGCTCGACGGCATCCCTTTTCACCCGTATTACTCCGTCCATGACATCATGGGCGTGGCCGTGTTCCTGATCGCGTTCTCTGCAATCGTATTCTTTGCACCGGAAATGGGGGGCTACTTCCTTGAGTACAATAACTTCGTTCCCGCCGATCCACTGACGACGCCATTGCACATCGCGCCGACTTGGTACTTTACGCCGTTTTACTCGGTGCTGCGCGCGACCACGGCGGACTTCATGTATGTGCTGATGGCTGCGATTGCTGCTTACGTCGTGTTCATCTTGCTCAAGTCGCGCCTGTCGGCCAAGATCAAGGCGGCCATTGCCGTGATTGCTCTGGTCGCCATCGTCGGTATGCTGCCAAGCATTCTGGACGCGAAATTCTGGGGCGTAGTCCTGTTTGGTTTGTCGGTCGTGATCCTGGCATTTCTGCCTTGGCTGGATTACTCGAAAGCCAAGTCGATCCGTTATCGTCCGCAATGGCATAAGTATATATACGTCCTGTTCGGCATCGCGTTCCTGACGCTCGGCTACCTCGGTACCCAGCCGCCGACCGATGTGCGCACCATTGTTTCGCAAGTGTGCACGTTGTTTTACTTCAGCTTCTTTATGTTAATGCCGTGGTGGAGCGAAATGGGTACATTCAAGACCGTGCCCGACCGCGTCACGTTCCATTCGCATTAAGCGCAAAAGGGATACTACAAAATGAAATTTTTGAAAAAACTGATTGCTGCCATTGCGCTGGTGCCCGCACTTGCTCTTGCCGCAGGGGGCGGCTTTGCGCTGGATCATGCACCGGATCGCAGTACCGACATGGCGGCGCTGCAAAACGGGGCCAAGCTCTTTGTTAACTACTGCCTGAACTGCCATGCTGCCGCATCGATGCGGTACAACCGCCTTAGGGATATCGGGCTGACTGAAGATCAGATCAAGACCAATCTGCTGTTTACCAGTGAAAAAGTCGGCGATCTGATGCAAACAGCGATGACTGCCAAAGATGCCAAGGAGTTGTTTGGCGTGGTGCCGCCGGACCTGTCGGTAATTGCGCGGGCGCGTTCTTCCGGCGATGGCTCGGGGGCAGACTGGCTTTACACGTATCTGCGCACTTACTACAAAGACGATACACGCCCTACTGGCTGGAATAACATGGTATTTCCAAATGTTGGAATGCCGCATGTTCTGTGGGAGTTGCAAGGTACGCGCACTGCCAAATTCGTGGAAGAAAAGGATCAGCACAGCGCTGGCGTAGTGCATAAATTTGCCGGATTCCAGCAGGTTGCAGCGGGAAAACTGTCCACCAGCGACTATGATGCTGCGGTTGCTGACTTGGTTGGCTATCTGCAGTGGATGGGTGAGCCAATACAAAACACGCGCAAACGCCTGGGCGTCTGGGTGCTGCTTTTCCTTGGCATATTCTTTGTTGTCACGTGGCGCTTGAACGCTGCCTTCTGGAAAGATATCAAGTAATTCATGCGCCCGCACGTCGCGGGCGGGTATTTTCGGGTGAGCCGTTTTACGTCTCGCCCCTTTGTTTTTTAAAGGAACTATAAAATGATGGTTCTCTATTCGGGTACAACCTGCCCATTTTCGCAACGTTGCCGTCTGGTCCTGTTTGAAAAGGGCATGGATTTTGAAATCCGCGATGTCGACCTGTTCAATAAGCCGGAGGACATTTCTACGATGAATCCGTACGGCCAGGTGCCGATTCTCGTTGAGCGCGACTTGATTCTGTATGAATCGAACATCATCAACGAATACATTGACGAGCGTTTCCCGCATCCGCAATTGATGCCGGCCGATCCACTGATGCGGGCACGCGCTCGGTTGATGTTGTTTAATTTTGAGAAAGAGCTGTTCATTCACGTCCATACCCTGGAGAACGAGAAAATCAAGGGTACGGAGAAGATTCAGGAAAAGGCGCGCATCGAAATTCGTGATCGATTGACCACGCTCGCGCCATTGTTCATGAAGAATAAATACATGCTGGGTGATGAATTCTCGATGCTCGATGTGGCAATTGCGCCGCTGTTGTGGCGTCTCGACCACTACGGTATCGAATTGTCGAAGACGGCAGTACCGATCATGAAATACGCTGAACGCATTTTCTCGCGTCCGGCGTATATCGAAGCGCTGACTCCTTCTGAAAAAGTCATGCGGCGTTGAGCAGGCACACGTTCAGGCTGATGACAGACAGCATGTCGCTGCTGAAGTCTGCAGCAGCCTGGACGATTTTTAGGTAAAACCATTTTTTACTGCACCGCACTATGTCCGAACTTTCCACCAAACCTTATTTATTGCGCGCCATTTACGAGTGGTGCACCGACAGCGGCTATACGCCGTATCTTGCAGTCAAGGTCGATGCGCGCAGCCGCGTTCCGATGGAGTTCGTCCGCAATGGCGAGATTGTGTTGAACATCAGTTTCAGCGCTACCAGCAATCTCAAGATGGAAAGTGATTTCATCAGCTTCAGCGCCCGTTTTGGTGGCGTGTCGCGCCAGATTTCGGTTGCGGTTGAGAGCATCATTGCGATCTACGCCCATGAAAACGGGCAAGGCATGGCATTCGAGGCGCAGGATATGCAAGCGGATCAGACCGCAGCACCGCAGCAGGATGGCGACGCAGGGAAATCTGCAGGCGCTGCGATGAAAAATGCGCCAACTCTGGCAACCGTGCCGGCGGTGACCAAGAAATCGCAGGATGCCACTGTCAATAATGATCCTGAAACGCCTGATCCATCAAAAAAATCTGGAAGGCCTGTACTAACCAGAATCAAGTAGGTACAATATCGTTTTTCGCCGGCTTAGCTCATTTGGTAGAGCAGTTGACTTGTAATCATCAGGTGGCCAGTTCGATTCCGGCAGCCGGCACCAGTACATGCAGTAAGTAGCAAGACGAAGTGTAAAACCCGCGTTTCTCGATGAGAGAGCGTGGGTTTTTTCATTGATATGCTAATATTTTTGGTGCTCCAAAGGCCGGCAGCGCGACGCTTGCTGTGGGACTGGAATGTCGCATTGTGCAAGCACCTGCGAATTATCGAAAAGCCACAGCTACGCTTGCCGCTTGCAGTAGTGCAGCGCAGAGATTAATCGGATGCGTCGCTGTCCTTGAGGCCGTTCCAGCGCGGCGTCAGTGCATGCGTGATCGCGAACAGGTCGAGAACGCGGCCGACCGTGTGGTCGACCATTTCGGCGATTGATTGCGGGCGCTGGTAAAAGCCCGGTAGCGGCGGGAAGATGATGCCGCCCATTTCGGTAACGGCGGTCATGTTGCGCAAATGGGCCAGGTTGAACGGTGTTTCGCGCACCATCAGCAGCAGCCGGCGGCGCTCTTTCAAGACCACATCGGCGGCGCGGGTGATCAGGTTGTCGGACAGGCCGTGCGCCACCGCGGCCAGCGTTTTCATCGAGCACGGCGCAATGATCATGCCTTCCGACTGGAATGAGCCGCTGGCAATCGAGGCGCCGATATCGCGTACGTTGTGCACCACATCGGCCAGTGTGCCGACCTGCTTGCGGCTCATGGCGAGTTCATGGCGCAGATTCAGCGCACCGGCTTCCGATAGCATCAGGTGGGTCTGCATCCCGGGCGCATCGCGCAGCACTTCCAGCAGGCGCACCCCATACACGGCGCCGCTGGCGCCGGTGATGGCGATGATCAAGCGTTTTTGGGCGGTCACTGGAGGGGGACTAGGTTTAGGGTGACTAGGTTTATGCGCTCAGCAGGGTTTTCAGTTCGCCGGACTCATGCATTTCATTCATGATGTCGGAGCCACCGATGAATTCGCCCTTGATATACAGTTGCGGGATGGTCGGCCAATTCGAAAATTCCTTGATGCCCTGACGCACGTCCGCGTCATCCAGCACGTTGACCGTGACGATGTTTTCGACCCCATTGGCTTTCAGGATCTGGATCGCCTTGCCTGAAAAACCGCATTGCGGGAATTGGGCGGTGCCCTTCATGAATAATACGACCTGATTCTGGGTTACCGTTTCCTTGATCCAAACTTGTACGTCGCTCATGGCTGTCTTTCGTTAATTTAAAAAGGCCATTATAAGAAAAACGGCCGCTTGCTGCTGATGTAATTCAGATCGTCGGCGGCCTGTCTTCAGCTTGCCCGTGCGCATAGGATGTGCGCTGCCGGGTCGCCTTCCATCCGTTAAAAATACATAGACATGTATTTTTTATGTCGCTTGTAAACAATGCGGGAAGTGCATAAATAAGATTGATACTCCCGCATATATTGTCATCAGGTGAGTGCTTATCAAGACTTCAGCTTGGCAAAGGCGCTTGCCATCGCGCTGTTCTGCGGCACCGGTCGTTGTGCCTGCTGTTGCGTCAGCCGTTTGGCGTCAACCCGGTCGGCGCGCTGTTCCGGTTTCGCGCCTGGCTGCGGCGCGCTGTCGGTCAGGCGCATGGTGAGCGCGATGCGCTTGCGCTTCTCGTCGATTTCCAGCACTTTGACCTTCACCACCTGGCCGGCCTTGACCACCGTGTGCGGGTCCTTGACGAAGGTGTTCGATAGCGCGGAAATGTGCACCAGCCCATCCTGATGCACGCCGATGTCGACGAAGGCGCCGAATGCGGCGACGTTGGTGACCACGCCTTCCAGGATCATGTCGGGCCGCAGGTCCCTGATTTCCTCGACGCCGTCCTTGAAGGTGGCGGTGGTGAACTCCGGGCGCGGGTCGCGGCCGGGTTTTTCCAGCTCGCGCAGGATGTCGCTGATGGTCGGCACGCCGAACTTGTCGTCCGCATACTTGGCCGGATTCAGCGATTTCAGCAGCCGTTCATCGCCGATCACCGCCTTTACGTCCTTTTTCAGGTCGGAAAGGATTTTTTCGACCAGCGGATACGATTCCGGATGGACCGCCGATGCGTCAAGCGGGTTGTCGCTGCCCATCACCCGCAGGAATCCTGCGGCCTGCTCGAAAGTCTTGTCGCCCAGCCGCGGCACTGCGCGCAGCGCCGCACGCGAGCCGAATGCGCCTTTCAGGTCGCGATACGTGACGATGCTTTGCGCCACGCTGGCAGACAGGCCGGAGACCCGCGCCAGCAGCGGCGCGGAAGCGGTATTGACGTCGACCCCGACCGCATTCACGCAATCCTCGACCACCGCGTCGAGCGAGCGCGCCAGCTGGGTCTGGCCGACATCGTGCTGGTACTGGCCGACGCCGATCGATTTCGGGTCGATCTTCACCAGTTCTGCCAGCGGGTCTTGCAGGCGGCGCGCGATCGAGACCGCGCCGCGCAGCGTGACGTCCATGTCGGGCAATTCCTTCGATGCGAATTCGGACGCCGAATAGACCGAGGCGCCGGCTTCGGATACCACGATCTTGGTCAGCTTGAGTTCCGGACGCAGCTTGATCAGGTCCTGCGCCAGCTTGTCGGTCTCGCGCGACGCGGTGCCGTTGCCGATCGAGATCAGCGACACCTGGTGTTTTTCGGCCAGCCGGGCCAGCGCATGCAAGGAGCCGTCCCAGTCGTTCTTCGGCTGGTGCGGATAAATCACCGCGGTGTCCATCACCTTGCCGGTGGCGTCGACCACCGCCACCTTGACCCCGGTGCGCAGTCCGGGGTCGAGCCCCATCGTCGCGCGCGGACCGGCCGGCGCGGCCAGCAGCAGCGCTTTCAGGTTCAGCGCGAAGACGTTGATCGCCTCGACCTCGGAGCGTTCGCGCAGCGCGCCCATCAATTCAGTTTCCAGGTGCATGAAGCTCTTCACGCGCCAGGTCCAGCGCACCGTGTCGGCCAGCCATTTGTCGGCCGGACGGCCCTGGTTCTTGATGCCGAAACGCCCGGCGATGCGGCCTTCGCACGGGTTCAGCGGCGCGTCCCACTTCGGTTTTTCCGCTTCGCTGTCGAGCCGCAGCGTGACGTTGAGCATCTCTTCGCGCCGGCCGCGGAACAGCGCCAGTGCGCGGTGCGACGGGATGGTGGCGATGGTTTCCGAATAATCGAAATAATCGGCGAACTTTTCGCCGGCGTCCTGCTTGCCGTCGACCACTTTCGATTCGACGATGCCGTGGTCCAGCAGATATTCGCGCAAGCCCTGCAGCAGCGTCGCATCTTCGGCGAAGCGTTCCATCAGGATCTGGCGCGCGCCGTCCAGCGCTGCCTTGACGTCGGGAACGCCGGGGTTGTCGCCGTTGGCGGTGGAGAAGGCCGGCTTCAGATAGTTGGCCGCTTGATCTTCCGGATTCAGGCTCGGATCGGCCAGCAGCGCGTCGGCCAGCGACAGCAGGCCGGCTTCCAGCGCGATCTGGGCCTTGGTGCGGCGTTTTTGCTTGTACGGCAGATACAGGTCTTCGAGGCGGGTCTTGTCTTCCGCATGGACGATCGCGTCCAGCAGGGCCGGCGTCATCTTGTTCTGTTCTTCGATCGAGGCGACGATCGCCGCGCGCCGGACTTCCAGTTCGCGCAGGTAGCGCAGGCGTTCTTCCAGCAGGCGCAACTGGATGTCGTCCAGGCCGCCGGTGGCTTCCTTGCGGTACCGAGAGATGAAAGGCACGGTCGCGCCCTCGTCCAGCAGCGCGATGGCGGCTGCGACTTGCGCCGGTTTGGCAGCGAGTTCAAGGGCGAGGCGTTGTTCGATGGATGGCAGCATGGGCAATTGGTCGGTGTGGGAAATCAAGCACACGATGATACCGAATCCGGCAGGATGTGCCAGTGCCGATCTTGAATATCGCCTGCATATCGATAATTGAATAGGGAGTATATGCATATAATGCACAATTCGCGCACATATTTGTTGCGATAGTAAAATATACAGAGGCATGTATATTGTGCGTTGCGATTGCTCCGGTGATTGCTCGATAGCAGCAGGCGTCAATCACGGATAATGGCAAGGTTTGCCGCTGGCGCGGCGCATTTCTGAAGAAACTTGACGATGCATTACACATTAACAGACGTTATCAACGCGTTCGATGACAAGACCCTGGGGCGGGCGCAAGACATCGTGCGGCGCGGGCTGGTGCAGTCGACGGAGATCATCGGTAACGTGATCGAAGGCAGCGTGCAGGGCAGCGGCGACTGGAGTTACGAACAGGATATCGAGCTGTATGCAACTAAGGATGGGGTCGAATTCGACGGCAGCTGCTCGTGTCCGGTCGGCTATATGTGCAAACACATGGCGGCGCTGCTGCTGACTTGCCTGCAGCAGGAAGATGTTGCGCCGCTGGCCGGGCAGGTCGGCGGCGAGTCCGGGGCCGTGATGCTGCCGCACGCGGTCGCGGCCTGGCTGCAGCGGGTCGAGGCTGCGGCGCATGGGCTGGCGGCTCCGGCGGGGCGGAGGATCAAGTCCGGCATGCCGTCAAAAACCACGCACCGCCTGCTGTTCGTTCTGTCGCCCGACCGTGGCGGCAAGCACGTCACGCTGAATCTGTGCAAGGCACGCTTGCGCGCCAACGGCGAGATCGCAGCGGCCACCATGGTCGGCGAGTTGTACAACCTGTTGTCGAGTCCGCCCAGTTACATGCAGGCCGGCGACGAGGATGCAGCGCGCTTGTTCGTTGCGCTGCGCAGCGGTTTTTACGGCAGCAGCGATGTCGAACCGAAGGGCCGGGTCGGCGCCCAGTTGCTGCGGATGTTGCTGGAATCACAGCAAGATCTGCAGCAACATCCGCAACAACTGCAGTGGGCCAATTCCGTCGCCGACATTCAGAAAGGGCAGATTTATCCGGTCAAGGCCGGTCCGGCGCGCACTGCCGAGCTGGCCTGGTTCGAGGAGGATGAGCGGCTGCGCCTCGGATGGCAGTTCCTGCCGGGCCAGGACGGGCCGGCCGGGCAGGAGCGCGGCGGCATCGACTACATCCTGCAGACCGAGCCGCCGATGTATGTGAATAATCTGGTCTGCGGCGATCTCGTTCTGCAGCAGGGCGGCGCCGGCATTCCGCTGCGGGAATTACAGGCGATGGTGGCGCAGGCGCCGACCTTGTCTGCCAGGGACAAGCTGGCGGTATCGCACGTGCTACTGGCGCAGGGCCTGCAGCACATCGTGCCGATGCCGCAACAGTTGCAGGAGACGGTGCGCGACGACATCATGCCGCAGGCCTACCTGCTGCTGGGCGCGTTGCCGCAGGAGCCGGGTAGCATACGCGATGCGCCGCTGCGGTGGCAGGATTTCGTGTTGCCGGCCTTTGAATACGACGGTGTTCGGGTGGCCGACGATCATGCCGAGCAGCTGATCCGGCGCGGCGGGCAGGGCATCGAGAAAATCATCCGCCAACGTGCGGCCGAAGATGCGGCGATTGCCACCCTGCGTGCGGCCGGGCTGGCGCCGCCGCAGCAGGCGGTGGCGCCGCTGTCGACGCTGATCGGCGCGCTGGTGATGCCGAGCCAGGCCGACTGGCTGCGCTTTACCAGCGAAGTCGTCCCCGCGCTGGAGGCGCAAGGCTGGCTGATTGCCCGGATGCCGGATTACCGTTACGACGTGGCCGAAGTCGAAGACTGGTACGCCGACATCGCTGACCAGGGAAGCGAGCCGGGCAGCCCGTGGTTCGATCTGGAGCTGGGCATCGTCGTCAATCAGATGCGGGTGTCGCTGCTGCCGGTGCTGGTCGACCTGATCCGCAATGCGCCGCTGGACTTCAATCCGCAGGCGCTGGCCGCCCACGCGGACGATGAACCCTTGCTGGCGACGCTGCCGGACGGCGTGCGGGTAGCCTTGCCGTGGGGCCGCATCAAGCCGATTCTCGGCACGCTGGGCGAGCTGTATTTTAGCGACAAGAGCGGCGCCAGCATGCGCCTTTCCACGCTGGACGCGGCGCGCCTGGCCGAACTGGCCGGTGCCACCCAGCTGCGCTGGATCGGCGGCCAGCGGCTGCGCGACATGGGCCAGAAACTCAGCACCTTCGGCGGCGTGCAGTCCGTGGCAGCACCGGCTGGCTTGCAGGCGACGCTGCGCGATTACCAGAGCGAAGGCCTGGCCTGGATGCAGTTCCTGCGCGAATTCGACCTAGCCGGGATTCTGGCCGACGACATGGGTCTGGGCAAGACCATCCAGACCCTGGCCCATATCCTGACCGAGAAGGAAGCCGGCCGCCTGACCCAGCCGGCGCTGGTGGTCGCACCCACCAGCCTGATGGGCAACTGGCAGGACGAAGCCGCGCGTTTCGCGCCCGGGCTGCGGGTGCTGGTGCTGCAGGGCAAGGACAGGCTGGCGCATTTCGACAGCATCGACCAGTTCGACCTGGTGCTGACCACCTACGCATTGCTGCCGCGCGACGAGGAAAAGCTGCGCGCACATGGATACCACCTGGTGATCCTGGACGAGTCGCACTACATCAAGAATCCGCGCTCGAAAGCCGCGCAAACCGCCGGCCTGCTGCGGGCCCGGCACCGGCTGTGCCTGACCGGCACCCCGCTGGAAAACCACCTGGGCGAGCTGTGGTCGCAATTCCACTTCCTGCTGCCCGGCCTGCTGGGCGAGGAAAAAGCCTTCAACAGTGGATTCCGCCACCCGATCGAAAAGCAGGGCGACGACAGCCGCCGCGCGTTGCTGACGCGCCGCATCAAACCTTTCTTGCTGCGCCGCACCAAGGACAAGGTCGCCAAGGAGCTGCCGGCCAAGACCGAAATGGTGCGCACGGTCGAGTTGTCCGGCGCGCAGCGCGACCTGTACGAGACCGTGCGGCTGGCGATGGACAAGAAGGTGCGCAGCGAAATCGCCAGGAAAGGCGTGGCGCGCAGCCAGATCGTGATCCTGGAAGCGCTGCTGAAGCTGCGCCAGGTCTGCTGCGACCCGCGCCTGGTCAAGTCGGACAGCGCTAAAAAGGCCGCCGCCCCGTCCGCCAAGCTGAGCGAACTGATGACGATGGTCGAGGAACTGCTGGAGGAGGGCCGCAAGATCCTGGTGTTCTCGTCGTTTACCAGCATGCTGGCGCTGATCGAGGCCGAATTGCAGGCGCGCCGGGTGCCGTATGCGCTGCTCACCGGCGACACCGACAACCGGGCCGAGGTGGTGCGCGCATTCCAGCAGGGGCTGGTGCCGGTGTTCCTGATCAGCCTGAAAGCCGGCGGCGTCGGCCTGAACCTGACCGCGGCCGACACCGTGATCCACTACGATCCGTGGTGGAACCCGGCGGCCGAGAACCAGGCCACCGACCGCGCTTGGCGCATCGGCCAGGACAAGCCGGTATTCGTCTACAAGCTGATCGCGAAGGGCACGCTGGAAGAGAAAATCCAGGCCTTGCAGCAGAAGAAGGCGGACTTGGCGCAGGCGATGCTGGCCGATGGCGGGGTGCAGGCGGTGCAGATCACGCAGGACGATCTGCAGGCGATTTTCGCACCGCTGGCAGAGTGATTTTTTTACGGAGAATCGATATGGATCAATTTTTACGCGCGGCAATTGAGGAAGCGGAACAAGGCTTGCGCGAAGCCGGCATCCCGATCGGATCGGTGCTGGTCTACCGCGGCCAAGTCATCGGGCGCGGCCATAACCGGCGGGTGCAGAAAGGCAGCGTGGTGCTGCACGGCGAAATGGATGCGCTGGAAAATGCCGGCCGTCTATCGGCGGCGGTGTATCGCGAATGCACGCTGTACACCACGCTGTCGCCTTGCCCGATGTGTGCCGGCGCGATCCTGTTGTACGGCATTCCGAAAGTCATCGTGGGCGAAAACCGGACCTTCATCGGGGAGGAGCAGCTGCTGCGCGCCAGAGGCGTGCAGGTGGACGTGCTGCAAGACCCGGCCTGCATTGCGCTGATGACCGGCTTTATTGCGGCGTCGCCGCAATTATGGAACGAAGATATCGGCGAGTAATTCTTAGATGGCAAAGGCTGGAATGCTGCCGCTGCCCGGCAGCGCCTGTCTGAACCGTCAGTATTATCAATTTATTACTAGGGGTATCATTGAAAATACGGTATTTCGCGCATAGGAATAAAGCGACATGAAAAATACACTTTACAGTATATT
Source organism: Oxalobacteraceae bacterium (assembly GCA_030698225.1). Classification (GTDB taxonomy): domain Bacteria; phylum Pseudomonadota; class Gammaproteobacteria; order Burkholderiales; family Burkholderiaceae_D; genus AVCC01. Next base: position 92,435 of record JAUYNR010000038.1, on the reverse strand, counting down.
TCAGCCTCGATGGCCGGCCCGCGGCAGCATGCCGCCGGTCGCCCGCTCGATGCCGGCCAGGTCTTGCCAGCTTTGCACTTCCTGGTAACCCTGGGCAATCAACAGTTCGCGCACCGCCGCCGCCTGGTCGTAGCCGTGCTCCATCAATAGCCAGCCGCCCGGCATCAGATGCGCAGCGGCACCGTTGACGATGGTGCGCAGTGCGGACAGGCCGTCGGCATGGTCGGTGAGGGCGCCGATCGGTTCGAAACGCAGATCGCCCCGGCTCAGATGGGTATCGCCGGCCACGATGTAGGGCGGGTTGGCAACGATCAGCTCGAATCGTTCGCCGGCCTGCAATCCGCGATACCAGTCGCTGTGCAGCAGGCGGATCGCATTGCCGCGGCCTGCCAGATTGTGCGCGGCATTCTGTTGCGCCACTTCGAGTGCTGCCCGACTGACATCGACCGCGCTGACCTGCAGGTCGGCGCGGGCGTGCGCCAGCGCAATCGCAATCGCGCCGGAACCGGTGCCGAGGTCCAGGATCCGGCCACCCTGCGGCGCGCGTTCCAGCGCCAGTTCGACCAGCAATTCGGTTTCCGGGCGCGGAATCAGCACATCTTTTGTCACTAGGAATGGCAAGCCGAAAAATTCGCGCTGGCCGACGATGTACGCGATCGGCTCGCCCGCCACCCGGCGCTGCAGCAGTGCGGTGAAGCGCTGCGCTTCATCGGCGCTCAGCCGGCGTTCGGATTCGGTGATCAGCTGGACCCGCGTCAGGCCCAGCGCATGCATCAGCAGCATGCGGGTTTCCAGCGCATCCAGCGGGGAACTGCGCTGCGCGCAGCCGATATCGCAACCGGCCTCGATGCGGATCGGTGTCATTTCAGCGTTTGAACGCGGTCCGGCCCAGCGCGATGCTAAACAGCGCAAACCACAGCAGCGCCCAGGTCGGGGTCGACAGGCCGAGAATCGGCGCGTAATCGGTGCTGCAGAAACCGTTGGCTTGAAACAGGAACGGCAGCAGTTCGGCGCTCGGGATCTTGTTGAGAGCGGTTTCCAGCGGATCGATCCCGCAGGAGATTTCCGGATTAGCCTTGACCCACAAGTGCCAGCCGGCAATGCCGGCTCCGGTAAGCGCCGCCAGCAGTCCCAGACCGGCGCCAGCCCGCACAGCCGCACGCGGCAAGGCGGCACTGGCCAGACAAATCAGCGCGATCGCGGCAAACGCATAGCGCTGCATCACGCACAGCGGGCACGGCTTCTGGTCCAGCCCATGCTGCAAATACAATGCGAAGCCGAGCAGGGCCAGACAGGCAAAGGCGATTGCCAGTAAAACGGATTTGGAAGTATTCATCATGTTTCCGGAGTTGGCTGAAAAATAAAGCGGCATTCTGAAAAAAAGTCGGTCCACGAACGACCCGAAAATCACGAAATAAATCAGTACCTTGTATCAATATGTCCGTGCTTTTCGTGGACCAGTCGCCGTTTCCCGCATTGGAGAGATAGTAAGTCAGCATGCATCGCCCAGCGCCGCCAGCAGCTCGGCCTGATGCTCGGCCACCAGCGCATTGATCAAGTCGTCGAGATCGCCATCCATGATGAAGTCGAGCTTGTACAGCGTCAGGTTGATGCGGTGGTCGGTCATCCTCCCCTGCGGGAAATTGTAGGTGCGGATGCGTTCGCTGCGGTCGCCGGAGCCGATCAGGCTCTTGCGGGTCGCCGCTTCCTTGGCCTGCTGCGCGCGGATCTGCACGTCCATGATGCGGGTGGCCAACACCCGCAACGCTTGCGCCTTGTTCTGATGCTGGCTGCGGCCGTCCTGGCATTCGACCACGATGCCGGTCGGATTGTGCGTGATGCGCACCGCCGAATCGGTCTTGTTGATATGCTGGCCGCCGGCACCGGAGGCGCGGTAGGTGTCGATGCGCAGATCGGCCGGATTGATCACCACGTCGCTGACTTCGTCGGCTTCCGGCATCACCGCAACCGTGCAGGCCGAGGTATGGATGCGGCCCTGGGTTTCGGTGGCCGGCACCCGCTGCACCCGGTGGCCGCCGGATTCGAACTTCAGCTTGGCGTAGGCGCCGGCGCCGACCAGGCGCACGATGACTTCCTTGTAGCCGCCCAGCTCGGACGCCGATTCGGACATGATTTCGACCTGCCAGCGGTTGCGTTCCGCATACCGGGTGTACATCCGCAGCAGGTCGCCGGCAAACAGCGCGGCTTCGTCGCCGCCGGTGCCGGCGCGGATTTCCAGCAGGATGTTGCGCTCGTCGTTGGCGTCTTTCGGCAGCAGCATTTTTTGCAGGTCGGCCTCCAGCGCCGTCATGCGCTCTTTCGCGGCTTCGATTTCTTCCTGCGCGAACACCTTCATCTCCGGATCCTGCAACATCTGCTGGGCGGCGGCGGCATCTTTTTCGGCCTCGGTGTAGGACTGGTAGAGCGCTACCAGCGGACCGATTTCCGCGTGTTCGCGGCTCAGTTTGCGGTAGTTGTCCATGGAAGCAGTGGCGTCTTCGCGCATCAGCAACTGGCCGACTTCTTCCAGGCGCTCGGAGAGTTGGTCCAGCTTGGCAAGCATTGATGGTTTCATAAGAATTCTGTTCTGAAAGTCCGGTTTATCCGGGAGTCCGGGCAGCATTTGATGCTGCGTTCCGGCGTGCAGTGCGGGAAATGGTGGAAGCGGAAGGAGTGGCAGGCGGCGCTAGCGTCTGGTGCGAAACAGTTGCGGCAATAGTGCGGCCAGCCGTGCGCGCTCGTCGCCCTGGGCCTGGTGCAAAGCCTGTTGCGGGCCGTGCAGGAACTTTGCGGTGATGCCTTTGGAGAGGGCTTCCAGCACCACATCAATATCGTCGCCGCGCGCGATCATCTTGCGTGCGCGTTCGAGCTCGATCATGCGCAGTATTTCGCTGTTTTCGTGCAGATCCTGGATCACCGGCACCACCAGCCGGCCATCAACCCAGTGCATGTAGGACTGGACCCGGGTTTCGATGATGGCTTCGGCTTGCGCCACTGCCGCCTGGCGGTTTTCCATCCCGGTCTGGACCACTGCGCCGAGGTCGTCGACGGTATACAAAAAGGCGTCGTCGAGCCGGCCGACTTCAGTTTCGATGTCGCGCGGCACAGCCAGGTCGACCAGGAACACCGGCTTGTGGCGGCGCACCTTGATCGCGCGCTCGACCATGCCCAGGCCGATGATGGGCAGCGACGAGGCGGTGCACGAGACCACGATGTCGAACTGTGCCAGTTGATCCGGCAATTCGGCCAGACGGATCGCGCGGCCATTGAAGCGGTGCGCGAGCAGTTCGCCGCGCTCCAGCGTGCGGTTGGCGATCGTGATCGATTTCGGATTTTGCGCGGCGAAGTGGGTCGCGCACAGTTCGATCATTTCGCCGGCGCCGATGAACAGCACATGCTGCTCGGAGATGCTGTCGAAAATCCGTTGCGACAGCCGCACCGCAGCGGCCGCCATGGATACGCTATGGGCGCCGATTTCGGTAGTGCTGCGCACTTCCTTGGCAACTGCGAAAGTGCGCTGGAACAACTGGTGCAGATAGGTGCCCAGTCCGCCGGCCGCCTCGGCCTGGCGCACAGCATCCTTCATCTGGCCCAGGATTTGCGGTTCGCCCAGCACCATCGAATCGAGTCCGCAGGCGACCCGGAACGCGTGTCGCACCGCGTCATCCTGCGGTAGCGTGTAGAGGTGTGGGCGCAGCTCCGAATAAGGTAGCTTGTGGTAATCAGCCAGAAAATGCGCGCTGCTGTCGATTGCGGCCTCGACCCCGCCCGGCACGTGGCTGGCCGCGTACAGTTCAGTGCGGTTGCAGGTCGATAGGATGGCGGCCTCGTCGCTATGGCCGGAGCCTTCCTGATTGGCTAGCCATGCACGCGCCGACCCCACCGCCGCGCCGATCTGGTCGGCGGGGAAAGCCACCCGTTCGCGCAAGGCAAGTGGCGCGGTGGTGTGGTTGAGGCCTACGGCAAGCAGTTGCATGTGGGTTGTTATACGGTCCGCAACGCGGAATTTAGGTTTGAACAGGCTTGCATTATAACTTCCCGCGGCCGATAACAAGCCGGCCAGCGCCGGCGATTATGCTCGAATCGCAGAATTTCCGCCGGCCCGAATCCGAATCAGGCCCGGGCCGGAGCAGGCAGCGCCTTCGCGATTACAGCGAAACCTGCTCCAGACGGTAGCCGTAACTGTAGACCGGAGCCAGCCGGAATCCGTTTTCCGGACGCAACTGCAGCTTGCTGCGGACCCGCGACACATGCGTGTCCATCGTGCGGGAGGGGATTTCGATATTGCGCGGCCATACCGCCTCCAGGATGGTCGCGCGCGACAGCGGCCGGTCCAGATTGCGGAAAAACAGCAGCGCCAGATCGAATTCCTTCTGTGTCAGCGCAATCGGCGCGCCATCGAATCTCAACTGGCCGCTGCGGGTTTCGAATGCATAGTGCCCAAACCGGATTTCTTCAGTTGCGTTCTGGCTCGGATAAGCGCGTCGCAAAAGAGCCTGGACCCGCACTGCCAGTTCGCTGCGACGAATCGGCTTGATCATGTAGTCATCGGCGCCGGCTGCCAGGCCCTCGATGATATCGTCTGCGCTGGAGCTGCTGGTCAGGAACAGCACCGGCAGCTTGGGTGGCAGTTTTTCCCGCGCCCAGCGCATCACTTCGGGAGCGTTTGCGCCAGACATCTGCCAGTCGAGAATCAGCATGTCGTAGCTTTCACGACGTAGCTGCTGCAGCATATCCCGGCCGTTTGGAAACAGGTGGCAAACGTGTCCGGCCGCGCTCAGGATCTTGTATGCGATGCCGGTGCGGCCGGGGTCGTCGTCGAGGACTGCGATTCTCATGGTGTGTCAGTGCGAAGGTTCGGATGGCAGTGCTGCGGCAAATTTTTATTTTTACACGATAACACGACTTCAACCGCACTCGTGCGAACCTGCAATTCGCCGCAACTACCAATGTTTTTAATAGGAGTATGGAAAAAAACACTGCATTTTCCGCATGTTTTTATTATGATTTGTAAAATACATATTGCAGTATATTAGTGATGCAATGCTGGAAAAACGGGCTGGCGGGGAGTGCGCTACAATGCTGCGGTGAAGCAAGCCAGACAGTCGCTGGCCGCGGCTGCAAGGCCGTGGCGGGAGGAAGGTCCGGACTCCATACAGCAGGGTGACGGTTAACGGCCGTCCGCTGAAAGCCGCAAGCGCTTTAGCTTCGGTATAAGGCGAGGAATAGGGCCACAGAGACGAGCGTATTAAGTTACGGTGAAACGCGGTAACCTCCACCCGGAGCAATTCCAAATAGGCACGCGTTGATGCTGCTCGCGGAGCGTGCGGGTAGGAAGCTTGAGCGCTGGAGTAATCCAGCGCCTAGAGGAATGGCTGTCATAGCGCGCGGTTGCAAGACCTGGTGCCGTAACAAAATCCGGCCTATCGGCTTGCTTCACTTTTTTTAGGCTGCGCCCCAGTGCGTGGCATTTTTTCCGTTCTAAACCCGCTTTGTCACCGGCCTCGCGCCTGCCTGGTATTTTCCCCTGTCAATCATTGCAAACATGCAAAAACACATGTTTTTATGTTATGTGCAACTTTCACTATGTTTGATAAGTGCTTAATTAAATAAGCTTTTTGTATTAAGGCAATGGACATTGAGAAAGCTAAGTCATTGACTTAAATCACTAAAATTCACTTCCTCTCCCTGAAACAGCTTGACCGGTTATATTGCTTCCACTAAAGTGGGCAGCAGTGTGGAAAAGTGTTTTTTTGTGGGGATTTTAATGATTCCCGCAATAAATTTGTAACCGGCAAGCCGCTTCCCAAAATAACCAGTCCGAAGGATTTGATAATCGTGTTCCAAGGCGCGTCAGCATTAAATCTCGATGCGAAAGGCAGGATGTCTATTCCGGCCAGGCATCGTGACGCGCTGTCGATCCAGTGCGAAAGCCGGGTCACGTTGACCAGGCATCCGCACGGCTGCTTGTTGTTGTTTCCGCGTCCGGTATGGGAAAGCCATCGCGAACAAATTGTGGCCTGGCCGATGTCGGCGCGCGCCTGGCAACGGATATTCCTGGGCAACGCATCCGATGTGGATATGGATTCTGCCGGCCGGATTCTGGTCACGCCTGAGCTGCGCAGCGCAGTAGGTTTGAGCCGCGACGTGATGTTGCTCGGCATGGGCAGCCATTTCGAGTTGTGGGATGCCGCCAGGCTCGCCGAGAGCGAGTCGCAGGCGATCGCGGCAGGCATGCCTGATGTGTTGAGTGATTTTTCGTTTTAAGGGCCGGCGATGATGATACAACCGGTGCCAGAATTTCAGCACCGTACCGTGCTGCTGGATGAGGCGGTCGATGCGCTGGCGCTGGAGGGTGCGCGCGCGGACGGGATCTACGTCGACGGCACCTTCGGACGCGGCGGTCACAGCAGCAGGATTTTGCAGCGCATGGGAGTGAAGGGCCGGTTGATCGCCTTTGACAAGGATCCGCAGGCGATTGCCACCGCGACAGAGATTTCCGATCCACGTTTCGAAATTATTCACGATAGTTTTGCCACCATGGGCGAGGCCTTGGCCGAGCGCGGCATTACCCGGGTGGATGGTGTGTTGCTGGATCTGGGTATTTCGTCGCCGCAAGTCGACGATGCTGCGCGGGGTTTCAGTTTTCGGCTGGACGGCCCGCTCGATATGCGAATGGACAGTACGCGCGGCATCTCGGCAGCAGAATGGCTGGCGACCGAATCAGAACAAAAAATTGAAAAGGTGATACGCGAATATGGGGAAGAACGGTTTGCTTTTCAGATTGCAAAGGCGATTGTTGCTGGCAGGACAGTCGAGCCAATTTCAACCACACGACAGCTTGCCGCGATCGTGGCAAGGGCAGTCAAGACTCGCGAGAAGGGTAAGGATCCGGCAACCCGCACCTTTCAGGCTATACGGATTTTCATCAATCAGGAACTTGCGGAGCTTGAGACCGGATTAAATCAGGCCTTCCAGTATCTGGCGCCGAACGCGAGGATGGTGGTGATCAGCTTCCATTCGCTGGAAGACCGTATCGTCAAACATTTCATGGCAGCCAAAGCCAATGTCAAACAGCCGGATCGCCGGTTGCCGATACGTGCGGTCGATTTGCCGCAACCGCAAATGCGCTTGATATCAAAAATAAAACCCACCGAGGCCGAGATCCGCGGCAACCCGCGCGCCCGCTCTGCCATCATGCGCGTCTGCATGCGGCTGCCCGACGCTGCCACGATCCGGGGCAATCTATGAGCGGACGTATCAACGGCATCATCGCAGCCATGCTGGTCGTGTGCGCACTGTCGCTGGTGAATGCGCAATATCATGCGCGTCGTCTGTATGTGGAGTTGGGTCGCGCGCAATCCCAGGCAAAATTATTGGACGTGCAATGGGCCCAGTTACAACTTGATCAATCCACCCTGGGCAAGCATGCGCGCATTGAGTCGACCGCAAAACGCGACCTGAAGATGATCGCGTTGACCGCAGCCAGCACCCAATATCTGACGGTGGAGGGCAAATGAGCCGCCCTGCCAGTCGTACCGCAGCAGCCAGGGGCGTGCCGTTCTCAACCAGCCCGGTGCTGAAGATGTCATTGCCGGCCTGGCGTTCAAAACTGGTCCTGTTCGTCTTGTTTGCTTCTTTTCTAACATTGGCCGGCCGTGCGCTGTGGCTGCAGGGCATGTCTACCGAATTTCTGCAAAAGCAGGGTGCGTCGCGTTATGAACGCACGCTGGAGTTGCCTGCTACTCGCGGCAAAATCACCGATCGCAATGGGCATGTGCTGGCGTCCAGCGTCCCGGTCAAGGCAGTCTGGGCGATTCCGGACGATGTCTTGAAGGCGCCGTCGGAAAAGCTGCGGAATTTGGCCAGTCTTCTTGAGATCAGTGAGGCTGACTTGCGCAAAAAACTCGATTCCGATCGCGGTTTTGTCTACCTGAAACGCCAGGTCGAGTCGGATGTCACGGACAAGATTCTTGCCCTGGATATCGATGGGATTCAGACCCGCAAGGAATACAAGCGCTTCTATCCGGAGGGCGAGGTGATGGCGCATGTTGTCGGCTTTACCAATGTCGAGGACGTCGGGCAGGAAGGTATGGAGCTCACATCGCAGAAGTCGCTGGTTGGCAAGACCGGAAGCCGTCGCGTGATCAGAGACCGCATGGGCCGTATTGTTGAAGATATCGGATCAATTCGAGAGCCGCACGACGGGAGAAACCTGGCTCTTTCCATCGACAGCAAGATCCAGTACATCGCATATTCGCAATTAAAGGCGGCAGTCGAGCTGAACAAGGCCAAGGCTGGCGGTATCGTGGTACTGGATGTCAGAACCGGTGAAATTCTGGCGCTGGCCAATTTGCCCAGTTATAACCCGAACGACCGCACGGTATTGACCGGAGCCCAACTGCGCAACCGGGTTTTGACGGATACCTTTGAACCCGGTTCGACCATGAAGCCTTTTACAATAGCTTTGGCATTGGAAACCAAGCGCGTTACCCCTGAAACAACGGTCCAGACAGCGCCAGGAAGACTGACCATCGGCACCGCAACGATTGGCGATGCGCACCCATTGGGCTTGCTGACCATCTCGCAAATTATCGAAAGATCCTCGAATATCGGGACCGCGAAAGTTGCTCTGCAAATGCCGCCGGAGGAAATGTGGGAAATGTTTACCAGCGTCGGTTTTGGCCAGCAACCGAAATTCAGCTTCCCCGGACGCGCTGCGGGCCGGGTACGGCCATTCAAGTCGTGGCGTCCGATCGAGCAGGCAACCATGAGTTACGGACACGGTATTTCCGTTTCGCTGATTCAGTTGGCGCGTGCCTATATGATCTTCGCCCGCAATGGCGAGATAGTGCCATTGTCCCTGGAAAAAATTGCCGGCCAACCGAACGGGCAGGTGCAGGGTCAACGAGTTATTTCTGAAAAAACCGCGCTTCAGATGCGTGCCATGCTGGAGGCGGCTGCAGGCCCAACCGGCACTGCACCGAAAGCACAGGTGCCAGGTTATCGGGTAGGTGGCAAAACCGGAACTGCCTATAAAATCGTCGACGGCAAATATGTCAAAAAATACGTATCATCGTTCGTCGGCTTTGCCCCGGCGTCCGCGCCGCGCATCATCATTGCGGTGATGCTCGATGAACCTTCCAACGGCAGTCATTACGGCGGTGGTGTTGCAGCACCGGTATTTTCATCCGTTGCCGCCAACGCTTTGCGGGCTATGAACGTCAGGCCCGATTCGAGCGTGACGAATATCATCATTCCTGCCGATGGCATTACCGAAAGCATGTGATGCCGAATACAAAATTATTGACTTCCGAGATACTTGCCTGGTTGCGCCAGGCGGTTGCGCCAGCAGCGCAACTGCATTCCGATTCGCGTTCCATCGCCAACGGCGATGTGTTTTTTGCCTATCCCGGCGACGCCGCCGATGGCCGGCAATTCATTGAGCAGGCGATTGGGATGGGTGCGGGCGCCGTGGTGTATGAATCGTCGGCATCGAACTGGAACGCGGCATGGTCGGTGCCTCATCTTGGTGTTGCCGATTTGAAGAAGGCAGCGGGCGAAATTGCCGCCGCGTATTACGGCAAACCGGATGCCGCGATGTTCACAGTGGCCGTGACCGGCACCAATGGCAAGACTTCATGCGCGCAATGGCTGGCAAACGCCTTATCCCGTCTGGGCGAACCTGCTGCGGTGATCGGAACTCTGGGCGTCGGTATTTACCAGCGCGGCACATGCGACACCTCCGACATGACCGGTTACACCACGCCGGATGCGGTAATGTTGCAACGCAGGCTGGCGCAACTGCGCGCTGCAGGCGCCCAAGCCTTGGCAATTGAGGCATCGTCGATCGGGCTTGAGCAAGGACGCTTGAATGGCATGCATTTCGATGCAGCCATATTTACCAATTTAACGCGCGATCACATTGACTACCACGGCGACATGGCGGCTTATGCATCGGCTAAGACCGCGTTGTTCGACTGGGCGGGATTGCAGCACGCAATCGTCAACCTGGATGACCCGATGGGATTGCAGTTGGTGCAGCGCCTGCAGGGCAGGGCGCTGGCATCGCTGATCGGATATACGGTCTCCGGCGTAATGCCGGAAGGCCTCTCGACTCTGAGTGCGTTTAACATTCGCAGCAACCATGCAGGTACCGTATTTCAGGTTGAATCGCCTTTGGGCAGCGGGCCAATCAAAACCCAAATGGTAGGATTGTTCAATGTCAGCAACATCCTGGGTATTCTGGGCGCATTACTTGCAAAAGGCACTGCCTGGCGCACTGCGGTGCAAGTTATTGAGATGCTTACCGCAGTGCCGGGGCGCATGCAGCAGCTTGGCGGCAACGACGCGCCGCTGATTGTTATCGATTATGCCCACACCCCGGATGCACTCGAAAAAACGCTGTTGACGCTGCGGCAGGTGGCGCAGCAGCGTCACGGCCAGTTATGGTGTCTGTTCGGTTGCGGCGGTGACCGCGATTCAGGCAAGCGTGCGCAAATGGGTGCGGTTTCCGCTCTGGCGGATCAAGTGGTAGTCACCAGCGACAATCCGCGTAGCGAGAATCCTGCTGCAATCATCGAGCAAATCATTGCCGGCCTGGCTGCCGAAAAAACGCCGCACCATGTGACCGAGGATCGGGCCGCCGCAATTTTGTGGACGGTAAAGCATGCGGCAAAGCACGATGTGGTCTTGTTGGCCGGTAAGGGGCATGAGGCATACCAGGAAGTGATGGGCAAGAAACTGGCATTTTCCGATGCGGATCATGCAGCCTTGGCACTGGCTGCACGCGCCACGATGAAGGGAAGTTCCTGATGAAATCATCGTTGCTCCAGTTGCAACCTTGGCTTTCAGCCGCACAGGCCAGAGGTGATGCGGTTTTTGACGGCGTTACGACAGATAGCCGCAATGCCGGTGCCGGCAATCTCTTCGTTGCTTTACGGGGCGAGCATTTCGATGCGCATGACTTCATTGCGGAGGTGGTCGCAAAAGGCGTATCTGCAATAGTCGCAGAGCACTTGCCGGCAGGTCTGACGATCCCTGTACTGATCGTGCCTGATACCCGTATGGCGCTAGGTGAAATCGCACGCTACTGGCGACGCCAGTTCAGTTTTCCTGTAATCGGTGTCACCGGCAGCAACGGGAAAACCACGGTCAAGGAGATGATCGCTTCGATCATGGCTGCACAATTTGGTGCAGAGCATTACCTGGCCACCCGCGGCAACCTGAATAACGACATCGGCGTGCCGCTGACGCTGTTGCGCATGACGGCGGCGCATGGTGCGGCAGTGATTGAGCTGGGCATGAATCACCCGGGCGAGATCGCCCTGTTGGCATCGATTGCGCAACCGACGCTCGGCCTGGTAAACAATGCGCAGCGCGAACATCAGGAATTCATGGAAAGCGTGGAGGCTGTTGCAAAGGAAAACGGTGCGGTGATTTCTGCCCTGCCAGCCAATGGCATTGCGGTATTCCCTGCCGACGACCCCTATACACCGCTCTGGCGCGCGTATGCAGCGGCTGTTGGGCACGGAAGAATCGTGACCTTCGGATTTTCCGTCGATGCCGATGTGACGTGCTCGTACCGACCGAATGCCTTCGGCAATGAATTGTCAGTCACGGCAGGCCAGCAGCGCTTCGATATTCCGCTTGCTGCTGCAGGTACGCACAATGTGCGTAACGCACTGGCGGCGATAGCGTGTACTTCGGCAATCGGTATCGGCACCGAAGCGATTGTGCATGGCTTGACCGCATTCGCGCCGGTGAATGGTCGCCTCCAGCGCAAAATTGCCCGCAACGGCGCAGTCATCATCGACGATACCTACAATGCGAATCCCGATTCGGTACGGGCCGCTATCGATGTACTTGCGCAAGCGCATCCGCCCAGAGTGCTGGTGCTGGGCGATATGGGGGAAGTCGGCAACGACGGCCGGCAGTTCCACGAAGAGATCGGAGAATATGCCCGCGGATGCGGAATCGAGCATCTGATGACCTTCGGCGCACTTGCCGGTGATACAGCGCGAACATTCGGCGCGCGGGCAGAACATTTCGAAAGCATTGAGGCTTTGAACGATGCGCTGGAAACCATTCTGATTCCCGCTGCAACGGTATTGGTCAAGGGTTCGCGTTTCATGAAAATGGAACGAACGGTGCGCCATTTTGTACAAGAACAACTAAAAGAGAATCATTGACATGTTGCTTTGGCTAGCAGAATTATTTAAGCAGGATATAAGTTTTCTGCGCGTATTCAATTTCATTACATTTCGCGCGGTGTTCGCGACGATGACCTCATTGGCGATCGGCTTGATTGCAGGACCTCCGGTGATACGCATGCTGGCGCGGCTGAAGGTCGGACAGGCCGTACGCACTGACGGTCCGCAGACGCATTTGATCAAGACTGGCACGCCGACCATGGGCGGCGTGCTGATCCTGATTGCTATTGCTGTGTCCACCTTGTTGTGGGCCGATTTGAACAATCGTTTCATTTGGATCGTGCTGGCGGTGACGCTCGGCTTCGGCGCGGTCGGCTGGGTCGATGATTACCGCAAGGTGGTCTACAAGGATCCCAAAGGCATGTCTTCGAAAGAAAAATACTTCTGGCAATCGCTGATCGGCATGGTGTCTGCGCTGTATCTGGCGTTTTCGGTATCGGCGCCAACCAACAGCCAGGTTTGGGACCTGTTCGTGGCGTGGGTGCAGTCAGGGTTCAACCTGGACTTGCCTCCGAAGGCGGATTTGATCGTGCCGTTTTTCAAGACCATCAGTTATCCGCTGGGCGTGTGGGGTTTTATAGCCTTGACGTATTTCGTCATCGTCGGCACCAGTAATGCAGTAAATCTGACCGATGGTCTGGACGGACTCGCCATCATGCCCACCGTAATGGTGGGTACGGCGCTGGGGATATTTGCCTACCTGACCGGTAACGCCAGTTACTCCAAGTATCTGTTCATCCCGCATATCCCCGGCGCGGGTGAGTTGCTCATCTTCTGCGGCGCGATGGCCGGCGCAGGATTGGCTTTCCTCTGGTACAACGCACACCCGGCGCAAGTGTTCATGGGCGATGTCGGTGCACTCGCCCTGGGTGCGGCACTGGGTACCATTGCCGTCATCGTGCGGCAGGAAATCGTACTCTTCATCATGGGCGGAATATTTGTCGTGGAAACATTGTCGGTGATGGTGCAGGTTGCTTATTTCAAGTTCACCAAGCGGCGTTACGGTACCGGTCGCCGCATCCTCTTGATGGCGCCGCTACATCATCATTATGAGCAAAAAGGCTGGAAAGAGACCCAGGTCGTAGTGCGGTTCTGGATTATCTCGATGATGCTGGTGTTGTTCGGCTTGTCCACTCTGAAGTTGCGCTGATGAATTACGACGGCAAACACATTCTTGTTCTGGGGCTGGGCGAGTCCGGCCTGGCGATGGCGCAATGGCTGCATCGTTGCGGTGCGTGGTTGCGCGTTGCCGATACCCGCGCAGAGCCGCAACGGCTGGCCAGCCTGCGGGAAATTCTGCCGGCAGTGGAATTCATCGGGGGCGCTGCTTTCGATACAGATCTGTTGGCCGATATCGATATCGTCGCTGTCAGCCCGGGTCTGTCGCCGCATCGCGAGTTGTCGGCGATCATGGCCGCAGCGCAAGCCAGGGATATCCCGGTCTGGGGCGAGATCGAATTTTTTGCCCAGGGGTTGGCCCAGCTGCGTCAGGATAGAAACTATGCACCAAAACTGATTGCGATCACCGGCACCAATGGCAAGACCACGGTAACCAGCTTGGTTGGCCTGTTGTGCGAGCGCGCCGACTGGTCGGTCTGTGTGGCCGGCAATATCAGTCCATCCGCACTGGATGTATTGCGCGATGCCATCGACAAGGACGCGTTGCCGCAGGTATGGGTGCTGGAATTGTCGAGCTTCCAGTTGCACACGACATGCAGTCTGCAGGCTGACGCCGCAACCATACTGAATATCACGCAGGATCATCTGGACTGGCATGGCAGCATCGCTGCTTATGCCGCCGATAAAGCGCGGATATTCGGCACCGAAACCGTGCGCGTATTGAATCGGGATGATGCAGTGGTCGTGGAGCTGGCGTGTGCGCAAGCACCGACGGTAACTTTCGGCGCCGACGCACCGACCCGGGCCGGCGATTTTGGCTTGCTGGATGAGCGCGGCGTGCAGTGGCTGTCGGTAGCAGTGGCTGCCGAGCAAGAAGAAAAACGCCGCAAGAAAAACGACAGCATCGCATTGCCCGCGACGGTCAGCCGCTTGATGCCGACCGATGCGCTGAACATTCGCGGCCAGCACAACGCGCTCAATGCACTCGCAGCGCTGGCCCTGTGCCGTGCGGCCGGTTTGCCGCTTGCCGCGCTATTGCACGGTTTGCGTGAATACCGGGGTGAACCGCACCGGCTTGAACTGATCGCCACAATCGGTGCGGTCAAATACTATGACGACAGCAAGGGCACCAATGTCGGCGCAACAGTGGCTGCCCTGCATGGACTGGGATCGCAGCAGGGCAGCCACCGGCTGGTATTGATTGCCGGCGGCGATGGCAAGGGGCAGGATTTTTCAAGCCTGGCTGAACCGGTCGCACAGCATGCCCGTGCAGTATTCCTGATTGGCAAGGACGCACCTGCACTGCGCACCGCCTTGAGCGCAACGGCAGTTGACCTCTACGACTGCCCCAGCCTGGAACAGGCGGTCCAGCGCGCTGCCGCAATCGCGCAGCCGGGTGATGCGGTATTGCTGTCTCCGGCCTGTGCCAGTCTCGATATGTTTGCCAATTATGCACATCGGGCCCAGGTGTTTGTCGATGCCGTTCGGGAAATCGGTTTGTCCCGAGGCGAGGTGATTGCATGAAATCCGCGTTGCCAGCCATCATGACGTGGTTTGGATTCTCATCCGCCAAAGAGCCGATGAAGGGTTTGCCGCAGCGCTCCAAAATGATGGAATACGATCAGCCATTGGTCTGGGTAGTGGTATTGCTGATGCTGTTCGGCATGGTGATGGTGTATTCCGCTTCGATTTCTTTGCCTGACTCGCCCAAGTATGCGAGTTACAGGAACAGCCATTTCCTGATCAGGCAGGCGATCTTCGTTACAGCTTCCCTGTGCTGCGGTTTGATCGTGTTTCGGGTCCCGATCAGCATATGGCAGCGCTGGGCCCCGTATTTGTTTGTCGCTACCTTGATATTGCTCTTGCTGGTACTGGTGCCTGGCGTGGGCAAAGGCGTGAATGGTGCAAAACGCTGGCTGTCGTTCAAGGTTTTCAATTTGCAGCCGTCCGAATTGATGAAACTGTTCGTAGTGCTGTATGCGGCTGATTACACGGTACGCAAGCAGCAATTCATGCATAAATTGACAAAAGGTTTTCTGCCGATGGCGGCTGCGGTGGCGATTGTCGGTTTGTTATTGTTGCTGGAGCCGGACCTGGGTGCGTTTGGCGTGATCGTTTGCATCGCGATGGGGATCTTGTTTTTGGGCGGCATTAATGGTGTCTGGTTCAGCGGCATTGGTGCCACGCTGGTGGGGATTTTCAGCCTGGTAATTATATTGTCGCCGTGGCGGCGCGAGAGAATTTTTGCATATCTGAATCCCTGGACCGAGGAAAATGCATTGGGCAAGGCGTATCAACTGTCGCATTCGCTGATTGCTTTCGGCCGTGGCGAACTATTAGGCGTCGGTCTCGGCGGCAGTGTCGAAAAATTGCATTACTTGCCGGAAGCGCATACCGATTTTTTATTGGCAGTGATTGGCGAAGAACTGGGTTTTGCCGGCGTATTGCTGGTTGTTGTGATGTTCTACTGGATCATCAAACGGGCCTTCGAGATCGGCCGCCAGGCCATCGCTCTGGACTTGACGTTTGCAGGACTGGTTGCAAAAGGTGTCGGAATCTGGATCGGTGTACAGACTTTCATCAATATGGGCGTCAATCTCGGCTTGCTGCCGACCAAAGGTCTGACATTGCCGCTGATGAGCTATGGCGGCTCAGGCGTTCTGATCAATTGCGTCGGTTTGGCCATTTTGCTGCGCATCGATTACGAGAATAGGATCTTGATGCGCGGAGGCCGCATATGACGCATCCGAAACGGCTGCTCATCATGGCTGCAGGGACGGGCGGTCATATTTTTCCTGGCCTGGCCATCGCGCAGACCATGAGCGCGCGTGGCTGGCAGGTATCCTGGCTCGGCACCGCACATGGGATGGAGCAGCAGATCGTGCCTCGGCATGGCATCGATATGGATAGCATCGAATTTGCCGGATTGCGCGGCAAAGGCTTGATGCATAGCTTGCGCGGCGCATTCAGGCTGCTGGCAAGTTTCGCATCCTGCTATCACATCCTCGGTCGCCGCAAACCGGACGTGGTGCTTGGGATGGGTGGGTATGTGACGGTACCAGGCGGCGTGATGGCGGCGGTGCGTCAAATTCCGCTGGCGCTGGTGAACGCGGATGCTGCGCTGTTGTTGTCGAACAAGGCGCTGGTGCCGATGGCAAAAAGGGTGCTGTTCGGGTTTCCTGCAAATTTTGGCAATGCAGCCGGCAAGGCTTTGGTGACCGGCAACCCGGTGCGCCAGGAAATCATCGCTTTGCCGGTTCCCGCGCAGCGCTATGCGGAGCGGCGCGGGCCGCTGAGGATTCTGGTGCTTGGCGGCAGCTTGGGTGCAAAAGCCTTGAACGATTGCCTGCCTGCGGCATTAGCGCTGATTCCGGCTGAATTGCGGCCGATAGTCACGCATCAGTCCGGCAAGAAACACATTGATGTACTGCGTACGGCTTATGCGGCCGCGCAAGTACAGGCTGAGGTAGTTGATTTCATCGACGACATGCCGCGTCGCTATGCCGAAGCCGATCTGGTGATTTGTCGCGCCGGCGCGATTACATTGTCGGAACTGACCGCGGCCGGAGTGGCGAGCGTACTGGTGCCACTGATCGTGTCGACGACATCGCACCAGCATGCCAACGCCCAGTGGATGGCGCTGCAACATGCGGCAATTCATCAGCCGCAAGGCCAAATGACAGCGGAAAATTTATCCGTATTGCTGCAAACCTTGACGCGCGGTGAATGTCTGACGATGGCGCTGGCTGCTTACGCAATCGGCAGGCGAGATGCAAACGAAATGATTGCAGATGTATTGGAAGAATTGGCGAACAAGGTATGAAACATAAAGTAAAGCATATTCATTTTGTAGGAATCGGCGGTTCAGGCATGAGCGGTATTGCCGAGGTGTTGCTTAATCTCGGATACACCATCTCCGGCTCGGATCTCGGCACGAATGCCGCGACGCAGCGCCTGAGCGGGCTGGGCGCACACGTCACCCTCGGCCATGCTGCCGAAAATATCAACAATGCCGATGCCATCGTTACTTCAACGGCGGTAAAAGCAGATAATCCGGAAGTGCTGGCGGCGCGGCAAAAAAATCTTCCGATCGTGCCACGGGCCATGATGCTGGCGGAACTAATGCGCCTGAAGCGCGGCATTGCAATCGCCGGCACACACGGCAAGACTACCACCACCAGCCTGGTTGCCAGCGTGCTGGCGGAAGGCGGCCTGGATCCTACTTTCGTCATCGGCGGCCGTTTGAATAGTGCCGGCGCCAATGCCAAGCTGGGTGCCGGCGACTTTATTGTGGTCGAGGCAGACGAGTCCGATGCATCCTTTCTGAATTTGCTGCCGGTGATTGAAGTCATTACCAATATTGACGCTGATCATATGGAAACATACGGTCACGATTTCGCAAAACTGAAACAGGCTTTCATTCAGTTTACCCAGCATCTGCCTTTTTATGGTGTCGCGGTGTTGTGTCTTGACGATCCGAATGTGCGCGAAATCATGCCCTTCGTTTCCAAGCCGATCGTCACTTACGGCTTCCACGAAGATGCCCAGCTGCGTGCAGTCGATGCCAAGGCAATCGGCGAACAGATGCAATTCACGGTGCTGCAGGAGGAATATGCACCGATGATGGTGACCCTGAACCAGCCCGGTATGCACAATATTCAAAATGCCTGCGCTGCCATCGTGGTTGCCCGTGAACTGGGTGTCGCCGATAGCGCGATACAAAAAGCATTGATGGAATTCAATGGAGTGGGCCGTCGTTTCACGCGTTATGGCGAAATTGCCTTGGCCAATGACGATGGCAAATCCGGCGGCAGTTTTGTATTGGTGGATGATTATGGTCATCATCCGGCTGAAATGGCTGCAACACTCGCGGCTGCCCGCGGCGCTTACCCGGGCCGCCGTTTGGTTCTCGCTTTTCAGCCGCATCGATTCACGCGCACGCGTGACCTGTTCGAGGACTTCGTGCGCGTCATGTCCACTGCGGATGCTTTGGTGCTGGCTGAGGTGTATGCCGCCGGAGAACAACCGATTATTGCAGCCGATGGCCGCGCGCTGGCGCGCGCTATGCGCGTCGCCGGCAAGGTGGAGCCGGTATTTGTCGAGGATATTAATGAAATGCCGGAAACCATCATGGCTTTTGCCCGAGATGGGGATGTCGTGATCATGATGGGGGCCGGCTCCATCGGCGGCATTCCCGCCAAACTGGTGCAAGGAGTAGGTCATGGGCGAGTGTGACACGAGCAAGGAATTCGGCAGGGTAGGCGTGTTGTTTGGCGGCCGTTCGGCTGAGCGCGAAGTATCGTTGATGTCGGGAACTGGCGTGCTCCAGGCGCTGCTGAGCAAGGGAATCGATGCCCATCCATTCGATCCTGCCGAGCGCAGTCTGGCGGAACTGGCAGCCGAAAAATTCGATCGCGTATTTATTGCACTGCATGGCCGTTACGGCGAGGACGGCACCCTGCAAGGCGCCTTGGAGCAGCTTGGCATTCCATACACCGGACCCGGCGTATTGGCTTCGTCGATTGCGATGGATAAAGGCATGACCAAGCGCATCTGGATCGCAAGCGCACTGGCAACGCCGAAGTTCGAGATGCTGACAGCGCAGAGCAATTGGGATGCGGTCGTTGCCGCGCTGGGTTTGCCACTGATCGTCAAACCTGCGCATGAGGGGTCGACGCTCGGCCTGACCAAGGTGACGCAGCTTGCGCAATTGCCTGCTGCCTTTGCACTGGCCGCCAAATACGACAGCGCAGTCATGGCGGAGGAATTCATTGCCGGCATGGAGCTGACGTGCCCGATTCTCGGCCATGGCGAACAGGCGAAAGCCTTGCCGCTGATCCGCATCATTGCGCCCGATGCGAATTACGATTATCAGAACAAATATTTTTCCAATGATACCCAATATCTGTGTCCCTGCGGCCTGCCGGAAGACCAGGAGCGCGCGATACAGGAGTTGGCGCTGGCAAGCTACCGCGCACTCGGCTGCCGTGGCTGGAGCAGGGCCGATGTAATGGTGCGGGCCTCGGACAACACGCCGTTTCTGCTGGAAATGAATACATCTCCCGGCATGACAGGGCACTCTTTGGTGCCGATGTCGGCGAAAGTCACCGGGCTCGGATACGAGGATTTATGCGTTGAAATATTGCGTTCTGCTGCGCTCGACCTGAAGCCATCCAGCGACTGGATCGTGCGCTAAACGGCTGTAATAGGGAAAACTGTAAAGATCATGTGGCAAGAGATCAAGACACTCAATGCGATAGCCAACACTCTGTTTGTAGTGTTGGCATTGCTATTGTTCTCGGCGCTTAGTTTCTGGCTGACGCAGCGGCCTATGTTTATGTTGAAAGTGATCAGGGTAGTGAGTGCTGATGCCATGCACTTGCACCACGTGAATCGGCTGACGGTAAAGGGGGCGGCAATTCCACGAATCAGGGGCAATTTTTTCACTGCCAACCTGGATACCGTACGCACGGCTTTCGAGGGCGTGCCCTGGGTACGCAAAGCGGCAGTGCGGCGGGAATGGCCGAACAAACTGGTCGTGACGGTAGAGGAGCATGAGCCGCTGGGAACCTGGGGTGAAAACGGCCGCCTGATCTCGGTCAAGGGCGATGTATTTACGGCCAACCTTGCCGAGGCCGAAGAGAATGGAGGTTTGCCTCAATTCAACGGGCCCGATGGCGCTGAAAAGGAAGTGGTTGCGCGCTTTGAGGAGTTCAAACAGTGGTTTGCGCCGATACGGCTGGTGCCCGAATCGATACAACTGTCGGACCGCTATGCGTGGACTGTAAAGCTCAATAACGGTATAGCCGTGGAACTGGGACGGGAACAGAACAAAGTCATGATGCGCGAACGCGTCGATCGGTTTGTCGGCATTTATCCGCAATTGGCAGCGCTGCTGCAGAACAGGATTGAAAGTGTGGATATGCGTTATCCAAATGGGCTGGCACTCAAAATGAGTGGCATTGCTCCTGGATTGGAAAGCAAACGAAAGTAAGCGGAACACGATGACAAAAGACGCAAAAAATTTGATTGTTGGCCTGGATATAGGCACCTCCAAAGTGGTGGCTGTGGTGGCCGAGGTGATGGCTGATGGGCGCCATGAGGTGATCGGTCTGGGGCAGCATGAGTCGAGAGGGCTGAAGAAAGGCGTGGTTGTCAATATCGAGGCGACGGTCGAGTCGATCCAGCGCGCTTTGGAAGAGGCAGAATTGATGGCCGACTGCAAAATCAGGCATGTATATGCGGGGATTGCGGGCAGCCATATCCGCAGTTTCAATTCCAGCGGCATGGTGGCGATCAAGGATAAGGAAGTTACAGCCACCGATGTTTCGCGTGTGATTGAGACGGCCAAAGCGGTCAACATACCGACCGACCAGCAATTGCTGCATACGGTTCCGCAGGAGTTCATTGTCGACAACCAGGAGGATGTGCGCGAGCCGATCGGCATGAGTGGCATACGCCTTGAGGTGCGGGTGCATATCGTCACCGGTGCAGTATCGGCGGTGCAGAATATCGTTAAGTGCGTGCGACGCTGCGGCCTCGAAGTGTCCGACCTGATATTGCAGCCGATGGCTTCTGCCGATGCAGTGCTGACGTCGGATGAAAAAGAATTGGGTGTGGTGCTGATCGATATCGGTGCTGGCACCACGGATGTCGCGATATTTTCCGAAGGGGCGATCCGCCATACTTCGGTGATTCCGATTGCAGGTGACCAGATTACCAGCGATATAGCGATGGCCTTGCGCACGCCGACACAGGATGCGGAAGAAATCAAGCTGCGTTATGGCGTCGCCAAGCAGGTACTGGCTGAGCCGGGCGAGACGCTTGAGGTTCCCGGCCTGGGCGACCGCAATCCGCGCACCCTGTCGCGTCAGGCACTGGCGGCTGTGATAGAGCCGCGCGTCGAGGAATTGTTTGCCTTGGTGCATCAGGTGGTGCGCGAGTCGGGTTTTGAAGAAGTACTTTCGAGCGGAATCGTGATTACCGGCGGCTCTGGACTGATGCCCGGGATGATTGAACTGGCCGAGGATATCTTTCTTAAGCCCGCACGCATGGGGGTGCCGGGCTACAACGGTCAGCTGGCCGATGTAGTGCGCAGTCCGCGCTATTCGACGGTTCTCGGTTTATTGCTGGAGGCCAAGAAGCAGTATTACCGCGGCCATGTGGTTACGCAGCAGGAAGGCTCTGTCAAGGCGGTTTGGCAGCGCATGAAAGAGTGGTTTGTCGGGAATTTTTGATGTGCAGGTTGGTCTGGTGAATTTTTTTGTCATGTAATTTTTTGTTTAACAGTTGTTTTCAGTCGCCAGCCATCATTTCCAATGATTGCTTCCGACTGAAAATCGCAAACTAATGGGGGGCATCATGGAGTTTGATATGATCGATCATGCTACGCAAGGTACCGTGATCAAGGTGGTCGGAGTCGGTGGTGCAGGCGGCAATGCTGTCCAGCATATGATTAACAAGGGCGTTTCCGGGGTCGAATTCATCGCCGCCAATACCGATGCCCAGGCTTTGCTGCAATCGAAGGCGCATAACGTGATCCAGATCGGCGCAACCGGTTTGGGTGCCGGCATGAAGCCCGAGATCGGCCGCCAGTTGGCCGAGGATTCGCGCGCACGCATCGAAGATGCATTGCGCGGTGCGCACATGGTTTTCATCGCCGCCGGCATGGGTGGCGGCACCGGCACCGGCGCAGCGCCGGTCGTGGCCGAAATCGCCAAGTCGCTCGGCGCACTGACAGTCGCGGTGGTGTCCAAACCATTTTCGTACGAAGGCCAGAAGTGCATGGACATCGCCGACGAAGGACTGGAAGCATTGTCGCAGCACGTCGATTCGCTGATCATCATCCTGAACGAAAAACTCGAAGAGATCTACGAAGACGACACCATGATGGAGTGGCTGCAGCATGCCGATGACGTGCTCAACAATGCGGTGGCCGGAATTGCCGAGATCATCAATGTTCCCGGGCATATCAACGTCGATTTCAATGACGTCAAGACCATCATGGGCGAGCAGGGCAAGGCGATGATGGGCACTGCTACCGCATCCGGCGTCGACCGCGCGCGCATCGCTGCCGAACAGGCGGTTGCTTCACCTTTGCTGGACGGCATCGACCTGTCCGGTGCCCGCGGCGTACTGGTCAATGTGACGGCGAGCCGCAGTCTGAAGGGCAAGGAAATAAAGGAAGTCATGGCAGCGGTGCGTGCGTTTGCGGCACCGGATGCTTCGATTGCCCAGGGTATCGCCTACGATGACAGCATGGGTGATGACATTCGCGTAACCGTGGTGGCAACCGGCCTTGGGCGCGCCAAGAAATCGATGCAACTGGTGCAGAACACCATGCTGCGCACCGGCACCCACAACGAACCGATGATGACGCCGTCAATGGCGGGCGCCTTGCAACAAGGCATGGCTACGCCATCGCATTCGTTTGACGGACTCAAGGCGCCGGCCGTATGGCGTCGCGAATCCGCCTCGGAAACCGTGCGTGCATTGGAAAAGAACGGCATGGAAACCTATGACATTCCGGCGTTCCTGCGCAAGCAGGCCGATTGAGAATTTCCGATTTTTCTGCCGGAGTGCGTGAAAGCCGCGCCAGCAGAAAAAAATGGACTAGGGCATACTGTGGACCGTACGCCGCGCCAAAGCTGGTGCGGCGTTTTTATGTCTACAATATTTTCAGATGCGAAAGGAACTCAATATGACAATTAAAATCGGCGAAAAATTGCCCGAAGGTACGCTTGCGGAATTCATCGAGGTTGAATCCGCCGGATGTTCGCTGGGCCCGAATTCCTTTAACGTCAGTGACCTCGTCAAAGGCAAGAAAATCGTTATTTTCGGCCTGCCGGGCGCGTACACGCCGACCTGTTCAGCGCAGCATGTGCCGGGTTATGTCGCGCATGCGGCTGATTTCAAGGCCAAGGGCGTCGATGAGATATGGTGCACCGCAGTCAACGATGCATTCGTGATGGGTGCTTGGGGCCGGGATCAGAAAGCAAGCGGTGTCGTGCGCATGATGGCCGACGGCAATGCGGCGTTTTGCAAGGCACTCGGTCTGGATGCCGACTTCACAAAATTCGGCATGGGCACGCGTTCGCAGCGCTATTCGATGCTGGTTGAGGATGGTGTGGTCAAGCAGCTGAACATCGAAGAAGGCGGCAAGTTCGAGGTTTCCAGCGCAGAAACGATGCTGGCCCAATTGGCCTAAAGCCGAAACAGACCCCAGGTCTGATTGCAATAAAAAAGCCCGGACGGAGTGTCGTTCGGGCTTTTTTGCGAGCCGGCCAGTTATGGCGGCGGCACTATTTATTTCAGATGATTCGAAATCAGTTTGGTCATCTCGAACATCGATACCTGTTCCTTGCCGTCAAAGATGGTTTTCAGATTGGCATCGGCATTGATCATGCGTTTGTTTTGCGGATCTTGCAGGTTCAGCTTCTTGATATATTCCCACACCTTTTTGGTGACTTCGGTGCGCGGTAGCGGTGTTGCGCCGACCACGGTTGCCAAAGCTGCCGATGGCGTCATTGGTTTCATGAAGGCTGCGTTTGGTTTGCGGACTGGAGTTGCTGCCGTTGTTTCTGGAGCAGCTTTTTTAGCCGTAGCTACTTTGGTTGCTGCGGGTTTCTTGGCTTCGGGTTTTTTTGCTGTTGCCATAGGGTGGCCTCTTCATAGACTGTTAAAAAATGACGCATTTTTGCGCGCCCGCTAATATTGGTGCGGTTTGCATGGGGACGCAAGTGTTTTCTGCGGGTTTGCGGCGAATTGGGGCGAATCCCGGCTTAACGCATGCCGGGCATCATGCCTTTCATGCCGCGCATCATTTTCATCATGCCGCCGCCCTTGAGTTTCTTCATCATCGATTGCATTTGTTCGAATTGCGCCAGCATCCGGTTTACCTCTTGCACTTGAACCCCGGCGCCTGCGGCAATGCGGCGTTTGCGTGTGGCCTTGATCAGATCCGGCTTGGCGCGTTCCAGCGGCGTCATCGAATTGATGATGCCTTCCATGCGTTTGACCTGCTTGTCTGCCTGATTCATATTGGCGCCGTTGGCGGCTTGCTGGAGTTGCGCCGGCAGTTTGTCCATCAGGTTGGCGAGCCCGCCCATCTTCTTCATTTGTGCCAACTGCAATTTGAAGTCGTTCAGATCGAATTTGCCGCCGACCTTGAGTTTCTGAGCCAAATCCTGGGCCGCCTTGACGTCGACCCCTTTCTGGGCTTCTTCCACCAGCGCCAGGATATCGCCCATGCCGAGGATCCGATTCGCCATCCGGGCCGGATCGAAAGCCTCCAGTCCATCGAGCTTTTCGGAAACACCGGCGAATTTGATCGGTTTACCGGTGATGTGGCGCACCGACAAGGCCGCGCCGCCGCGGGAGTCGCCGTCCAGTTTGGTCAGCACGATGCCGGTAAGCGGCAGCGCATCGTTGAAGGCCTTGGCGGTATTGATCGCATCCTGGCCCAGCATCGCATCCACCACGAACAGGGTTTCGATCGGCTTGACCGCAGCGTGGACGGCGGAAATCTCCTGCATCATCTGTTCGTCGATGCCCAGGCGGCCTGCGGTATCGATGATCAGTACGTCGTGATAATGCCTTTTTGCGTAATCCAGCGCGGCCAGTGCGATATCAACCGGCTTGTCGGTGGTTTGCGACGGGAAGAAATCGGCGCCAACCTGGCCGGTGACGGCCTGCAGCTGGGCAATCGCAGCCGGACGGTAGACGTCGGCCGAGACGGTCAATACCTTTTTCTTCTTGTTCTCGATCAGGTATTTGGCGAGCTTGCCGACCGTAGTGGTCTTGCCGACGCCTTGCAGGCCGGCCATCAGTATGATGGCCGGCGGCTGGGTGGCGAAGTTCAGTTGCGATGCTTCCGGACCCAAGTCGGCGCCCATCAGGGACGCCAGTTCGCGCTGTACCACGCCGACCAGTGCTTGTCCCGGCGTGAGCGAGGAAATGACTTCTTCGCCGAGCGATTTTTGCTTGACGCGCGCAATGAATTCGCGCACCGCCGGCAGCGCCACGTCGGCCTCCAGCAGCGCCATGCGCACTTCGCGCAGCATTTCGGCGGTATTCGATTCGGTAAGACGCGCTTCGCCGCGCATGGTTTTGACGACTTTGGCGAGGCGCTGGGTAAGATTATCTAGCATGGCAGTGGCGTTTCAGAGATGGGGCGACAAGTCGATACGCGGCTCGATTTGGTCGAGATTGCGCGGCTCGGAATGTAAAGTGCCATTTTAACCGATGCGGTGTGTGCCGGCGACGGCGGCGCGCATTAAGGTGTTGTGGCACTTGACGCCGCGCCAGCTGGCGACTGCCACGCCTGCCTGGTTCTTCACTTATTGAAGTATTTTATGGGGTATATGTAAATATAGTGCATTTGCCGCACATAATTAGTGCGATATTTAAAATACATATATAAGTATAATTAATATAAAAAATCGATCAAGGCTGTCTCGGGAGCCGATGAATCCGCGCGGTGGCAGCTAACTCCGGCTGCGCCGCAACGGACAGATAGTGTAAACTGAGCCTATGCAAACATCATTCTTTATTGCGGCAGCGGTACTCTATGCGATCTGCGCATTTCTGCCGGCGCGCCAGCGCATCGCTATTTCCAGCGGGACTGCGCTCGCCTGGCTACTTCATGGAGCGGGGCTGTGGTCGGATGTGATTGTCACGCCTGAAGCCTTGCGGCTCGGATTTGCGATCATGCTGTCGGCGGCATTTTGGGTTTCGGTGGCCGCTTACTGGCTCGAAAACCGCAATTTCGCGCTGGATGGCTTGCGCGTACTGGTATTGCCGGCGACCGCACTGGCGGTGGTCTTGCCGATGGCGTTTCCGGGCAGCGTCGTGCCGCTGGACGGACGGTCAAGCTTGTTTTCGTGGCATATCGCAGTGTCGATGCTGGCATATGGCACGCTGACGATGGCTGCCTTTCACGCGGTGTTGATGACGATCCAGGAGTCACGGCTGCACTTGCATGCGGGTTCCCGCTCGCAAGGCCGGATTGCATCGCTGATCGACCGCCTGCCGGCCCTGCTGACGATGGAAAAGCTGCTGTTTCGCCTGATTGCATTCGGTTTCGCATTGTTGACGCTGACGGTGCTGTCCGGGGTCTTGTTTTCGGAACAGTTATTCGGCCAGGCGTTCAAATGGGATCACAAGACCGTGTTTACGCTGCTGTCATGGGTGTTGTTCGGCGCTTTGCTGGCAGGGCGAAAATGGCAGGGTTGGCGCGGTAAAACCGCGCTCAGCTTCACCTTGTCGGGCTTTGCAACCTTGCTGCTGGCGTATGTCGGCAGTCGCTTCGTGCTTGAGGTGGTACTGCATCGGGGGGGCGTATGAGATTCCTGGCGTGGTTGGTGTTGGGTTTGCTGGTGGTGTGGGCAATCCGCTCCAAAATCAAAGCAAGCGCGATACGCACCGAGAATGCAGAAGTGCCGCGGCTCGACGAGCCTGAACTGATGGTGCAGTGCATCCATTGCGGCGTGCATTTTCCTGCCTCCGAGGCGCTCAGCCAGGCTGGCATGTTGTTTTGCAGCGAAGAACATCGCCGCCTGCATTTCTCTTCCTAGAGCATGGGGCGCAGTGATCTGACTATTCCCGTCAAGACTGACGCGACCCTTTGGCGCTCGCTGCAGGCCATGAGCCTGACTCGGATCATCATCGCGGCCTTGCTGCTTGCGTACTTCAGCTTTAATGGCAGCAAGATTGGCTGGCTCAGCGGCCAGGTTGTTTACCCGAAGATATGCATCGCATATTTGTCGGTGGCGCTGGCGTTTACCGTATTTTCCACTTATTTCCGGCGTCGTTTCCTATTGCAACTGTCGGCCCAGGTCGCGGTCGATACCCTGGTTATTTCAGCGCTGTACCTGATTGCCGGCGGCGCCAAGAGCGGATTGGCGATTCTGTACCTGTTCCCGCTGGCCGGCGCCGCAATTCTCGCTCCGTTGGTGCTGGCACTGTTTTTCGTCTCGGTCGTGACCCTGTTCTTATTGGCGGAAAGCGGATATCGGGCATTGACGCTGGATGGCGACGCTTTCTTGATGCAGGCAGGACTGTACGGGGCCGCATTTTTTACCGTAATTTTTGTCGTCAACCGCCTTGCCGCCAGCCTCATCAGGCAAGAGCATCTGGCGACCAGGCGCGGCACGGATTTGCAGGTCCAGCAGGCGATCAACCGACTGGTGATCGCCGACATGGGGGACGGCATCCTGGTGGTGGGCCGCGACGGTACGGTTCTGATGGGTAATCCCGCTGCAGAGCAGATGCTGGGTGTGGCTGATCTGGGCCGGAAACCGGTTTGGCGCCTGGACGACATACCTTCGTTCGCACCGATTTCCGACGCATTTCTTGCGTGGTCAATCCGCTCTGAAACTTTGGCGCCGGGGTCGGCGGAGACTCCAGTTTTCGTTTTCATCAAGCCTGCGGCCGAGGCTGCGCTGACCGGCGCAACGACCATCTGGGGCGGGCGCCGGGAACTGCTTTCTCACGTCAAGCTGCGCTTTGTCGCCGTCGATACCGGCACTGCGAGGATTGCCAGAACCATAATCTTCTTGCGCGATGTCAGCGAGATCGAAAATCAGGCGCAACAATTGAAGCTGGCATCGATGGGGCGCTTGACTGCCAGCATCGCACACGAAGTCAGAAATCCGCTGGCGGCAATCTCGCATGCGGGCGCATTGCTGCAGGAAGAGGTCCGCGACCCTGTTTCAACCCGGCTCCTGAATATCGTCGCCGATAATGTGGCGCGCGTGAACCGGATGATCGAGGATATTCTCAATCTCTCGCGTAAAGCGCAACTGCACGGAGACCCCTTCATGCTGCTGCCGGCCTTGGCCGATATCATCAAGGAATTCGAGGAGGCGCATCGGTTGCCGGCAGCCATGATCGCACTGAGCGGCTCAAATGCGTCCGACACGCCGGATCTGCAGCGAGTTCGCTTTGATCCGATGCATCTGCGCGAAGTGGTGGTGAATTTGCTGTCGAATGCGATCCGCTATGCCAGTCGCCGGCAGGCCAGCATTCGGATGCGCGTCATCTGCGACGATGCCAGCCGGCTTGAGCTGCATATGCAGGATGACGGACCCGGGATTGCGGCAGCGGTCCGTTCGCACTTGTTCGAGCCATTCCATACCACTTCCAGCAAGGGTACCGGACTGGGGCTCTATCTGGCGCGGGAACTCTGCTTGAATAATGGCGCGATGCTCGATTATGAATATCGGGTCGATAATGTCGGTCAGCACAACGGCGAGGCCAGCGGCAGGTTTGTGATTACGTTCGCAGCGCCCTGATTCTTAATCCAGTACCACCAACAGACTGTAGCCATGGCTTCTCCACGTATTCTGGTTGTCGATGATGAAGCGGATTTGCGTGAATTGCTGGAAATCACGCTGGTTCGCATGGGGCTCGACGTCGATAGCGCCGACTGCCTGACGGCTGCGCGGGCGCATCTGGCGCAAACCCAATACGCGCTGGTGTTGACCGACATGCGGTTGCCGGACGGCTTGGGAATCGAGCTGGTAAGCGAAGTTGCCGGCAGTTGCAAAAACACGCCGATTGCAGTCATTACCGCTTTCGGCAGCGCAGACAATGCTGTGGCGGCGCTCAAGGCCGGAGCGTTTGATTATGTTTCGAAGCCGGTGGCACTGGAGCAGTTGCGTTTGCTGGTGCGCGCCGCGTTGCGCCTGGACGGTGCTGCAGGCATGTCCGTCAAGCCCGCCGCGGCGAACATGCCCGCCGCGCGCCTGTTGGGCGATTCGCCAGCGATGCAGGCGTTGCGGGCACAGATCGCGCGCCTGGCGCGCAGCATGGCGCCAGTGGCCATTAGCGGAGAATCCGGCAGCGGCAAGGAACTCGCGGCGCGTGAAATCCATGCCCTCAGCGCCCGCGCAGAGCAGCCCTTCATCGCGGTAAATTGCGGCGCAATTCCCGACAATTTGATGGAGGCGGAATTTTTTGGTTACCGCAAGGGCGCGTTTACCGGCGCCAGCGAAGATCGTGACGGATTTTTCCGGGCAGCGGATGGCGGCACCCTGATGCTCGACGAGGTGGCCGATTTGCCGCTGGCAATGCAAGTCAAGCTGTTGCGCGCGATCCAGGAGCGTCGCGTGCGCAAGATCGGCGCCACAAGCGAGGAGCCGGTGGACGTGCGCATCATCAGTGCCACCCACAAGAATCTGGCCCGATGCGTGGAGGACGGAAGCTTCCGGCAGGACTTGTATTACCGCTTGAATGTCATCGAGCTGGCGCTGCCGGCATTGCGCGAGCGGCTGGAGGATATCGGCCTGCTGGCCAACGCTATCTTGCTGCGGCTGGTGAGCAACAACGGTAACAATGCCGCGGTGCTGGGGCCGGGAGCGCTGCAGGCGCTGCGCGGCCATGGATTCCCCGGCAATGTACGCGAACTGGAAAACATCCTTGAGCGCGCGCTGGCGTTTGCCGATAACGGGGTGATCGAAGCCGCCGACCTGGCGCTGAAAACGTCAAAACCACTGGCCCCGTTGTCGCCGGATACCGAATCGATCCGATCGCAGCAGCAACCGTCTGCTGTTGCCGACGCCGAAACCGCACAGAAGTCCTGTGATGCCGGTATTCCAAGCTGCCTGCCGGATTATCTGAACGGTATCGAGCGCGACATCATCCAGCGAGCCTTAATCCAGACCAGATTCAATCGCACCCAGGCAGCGGAGTTGCTTGGCATTAGCTTTCGCCAGTTGCGCTATCAGATGCAAAAGCTCGATATCAGTGAGCCAAAATGAGTCCGGGTAAATATATTAAAACCATGTTCGAGGTGGCAGCCGATGGCTGGTGTCGCCAGGCGTTGCGGATCGTCTCGCCCAACTGCGATGCGCGGCCGCCGGGCACGGAAATCGACTTGCTGGTGATCCACAATATCAGCCTGCCGCCCGGGCAGTTCGGCGGCGAACGGATTTGCGAGCTGTTTACCAACCAACTCGATTGCGATGCGCACCCTTACTTCGAGCAATTGCGCGCGCTGCGGGTTTCGGCGCATTTCCTGATCCGCAGGGATGGTGCTGTGGTGCAGTTCGTATCGGTCAACGACCGCGCCTGGCACGCAGGGATGTCGTCGTTCGGCGCGCGCCAGCAATGCAATGATTTTTCCATCGGCATCGAGCTGGAAGGGACCGATTTCGAACCTTATGCCGAGCCGCAGTATCTGGCGCTGGCCGGACTGACCAGAGCGTTGCAAGCCCGTTATCGGCTCACCGATGTGGCCGGACATGCGCACATCGCAGCAGGCCGGAAGACCGATCCGGGGCCGTTCTTCGATTGGCGGCATTACCGCCAGGCGCTCAGCGCGCAATCAGGGTCGGCACTCACTCAGCGCGTACTGCACTTTCCTGCCTGACTGAAAAAGTCAATCCGAATATTCGCAATATACAAGTAAATATATATTGCAGCCTTGGCCTTCAATAACTACAATTAGTCAATTGCATACATTTATGCACTACATGTAGTAACAAAATAGAATTTTCAAAACCTTTCCCGGCAGTTCATCAACACAAGAATACAGCGGTTTTTATGTTGTATCGGGCCTGTGAGCAGCTCTCTCATTTTTGAATTTTGAGCGCCGCCATCTGCATTGTTTTTTTGCGCATCAGGCACGCAACAATCTGGTTGTGAACCTCGGTGACATCGGGCGATCCAATCCACAACTATCAGGCTGCAGCATGGATGCTGTCGGCAATGACCATCTCAGGAGGCGAAGTGCACTCACCGCAAGAAATTTCCGTCAATACCTCTACCGAATCCGGTACCCATACCTCTGCCAGCGCTCAGAGTCCCACGTCCATCATCGCTGCCGCGCAAAGTGGCGAATATCGTATCTTGCGTCGTAACGGCGCTGTGGTCGCATTCGAACCGTCGAAAATCGCGATCGCGGTGACCAAGGCCTTCTTGGCAGTGAATGGCGGCCAGGGTGCTGCATCGGCGCGGGTGCGCGAACTGGTCGAGCAATTGACCGCCAGCGTGGTGGCAGCGTTGATGCGGCGCCAGCCGACCGGCGGCACCTTCCATATCGAAGATGTGCAGGATCAGGTCGAATTGTCATTGATGCGCTCCGGCGAACATGACGTCGCACGTGCTTACGTGCTGTATCGCGCCAAACGCATGGAGCAGCGCGCACAGTTGAATGCTTCCAGGCCTGTCAGCGCGGTGCCGCAACTGCATGTGACCGAAAATGGCCGGCAGCGGCTGCTGGACATGGATCAGGTGCGCGACCTGATCGGCGCCGCCTGTCAGGGGCTGGAAAAGCATGTCGATGCCGATGCGATTCTGGCCGAGACTGTCAAGAATCTGTACGACGGCGTGCCGGTCGAGGAACTGCACAAGTCGGCCATTCTGGCCGCCCGTGCACTGATGGAAAAAGATCCGGCCTACAGCCAGGTCACCGCGCGCCTGCTGATGCACACGATCCGTAAGGAAGTGTTCGGCCAGGAAGTCGCGCAACGCGATGCGCAGGCAAATTACCTAGTGTATTTCCCGCAGTTCATCAAGAAAGGCATCGAGGCCGGTTTGCTCGATCCCAAACTGCAGGAATTCGACCTGGAGAAACTGGGCAAGGCGCTGGTCACCGATCGCGACCTGCAATTCGGTTACCTTGGCCTGCAAACGCTGTACGACCGTTATTTCCTGCACATCCGCGATATCCGGATCGAAATGCCGCAGGCCTTCTACATGCGCGTCGCGATGGGGCTGGCGCTGAATGAAGCCAGGCGCGAAGAGCGCGCGATCGAGTTTTACCACCTGCTGTCGAGCTTCGATTTCATGAGTTCGACGCCGACGCTGTTCAATTCCGGCACCCAACGCTCGCAACTGTCATCCTGCTACCTGACCACCGTGCCGGATGACCTGGAAGGCATTTTCGATGCGATCAAGGACAATGCCTTGCTGGCCAAATATGCGGGCGGCCTGGGTAATGACTGGACCCCGGTGCGCTCGCTGGGCGCGCATATCAAGGGCACCAACGGCAAATCGCAAGGCATCGTGCCGTTTCTGAAGGTGGTCAACGATACCGCCGTGGCGGTAAATCAAGGCGGCAAGCGCAAGGGTGCGGTGTGCGCCTATCTCGAAACCTGGCACATGGACATCGAGGAATTCCTCGAGCTGCGCAAGAATACCGGCGATGACCGCCGCCGCACCCACGACATGAACAGCGCGAACTGGATTCCCGACCTGTTCATGAAGCGGGTGATGGAAAAAGGCGAGTGGACGCTGTTCTCGCCCAGCGACACCCCCGACCTGCACGACAAGTTCGGCCGCGCGTTCGAACAAGCCTACATCGGATACGAAGCCAAGGCGGCGCGCGGCGAGATCGGCCTGTCCAAAAAAGTCCATGCGCTCGACCTGTGGCGCAAGATGCTGTCGATGCTGTTCGAGACCGGCCATCCATGGATCACGTTCAAGGACCCGTGCAATATCCGTTCGCCGCAGCAACATGTCGGCGTCGTCCACTCGTCCAACCTGTGCACCGAGATCACGCTCAACACCAACGAAGCCGAAATCGCGGTCTGCAACCTCGGCTCGGTGAACCTGCCGGCGCATATGAAGGACGTGAATGGGCAACTGCAGCTCGATCACGCCAAGCTGCAAAAGACGGTGCGCACCGCGATGCGCATGCTCGATAACGTGATCGACATCAACTACTATGCGGTCGACAAGGCGCGCAAATCGAACCTGCGCCACCGTCCGGTCGGCATGGGCATCATGGGTTTCCAGGATTGTCTGCACATGATGCGGGTGCCGTATGCGTCGAATGCAGCGGTCGAATTCGCCGATAGCTCGATGGAAGCGGTCTGCTATTACGCCTACTGGGCCTCGACCGACCTGGCCGAAGAGCGCGGCCGTTACGGCTCCTACCAAGGTTCGCTGTGGGATCGCGGCATCCTGCCGCAAGACTCGCTGAAACTGCTGGGTGAGGAGCGCAGCGGCTATCTGGAAACCGACCTTTCCGAATCCATGGACTGGGCGCCATTGCGCGCGCGCATCAAGCAGCACGGGATGCGCAACTCGAATTGCGTGGCGATTGCGCCGACCGCGACCATCTCCAACATCATCGGGGTATCGGCCTGCATCGAACCGACCTACCAGAACCTGTACGTCAAGTCGAACCTGTCCGGCGAATTTACCGAAATCAACGCCTACCTGGTGCGCGACCTGAAAGCGCGCGAGCTGTGGGACGAAGTGATGATTGCCGACCTCAAGTATTTCGACGGCAGCCTGGCGAAAATCGACCGCATCCCGCCAGACCTGCGTGCGATCTACGCCACCGCATTCGAAGTCGAGCCTTCGTGGTTGGTCGAGGCCGCAGCGCGGCGCCAGAAGTGGATCGACCAGGCGCAATCGCTGAACATCTACATGGCAGGCGCGTCCGGTAAGAAACTCGATGAAACCTACAAGCTGGCATGGCTGCGCGGCCTGAAAACCACCTACTACCTGCGCACCATCGGCGCCACCCATAGCGAGAAATCGACCACCAAGGCCGGCGCATTGAATGCGGTCTCGGTCGATGGCGCAAGTTCTGCCGGCGGCTATTCGATGGCAACTGGCGCTGCAGCGGCAGACGATGCAGCCGGTCCGGCCTGCATGATGCGTCCCGGCGATGCCGGCTTTGAAGACTGCGAAGCTTGCCAGTAATGATGGCGGGAGTATGGGCATAAATGCCGATACTGCCGCATATATTCGTTGGTATTTGAAAAATACTATGCAATGTATATTTAAAGAACAGGGTTTTGAAAATGTTGAGTTGGGATGAAGAGGCAACCGAGGTTCCGGCCTCAAACACAGCGCCGCCGCAAGCTGCAACGGTTTCACAACTGGCCGGCGCAGCGGTCGACACCGACATGTTCGCCGCATCGGGCCTGACGGCAGCCGCGCATGTGGCAGATACGTCGCGGCGCGTGAATGCGGCCGACAAGCGCATCATCAACGGCCACACCGATGTGAACCAGCTGGTGCCGTTCAAATACAAATGGGCGTGGGACAAGTATCTGGCCGGCTGCGCCAACCACTGGATGCCGCAAGAGATCAACATGCAGCGCGATATCGAGCTGTGGAAGAATCCGAACGGCCTGACCGATGACGAGCGCCGGCTGGTCACGCGCAATCTCGGCTTTTTCGTCACCGCCGATTCGCTGGCGGCCAACAACATCGTGCTCGGCACCTACCGCCACATCACCGCACCGGAGTGCCGCCAGTACCTGCTGCGCCAGGCGTTCGAAGAGGCGATCCATACCCATGCCTACCAATACATCGTCGAGTCGCTGGGGCTGGACGAAGGTGAAATTTTCAACGCCTACAACGAAGTCAAATCGATCCGCGACAAGGATGAATTCCTGATCCCGTTCATCAACGTGCTGACCGATCCGCAGTTCACCACCGGCACCACGGAAAACGACCAGAAATTGCTGAAGTCGCTGATCGTCTTCGCCTGCCTGATGGAGGGGCTGTTCTTCTATGTCGGCTTCACCCAAATCTTGGCGCTGGGGCGTCAGAACAAGATGATGGGCGCAGCCGAACAATACCAGTACATCCTGCGCGATGAGTCGATGCACTGCAACTTCGGGATCGACCTGATCAACACCATCAAGATGGAAAATCCGCAGTTGTGGACGCCGGAATTTCGCGACGAGATCAAAGCATTGTTTTTGCACGCGGTAGAGTTGGAATATCGCTACGCAGAGGATACAATGCCGCGAGGCGTGCTCGGTTTGAATGCGCCGATGTTCAAGGGTTATTTGCGCTTCATCGCGAATCGGCGCGCACAGCAGATTGGGCTTGACCCGATGTTCGCACAGGAAGAGAATCCATTTCCATGGATGAGCGAAATGATCGACTTGAAGAAGGAGCGGAATTTTTTCGAGACGCGGGTCATCGAGTATCAAACCGGCGGCGCACTCAGCTGGGAATGAGCATCCGGCAGCATCGAATCAAGTGCGCAATGGATGTCGCAAGCAACGCAAAAATGGAAGGTTATCACCCCATTTGATGGACAGTAAAAAACCAGATTGTCCTTATCAGTTTCTGCCGCCGGACCTGACCAAGTCAGGCGAGGCGGCTTTTTCTTTGAAAAAACTGGAAATTTTTCAGCAGCAGGATTCCAGCGCCAGTGTTACTGCTGGCGTTTTTTCCGGGTACAACCGCAGTATTGTTGCTTAACCTGTTTTGCAGGTTAACCTCCGGCGTGATGTTTGCGTATTTGTGCGTGTTACGGGAGGGGGGGTGCCATTGTGGCCGGATTGCCGTACTGGATGTTGCAAGCGGCAAATCGGCCGGTGCCGAATTCATTGGCGCATGCAGACGCTTGTTTGTGCCGATGAATAATCCGCCTGGCCTATCGCGATGGTTAGTCGGATTGAAATCTTGAAAATTGACTTTCCCATCCCACGTGAAGGAGAACAAAATGGCAACAGCAGTCAAAAAGCCAGCAGCGAAGAAACCGGCGGCTAAACCCGCCGCGCCTGCAAAGAAGCCAGTGGCAGCAGCCGCCGGAAAAAAAGCACCGGTAGCTGCCAAAAAAGCGGCGCCGAAAGTGGCAGCAGCCAAAGCTGTTGCAGTTAAAGCGTCTGCAGCCAAAGCAGTCGCAGCCAAGAAGCCGGCAGCCAAGGCGGTAGCGGCGAAACCGGCGGCAAAACCGGCAACTAAGGCTGTCTCTGCCAAACCGGCGGCGAAGAAGGCCGCTGCGGCACCGAAAGCGGCAGCAGCCAAAGCTGTTGCAGTTAAAGCGTCTGCAGCCAAAGCAGTCGCAGCCAAGAAGCCGGCAGCCAAGGCAGTCGCTGTCAAGCCGGCGGCGAAAAAAGCTGCAGCGGCACCGAGAGCGGCTGCAGCCAAAACCGCTGTGGTGAAAGCCGCCGCTGTCAAAGCAGTCGCAGCCAAACCGGCGGCGAAGAAGGCTGTGGCAGCACCAAAAGCGGCAGCGGCTAAACCCGCTGTAGCGAAAGCCAGCGCCGTCAAAGCAGTCGCTGCCAGGAAGCCGGCAGCCAAGGCAGTCGCTGCCAAGCCGGCGGCGAAAAAAGCTGCAGCGGCACCGAAAGCGGCTGCAGCCAAAACCGCTGTAGTGAAAGCAGCCGCTGTCAAAGCAGTTGCCGCCAAACCGGCGGTGAAAAAAGCTGCGGCAGCACCGAAGAAAGCTGCTGCGACGAAGGCCGCCGCGGGCAAGAAACCGGCAGCAAAAACCGCTGCGCCTAAAAAAGCTGCGGCAAAGCCGGATGCGAAAACGGTGCTGAATCCAGCTGCAGCATGGCCGTTTCCAACCGGTTCCCGTCCGTAATCCGGTGACTTTGCCAAGAGGCTGTCGGACTTAGGGCAAGTCGATTGCGAAATTGCCTGAGAGCTTGGTGTCTAAGCTGCTAAGCTGGTGTTTCAGTCGTTTTTCTCTGCGATTTCCTAAGTCCGAAAGCTTCCTGGAAGCCGCTATGGCTTCTGGCACAATACCCGCTGTGTGGCTTGTCGTCATACGGCGGGTTTTTTATTTGGAGGTTTTTTTTATGCTGCATGGCATATTGACGTTGATAGTGGGAACCGTGGCGGTCGTCGTGGCCGGCGCTTTGTTGTTGCGATTCTGGATGCAGGCGGTGCGGGTGCGGCCGCCGACATCGATTGCCCAATTTGTTTTTCGCCTGTCGGACTGGCTGGTACTGCCGCTGCGTCGTTTTTTGCCTGGCGCCGGTGGTTTGGACTGGTCATGCCTGGTCGGAGCCTATCTGATTGCCGTGCTTGCGACCACGATTGAGATGCTGTTTGTGTCGCCGTTCCCGTTTCCGGAACTGCTGTTGCTGGCGCTGTTGCGGCTGTTGCAGTGGGCGTTCTATGGCTGGATGGGTTTGCTGATAATCGAAGCGGTGTTTAGTTGGATCAATCCGCAAGCGCCGCTGGCGCCGTTGGTGCGGGCCTTGAATGAACCTTTGCTGCGCCCGTTACGGCGCATCATCCCCTTGGTCGGCAATATCGACTTGTCGCCGCTGGCGGCATTGTTGATTCTGCAGGTATTGTTGCAAGTGCTCAGCAGGCTGGTTCTGTCGCTGGTATGAGCCGCGATGGCTGTATGTAGTGCAGGCCTCCGTGCCTGCGGCCCGGTGCAGGCACGGAGGCCTGCACTACTGGATTTCAGTGCGTGATACGGGTGTGGCCGCTGCGCGTGATCACCTTGACCCGTTCGCCGGGCTGAAAAACCACGCCCGGTTCGATCCGGTAAGCGACTGATGCGCCATCGCCATCCTCGAAGCGCAACAGCAATTCCGTCACGGTTCTGGCAGGCGCGGATTGCCCGCTCGGCGGCGCACCTGCATTGCCCGCAATCACATCTCCCGCCTCCGCTGATTCCCCATCGGCGATATCACTGATCAGCACACTCCCCACCGCCGTGATGGTGGCCATCCGCACCAGGGTGCTGCCCTGGGTGGAGGATGTCAGCGGATCGGGGTTCGATTGCAATGGCATGGTGCAGCCTATCGTCAGCACAGCGAGCAGCAAGATTGTCAGACGGGAATCGACATGCATGGTCATGGCTGCAGACAGGTTCGAGATCGTTGATGATACCAATTACAGTCTATAAGCGAACGCGGCGAAGAAGCGCTCTTCAATTTCAGCCTTGCCTGGAGCGTGATTTTGTCCGCCCTGGGAGGCAATCTTGATGGAGCCCATCAGGCTGGCCAAGCGGCCGGTAGTGGCCCAATCCATCCCATTGCTCAAACCGAACAGCATGCCGGCGCGGAAGGCGTCGCCACAACCGGTCGGATCGATGATGCGGTCGGCCGCAACGCAGTCGATCTCGATCCGCTCGGCCGCACTGAAGATATGAGCGCCCAACTCACCACGCGTAACGACCAGCGCCGAAACGCGCTGCGCAATCTGATCCAGCGTCAAACCGGTGCGCTGGGTCAATAGCCCGGCTTCATAATCATTGACAGCGACATAAGTCGCCAGTTCAATGAAGTGGACCAATTCGGCGCCGCTGAACATCGGCAAGCCCTGACCTGGATCAAAGATGAACGGAATATTCAGGTCGGCGCAATCGCTGGCGTGCTGCAGCATGCCGTCGCGGCCGTCGGGCGCGACGATGGCCAGCTTGACCGGGCCGGCATCGGCCACCCGGTTTTCGTGCGAGAACATCATCGCGCCCGGATGGAAGGCGGTAATCTGGTTGTTGTCGGCATCGGTGGTGATGAATGCCTGCGCGGTATAGGCCGCCGGGAAGGTGCGGATACTGCGCCTGGAAATGCCCAGATGGTCGAGCCGGTCGAGGTAAGGCTGGCTGTCCTGGCCCACGGTTGCCATGATGTGCGGATCGCCGCCCAATAATTTCAGGTTGTAGGCGATATTTCCGGCGCAGCCGCCGAACTCCTTGCGCAACTCCGGCACCAGAAAGGCGACGTTGATATTGTGTAACTGGTCGGCCAGGATGGCGTTGGAGAAGCGGTCTCCGAACGACATGATGGTGTCAAAAGCAATGGAACCGCAAATCAGGGAAGGCATGATGGAAGCTCGAATGAATCGATCGGGTTAGTTAAAACGGGGCGCAACAGGCTTCGCGCCGGTTGCGCATCAATAAATGCTATTACTTGGAGTATCTGTAAAAATATATCAATATCCGCATATATTTTAAGCTGTTCAAAAAATACTGGATATTTTATGATTTCTTGCATCAGGGATAAAACAACACAACGCGATATCCGGCAGCCGTCACTCCGGTCAGCGTGAACGATAGCCGGATCGACTGTTCGCTGTCGACGGCAAAACCGTTGGCGATGTCGGCAGCGGCAAGCGGAAATTCGGGCGGCGTAAACACGCGCCGCAAGATCGCGCGTTGATTGCCGTCATGTAAGGTCAGCTCAATATTCGGCCATGCCTGCACCGTGCTGCTGCGATTGCGCAGCAGCAGCGTCAGCGCCAGAGTGCCGGCCGTACCGGGCTGGGCCTGCAATTCGGATGATTCGATGCTGATCGCATCGATTTGTGCCGGCAGAGTGATGCGACAGCCGAGCGCTTGGCAGATCGCCAGCAGCGCCGGTTTGGTCTGCGGCAGGTGCGCGGCAATCGGGTTGCGCAGCGTATAAGCGGCTTGCGCCAGTAACAGCAGCGCCAGAATCGCGGAACCGGTACCGAACAGCAGCCGGGCCCGGCGTTGCCGGCGCTGCTGGCGGCGCGCGGCGGTGACGAAGCCGGGCTCTTCCTGCCGATAATTGTCGAAACCGTGATCAGCCTCGGGCCAGCTGGCCCGAGGCTCCGCTTCGATGTTGGATGCTGCTGCCGGATCGGGATTTTGGCCGGCCAGTGCTGCGGCTGCTGCCTGCTCCGGCGGCGCTGGCGCCTCTTCTTCCAGCGGCAGGTGCATCAGGGTCATGCCCTCCAGCGCGCCGTAATCGAGTTCATCCAGCACGTCATCCGGCTCGGCTTGCTTTCCCGCTGCGCCAGCATGCGGTTCTGCTGCGGGAGAAACGGGCACTGAATCGAGATCAGGTTCGGGCTTGGCGCCGGAGGATAGTCCGGCTCCGGGCGCGCCGGTTGCCGGCTGGTGCATGGCTCCCGGCAGGATCAGTCCGCCGACGTCGCGGCTGCCGGTTGCGGGCGCAGCGGCGGGATTTTCCACCGCCGGGGTTCCGCTCGGCGGCAATAAATGCTCGATGCCGTTGAATACCTGCCGGCATTGTCCGCAGCGCACGATGCCGGCGCGTAATTTCAGCTGGTCATGCGCGACCCGGAACGTCGTATGGCAATGCGGACATTGGGTCGCGAGCGCCATTGCTAGGCGGTGGCTGATGCGGCTGATGCAGCGCGGCGGCCGGAAAGTGCCACCCAGCCGTCCTGTTCGGCCCATACCGTCAGATCGATGAAAGGCGCGTAGGCAGCGGCGACTTCGTCGGCCTGCCGTGCCAGCACGCCCGACAGCACCAGCGCGCCGCCGGCGCCAACCCGCGCCGCCAGCATCGGCGCCATCAGCGCGAGCGGGCCGGACAGGATGTTGGCCACCACGATGTCGAACGTCTGTGTTGGCGCTACCGTGCTGAACGCGTCCGGCAGGAAATAATCGACTGCGCAGTCATTGCGTGCGCTATTGGCATGCGCGGATTCGATTGCCTGCGGGTCGATATCGACCCCGATTACGCTGGCTGCACCGAGTTTCTTGGCGACCATCGCAAGGATGCCGGAGCCGCAACCGTAGTCGAGCACCGACAATCCCTGGGACAACTGTTGCGCATGCGCTTCCAGCCATTCCATGCAGAGCTTGGTGGTCGGATGGCTGCCGGTGCCGAAGGCCAGGCCGGGATCGAGTTCCAGTATCAAGCCGTTCGGGTCGGGCGCGGTATGCCAGCTGGGCACCACCCAGATGTTCTTGCCGATATGGATCGGTTCGAACTGGGATTGGGTCAGTCGCACCCAGTCCTGATCCGCCACCGCCCGCAAGGTGTAGGCCGGAATGCTGGCCAGTTTGATGGCCGCGCTCGCTTGCGCGATGATGGCTGCCTGGTCGGCGTCGGCTTCGGTCAGGGCGACCACGCGGCTGCGCTCCCAGGCGGCCTGGTCCGGCTCCATGCCGGGCTCGCCGAACAGCGGCACTTCGGCCTCCGTGCCCAGGTCGGCATCCTCGACCGCGACCGACAGCGCACCGGCTTCCATCAGCGCATCCGACAGCGCTTCGGCGTGGCTGCGGGCGACTTCGACGACGATTTCAGTCCAGCTCATGGTTGGCCTTATTGTTTGGTGGGTTTTTGCGTCACCTTCGGCAAATCCGGTTTTTCCGCCAGTTTATGCTCCAGGTAATGGATGCTGGTGCCTCCTTCTATGAAGCGGGCATCGACCATCAGTTCCCGGTGCAGAGGAATATTGGTCAGGATGCCTTCCACCACCATTTCCGACAGTGCGATCTGCATCCGCCTGATCGCCTGTTCACGCGTGGCGCCGTAGGCGATCACCTTGCCGATCATCGAATCGTAGTGGGGCGGCACGTAATAGCCGGCGTAGGCGTGCGAATCGACCCGGATGCCGGGACCGCCCGGAACATGCCAGGACGTGATCCTGCCTGGCGAGGGCGTGAACTTGAACGCATCTTCGGCATTGATGCGGCACTCGATCGCATGGCCGGTGAGCTTGACTTCGCGCTGGCGAAAGCGCAGCTTCTGGCCGGCCGCGATGCGGATCTGCTCTTGTACGATGTCGATGCCGGTGATCATTTCGGTCACCGGATGCTCGACCTGGACCCGGGTATTCATCTCGATGAAATAAAATTCGCCGTCTTCATACAGGAATTCAAAGGTGCCGGCACCGCGGTAACCGATCTTGCGGCAAGCATCGGCGCAGCGTTCGCCGACTTTCTCGATGATCTTGCGCGGGATGCCTGCCGCCGGCGCTTCTTCGATCACTTTCTGGTGCCGACGCTGCATCGAGCAGTCGCGCTCGCCGAGCCAGATCGCGTTCTGGTATTCGTCAGCCAGGATCTGGATTTCCACATGGCGCGGATTTTCCAGGAACTTCTCCATATAGACTTCCGGATTGCCGAACGCGGCGCCGGCTTCGGTCTTGGTCATTGCGACCGCGTTCAGCAGCGCCGCTTCGGTATGCACCACGCGCATGCCGCGTCCGCCGCCGCCGCCGGCCGCCTTGATGATGACCGGATAGCCGACCTTGCGCGCGGTCTGGATGATGATCTTCGGATCGTCCGGCAGCGCGCCTTCCGAACCGGGCACGCAGGGCACGCCGGCCTTGATCATGGTTTGCTTGGCCGAGACCTTGTCGCCCATCAGGCGAATCGAGTCCGGGCGCGGGCCGATGAAGACGAAGCCGGACTGTTCCACCCGTTCGGCGAAATCGGCATTTTCGGACAGGAAGCCATAGCCGGGATGAATCGCCTGGGCATCGGTGACTTCGGCGGCGCTGATGATGGCCGGCATGCTCAGGTAGCTGGAGGCGGACGGCGCCGGGCCGATGCAAACCGATTCATCGGCCAGCTTGACGTATTTTGCATCGCGGTCGGCTTCGGAATGCACGACGACCGTCTTGATGCCCATTTCGCGGCAGGCGCGCTGGATGCGAAGCGCGATTTCGCCACGATTGGCGATGAGGATTTTTTCGAACATAGTGATGTGAACTCGTGAGACCTTCGAGGTTAAACGCCAGGCGTGAAGCGAAGCATAAGCTGGCAACACCTGCGGGACAGGCGCCGCAGGCGGCGCGCTTAGGAATTAACCGATCACAAACAATGGCTGGCCGTATTCGACCGGCTGGCCGTTTTCGACCAGGATCTGGGTGACGATGCCGGAAACGTCGGCTTCAATTTCATTCAGGAGTTTCATGGCCTCGATCAGGCACAGCGTCTCGCCTTCCTTGACGCTGGAGCCGATGCTGACGAACGGTGCCGATCCGGGCGCCGAGGAGCGGTAAAAGGTGCCGACCATCGGCGACTTGACCAGATAGCCTTCAGCTGCGGCCGCTGCGGCCGGCGCTTCTATCGGTGCTGCCGGCGCCGCCGGCGCTGCAGCTACTGCAGTGCCCGGTTGCTGCATCATTTGCTGCGGCATCATCATTACCTGCTGGCTGTGCGGGTAGGCGGAGGATTTTACGATGCGGACCTTGCCGTCACCTTCGGTCACTTCGAGTTCGGCGATATC
Organism: Oxalobacteraceae bacterium; assembly: GCA_030698225.1. Classification (GTDB taxonomy): domain Bacteria; phylum Pseudomonadota; class Gammaproteobacteria; order Burkholderiales; family Burkholderiaceae_D; genus AVCC01. Next base: position 49,480 of record JAUYNR010000038.1, on the reverse strand, counting down.
GGATTCGGCGACCAGATCGATCAGCGTTTTGAGTTTTCGTAGATCCATGGGGAATCCCTCGGTAATGTTTTATTAGTAGAATAGCTGAAATTGTAAGCTATTTGCCGGAATTTAAAAGAAAATGCGCGAAATTAAAGTTTCCGCAATGCGAATTCAATGGCTGCCTGATAGCCGGTCACGCCCAAGCCGCAGATAACGCCTACGGCGATGGCGGACAGGAAGGACGTGTGGCGGAACGCTTCGCGCTGATGGATATTCGATATGTGGATCTCGATAAACGGAATCGCCACCCCCGCCAGCGCATCGCGCAAAGCCACGCTGGTGTGGGTCAGGCCGCCGGGATTGATGACGATGGCATCGATGCCTTCCGCGCGGGCGGCGTGGATCCGGTCAATCAGTGCACCTTCATGGTTGCTCTGGAAGCAGCTCATGGCTGCGCCGGCAGCTGCAGCCTGCGCCGCTGCAGCCTGTTCGACATCCTTCAGCGTCGCCGTTCCATACACCTCGGGTTCCCGGCTGCCGAGAAGATTGAGGTTGGGACCGTTGATCAGAAGGATATTTTTTGCCATGAGGAGGGAGGCTAGCTTTGAAAGCTGGTTTAGCGAAGATGGCCGCATTTTGCCGCCGAATGGCGTCGATTGGCAAGAAAAAATTCGTTGCGGAAATCACATCAGCGATAAATCGGCGCGTAATTTATCGATTTTCAGGCGTCCCAGATAGGTCTTTTTAACTTGCCCGTCAGCGCCGATCAACACCGTATACGGCAAGCCGCCGGCCTGATTGCCGAACGCGCGCGTCAGTTCGGTGCCGCTCACGCCGGCCGCAAAAAGCGGATAAGCGATCCGGTACCTGGCGGCAAACGCGGCGATATTGTCGGCTGAATCGATGCCGATGCCGAGCAGTTGAATGCCGCGCGGGGAAATTTCCGCCTGCAGCGCCGACAGTTCCGGCATCTCCTGCACGCACGGCGCGCACCAGGTGGCCCAGAAATTGACGATCATCGGCTTGCCGCGCCATGCGGACAGCGCCTGCGGCTGGCCGTGCGCATCGGGCAGCGTCTGGGCCAGCAAGCGCTCCACCGCGGAGGCCTGGGCCGGGTCCGGCGCCAGCCTTTGCGCGCTGAAATACGCGCCGATGGCGGCAAACAGCAGGCCTATGAAGATAAACAGCGCGGTGCTACGTCGCATTGGGTGTGCTTTCTGCAATCAGCGTCTGCAGCGCCGCAAGATTGGCGCGTTCGCTTTTTGATTTGTTGCTGCTGCGCAAGTCATCGGGTCCGTATATGGTCAGATGAACGCCTTCGTTATGCCACAGGAAGCTCAGGGTTTCCACCGGATCGTGGCCGCCGCGATGTTTGGAGCGGGGCGCCTCGGAAACTTCGAAACTGATATTCCGGTTCAGCAGGAACAGCGCCACCTCTTTCGGGTTGTCGGTAAACAACTGCAGATGGAGGTCGGAATGCTCGCCCGCGCTGCCGTTCAGGACCGCGCCGGTCAGATACGGATTGAATTGCGCCAGGTCCTGCATCAGGCGCAGCGCCAAGGTACGCAGATGTAACAGCCGCGCCGGCTGCGCGTCGCCGGAAAACAATGCATGGTAAATCCGCACTTGCTGTTCGATTTGCGCATTGTCGGGCAGGATATCGCCGCGCACCTTAGTGTCGCCCAGGATTTGTTCAGCCGCGCGGCGCTTGGCGCTGGCGTAGTCGGCGCCGTCCTGCGCAATCATGCGCGCGGCGGCGACCGCGATTTCGCTGCGCAACTGGGCAGCATCGGTCGGGTAGTGGGTGTCCATGGCGCGCATCATACTACCGATGGCCGCGGGCGGCTGCGGGTCTGTACCCGGCTGCTCAGGTAAAATCGCGGTATTCCATTTTGAAGCAGGCATCATGCATATCCATATTCTGGGCATTTGTGGCACTTTCATGGGCGGTCTTGCGGTGCTGGCGAAACAGGCCGGACACACAGTCACCGGCTGCGACGCCAATGTGTATCCGCCGATGAGCAGCCAGCTCGAAGCGCAGGGAATTGCACTGGTTCAGGGTTTCGGCCCCGAGCAGGTGAACCTGCAGCCGGACTTGTTCGTGGTTGGCAACGTGGTTTCGCGCGGCAATCCGCTGATGGAAGAAATCCTCAACCGCGGCTTGCCGTACACTTCCGGCCCGCAATGGATCGGCGAGCATATCCTGCGCGACAAGTGGGTGCTGGCGGTGGCCGGCACCCACGGCAAGACCACGACGGCGGCGATGCTGGCGTGGATTTTGCAGGAAGCCGGCTACGCGCCCGGTTTCCTGATCGGCGGCGTGCCGCTGAATTTCGGCATTTCCGCGCGGCTGTCGGAGCCGGGCGAGAACTCCGATTTTTTCGTGATCGAAGCCGACGAGTACGACACCGCATTCTTTGACAAGCGCAGCAAATTCGTCCATTACCATGCGAAGACCGCGATCCTGAACAATCTCGAATACGACCACGCCGATATTTTCCCCGATCTGGCCGCGATCGAAACCCAGTTCCACCATCTGGTGCGCACCGTGCCCGGTATCGGGCGGCTGATCGTCAACGGCCGCGAAGCGTCGCTGCAGCGCGTGCTGGCGCGCGGCTGCTGGAGCGAAACCGAGTTCTTCGGCGGCGAGACCGACAGCGGCAGCGGCTGGGCCTTGCGCGAGCATGAGGACGACAGTTTCGACGTGATTTTCAACGGCCAAATCCAGGGCAACGTATGCTGGTCGCTCAGCGGCGAGCATAACCGGCTCAATGCGCTGGCGGCGATTGCCGCGGCGCGCCATGTCGGCGTGCTGCCGGCGCAGGCGATCGAAGCGCTGGCCAGCTTCGAGAACGTCAAGCGCCGCATGGAAGTGCGCGGCACGGCCGGCGGCGTCACCGTCATCGACGATTTCGCCCATCACCCGACCGCGATTGCGACCACGCTGGCCGGCTTGCGCAAGCGGGTCGGCACAGCGCGCATCCTGGCGGTGCTGGAGCCGCGCTCCAACACCATGAAGCTGGGCCGCATGAAAGAGGCGCTGGCCGCCAGCCTGGCCGGAGCCGACCTGGTGTTCGGCTTTGGCGCGCAAGATGTGCTGGGCTGGGACCTGGCCGCGGCGCTGGCGCCGCTGGGCGGCATGGCGCGCACCTTTTCGTCGCTGGAGGCGCTGGTGCCGGCCGTCGCGGCGGCCGCGCAAGGCGGCGACCAGATCCTGGTGATGAGCAATGGCGCTTTCGGCGGCGTGCACCAGAAGATCCTGGATGCACTGGCAGAAAGAGCGCCATCATGATCCTGTATCTGCACGGTTTCCGTTCTTCGCCGCTGTCGTTCAAGGCGACACTGCTGGCCGAGCGGATGCGCGCTTTGGGCCAGGCCGACGCCTATCTATGTCCGCAATTGCCGGCTTCGCCGCGCGCGGCGATGGCGCAGGCGCTGCAACTGGCGCAATCCTGCCCGCCGGCAGAGCTGAGCATCATCGGATCTTCGCTGGGCGGCTATTACGCGACCTGGCTGGCCGAACAGCTGGGCTGCCGCGCGGTGCTGCTGAATCCGGCGATCAAGGCGCCGCGCGACCTGGAACAGTATGTCGGCGTGACGACCGCTTTCCATACCGATGCCCCATTCGAATTCAAGCGCAGCTACATTGCGGAGCTGGAGGCGTTGCAGATGGACGCTATCAGCCGGCCCGAACGGTATTTCCTGCTCGCCGCCACCGGCGACGAAGTGCTGGACTGGCAGGAAATGGTCGCGCATTATCCGGGCGCGCGGCATCGGGTGATCAACGGCAGCGACCACGGCTTGTCCGATTTCGCCCGCTACGCGGACGAAGTGCTGGCATTTTGCGGCGTGGCTGTGCCGCGCGCACCCGCATCACCGGCCGGCGGCGTGCGCTGATGCCGGGCTGTTGCGCCGTCGCCAGCTGGGTCGCGCATGTGAACGGCGTCAATCCGTCGCCGGCGCTGCGCGCCTGGCTGACCGACCGCGCCTCATTGACTGCCAAGCTGGTGGCGCGCAGCGAGCGGTTCCGGGTCCAGCGCCTGGCGCAGCGGCGCGCGGTCTGCCTGCTGGACGAATGCGCGCCACTCGGCTTGCCGCAGCCGCGCAAGGTGGTCGAGCGCGACGTGCTGCTGCAATGCGATGGCCGGGCGATGGTGTTTGCCCATACCGTCGTGCCGCTGGGGGCGACGGCGACCCAGTGGCCGCTGTTTCGCAGCCTGGGCGAGCGTTCGCTCGGCACCACCTTGTTCGGCGACCCGATCGTTGCGCGCGGCGCGCTCGAATATGCGCGCCTGCACGCCGGCCATCCGCTGGTGCGGCGCGCTTGCGCGGCCATCGATGCGGATGCGGCGGCGTCTGCGCCGCTGTTTGCGCGCCGTTGCCTGTATCGGCGCAAAGGCGGGGTGCTGCTGGTGACGGAGCTCTTCCTGCCTCCAATTGCAACCCTGCGTAACATTTAATCGTGGGAGTATGCTGTAAAAACCATGCTTTTCCGCATATATAATGTGCGACATTAAAAATACAGAGATTAGTATTTATTTAAGATAAAACCGGCGCACGACTGCTGCCGGTTTTGGTCAGAATCCCATCAGCATTTATCCATAAAGCGATTCATGAATCTATTTTTCGAAGAATCCGGCGATTTCAAGGCCGGTCACGTACTTTCTCATACTGGCGAATCGTATCAGGTCGAATTGCCCAGCGGCAAACGGTCGAAGGTGCGGGCCAAGGATGTGCTGCTGCAGTTCGAGTCGCCGACTGCGGCCGAATTGCTGACCGAAGCGCAACTGGCGGCCGACCAGCTGGAGCTGGATTTCCTGTGGGAGGTCGCGGGCCAGGACGAGTTCGGTTTTGCCGACCTGGGGGCCGAATATTTCGGCCATGCGCCCAGGCCGGGCGAGGCGGCCGGCCTGCTGATGAAACTGCACGCGGCGCCGATCTATTTCTACAAGAAGGGCAAGGGCCGCTACAAGGCGGCGCCGCAGGCATCGCTGCAAGCGGCCCAGGCCGGCATCGAGAAAAAGCGCCTGCAAGGCTTGCTGCAGGCAGAGTACGTCGAGCAACTGAAAGCCGGCCGGCTGCCGGACGCGCTGCAGCCGCTGGTGCGCCAGCTGCTGTTCAAGCCGGACAAGAATTCGCTCGAATACAAGGCGCTGGACGCCGCCTGCGCCGACTTGCATACCAGCGCAGCGCGCCTGATGCTGGCCTGCGGCGGCGTCAAGTCGGCCAAGGAATTGCACATGGGAAAATTCCTGCTGGAGAATTTCCCCAAAGGCACCGGCTTCGCGCCGCTGGAAGTGCCGCCGATGCCGCAGCTGCCGGTGGCCGAGGTGCAGGCATTCTCGATCGACGACGTCACCACCACCGAAATCGACGATGCGTTTTCGCTGCAAACCCTGGCCGACGGCCGGGTCCGGATCGGCATCCACATCGCCGCGCCGGGCCTGGGGATCCGGCCGGAAGATGCGATCGATGCGATCGCGCGCCAGCGCATGTCGACCGTCTACATGCCGGGCGACAAGATCACGATGCTGCCGGACGAACTGGTCCAGGCTTTCACGCTGGGCGCCGGCCAGACCCGGCCGGCATTGTCGCTGTATGCCACCGTCGATACTGCCAACTGGTCGGTGGTGGCGACCGAGACCCGGGTCGAAGCGGTGCCGATGGCATCGAACCTGCGCCATAACGAGCTCGATGCGCTGGTCACCGAAGCAACCCTGGCCAGCGGCGCAGGCGACTATCCGCACAAGGCCGAGCTGGCGCTGCTGTGGCAATGGGCGCAAGTGCTGGAACAGGGCCGCATGGCCAAACGCGAGAGCTTCGGCCTGAAGCCGGAGCAAACCAACCGGGTCGATTTCAACTTTTACGTCGAGGACGATGTGGTCAGCGTGGTGCGCCGCAAGCGCGGCGCGCCGCTCGACAAGATCGTCGCCGAGCTGATGATCTTCGCCAACAGCAGCTGGGGCAAGCTGATGCACGAGCACGTGGTGCCGGGCATTTACCGCGCCCAGGGCGGCGGTTCCGGCAATGGCTGGGCCGCCAAGATGCAGGTGCGCATGGTCACGCACGCGGCGCCGCATCAGGGGCTGGGCGTCGACCAGTATGCGTGGAGCACTTCGCCGCTGCGCCGGTATACCGATCTGGTCAACCAGTGGCAGATCCTGGCCTGCGTCCAGCATGGCGTCACCGCGCCGATGGCCGCGCCGTTCAAGCAGCGCGACGCCAACCTGTTCGCGATCGTCTCCGCGTTTGACGCCGCCTATGCGGCCTACGGCGAGTTCCAGTCGAACATGGAGCGCTACTGGTGCCTGCGCTGGCTGGCGCAGGAAAATGCCAGGCAGGTCGAAGCGGTGGTCCTGAAGGACGAGATTTTCCGGCTGGTCGAGATTCCGCTGGTGATCCGGTTGTCCGGCACGCCGCCGCTGGCGCGCGGCGCGCAAGTCCGGCTCGATCTGATCGGCTGGGACGAGGTCGACCTGTCGGTGGAGGCGCGCCTGCTGGAAGTGCTCGCCGCGCCGAGCGCAGACACCGTGGCGCAAGCGCAAGACGAACTGAGCGACACCGAGGCCGAAACCGATGTTGCCAGCGGCGAGGAAGCGGCTGCCGTCAAGGCCGAGCCCGAAGCCGGGCCGGCGCCGGATCAGGACGCGCTGGCCGAATGAGGCAGACTATGATGCCCGCGCGGCTTCAGCCGCCGCGGGCTCGGCGTTTGCCGTAAAATCCCAACACCTTGCCACTGCCTGCTCCGATATTTGTGAAGTTCTTCGATAAATTGACCCCGTTCTCGTTCGCCATCGCCATTTCGGTGCTGGCGCATGGCGCGTTGCTGACCGTGCATTTTGCCGCGCCGCAAGCGCTGCGCTTTGCGCCGGCCGACCCTGGCCTGGAAGTGATCCTGGTCAATGCCCGCCACGACAAGGCGCCGCTGAAGGCCGAGGCGCTGGCGCAAGCGAACCTCGATGGCGGCGGCAATGCCGACTTTGGGCGCGCCAAATCGCCGTTGCCGGATTTGCGCAAGACCGAGGACGGCCAGAGCATCAAGGAGGCCAGGCGCAAGCAGGTCGCGCTGGAAACGCAGCAAAAGAAATTGATGGAGCAGTTGCAGCAGAAGGACAGCGCATTCGTGGTGCCGGCGCAAAAGGACAAGGGCAAGCCGCAGGAGGCGCCGCCGCAGCCGCAGGGCGTCGACCTGCTTGACAGCGCGAAGGCGATTGCGCGCATGGAAGCGGAAATTTCCAAGAATATCGAAGACTATAACAAGCGTCCGAAGCGCACCCAGATCACGCCGAGCACGCGCGCAGTCGGTTATGCGATGTATTACAAGGCGCTGCAGGAGCGCATCGAAAAGCTCGGCACGCTGAATTTCCCGCAGAAAGACGGCCGCAAGCTGTATGGCGAGCTGATCGTCTCGATCCCGGTGTTCCAGGATGGCAGCATTTTCGAGCGCGATGGCGGGCCGCGCATCGAGCGCAGTTCCGGCAACCCCGAGCTCGACCGCGCCGCGCTGGCGATTGTCCGGCGTTCCGCGCCGTTCGGCCGCTTCCCGGAGAACATGCGCAGCGTCGGCAAGGATGACTTGTGGGAAGTCATCACCCGTTTCAAATTCACCCGCGAAGAAGCGCTCGAAACCGTGCTCACCGCACCAGCCAATTAAACCTCATGACCGATATTTACGCCGTCATCGGCAACCCGATCGCACACAGCAGATCGCCCGAGATCCATGCCCGCTTCGCCGCACAAACCGGGCAGGACATCGACTACCGGCGCTTGCTGGCGCCGCTGGACGGTTTCGCTCAAACCGTGGCGGCCTTCATCGCCGCCGGCGGCAAGGGCGCGAACGTGACGGTGCCGTTCAAGCTCGAAGCGTTCGCGCTGGCGACCCGCCTGAGTGCGCGCGCGCAAGCGGCCGGCGCGGTGAATACGCTGAAGTTCGACGGCGACACCATTTTCGGTGACAACACCGACGGCGTCGGGCTGGTGGCCGATATCGTCTGCAATGCCGGCGTGGCGCTGGCCGGCCGGCGCATCCTGCTGCTGGGTGCCGGCGGCGCCGCCCGCGGCGTGATTCTGCCGCTGTTGCAGCAGGCTCCGGGCGAGCTGGTGATTGCCAATCGCACTGCCGCCAAGGCGGTGGCGCTGGCGCAGCAGTTTGCTGCGGAGGGGCCGATTCTGGCGCGCGATTTTGCCGCTGTGGCGGGGTCGTTCGACATCGTCATCAATGCCACCGCGGCCAGCCTGTCGGCTGCCTTGCCGCCGATAGCGCCGAGCGTGTTCGGCCGCGCCGGTTTTGCCTACGACATGATGTACATGATGCACAGTAAGGAGCCGACCGTGTTCATGCGCTTTGCCGCGCAGCACGGCGCCCGCGTGCGCGACGGCCTGGGCATGCTGGTCGAGCAGGCGGCGGAATCGTTTCTGCTGTGGCGCGGGGTGCGGCCGGCCACCGCTGATGTGCTGGCGCAACTGCGGGCCTGAAGCGGCATGAAGAAACCGCGCAAATTCCTGTGGTGGCTGGTACTGGCACCGGTGCTGCTGATCCTGCTGCTGCAGATGTATTATTTTGCCCAAATCGGACTGTGGGTCGTGTTCAACCCCGGGCCCACCAGCTTCATGCAGGCGCAACTGGCGCAGCTGCAGGAGAAAAAGCCGGCCGCTGTCATCAAGCAGCAATGGGTGCCGTACGCGCGGATTTCGAAAAATCTCAAGCGCGCGATCATCGCCTCCGAGGATGCGCTGTTTTCCGAACATCAGGGCGTCGATTGGGATGCGCTGGAAAAAGCCTACGAGAAAAACATCCGCAAGGGCCGGGTGGTGGCCGGCGGCTCGACCATCACCCAGCAACTGGCGAAGAACCTGTTCCTGTCGGGCAGCCGCAGCTATTTCCGCAAGGCGCAGGAACTGGCCATCGCCTACATGCTGGAATTCTGGATGAGCAAGGAACGCATTTTCGAGATTTATCTGAACGTGGTCGAATGGGGCAATGGCGTGTTCGGAGCCGAAGCCGGAGCCCGTCATTACTACCGCACTTCGGCCGCCAATCTGAGCGCCAGGCAGGCCGCCAGGCTGGCAGCGATGCTGCCGAATCCGCGCTACTACGACAGCCATCGCGGTTCCGCCTATCTGGCGCGCCGCACCGGCCTGATTTTGCGCCGGCTAGGTTCGGCGGAGTTGCCTTGATGTACTGTTTGAAGCGGCAACGCGGTCTTAGCCTGCTGTGGTGCGCGGTCCTGATGGCGCTGTTGGCCGTGGCTGCGATGGTTGCCTTGTTCTCACTGCGCTTTGAGCGCAATCTGCCGGCCGAGATCTGGTCGCGCGCAAGGCAGGCCGGTGCTGCGGCGGGCCTGCTGCAACGGGCGGCGGGTGCTGCCGTTGACGCGCCGCCGGCGGCGGTGCGGCGCTGCACGGTGGACGGTACGGTGCTGTATTCGAATATCGATTGCGACGTCAAAAAATCCGGCAGCAAGGCAGTCGATCTGCATCTGACGCAAGGACTTGAAGCACCCAAAGCGCCGCCCGAGGCAGCGGCTGCGGTGCGTTTCGGGGACGGTTTCCCGGAACGGCCGCCGACAGCGTCGCAACCAGCGCGTTGACGCTTGCTTGCCGGTATCGATGAAAGTACACTTGCGCTGTTTTCAGCCTGCGGGTTATGCACGCTGCGCGGCCAGGCTTGTCATCAGGCCGTCACCCCGCTTACTTATAGTCGGATTCGGCTTCCATTTGCGGGCTGCGGGCGGCGCTGCGCAGCACGCCTGATCACACCATTTTCGATTTGGCAAAAACATGCATTGCGCACACCGGTGCGAGAGTGCCGCGGGTACCGCGGCATGAATGGGAGAATTTATGATTAATGCATTCGTTTTGCGAAATGGCCGGCTCAATCAGGTGTATATCGACTCGCGCGACGATCTGGCCAGTATCGAGCCGGTATGGGTTGACCTGACCGACACCAACGATGCAGAGCGAGAGTGGATCAAGAGCATCTATCAGGTCACCTTACCGGGCGAGGACGAGGTCAAGGATATCGAGGCCTCGGCCCGTTATTACGATGCGGAAAACGGCGATCTGCATCTGCGTACCGATTTCCTGGTCGAGGAGGAGGAGGGACCGTCGCGCAGCATCACGGTGGCCTTCATCCTGACCAAGAGCATGCTGTTTTCGGTCCATAACGAGGATTTGCCGGTGTTTCGGCTGGTGCGCATGCGCGCCCGCTCGCGTCCCGGTTCGATCGAGGATTTCAAGGATGTGCTGCTCGACCTGTTCGCGACCGACGCCGAATATTGTGCCGATGCGCTGGAAGGGATTTACCTGAATCTGGAAGACGTCAGCCGGCGCGTGCTGCAAAAGGACTTTACCGATCAGGATGCGGCTGCCACGCTGAACGCGATCGCGCAAGAGGAAGATTTGAACGGACGGATCCGGCGCAACATGATGGACACCCGGCGCGCGGTCAGTTTCCTGATGCGCGGCCGCCTGCTCAATGCCGACCAGTTCGAGGAATCGCGCCAGATCTTGCGCGACATCGAATCGCTGGACGGTCATACTTCTTTCCTGTTCGACAAGATCAACTTCCTGATGGATGCCACCGTCGGTCTGATCAACATCAACCAGAACAAGATTATCAAGATATTCTCGGTCGCCAGCGTCGCCTTCCTGCCGCCGACCCTGATCGCCAGCATTTACGGCATGAACTTCAAGCTATTGCCGGAACTCGACTGGAGTCTCGGCTACCCGTTTTCGCTGGCGCTGATGCTGGCTTCCGCGGTTACGCCATTCTGGTATTTCAGGCGCCGCGGCTGGCTCAGGTGATTTCATGAACTCGCTCGGCAGCAGCTCGCATACCAGGAGTATGCCTTAAAATGGTGTTGTTTCCGCAAATAAATAAATGGCCTGTAAATATACTGTAATAGGGTATATTTGCAGGCCGGTTTGTTTCGGCGCACTGTTTTAATCTGCGCCGGGCGGCCCGTCAGATCGCGGTATCGGTCCGGCATCGCGTATATGCATCCCTGAGCCCGTCGATTGCGTCAAATTCAGGGCAAACTTTCGATAGATTAAGTTTTTTATGGGAAATCTTTTATATAATCAGCTCGGAAATTCATGTTGCCCCGGCTCGCGAGCTGGTATCTATCACATGAACAACGCCGTTTCCAGGTCAAGCATGCACGTTGCGTTCGCGCTTGAAGTGGAACCGGCTAGCCGTAGCACACGCTTATTTTTTGCAACCATCAGCCAGACACTCCGGACCTGCCCAGTATGTACAAATATGCTTTCGGTTTGCACAAGACGCTCAGGGGCTTTGTATTCATCGCCACTGTCGGTGTCGCCGCGCTGGTCTTTCTCGGTGCGACTCTGGCGTCCTCGCTGCTGTACGAAAGACTGCTGGAAGAGCGCAGCCTGGAGACCTCGGCGGAAATCGCGCAGCAAAACTTCAATACCATCTATCAAGTGTTGCGCAAGGGCGGCTCGCACCAGCAGATCGATGAACTTGCGGCCGACAACATCAGCGCCTTTTCCAGCACACTGGACCGGATCGACGTCTATCCGAGCACGGTAGTGGAAGCCCGCTACGGCCGCTGGCAGCAAGCGCCGCTGCCTGCCGACATCCGGCAGGCGATGGCCAACGGCAAGCAGGCCGCGCTCAAGACCGGCGGCCATCTGCGCTACCTGTATCCGGTTGCCGCCCAACAAGCCTGCCTGCAATGCCACATCAATGCAAAAACCGGCGAGGTGCTGGGCGTCATCGCCATTGCGCATAAGCTGCCGACAGTCACCGCCACCGTACGCATCTATTATGTCGCGCTGTTCCTGATCCTGGGCTTGCTGGTATTGATACTGGCCGCAGCCCTGACCGCCTTTGTGGCCAGGAAACTCAAGCGTTCGGTCGACCTGTTTCGCAGCAAGGTCGATGCATTCAATGGGATCAAGGATTTTGACCAGCTCGATATCAGCAAGGTCGATTTCGGGTTCGAGGAATTCAACCAGACATTCGACAATGTCACCTTGCTGATGGAAAAAATAAAAGGGGTTGCGGTCGACAAGGGCGTGCTTGAATTCGAGATCAGGCTGCTGGAGAAATTCATCATCACGTCGAATGTGGTGCGCGACTGGCGCCAGTTCATCAAGACGCTGCTGCTCGACATCAACCAGATCATCGATGCCTACGCGCTGGTGACGATCTTCCGTATCGAGGAAGAGGCCTATGAATGCGAGATTTTCTGGCGCAATCCACCGTCCGCGGAAACCACCGGCCTATTCGAAAAAATCCTGCGCAAGCAGTTGCATGATCATCCGTTTTTCCATGGCTCCACGCTGGTGCAGATCGCCCACAACATCGCCGACGAGGCAGGCGCGCTGCCCGAACTGAGCCTCGAGGACATCGAACTGCAAACCAAGACCCTGCTGCTGGAAACGCCGAGGATCGGCGGCATTGTCGGCATCGGCGTGCAGTCGATGATGGCGCAGGATAACGTGCGCCATATGGTCATCGGCAGTATCCTGACCACGCTGCTCAATCTGGTGGGCTCGGTCAAGGCCATCTACAAATACACCAAGGACCTGGAACACTACGCGACTCGCGATCCCCTGACCGACCTGTACAACCAGCGCATGTTCTGGGAACTGCTCGGCTACGAGGTGGGGCGCGCGAAACGGCACAAACAGCAGTTTGCGGTGCTGATGCTGGATCTGGATAACTTCAAGACCATCAACGACCGCTTTGGCCATCATGTGGGCGATGCGTTCCTGCAGGCATTCTCCAAGTTGCTGCATAGCGCAGTCAGGGACGGCGATTTGCTGGCGCGTTACGGTGGCGACGAATTCTGCATCATCCTGCCGGAGGCGGCCGACACCCAGGCGCACATGGTCGCGCAACGGATCACCGAGCTGCTCGGCAATTTTTCGATGGAAGCGCCGGACGGCCACAAGATCAAGGCCACCACCTCGATCGGCATCGCGATCAGTCCGAATCACGGCGATAACCCGAAAGACCTGTTCCTGGTCGCCGACAACATGATGTACAAGGCCAAGAAATCGGGCAAAAACGCGATCGCGATTCCAAGCGAAGACGAAATGGCGGAAGTGTTCCGGCAGGCCGGTGAAAAGAGCATCATGATCCAGAATGCGCTGGACCAGGGCAACATCGTGCCGTACTTCCAGCCGATCTGCAGCGCTGCCAGCGGCGAGATCGTGATCCATGAACTGCTGATGCGGATTCAGCTCGGCGACCAGATCGTGGCCGCCAACGATTTCATCGAACAGGCCGAGAGCATGGGCATCGCCCACAAGATGGATTATCAGCTGATCGAGAAAGCCTTCATCCAGATCCGGGCACAGGGCTACCAGGGCATGCTGTTCGTCAACCTGTCACCGAAGGCGCTGATCGTCGGGGAGTTCGTCGCGCGGGTGAGCCAGCTGGCGCAGGAATTCGGGATCGCGCCGAGCCGCATCGTGTTTGAGATTACCGAACGCGAAACCGTCAGCAACCTGAGCCTGCTGGAAAAGTTCGTGCTCGACGTCAAGCTGCAGGGATTCAGCTTCGCGATCGACGATTTCGGCTCCGGCTATTCGTCGTTCCAGTACATCAAGCGCTTCCCGGTCGATTACATCAAGATCGAGGGCGAATTCATCCGCAATATGCTGCACGACGAGGTCTACCTGGCTTTCGTCAAGAGTATCGTGACCCTGGCCAAGGAACTGAAAGTCAAGACCATTGCCGAGTTCGTCGAGGATGCCGAAATCCTGGCCGCCGTCAGCGCGCTGGGCATCGATTACGCGCAGGGCTACCATATCAGCCGTCCTGCGCCCGCGATGCATGTGGCCGGCAGCGCTGCGGCAACCGAGCGGGAAATGCTGCTGGCGCAATAAGCGGCCATGAATTAGGTTTTATAAGGGGTATGCCTATAAATACGGCAACTCCCGCATACATTCAGCGGTATTGAATTTATACAATGGACGGTATTTATTCGCCGCCGAGGCCGGCGGCAAAAAGCGCCGGTCGGCGCTTCTGCAGTGATGCTCAGCCGAGTTGCGCGAACGCGTTGCGCGCGGCGGCGACGGTAGCATCGATGATCGCGTCATCGTGCTGCGCCGAGACGAAGCCCGCTTCGAACGCGGCCGGGGCGAAGTACACGCCGGCATCCAGCATCGCGTGGAAGAAGGCATTGAACTTGTCCTTGTCGCCGGCCATCATTTCGGCATAGCTGGTCGGTACTGCGGCTGAGAAGTACAGGCCGAACATGCCACCGACCGAGTCGGCGCTGAAGGTCACGCCGGCTTCCTTGGCTGCCGCCGACAAGCCCTGCACCAGCTTGGTGGTCTGGGCGCCGAGCGCCTGGTAGAAGCCGGGGGCCTGGATCAGCTTCAGCGTGGTCATGCCGGCCGCGACCGCGACCGGATTGCCGGACAGCGTGCCGGCCTGATACACCGCACCGATCGGAGCCATCTGCTGCATCAGATCGGCGCGACCGCCGAAAGCAGCCACCGGCAAGCCGCCGCCGATGACTTTGCCCAGCGCGGTCAGATCCGGCCTGATACCGTGCAGCGCTTGTGCGCCGCCGAGCGCAACCCGAAAGCCCGACATCACTTCATCGAAAATCAGCACGGTGCCGTATTCGGTACACAGGCGGCGCAGCGTGTGCAGGAATTCCGACGTCGCGCGTACCAGGTTCATGTTGCCCGCGACCGGCTCGATGATCACGCAGGCGAGCTGATGTCCGATCGACTTGAAGGTGTCCTCCAGTTGCTGGGTATTGTTGTAGTCCAGCACCAGCGTGTGCTTGATGAAATCTTCCGGCACGCCGGCCGAGGTCGGGTTGCCGAAGGTCAGCAAGCCGCTGCCGGCCTTGACCAGCAGGGAGTCGGCGTGACCGTGATAGCAGCCCTCGAACTTGACGATCTTGTCGCGCCCGGTCGCGCCGCGCGCCAGCCGCAATGCGCTCATCGTGGCTTCGGTGCCGCTCGACACCAGTCGCACCTGCTCGATCGATGGCACCAGGCGGCAGATTTCTTCCGCCATCAGCACTTCGCCTTCAGTCGGCGCGCCGAACGAGAGGCCGCGCGCGGCTGCTTGCTGCACCGCCTTGACCACCTCGGGATGGGCGTGGCCGACGATGGCCGGACCCCAGGAGCCGATGTAGTCGATATAGCGCTGGTCGTCCGCATCCCAGAAATACGGGCCTTCGGCGCGGCTGATGAAGCGCGGCGTGCCGCCGACCGAGCGGAATGCGCGCACCGGGGAATTGACGCCGCCGGGGGTGGTCAGTTGGGCGCGCGCAAAGAGTTCGAGGTTTTTGGAGGTCATGGCAAGCAGTCGGTTAAAGGTGGGGAACGGTGTTGATCAAGGTTGTTGCAGGCCGGATTCCCTGGCCCAGAAGTAGCGATCCGGAACCAGTCTCCCCATCCCGATGCGCAGAGCGTGGGACAGTGCGGCCATCGTAAATTCCTGCGCTTCGAGTGCCGCTTCCGGCACCTCCAGACGATTGGCCAGCATTGCTGCGATGGCTGCCGACAGAGTCGATCCGGCGCCGGAAAAAGCGCCCGGCAGGCGTCGCCAGACATCGTGCCGGACCTCGCCGGCGTCGCTGTATAAGGTGTTGGCGACATCGCCGAGGTCGCAGCGGGTGCCGGTCAGCAGCAGATACTGGCAACCGGTATCGATGATTTCCCGGACGTCCATAGTGAGCAGGTCGGCTGCGCTTGATTCGCGCCAGGTTTCGGCCAAGTGGTTCAGTTCCGCCACCGAAGCCAGGAACAGCGTGGTTTGCGGCAGCAGCAATTCGCGCATCGCCAGCAGCATGTCTTCATCATCCATGCCCTGGTCCGGCAGCGCGGAAATGAAGGGGTCGAGAATCAGCGGGATATCCGGATAGTCGGACGCGATTTCGGCAATCGCGCTGATGTTTTCGACGCTGCCCAGCGCACCCACCTTGAAGGCGGCAATCGGCATGTCTTCCAGCACCATGCGGGCCTGGTCCATGACCCAGTCGGTCTCGATGTGCCGGATGTCTTCGATGCGCGCGGTATCGCCGAGCAGAATCGCGGTGATAACGGATGCTCCGTGGCAACCCATCGCGGCAAACGAGGCCAGGTCGGCCTGGATGCCGATCGCGCCGACCGGGTCGGAAACGCCGAAAGTCAATATGAGCGGGGAAGTTTGGTTTTGCACAAGCGGTAGATTAATATAGCTGGTTTGGTATTTTACTTGATGGGGTGTCGGCTGTGAGCAACAAAGAAGAATTCAAGACCTGGATGTGCCTGATTTGCGGCTGGGTCTATGACGAGGCGCAGGGCTTGCCGGAGGAAGGCATCGCTGCCGGCACGCGCTGGGAAGACGTGCCGATGAACTGGACCTGTCCGGAATGCGGTGCGCGCAAGGAAGATTTCGAGATGGTCGCACTGTGATCGTTGCCGCCTGAATAACAACTGTGGCGAATCGACATCCCAAATGCGCCGCCCTGAAATGTATTGTTTTAAAGAACCGCATTTTTTGTTACAGTTGGGCAGGATTTTTCAACGGCTCGATGGGACCGCATCATGACAACAACGATACAGGATGGCAGTCTGAAAATCATGGTGATTGATGACAGCAGCACCATCCGCCGTTCCGCGGAAATATTCTTGGGGCAGGCCGGCTATCAGGTGATTCTGGCCGGGGATGGATTCGATGCACTGGCAAAGGTCAACGATCATCAGCCGGCACTGATTTTCTGCGACATTCTGATGCCCAGGCTGGATGGTTATCAAACCTGTGCACTGATCAAGAAAAGCGCCAAATTCCACTCCACTCCGGTTGTCATGCTGTCGTCGAAGGATGGCTTGTTCGATCGTGCGCGAGGCGCGATGGTCGGCTCGTCCGAATACCTGACCAAGCCGTTTACCAAGGACAGTTTGTTAAAAACGGTGCGCGAGCATACCGCGCAGACTGCAGATCAGCCACTTTCGAAGCAGGGAATGTAAAGATGACCATACAAAAAATTCTGATTGTCGATGACTCGGCAACCGAGCGCTACTTCCTGACCGACATCCTGGCCAAAAACGGGTTTTCGGTATCGACTGCCGACAATGGCGAAGATGCGCTATTGCAGATCAAGGCCGACAAGCCGCAATTGATCCTGATGGATGTGGTGATGCCCGGGAAAAACGGTTTCCAGGTGACCCGCGCGATTGCCCGCGATCCGGAAACCCAGGATATCCCGATCATCATCTGCACCAGCAAGGATCAGGAGACCGACCGCATCTGGGGTTTGCGGCAAGGTGCGCGCGACTATCTGGTCAAGCCGATCGATGCGCAGGAACTGTTGTCCAAAATCGCAGCACTAGGCTAAGCCTGTTCCGATGAGTCAACCTCCGATAGATCGGATTCAGGACGGATCCGCAGGCAAGCCGGAGCCGCATGCGCGCCGCACCCGCTTGCGTGAATTTCAGGCGCAGCTGGCGCAGCGGGTACAGGCGGCGCAGAACAGTGCCGAGCGCAATCTGAATCAGTTGGGCGTGATGATCGGAGACACGCACTGCCTGCTCGATTTGCAGCAGACCAGCGAAATCCTGCCGGTGCGCTCGATCACCAAGGTTCCGCTGACGCTGGACTGGTATCTGGGCCTGTCGAGCATCCGCGGCAATCTGGTGGGCGTGGTCGATTTTCCCCGCTTTCTGGGATATGCGGCCACCGAGCTGGATGCGGCGTGCCGGATCATCATTTTTTCACGCGGCCTGTCGCTGCATGGCGGCTTGCTGGTGCCGCGTGTGCTGGGCCTGCGCAATCCGCAGCAGATGGCGCCGGCGCCCGATGCAGAGCCCGCATCCGCGTTGTCGCGCTGGACCACGCAGTGCTACCGCGACGAACAAGCACGGCTCTGGATGCAGATCGACCTGGCAGCGCTGGTGCAGGATCCCCGCTACTTACAAATAGGTTTATGAGCGACCGGCGCAGGCGTTGCAATATGCGCCGGTCGCCCCTTCATTGGCATTAGGAGACTTCTACATGGCGTTCACATCCCCTTTCTTTTCCGCAAAAAAGAAGGAACAGAATCCGTCGCAGGATGCTGCGCTTGCTGGCGCAGCGACAACTGCCGGATTGCAGATGCCGGCAAGTGGCGGGAACAACGCACTGGAGCGCCTGCTCGATGTCAAGCTGCCGCTGATCGGCCATCTGCCATTGCAAAGGCAAATCCGGTTGCTGTTGATACTGTTGGGCACGGTTTTCCTGTTGAACGCCTTCGTGGTCTGGTACAACGTACGCAATTGGGCGCAAAGCGCAACCCAGACCCAGGTTGCCGGCGATGCGCTGATGCATTCGCAGCGCATCGGCAAGGCGGCGCCGAACGCGATTCAGGGCAACCGGGAGGCGTTCAAGCAACTGGAAGACAGTCGGCGCGAACTCAGCAGAGATTTGAAGTTGCTGGCCAATGGCGGCAATTATCTGGGCGTGGCAATCGCGCAGCCGGATGCCGGGATCGTGTCGCGCATCAAGGAAAGCCAGAAACTGTGGGGCAATTCGGAGCAGGCCGCAGACACCATCCTGAAACTGAAGAAAGAACTGACGGGTTTCGGCGCCACCCTGGAAAACCTGAACAGCTTGTCGCCGCTGCTGCTTGAATTGACCGAGCAAATTTCTGCGCTGAAGGTGCAATCCGGCGCCGCCCCGCGCGAAATCCTGACCACCGGTCAATTGATGATGCTGACCCAGCGGCTGGGACGCAGCGCCGGCGAATTCCTGAGTTCCGAGGGCGTCAATCCGGAAACCGCCTTTTTGTTGGGAAAAGACACCAACACCTTTCGCGACATTATCGACGGTTTCCTGAACGGCAGCGATGTGCTCAGGCTGACTGCCGACAAGGATCCGGAAATGCGCGCAAAGCTGACTGAATTGCAGACGACGTTTGCCGACTACCAGCAATCGGTTGCTGCGATTCTGGGCAATCTGCAAAATTTCATTGCCGCCAAACAGGCCGAACAATTGCTGTTCAATGAAAATGAAACGCTGAAGCAGCGCATCGGCAGTTTGCAAACCACTTTCCGGGCCGAGCAGGTTGGCCTGGGCTGGTTCTGGCGCTCGCTTGCCAGCGCGCTGCTGGCTTTGCTGGCGGCGGCCGGGGTTGCGTTGGCGTTGCTGCAGGACAGCCGCGGCCGGGCCCGTGAAGCTGAAATGCGCCGGCAGGAAGCGGAACGGCAGCAGCAACTGGCGCAGGGCCAGGAAGAGCGGGCGAAAAGCGCCAACGACCAGAATCAGGCCGCCATTTTGCGCCTGATGAATGAATTGCAGGAAGTGGCCGACGGCGACTTGACGGTGCAAGCCACGGTGTCTGAAGACATCACCGGTGCGATTGCCGACTCGGTCAATTACACGGTGGAAGAACTGCGCCTGCTGGTCGGGCGGGTAACCGATACCGCCGCGCAGGTGACTTCGGCGTCGAATCAGGCGCAAAGCGTTTCGGCCGACTTGCTGCTGGCGTCGCAGCAGCAATCGCGTGAAATTGAAAATGCCGGTCAGTCGGTACTGCAGATGGCGCAACAGATTACCGATGTGTCACGTTCGGCAAACCAGTCTGCGGACGTGGCGCGGCAGTCGGTGGCAGCAGCCGAACAGGGTTCACGCGCGGTGGAAAACGCGATCAAGGGCATGACCGAGATTCGCGAGCAGATCCAGGAAACTTCCAAACGCATCAAGCGCCTCGGCGAATCCTCGCAAGAAATCGGCGAGATTACCGAACTGATTTCCGACATTACCGAACAGACCAACGTGCTGGCATTGAATGCGGCGATCCAGGCGGCATCGGCCGGCGAGGCAGGGCGCGGCTTCTCGGTGGTGGCGGAAGAGGTGCAGCGCCTGGCCGAACGTTCCGGCGCGGCAACCAAGCAGATCGGTGCGCTGGTGCGCACGATTCAGACCGATACCTTCGACGCGGTCGCCGCGATGGAAAAATCGACGCAAGGCGTGGTCGAAGGCGCCAAGCTGTCGGATGCCGCCGGCGCCGCACTGACCGACATCAGCCGCGTCTCGAACCGTCTGGCCGAACTGATCCAGGGTATTTCGTATGAAACCGAACAACAGGCGACCTCTGCCAACAGCGTGGCACAAACCATTCAGCACATTCTTGCGGTGACCGAGCAAACCACGGGCGGCACCCAGCAGACCGCGCGGTCGATTCAGGAACTGTCGGTGCTGGCCGAGGAACTCAAAAATTCGGTATCGCGCTTCCGCGTGGCAGCCTGATCCAGGATGCTCGCCCGGACCCCGGCGAGGATGCGATGCGGGATATATACTATGTTATGTATATTTTTTGATGCTTTAAATATATGCGTAAAGTGTAATAAAAACAGCAATACTCCTGCAATTTAGCATTGTATTCAGTCATGGTTCGGGTTTTTGCTGTCTTTCGTGGACAATACGGTACATCGGTTATTGAGTCATTTACTTCTACGAGCCGGGCAGTGCCCGGCTTCATACTGGCGAGACAAGCATGAGCATCCCTTTTTCGACGCTACCGAACGCTAGTGCGGGCCAGACCGATGCCGGTCCCTTGTCCTGGGTAATGGGCGAAATCCGCGATGCGCTGGGACGCTCCGGGCTGGCATTGCAGGAAGCGGTGGCGCAGGACGCCGAATCCAGATCAACTTCGCTCTACCACGCGAAGACCCATTTGCATCAGGCGCACGGCGCGCTGCAAATGGTCGATCTCGATGGCGTGACGGTCGTCACCGAAGCGATCGAACAATTGCTGGAGCGTCTGGCTGCGGCCCAAATCGCGTTGGCGCAAAGCCATGCCGACATCGTCGCTGACGCTTACCAGGCATTGCTGGAATATCTGGAACATTTGCTGTCGGGGGCGCAGCAGCAAGCGGTGCGACTGTACCCATATCACAAAGCGGTCCTGGAGGCGCTCGGCGCCCCACGCATCCATCCGGCCGACCTGTTCTTTCCGCAACTGGCGGAGCCGGTTGGATTGTCAGCAATCGATGCCGGCCGGGCGCCGCAAGCGTTTTCGCCCGCATCGTATGCGAGCATGCGGCAGCGTTTCGAGATGGCTTTGCTGCCGTTTCTGAAAAGCAGCGATCCGGCGCTGGAAGCCGGCGGCGCGGCAGCGATGTGCGCAGTCATTGCGGAAATAGAGCAGGCGCAAACCGAGCCGCAAGCGCACAGGTTCTGGTGGGTGATGCACGGCTTTGCCGACGCGGTATGTCGGGCACAGATTCCCCGCGGACGTTTCGTCAAGCAACTGTTTGCGCTGCTCAATCTGCAGATCCGGCGCCTGGCCCAGGGTTCCCACGGCATTTCCGAAAGCCTGTTGCGCGACGCGCTGTTTTTCATCGCGCAAATCGAGCAACCTTCCGCCGTTGCCAGTGCGATACGTGCTGCGCACCGGATCGAGGCGCCGATTCCGGCCGATTACGAGCTGCGGCGTTATGGCCAGATCGATGTCGAAGCGCTGCGTGCCGCCAAGCAAGGATTGGCGCAGGCCAAAAACATGTGGAGCCGGATTGCCGGCGGCGATGTCGGTTGTGCCGAATCTTTCGAGCGCGAAATGAAAACATTGGCTGCAGCCAGTGAAAAACTGAATTCGCTCTCGCTTGCCAAACTATTGCGTGAACTCAACGGCATCGCCCGCCATGCCGCGCATTCCAGTCCGGAGCACGATCTCTGCCTGGAAATGGCGACCGGCCTGTTATTCGTCGAACATGCGCTGGATAACATCAGTCATCTGGGCGACGATTTTTCCGGGCGTGCCGATGCGCTGTCGGGCCGCCTGATTTCGATTGTCGCCGGAGAGGCGCCGCTCGCGTCCGGGCAATGGCTCGACGAACTGTCCGAGCAAGCGCAGCAAAAACAGACCTTGAGCGTGCTGGCGACCGAGATGCAGGCCAATCTGCGGCAGGTCGAGAAATCGCTGGACGAATACTTTTTCAACCCATCCAAAAAAGAACTGCTGTCCAATCTGGAGCCGGCGCTGCACCAGATTGCCGGCGCGCTGGCGATTCTGGACCAGAACGATGCGATGTGCGCAGTCGAGCATACCCAGGCCGTGGTGCGCGGCTTTGCCGCCAGCCTGCCGGATGCGCCGGACGACCGGCAAGCGTATCAGGATGTGGCGCAAAACGTCGGTGCGTTGGGATTCTTCCTGGAAATGCTGGCAGCAAATCCGCAAGCCGCGCGCAGCCGCTTCATCTTCAATCCGCAACAGGGTATTTTTCATGCCAACCTGTTCGAAAAATCCGGCCCGGCAGCGGCCGGTACCACAACAGCGCACAGCGTCGCGCTGCCGGCGGACGTCGGCAGCGCGACGCAGGAGGATGATCTGGCGCCGCCCACGGCGCAGGCGGGTATTGCCGACGGAGCCGCGGTTGCTGCGCTCGAGACGGTTACAGAGGCGGCACCAGGCGACGATGAAGTCGACGCTGAACTGCTGGAGATTTTCATCTCCGAGGCGCAGGAAGTGCTTGCTTGCGTGAGCCAGACATTGCCGCAGTCGCGTCAGGACAGCCATAACCAGGAGCATCTGGCCACCTTGCGCCGCTCCTTTCATACGCTCAAGGGCAGCGGCCGCATGGTCGGCTTAAGCGTGTTCGGCAATGCCGCCTGGAGCATCGAGCAGGTGATGAATCTCTGGCTGTCGGAAGAGCGTAACGCCAGCGCCGAACTTTACGCGTTGCTGGAGCTGGCAGTGCAGGAGATGCAGGCGTGGGTGGCGGAAATCGCGTTGGACGGGCAATCCGGGCGTGCTGCCGACGCGCTGATAGCGGCGGCCGAACGGGTGAAGATCGGCCAGGCACCCGAATTGCCGGCTGCAGCAATGCCGCCTGTAATGCCTGAGGCTGCTGATGCGGAGCAGATGTCGGGCCTGGATTTCGACTTCGATCCCGATCTTAAGCTGGATCTGGATCTGGATCTGGAGCCGTCGCCCGAGGTGCCGCCGCCGGCAGAGCGCAGCGAACAGGCCGAAACCACAAGCCTGATGTCGCCGGCGCCGGATGCGCCCGAGCCGACGCCGACGTCCAGCGTGATCGTGTTCCCGGCCATCGCTGCGATGCCGGCGCGGCCGGACGATACCGTCAAGAGAATCGGCGATGTCGATGTCAGTGTCCCATTGCACAATATATTTCTGGCCGAAACCGATGAAATCGTGCGTCTGTTGTCGAATGATTTTGCCGAGTGGCGGCACGAGGGGCAGCGTGCGGTCAGTCCGGAAGCGATCAATGCCGCGCATTCGCTGTGCGGCAGTTCGGCTACGGTCGGCTTCAAGGGATTGCACGATCTGGCGCGGGCACTTGAAAAACTGTTGCAGCACCTGGCGCGGCAACCGGCGATTCTGGAAACCGAAGAATTCGATGCCATCGAGCAATGCATGACCCATTGCAAGTCGATGTTGCAGACTTTCGCGCTAGGCGAGATGCCGCCGCTGCCGCTGGCGCAAATCCGGCTGCTGGAAAGCCTGCACCGCATGCTTAGGCAGCGGCGCGGGCCAGCGGACAGCCTGGTGGAAGAGGAGGCTGCACCTCCGGCTGCGCCGGCGACGCTGCCGGAGCAGCTCCAAGCGCTGGTGCCCGCAAACACGCAACCGGGTGCGCTCAACAGCTACGCCAGCGGCGCTGCTGCGTTGCTGATCAATGATGCACTCGATGTCGATCTATTGCCGGTATTTATCGAGGAAGGACACGATCTGCTGTCCGAAATCGGTCGCCTGCTGCGCGCCTGGCAGCAAAAACCTGCCGACTCCGGATTGCCGCAAGCACTGTTGCGGGTGCTGCATACCGTCAAGGGCAGCGCACGGATGGCAGGTGCGATGGTGCTGGGACAGCATGCGCACGACATCGAAACCCGTATCGGCCAGTTGATGCAGGGCGGCGCGCCGGCTCCGCTGGCGCTCGACGAGCTGCTCGCCAGCCACGACCACAGCCTGAGCCTGTTTGAACAATTGCAGCATCCGGCGCCGGCCGCCGCTACAGCGGTAGCTGAGATGCCGGCCGCAGATGCGGTCGCGACTGCGCAAGCGGCAGCTGCGCCGATGCTGTCGCCGGCCACGCTGCAGGTGCCGCTGGTGCGGGTGCGCGCCGAAATCATCGACCGCCTGGTAAACCATGCCGGCGAAGTCTCGATTTCGCGCTCCAGGCTGGAAAACGAGGTCGGCACGCTGCGCAGTTCATTGTCGGAATTGACTGAAAACGTCAGCCGCTTGCGCAGCCAATTGCGCGAAATCGAGATGCAGGCTGAATCCCAGATCATGTCGCTGATGCCGCAATCGGGCGACCGCGAATTCGATCCGCTCGAATTCGACCGCTTCACGCGTCTGCAGGAACTGACCCGGATGATGGCCGAGAGCGTCAACGACGTCGCCACTGTGCAGCAAAGCCTGACGCGCACGGTGGAAGAAGCCAGTACCGACCTGAGCAACCAGGCCCGTCTGACACGCGACTTGCAACAGGATCTGATGCGGGTGCGCATGGTGCCGTTTGCCAGCGTATCCGAGCGCTTGTATCAAGTCGCGCGGCAGGCAGCCAAGGACGTCGGCAAGCGGGTCAACCTTGAAATTAGCGGCACTGCAGTCGAGGTCGACCGCAGCGTGCTGGAGAAAATGGCGGCGCCGTTCGAGCATTTGCTGCGCAATGCGATAGCGCACGGGATCGAAACGCGCGAGCAGCGCCGCGCGCTGGGCAAGAGCGACACCGGTGAATTGCTGGTGCAGGTGCAGCAGGAAGGCAATGAAGTCGTGATCCGGTTTTCCGACGATGGCCAGGGGCTCGACTTGGCCCGGATACGCGCCAAGGCGATCAAGGTCGGCTTGCTCGGCATTGATAGTGCGATTTCCGATGCCGATACGATGGATCTGATCTTTCAACCCGGCCTTTCGACCGCAACTGAAATCACCGAACTGGCCGGGCGCGGCATCGGCATGGACGTGGTGCACGAAGAAGTGTCCGCGCTGGGCGGCCGGGTGGCGATCAGTTCGAACGCCGGGCAGGGCGCATGCTTCACGATTCATTTGCCGCTGACGCTGGCGGTGACCCAGGTGGTCTTGCTGGAGGCCGGCGGCAAAACCTATGCGGTGCCTTCGGCGCTGGTCGAACAGGTGCAGCAACTGAAAAGCCAGGCGCTGGCCAACGCCTACAACCAGGCCGGCATAGTCTGGCAGGACGGCCGGGTGGAACTGCACAATCTGTCGGTCTTGCTGGCCGACGATGCGGCAGTCCCGCCGGTGCAACAGTATTCGCAGTATTCGCCGCTGATCATCCTGCGCAGCGGCAGTGACCGGGTGGCAATCCATGTCGACAAGGTACTCGGCAACCGTGAAGTGGTGGTCAAAAATATCGGCCCGCAACTGGCGCGCATGGTGGGCATTGCCGGCGCTACCGTGCTCGGCAGCGGCGAGATCGTGCTGATCCTCAATCCGGTGGCGCTGGCATTGCATGCAGCCCGCGCCGACCAGCGCGCGCAGCGTCTGACGCGATCCGATGCGCCGGACGACCTGGGTGCGGTGGCCGAACTGTCCGATCCGCAAATCGGGCAAACGCACCAGCCGGTATCGGGTCTGCGCACCCAGCGCATCGTGATGGTGGTCGATGATTCACTGACGGTACGCCGGGTAACGCAACGCCTGCTGGCGCGCGAAGGCTATCAGGTTGCGCTGGCCAAGGATGGCGTGGATGCACTGCAGCAGTTGCAGACCATCACGCCGGACGTGATGCTGGTCGATATCGAAATGCCGCGCATGGACGGCTTCGATTTGACCCGCAACGTGCGCAGCGACGAACGCACCCGCAGCATCCCGATCATCATGATTACCTCGCGCACCGCCGACAAGCATCGCAATTACGCGATGGAGCTGGGGGCCGACGCCTATTTCGGCAAACCGTTTCAGGAGGATGTGCTGCTGCAAGCAATTGCGACCCATATCGCGCCGGCGTCGCCGGCTGGCTGACTTCATTTTGAAATCAATTGCGCACTTGTCGACTTCGCTTGCCGCAGTTGCGTATTGTCTGCGCCTGGTCTTGCGTTCGCGATTGATGGTGAAAAAATAACGTGAATCAGTCGGACGTCGGGCAATTGCCGATCCATATCCGGTTTTGTCCGGACAGTTCGTTAAAGCGATGTATATTGCATTTATGTTGGTGTACGGAAATTTTTAATCATTGCTCTGCGAGCATACGACTGGGGTAATCATGAAAATCGCGAATTGTATTGTGCGGCCAATCATGCCGGATGCGGGCGATGTGGATCGGAGCAGAAGCAAGAGCGGTAGTTATTTTTTCCGCAACTGTGTAGTGGCAGGATTTTGTCTTTCCGGCGCACTTTCCGGATATTGCCAGGAACTGCCGTCATCGCATGCCAAAAAGCCGGCCGCAAGTTCTGCTGCACCCTTGTTGGAAGCGCAGCGGATTGTCGCCGAGGCGAGCGTGCACAGTACCGACTGGCACGGCCCGCAATCCGGCCCGGTGGCCCAGCCGGGTAAAACCATCGCGTTCCTGGCGCAGGACCTGCGCAATGGCGGCATTCTCGGCGTCGCGCAAGGTGTGCGCGAAGCGGCAAAAGTCATCGGCTGGAACATCAGGATATTCGATGCCGGCGGAACTGCTGCCGGCCGCAGCAAAATGATGGCGGACGCGCTGGCAGCCCGGCCCGACGGCGTGATACTGGGCGGAGATGACGCCAGGGAAAATAGTGCTGCGCTGGCATCGTTTGCCAGCCGTGGAGTACCTATAGTCGGCTGGCATGTCGGACCGGTTCCGGGCCCGATCGCCGGCACCGCAGTGGCAATGAATGTCACGACAGATCCGATGGCGGTAGCGCGCGTCACCGCCATGTCGGCGCTGGCGCAGTCGAACGGACGGGCCGGCGTGGTGGTTTTCACCGACTCCAGATTCGGGATCGCGATGGCTAAAGCGAATGCAATGGCCGACATTATCCGGGCCTGCAAGGGATGCACGCTGCTGGAAGTACGCGACCTGGCGCTGTCCGAAAGCGGCGACAAGATGCCCGCAGCCACCAATGCACTGCTCGCAAAATACGGCAAGCGCTGGACCCATGCGCTGGCCATCAACGATATCTACTTTGATTACGCGACTCCGGTGCTGACCAAAGCCGGTCTCCCCAACAATGGACTCAGCCTGTTGTCGGCCGGCGATGGCAGCATGCCCGCCTTTCTGCGCATCCAGGCCAGAACTTTTCAAACCGGCACCGTGGCCGAGCCGGTCAATCTGCACGGCTGGCAAGTGGTCGATGAACTCAACCGGCTCTTTGCACAGCAGCCGGTCAGCGGTTTCGTGGCACCGGTGCACCTGGTCACCAGCGACAATATTGCTTTCGACGGCGGCAAACGCCTGCTGTACGACCCTGATAACGGCTATCGCGATATCTACCGGCGCATCTGGGCGCGTTAGGAGCGCACATTAGTACAGTACCGATGACAGTGATCCGGCACCGCCAGTTGTTTTCAGGATTATTGCCGCAATCGCTGCGCGGGCAGTTCGTGCTTGCGCTGTCGATGTTGGTGCTGCTGATATTGGCCGGCGGGATTATCGCTGTGGTCGCATTGCGCACCTCGAACACGGCGATCCGTCAATTGGCTGAAGAACGGCTGGTACGCATGCAGGATGCGCAAGATGTGCTGCAGCGTACCTTGCTGATTGAACGGGTAAGCTATCAACTGCTGACCAGCGCCGCTCTCGACACGGTCCGGCAGAGCTACGCCGATATGGTAAAGCAACTGGAGGTGCTGGACCAGCTGGTGGGACGACTGGCCGCTGCCAGCAATGATATTGCAGTGCTTGACTTGCATCAGGCTGCACAACTGTTCCGTAATACCGCCAATATCGTCGCGCAGTTGCGCGAGAGCACGCTGCAAGACGATGCGGCTTTCGCGCAAATGTTGCAGCAGCGCACCGCGCAGCTGCTGGCCGATCCGGCACATGGCAACCTGGCGCACGCTGTTTTGCTGTACCGGCTGCAAAGCAGCGGGCGACGCGATGAAGTGCTGCGTTTGCAGGCAGAGTTCATGCGCCAGGTCGATGGCGGGCGCCATCTGCCGCAGTCCTTGCGCACCGATTTCGCCGCGCTGCGTGCAGTGCCCCAGGATGCCGTCAATCCGGACGCACGCGATCCGTTTTCGCTACGGCTGAAGCTGGTCGGCGAGCTGGAGATGGTCGCGCATTTTCACGCCGAACTGCAGCAGCAGGCGATCGCGTTGGTAACGGCCGCGCGTTTGCAATCAAGCAGTTCCACACGTGCCTATCAGGAAGCAGTCCAGCAATTGGTCGCCAGCGCCAGGCAGAAGCAGCATTGGGTGCTGGCGCTGCTGGCTGGCAGCCTGTTGTTTGCATGGATGATCGCCCGCGTGTTTCTGGGACGTCATGTACTGGCTCGGCTGCAGCAGGTTAGTCACTACCTGCGCCAGCAAAGTGGCGCCGAGGTACAACTGAAGGTGCCGGTATACGGGCGCGACGAGATCGGCGACATGGCACGCGCGGTAGAACGTTTTTTGCAAGATCGCAATCAACTCGAACAGCGCACCGCCGAATTAGGTGTCGCCAAGGAGCGTGCGGAGGTGGCGAACCGGACCAAGAGCACCTTCCTGTCCAACATGAGCCATGAGCTGCGCACTCCGCTCAATGCGGTACTGGGCTATGCCCAAATCCTGCGCCGGGCGCCTGGCCTCGGTGAACGTCAAATGGCCGGTTTGAACACCATCGAGCAGAGCGGCGAGCATTTGCTGATGCTCGTCAATGACTTGCTGGACCTGTCCAAGATCGAGGCCGGCAAGTTTGAACTCCACCTGGGGGCAGTCAATCTGCCGGTCTTCCTGCGCGCGGTGATCGACATCATCCAGATCAAGGCGGAGCAGAAAGGCCTGTCATGCATCCTCGAAGCCGCAGCGGATTTGCCGCATGGCGTGTTGCTGGACGAGAAGCGTCTGCGCCAGGTGCTGCTGAACCTGCTGGGGAATGCGGTGAAGTTCACCGACAGCGGGCAGGTGACGTTGCGGGTGCAGAGCCTGGCCGATGGAGCGCAGCAGGCCAGGCTGATGTTTACCGTGCAGGACACCGGGGTCGGCGTGAGCCAGGACCAGCTGGAAACGATCTTCCAGCCGTTCGAACAGGTAGGCGAGGTGCAGCGCCGCTCCGGTGGCACCGGTCTGGGGCTGGCTATCAGCCGCCAGCTGGTGCGCCTGATGGGGAGCGAGATTACCGTCGCCAGCCAGACTGGTGCAGGAAGTTGTTTCCAATTCAGCGTGCCGGTTGACCTGATCGAGACCGAAGCGGCAGCAACAACGCAGCCGGTAACGCCGGTAGCGGAAAGTGCGGAAACCGGTGCGCTGCTCGCTCCGCCGCCGGAAGAGATCGAAATTCTGCATCGGCTGGCTCTGGTGGGTAACATGCGCCACCTGCGTCAACGCGCGGAATATCTGACGACACTCGATGCGCGCTATGGCCCTTTTGCCGAGACATTGCGTCAGTTGACCAGAGGATATCAGTCCCAAGCCATTTTGGACTTGGTGGAAAAATACGTAGAACGGAAAGTAACGCCATGAATCCGAGCGCCACACCTTGCTCACAAAATCCCACCATCCTGATCGTGGACGATACGCCGGCCAATCTGGCAGTGCTGGCAGACCATCTTGAGGAGCGAGGCTTTCAGGTGGTAGTGGCGCAGGACGGTGAAGAAGGTCTGGAGCGGGCGCAACTGGTCCAGCCGGACCTGATCCTGCTCGATGTGATGATGCCGGGGATCGACGGTTTCGAGACCTGCCGCCACTTGAAACTGGCTGCGGGAAGCAAGGATATCCCGGTGATCTTCATGACGGCGCTGGCAGAGACCAGCGACAAGGTGAAGGGCTTCGAGGCGGGCGGGGTCGATTATGTCACCAAGCCGTTTCGGATTGAAGAGGTGTTGGTGCGCATCAACACGCATCTGGCGTTGCGCACGATGCAGAAACAACTGTCGGCCCAAAACCTGCAACTGCAACAGGAAGCCGCGGTGCGGCTGCGGGCCGAGCAGGATATCCAGTATCTGATGCAGGAGCAGCAGACCATTCTTGACAATGCCGGGGTTGGCATTGCCTTTCTCAAGGATCGCCATATCTTTCGCTGCAATCACGAGTTTGCTGCCATGTTCGGGTACCGGGTGGATCAGCTGCTTGGCACTTCGACCCGTGCGCTGCACGCCTCGGATGACATCTACGAGAGCTGCGGTGAGGAGGTGTATGCCGCCATCGGAATGAGAATGGCATACTCCGGCGATGCGCAATACCGGCGCTGCGACGGCACCCTGTTTTGGGTTGATACCACCGTGACCGCGATTGATTTGGATGATCTATCGAAAGGGGTGATCTGTGTCGCGCACGACATCGACCAGCGCAAGAGGGCCGAACTGTTGCGCAGCGGGCAAGGCCGGGTGCTCGAAATGATCGCCACCGGCACTGCGCTGGAACAAGTACTCGACAGCCTGATGCATCTGATGGAATCCCAGCTGGAAGGGATGATGGCATCGATCCTGCTGCTCGACGATGACGGCCTGCACCTGCGTCATGGCGCCGGCCCCAGCCTGCCGCAGGCATACATGCAGGCGATAGACGGTATCGGCATCGGCCCGCAGGCCGGTTCCTGCGGCACCGCGATCCACCGGGGCGAGCAGGTCATCGTCAGCGACATCCTGCAGGACCCGCTATGGGACGATTACCGGGAGCTGGCGGCCGCGCATGGATTGCGCAGCTGCTGGTCGACGCCGATCATCACGCACCACGGCAATCTGCTGGGGACGTTTGCGCTGTACGCGCAACAGGTGCGCAGGCCGACCCCGATTGAAGCACAGCTGATCGACCTGGCGACCCGCATCGCCGGCATCGCGATCGAGCGCAGGGACAGCGAACAGCGCATCAGCCACATGGCCCACCACGACGCGCTGACCGGGTTGCCGAACCGCACCCTGCTGGAGGACAGGCTCAAGCAGGCGATGCTGTATGCCCAACGCTACGAGCGGCGGGTGACGGTGGCGTTCATGGATCTGGATAATTTCAAATTAATCAACGACAGCCTGGGCCATAACGCCGGAGATGAGATTCTCAAAACGGTGGCCCAGCGCATGCAACACTGCGTGCGCGCCACCGACACGGTGGCGCGCCTGGGCGGCGATGAATTCGTGATCGTCCTGTTCGACCAGCCGGACCAGGCGGAGACCATCACGCCGATACTGGAAAAGATCCGCGAAACCATCGAGCAAGTCATTGATATCGGCGCTCAGAAACTGCAGGTGACCTGCAGCATGGGGCTGGCCACCTATCCTGGCGATGGTAGCGATATCGACACGCTGCTGATGAACGCGGATGCCGCGATGTACCGCGCCAAGGAACTGGGGCGCAACAATTACCAGTTCTATACGGCCGCGATGAATGCCAAGGTGCATGAAAAACTTGCGCTGCAGGAAGGGCTGCGCAATGCGATTGCCGGCAGCGAGTTCCTGCTGCTGTACCAGCCGCAGGTCGATCTGCAGTCGGGCCGGGTGTTCGGCGTGGAAGCGCTGATCCGCTGGCAGCATCCGGCGCTGGGCATGGTTGCGCCGGCCCGGTTTATTCCGCTGGCCGAGGAAACCGGGCTGATCGTGCAGATCGGCGATTGGGTGCTGCGCACCGCCTGCCGGCAAAACAAGGCATGGCAGGACGCCGGCATGGCGCCGATCACGATGTCGGTGAACGTCTCGGCGCGCCAGTTCAAGGAAAAAAGCCTGGTCGGTCGGGTCGCCTATGCGTTGCAGGAAAGCGGGCTGGAAGCCCGGTATCTGGAACTGGAGCTGACCGAAAGCCTGATCATGCAGGATCTGCAGCAGGCGATAGCGACGATGCAGGAACTGCAAGCGATGGGCGTCCAGCTCTCCATCGATGATTTCGGCACCGGTTATTCCAGCCTCAGTGCGCTGAAAAGCTTTCCGATCGTCAGGCTGAAGATCGACCAGTCCTTCGTGCGCGACCTGCCCGTCAACGAGGACGACAAGGCGATCGCGATGGCGGTGATTTCATTGGGCCACAAACTGAACTTGAAGGTGATCGCGGAGGGCGTTGAAACTGAACAACAGCTGGCGTTCTTGCGCGACAACGATTGCGACGAAATGCAGGGCTATCATTTCAGCAAGCCCGTTTCGGCCGATGAAATCGCAGCATTGTTTCAAGCTGAAAACGGCGGAAGTTAAAACAGCGGCCGCATGGTGCGCGCCTGCTCGCGCAACTGGCTTCTGGCTGCTGCATGTTCGGGATAGATCGATGCCACCGTGGCCCAGAAGCGCGGGCTGTGATTCATTTCGCGCAGATGCGCCAGTTCGTGCGCAATCACGTAGTCGATCAGCGTCAGCGGGAAGTGGATCAGGCGCCAGTTGAGGCGGATCTTCCGTTGCGAGGTGCAGGAACCCCACTGGGTCTTGGCCGAGCTTAATGCGAATGAATGGTAGCTGGCGCCGAGCTTTTCTGCATAGTGCGGCAGGCGCTGGCCGAACAGCCGCCTGGCCTGCGCCTGCAACCATTGCTGCAGCTGGGTTTGCAGTTGCTGCTGGCTGGCGTCCGGCGGCAGATGCAGGTGCAGTTCGCCTTTGACCGGATCGAAGTCGATGCGCACGGTGCGGGTGTTCCAGATCCTCAGCGTCAGGTGCGTGCCGAGGTAAGGCAGCAGGCTGCCATCGCCCCACGGCAGCGGGTTTTGCTGCGGCTGCAGCGCGCGCTCGCGGCGTTGCAGCAGTTTGCTGCTGATCCAGTCCTGCTTGGCGCGGATCGCGTTCTCGATCGCGGCCAGCGCGATCCAGCTGGGCGCACTGACGCGCAATCCCTGATCATCGATCAGGAAGCCGATCGAGCGGCGCTGGGAGCGGCGCAATGCATATTCCAGCAACTGGCCATCGATGGCAATGCTACGCCGCACGATAGTAGGGTCGATTTTCTGCATGGTCTGGTGCGGGAGTGGCGCGGCGCAGCTACTCCGGGTTGCTATTCGATGAAATTATTTATCGGCGTAGGCTGCTGGCGAGATGACCCGCATTTCGGTTTCGATCCAGTTTTCCACCAGCTTCAGCAGGCTGTCCGGGCTCTGGCCTTCGGGTGAAATCGGCGGCCCGATCGAGACCGTGATGGTGCCGGGCCGCTTGATGAATGCGTTCTTCGGCCAGCATTCGCCGGAATTGAGCGCAATCGGCACCACCAGCGCCTTGGTATGGATCGCCAGCCGGGTGCCGCCGCTCTTGTATTGGCCTTGTTGGCCGACCGGGGTGCGGGTGCCTTCCGGAAACATGATGATCCACTGGCCATCGGCCAGGCGCTTCTTGCCCTGCATGACGACTTGTCTGAAGGCATTCATGCCGCTGCTGCGATCGATCGGGATCATCCGC
The DNA here is from genome assembly GCA_030698225.1 of Oxalobacteraceae bacterium. Taxonomy (GTDB): domain Bacteria; phylum Pseudomonadota; class Gammaproteobacteria; order Burkholderiales; family Burkholderiaceae_D; genus AVCC01. The sequence continues at coordinate 16,152 of JAUYNR010000038.1, read as the reverse complement.
AACAAGCCCAGAGCCCAGCCGAAAAACGGCACGTACAGCAGCTCCTTCTTGAATACGAAGACCAGCGGGCGCGGCATCATGCACAGCAAAAAAATCGTTTCCCAGGCCGATTGGTGCTTGGGCATCAGGATCACCGGCGCATCCGGCAGGTTTTCCCATCCCTTGAAGCGGTACCGGATGCCGCACACCACTTTAGCCAGCCAGATCGCGAACACATTCCAGCGCGAAGTGACGTAATAGCGCTGGTTATACGGCAGCGGCGCGGCCAGCAGGCAGACGCAGGCCCAGAACGGCGTTACCAGCAGGATGACCAACACAAAAAACAGTGAGCGCAAGAACAGGGTGGTGCTGCGAAACATCGTGTCTCCAGAGGGGAAAATAAGTCAGTGAGAAACCGGGCTTGCGGCGGCATTCTCATCGGCGGCCTCGGCAGCCTTGGTAGCATCAAGCAAGCCATCGACTGCCGCGGCAAGATCCTGATAAATCAAAGTGTCCGGCGGCAGGCCGTCTTCGGCCTGGGTTTTCGTTCCCTTGCCGGTCAGCACCAGATACGGGATGCAGCCGCAATTGAAGCCGGCCTGCAGGTCGCGCAGCGAATCGCCGATGCTGGGAATGCCTCTGAGGCTGATCTCGTAGCGTCTGGCAATTTCCAGAAACATGCCGGTCTTCGGCTTGCGGCAGTCGCAATTGTCGCCGGCTGCATGCGGGCAAAAGAAAATCGCATCGATTTCAGCCCCGACTTCCTGTGCTGCCAGATGCATTTTCTGGTGGATCGCATTGAGCGCAGTCATGTTGAACAGGCCGCGCGCAATGCCGGACTGATTGGTGCAGACCACCACCCGGTAGCCGGCCTGATTCAGACGCGCGATCGCCTCCAGTGAACCGGGGATAGGCTGCCATTCGTCGGCTGACTTGATGAAGCGCTCGGAGTCGAAATTGATGACGCCGTCACGGTCGAGGATGATCAGTTTCATCGCGGTCTTCCTGATTAAGTTGCCAGTTTCGAGATGTCTGCGACCCGGTTCATCATCGCGTGCAATGCGGCCAGCAGCGCGATGCGGTTATTGCGCAGTTGCAGGTCGTCGGCCATCACCATCACCGAGTCGAAGAATGCATCGACGTCGTCGCGCAACTCGGCCAGCAGCGTCAGGGTGCGGCTGAAGTCGCCGGCGGCGAACGCGCTGTCGACCTGCGGCTGCAATGCGGTCATGGCCGCGTGCAACGCCTGTTCGGCGGCTTCGTTGAGCAAGCCGGGCTGCACCTGGCCGGGCGCGATGTCGGTTTTTTTCAGGATGTTGGTGATGCGCTTGTTGGCTGCCGCCAGCGACGCCGCTTGCGGCAGCGCGGCGAACGCTTGCACCGCTTCCAGGCGCTCTACGATGTTGTCCAGCGTGTCCGGACTTTGCGCCAGCACCGCTTCGATTTCGTTCGGCGTAAAGCCTCTTTCGCGCAGCAGGCCGCGCAAGCGGTCCAGCAGGAAGGCTGTGATGTCGCCGGTGGCGAGCTTGAAGTGGGCGTTGTAGGCGAACAGTTCGGCGCTGTTCGACAGCAGCGCATGGATCGATAGCGGCAGGCGTTTTTCCAGCAGCATGCGCAGCACGCCCAGCGCGTGGCGGCGCAGCGCGAACGGGTCCTTGTCGCCGGTCGGGTGCAGGCCGATGCCCCAGATCCCGACCAGGGTTTCGAGTTTGTCGGCCAGCGCTACCGCGGTGCCGGTCTGGGTGGCGGGCAGCGCGTCGCCGGCGAAGCGCGGCCGATAATGCTCGCTGGCGGCCAGCGCGACTTCCTCGTGCTCGCCGTCGTGGCGGGCGTAGTAGCTGCCCATGATCCCTTGCAGCTCCGGGAATTCGCCCACCATGTCGGTCAGCAGATCGGTTTTCGCCAGCAGCGCACCGCGTTCCGCCAGCGCGACGTCGGCACCGAGCTCCAGTGCAATCTGGCCGGCCAGCGTCTTGACGCGCTCGCTGCGCTCAAGCTGGGTGCCAAGCTTGTTGTGATACACCACGTTGGCCAGGCCCGGCAGGCGCTCGGCCAGGGTTTTTTTCTGGTCTTGCTCGAAGAAGAACTTGGCGTCAGACAGGCGCGGCCGTACTACCCGCTCGTTGCCGCCGATGATGTGCTGCGGGTCGCTGGTCTCGATATTCGAGACGATCAGAAAGCGCGAGCGCAGCTTGCCGTGGCGATCGGTCAGCGCAAAATATTTCTGGTTGGTCTGCATGGTCAGGATCAGGCATTCCTGCGGCACGCTCAGAAATTGCGGCTCGAAATGGCATTCGTAGACCACCGGCCATTCGACCAGCGCGGCGACTTCGTCGAGCAGCGCTTCCGGCATCAGCACCTGGTCGTCGCCGGCCTTGTCCTGCAGCGCGGCGCGGATTTTTTCCTTGCGCGCAGCGGCGCTGGCAATCACCTTGCCTTGCGCTTCCAGCGTGGTCGCATAACTTTCGGCGTTCGGAATATTGACTTCGCCGGCGCACAGGAAGCGATGGCCCAGCGTCTGCGCGCCGGCGGCCAGGCCGAGGGCGGCGACCGGCACCACCGCGCTGCCGTGCAGGGCGATTATCCGGTGTACCGGCCGCACGAACTGCACGCTGCTGCCGTCCGGGCGCTGGTAGCTCATTAATTTTGGGATAGGCAGCTTTGCAATCGTTTCATCCAGCGCCGCCTGCAGCCCGCTGTGCAGCGCCGAACCCGGCACCGTGTGGGTGTAGAAGAAGCTTTCCGACTTGCCGTCCGGCGCCCGCTCCAGCGCGGCTATGCCGATCTCGGGGAAACCCAGCGCGGCCAGTTTCTTGGCCAGCGGCGCGCTTGCCTGGCCGGCGGCGTCGAGCGCGACCGCGACCGGCAGCACTTTTTCGCGGATCGATTTGTCCGGCGAAGTGGCGCGCACCCGGGTGATCGTGACCGCCAGCCGGCGCGGCGAGGCAAAGGCGGTTGCGAGCGCGTCGGCAGCGAGGAAATCGCGCGCTTGCAGGCCGCTGACAATCCCGGCGGCAAATGCCTCGCCCAGTTTGGCCAGCGCTTTCGGCGGCAGTTCTTCGGTAAGCAGTTCGATTAACAGTGTCTGGTTCATTTTTTGCCATCCTCCCGATTGGCCCGGGAAGCGAGTATTCAGTGATTGGTAGGGTGGACACATCGCGCCCACGTTTTGCCATGATGCGGCGGTGCTACGCCGCCTGGCGGCCGTCGCCGCACATCGGGAAGCCGAGCTTCTCGCGCGAGTCGTAATACGCTTGCGCGACGCCGCGCGACAGATTGCGGATCCGGCCCATGTAGGCGGCGCGCTCGGTGACCGAAATCGCGCCGCGGGCGTCCAGCATGTTGAAGCTGTGTGCGGCTTTCAGAATCATTTCGTAGGCCGGCAGCGTCAGCGGCAGCGCCAGCAGGCGCTTGGCTTCGGCTTCGTAATTGGAGAACAGCGAGAACAGGAACTCGGTATTTGCGTATTCGAAGTTGTAGGTCGATTGCTCGACTTCGTTTTGGTGGAACACGTCGCCGTAGGTCAGTTTCTTGCTGATGCCGTGCTCTTCCCACTCGGTCCAGACCAGGTCGTAGACGTTTTCCACCCCTTGCAGATACATCGCCAGCCGTTCTATGCCGTAAGTGATCTCGCCCAGCACCGGCTTGCAATCGAGCCCGCCGACCTGCTGGAAATAGGTGAACTGGGTCACTTCCATGCCGTTTAGCCAGACTTCCCAGCCCAGGCCCCAGGCGCCCAGGGTCGGGTTTTCCCAATCGTCCTCGACGAAGCGCACGTCGTTTTGCTGCAGGTCCAGCCTCAGCGCCTTGAGCGAACCGAGGTACAGGTCGAGGATGTTTTCCGGCGCTGGTTTCAGCACCACCTGATACTGGTAATAGTGCTGCAGGCGGTTCGGGTTTTCCCCGTAGCGGCCGTCCTTGGGGCGGCGCGACGGCTGCACATAGGCGGCGCGCCACGGCTCGGGGCCGATCGCGCGCAGGAAAGTCGCGGTGTGGGAAGTGCCGGCGCCGACTTCCATGTCGTACGGCTGGAGCAGCGCGCAACCTTGCGCGTCCCAGTATTCTTGCAGTTTGAGGATGATTTGTTGGAATGTGAGCATTTTTTGTTTCCCTCTGGATTCGGGACGAGGCGCCAGGGCAAGGGTGGCTGGGTTCGCCAAAGCATGGATTTTAGCGGGTTTTGGCGGGCTTATGCGCTATTGCTGCGGTTTTTGCGGCTGGCCAGCCAGCCCGCGAGCAGCGCCAGCGCGGCCAGCAGCAGGATCGCCGCATTGCCCGCCAGAATGTAAGGCGTCATGCCCTGCATCCCTTGCACGGTGGCCGCCAGCGTGCCGCGCCGATACGGTTGCAGTTGCGCGGTGACTACGCCTTGCGGGTCGATCACCGCAGTAGTGCCGGTGTTGGTGGCGCGCAGCATCGGGCGGCCGGTCTCCAGCGCGCGCATTTGCGAGATTTGCAGATGCTGCGGCAACGCGATGGTGTCGCCGAACCAGGCGATATTGGAGACGTTGAGCAGCATGGTGGCTACCGGCGCGCCGGCGAAGTGGCTGGCGGCCAGCTGGCCGGCGATTTCTTCGCCGAACAAGTCTTCGTAACAGATATTCGGCAGCAGCCACTGGTCCTTGACCGCAAACGGCGGCTGCACCGCCGGGCCGGAACTGAAGTCGCCCAGCGGGATGTGCATCAGGTCGACAAACCAGCGAAAGCCGGTCGGGATGAATTCGCCGAACGGCACCAGATGGTGCTTGTCGTAACGGTAGGGTGCTGCCGCCAAGTTCGGCGCAATGCCGATCACGCTGTTGGCATAGTATCGCGAGTCGTCGCTGACCGGGATGCCGATCGCCAGGTGGCTGCCGGAGCGCTGTGCAAAAGCGGCCAGCTGCGGCAGGTAATCGGGCGGCAACTGCTGCGAAAACAGCGGGATCGCGGTTTCCGGGGTGGCGATCAGGTCGGCCGGCGCGGCGCTGATCAGGTCGCGGTACAGCGTCAGCGAGGCGCTGATCTGTTCGCGCGCGAACTTCATTTCCTGCGCCACATTGCCCTGCAGCAGCCGCACCGTGATCGGCTGGCCGGCGGGGCTGGTCCAGTCGATTGTTTTCAGGCCAGGTCCGGCTGCCAGCAGCAGCAGCGCCAGTGCCAGCGGCGTCTTGCGGACCGGAAACAGGCTCAGGCAGCCGGCGATCAGGGCCGAAATCCAGGCCAGTCCGTACACGCCCAGCAGCGGCGCATAACCGGCCAGCGGGCTGGCGGTATGCGCATACCCGGACGAAACCCAGGGCAGCCCGGTGAAAACCCAGCCGCGCAGCCATTCCGCCAGTGTCCATAGCGCCGGGAAGACGAGTAGCGCGACCGCGGTCGGCGCAGCCTGCCAGCGCCGCCGCAGCCATGCACTGAGGCCGAACGCCAGCGCCGCATACGCGCCCAGGAACAGCGCCAGCAGGATTACTGCCAGTGCCGCGATCGGCGCCGCCATGCCGCCGAAATCGTGCATGCTGATATACAGCCAGTAGACCCCGCAGACGGTCCAGCCGAAACCGTAAGCCCAGCCGACCAGCGCGCTGCGCCGGACATTGCCGGCGCGCAAAGCCAGCGCCAGTACCACAGTCAGCGACAGGATTTGCAGCGGCCACAGGCCGAAAGGCGCGAATGCCAGGATGTTGAGTGCGCCGGCCAGCAGTGCCAGCAGCAGGGATCGGTAGAGGGGCACGCGATGAGGTCCGGTTTGAGAGGTTGGGCAATGCAGGCATCAGGCAGAGGGCAAGAGGGCAGGCTTGCTGCGACTGCATTGCAGCATCTGCCGGGTTCCGCTCGTATTGTTATACTTGTGTATGTATTTTTATAGCCGCACTGAATGATTGCGGGAAGTTAGCATTTTAAATGCATACTCCCGTAATATTTCGGAATGCGTGGCTCGCATCAGGCGGCCGGCGGCACTTCTGCGGTGCCGAAAACAGCGGTATAGGTCGGATAGAACGAGCAATACATGATGATGGTCAGCGCTACCGACAGCGGCAGCAGGATCACCATGACGGCCACCGAGCCGCCCAGCAGGATGACTGCGAGCAGGCTGACCATGGTCGGGAGCACGACGCCGATGATGCCCCATGCCAGCGCGAATACCAGAAACGGCTTGCCGGTGCGGAAAACCGCGAAGAAACTGTAAAACAGCGCCTTGACTATTCCCATCTTGTGCCACGCGACCAGCGGCGCCGCATACCAGAACGCCATCGAAACCGGCACATACAACAGGGCCGAAAACAGCATTGCCGAAGCCATGTCCGAGTCCTGCACGGTTTTCGCATCGAGTGCGGTCTGGCCGCTAATCACGCCCCAGAATACGCCGCCGTCGATCAGGCTGGAGGCGCCGGCAGCGGCAGCGGCGGCCAGCAGGTAGGCGGCACCCAGCTTCAGCAGGTTTCCGACCGCCGGCGAGCGAAACCCGGTCAGTAGCAAGCCGGGCGTGATGCGCTTGCCGCCCTCGATGTTGATGCAAGCCTGCAGAAACGCGAGCGAAAATGCCGGCACCAGCATCAGCGGCAGCACCTGGCCGATCACCGGAATGATGCCGACCGCCATCATCATGAACATATATCCGAGGAACAGCATCGACACTTCTGCCGGCTGCTTGCGAAACAGCGCGAAACCCTGCTTGATCCATAACAGGCCGGTTGCGGGTGGAAGTTTTTCCATGGTCAATATAGTGCCGGTGCGGGATCGGCGATGCGCAGGCGCAAGATCCGCTCGAAATGGGTCGGGTCATGCGGTGTCAGCATTTCTGCTGCGCGCGGCAGATGGGTGTCAAACAGGCGCGACAGCCAGAAGCGCAGCGCGCCGGCGCGCAACATCGCTTGCCAGGCAAGCTGCTCGGCGGCAGTAAACGGGCGCACCGCATGGTAGGCGTCAAGCAGCGCGCGCACCCGGGCCGTATTGAGAACCCCGGTTTCCAAGTCGATGCACCAGTCGTTGACCGTCACCGCGACGTCGAACAGCCAGCGATCGCAGCCGGCGAAGTAAAAGTCGAAGATGCCGGTCAGGGTGTCGCCGACGAACATCGCATTGTTGCGAAACAGGTCGGCGTGGATAGCGCCGTGCGGCAATTCCAGATAGGCGGCAGAGCCGGCGAAGGCCGACTGAAAATGCATTTCCGCGCGCAGCAGATGCGCGTTGTCGTTCGACAGGTAGGGCAATACCACTGGCGTGGTGGCATTCCACCAGTCCAGGCCGCGCAGATTCGGCTGCGTCAGCGGGAAGTCCCGCGCCGCCAGGTGCATTTTTGCCATCGCTGTGCCGACTTCGGCGCAATGGACCGGCTGCGGCGCGAGCTGGCAGCTGCCTGCGAGCCTGGTCACGATCGAGGCCGGCTTGCCGTGCAGGCTGTGGATGATCGCACCCTGAGTATTGGCGATCGGCTCCGGCACCGGCACGCCATGCTGCGCCAGGTGCCGCATCAGTTGCAGGTAAAACGGCAGTTGTTCGAAGCTGAGCTGCTCGAAAATGGTGAGGACGAATTCTCCTGCTTCGGTGCTGACGAAAAAGTTGCTGTTTTCGATACCTGATGCAATGCCTTCGATGGCAAGCGCGCGGCCCAGAGGAAATTGGGTCATCCAGTCGGAGAGGTCAGCCAGAGTGACCGGGGTAAATACTGCCATGGGAATGAAGGTAGGGTAAAAGTGGGGGTCAATCGGATGAAAATAAATGACGCAGCAAGTTCTTAACTAATAACTAAAGTGTCATTTTAAAATACGCTACTGATGTTACGCACTGTGCATGCAAGACATGAAAAGCATGGGACTGCATTTTTTGTGTGTAACATCAGATAGGTTATTTCGCTGGTGCGTCAGGCTTCGCTGCGGGCGGCGCTTTGGCGGCCGGCTCAGCTGTTTCTGCATTTTTGGCCGCTTCGGCAGCAGCAGCGGCTTCGGCAGCTTTCTTCTTCAGGCCAAGGTCGAATTCGAGCACCGGCCATTGCGCCGCGCGTATTTCGTCGCTTTGGCCGTCGCCGCGCACCGCACTGCCGGCCGGGTCGACCGGTTTCAGATAATAGGTGCTTTTGCCGCTTTTTACCTTGACTTCAGTGACTTTGCCTTGCTGCCGTTTTTCGGTGATTTGCTTCCCGGTGTCCGGCGGGCTGATGGTAATCGCAGGCGGCTCGCCTTCTTCCAGTTTTTCCATCACGGGCGGCTGTTGTGCGCTCACCAGTAACGGCATTGCGCAGGCGGCGAGGGCGCTTGCGACGGTGATCCAGGCTGACGGTAATCGCATGATATAAGGCCGGTTGGCGTGCTGTTGAACGGGAAATCAGCGGGAAATGTCCTGATGCCACTGATTGTAGCAAACTGAGCCTGCCGTTCCAAAGGTGGATTATAAATACAGCTGTTTTTGCCGGTCTTCTTCCGACGGTTCGATAGCGCGTGCTTCATAGAAAGCAAAGATGGCATCGACGACATTGGCCGGCTCATCGATGAGCTGGATCAGGTCGAGGTCTTTTTCGCCTATCGTGCCGGCAGCCAGCATGGTGTCGCGCAACCAGGCCAACAGGCCGCGCCAGTAGCTGGTGCCGACCAGGATGATCGGCATCCGGCGCGATTTTCCGGTCTGGATCAGGGTCATGGCCTCGCTCAGTTCGTCCAGCGTGCCGAAGCCGCCCGGAAATACCACATAGGCGTCGGCATACTTGACGAAAGCCACCTTGCGCGCAAAAAAATGCCGGAAACTGATCGAGATGTTTTGCCACGCATTGCTGGTTTGTTCGTGCGGCAACTCGATATTCAGACCGACGGATGGCGATTTGCCCTCGTAAGCCCCCTTGTTGGCGGCTTCCATGATGCCCGGGCCGCCACCCGAAATCACCGCAAAACCGGCATCCGACAAGCGCCGCGCGACATCGACGCACTGGATATAATACGGACTTTCCGGCTGGAGCCTGGCCGAGCCGAAGATCGAAACCGCCGGGCTCAGCTCGGACAACCGCTCGGTGGACTCGATGAACTCTGCCATAATCGTGAGCGCATTCCACGATTCGCGCGCCTTTTGCGCGGTGGCGCGTTCCTTGTCCGTCACCTGCCGCAAGCGCAGCACCCTTTTCCCATTCTCTTTCATATGCATAAAACCCTGTTATTAGTCGACGGTTCCAGTTATCTGTATCGCGCCTTTCATGCCTTGCCCGATTTGCGTAACGCCGAAGGGGCGCCGACCGGCGCCATGTACGGCATGATCAACATGCTGCGCCGCTTGCGCCACGATTATCCTGCAGCATACATGGCCTGCGTATTCGACGCAAAAGGCAAGACCTTCCGCGACGACCTGTATCCGCAGTACAAGGCGCAGCGCGCGGCCATGCCGGAAGACCTGGCGCGCCAGATCGAACCGATCCACCAGGCAATACGGGCGATGGGCTGGCCGATCCTGATGATAGAAGGCATCGAGGCCGATGACGTGATCGGCACGCTGGCGGTCGAGGCTGCCAGGCGCGGCATGGATACCGTGGTCTCGACCGGCGACAAGGACCTGGCGCAACTGGTCAACGACCGTGTGACGCTGATCAACACGATGAGCAATGAAAAGCTCGACCGCGACGGCGTCATCGCCAAGTTCGGTGTAGCACCGGAGCGCATCGTCGATTACCTGAGCCTGATCGGCGACACGGTCGACAATGTGCCGGGCGTGTCCAAGGTGGGGCCGAAAACCGCGCTCAAATGGCTGGCCGAATACGATACGCTGGAAGGCGTGATGCAAAACGCCGCGAATATCAAGGGCGTGGTCGGCGAAAACCTGCGCCAGGCCCTCGACTGGTTGCCGCAGGCCAGGGTGCTGGTAACGGTGAAGACCGATTGCGATCTGTCGGCGCAGATGAAGAGCATTCCCGAATCGCTGCAGCAATTGCCGGAAGACAAGGATGCGATGCTGGCCTTCTTTACCCGTTACGGCTTCAAGAGCTGGCTGCGGGAACTGAGCAGCCAGGCTGCAGCACCGCAGGCTGCCGCAGCCAACAACAGCCAGGTGCAGGCCGGATTGTTCAATGTCGATAATGCGGTTTTATCCGGCCAGAAACTTTACGAAACCGTGCTGACCGAAGCCGATCTGGAGCGCTGGCTGGCGACGATTTCTGCTGCGCCGCTGACCTCGCTCGATACCGAAACCACCTCGCTGGAACCGATGCATGCGCGACTGGTCGGCATTTCGTTGTGCTGCACACCGGGCAGCGCGGCCTACATCCCGCTCGCGCACCGCTATCAGGATGCGCCGCCACAACTGTCGACCGAATTCGTGCTGTCCCGGCTGCAGCCGTGGCTGGAAGACGCCGGCCGGAAAAAAGTCGGCCAGAACCTGAAATACGACAGCCATGTGTTCGCCAATCACGGCGTGACGCTGCGCGGCATCCGCCACGACACGCTGCTGGAATCCTATGTATTCGAGTCGCACAAGAGCCACGACATGGACAGCCTGGCGCTGCGCCACCTGAACCACAAGACCATCACCTTTGCCGAGGTGTGCGGCAAGGGTGCGTCGCAGATCTGCTTCGACCAGGTCGAGATCGGCCGCGCGACCGACTACGCGGCCGAGGATGCCGACATCACGCTGCAACTGCATCAGGTGATGTGGCCGGAGGTCGAGGCCGACGCCGGACTGACTTTCATCTATGAAAAAATCGAGCTGCCGACTGCGGTCACGCTGCAAAAGATCGAGCGCAACGGCGTGTTGATCGATACCGAACTGCTGGGCAAGCAGTCGAACGAACTCGGCAAGCGGATGCTGGAACTGGAGCAGAAAGCCTATGAAATGGCCGGCCAGCCGTTCAACCTGAATTCGCCGAAGCAGCTGGGCGAAATCTTCTTCGACAAGCTGCAATTGCCGGTAATTAAGAAAACCCCGTCCGGCGCGCCGTCGACCGACGAGGAAGTGCTGCAAAAGCTGGCCGAGGATTACCCGCTGCCGAAAGTGCTGCTCGAATACCGCGGTATCGCCAAGCTGAAATCGACCTATACCGACAAGCTGCCGAAAATGGTCAATCCGGCTACCGGCCGCGTGCACACCAATTACGCGCAAGCGGTCGCGGTCACCGGCCGGCTGGCCTCGAACGACCCCAACCTGCAAAACATCCCGATCCGCAGCGTCGAGGGCCGCCGTATCCGCGAAGCCTTCATCGCGCCAACGGGCAGCGTGATCGTCTCGGCCGACTATTCGCAGATCGAACTGCGCATCATGGCCCATATTTCCGGCGACGAAAGCCTGCTGCGCGCATTCGCCGCAGGGGAAGACATCCACCGCGCCACCGCCGGCGAGATTTTCGGCGTCACGCCGCTGGAAGTGTCGAGCGAGCAGCGGCGCTATGCGAAAGTCATCAACTTCGGCCTGATCTACGGCATGAGCGCGTTCGGGCTGGCCAGCAATCTCGGCATCGAGCGCGCCGCCGCGCAGAGTTATATCGACAAATACTTCAGCCGCTTTTCCGGCGTCGCGCACTACATGGCCGACACCCGCGCCCAAGCCAAGGCGCGCGGTTATGTCGAAACCGTGTTCGGCCGCCGCCTGTGGCTGCCCGAGATCAACTCGCCCAACGGTCCGCGCCGCCAGGGTGCCGAACGGGCAGCGATCAACGCGCCGATGCAGGGCACCGCCGCCGACCTGATCAAGCTGGCGATGGTCGCGGTGCAGGACTGGCTGGAACAGGACCGCATGCAAACGAAGATGATCATGCAGGTGCACGATGAACTGGTGCTGGAAGTGCCGCAAGACGAACTGGCGATCGTGCGCGAAAAATTGCCCGCCATCATGGCCGGCGTCGCCAAGCTGAAAGTGCCGCTGATCGCCGAGGTCGGCGTCGGCAACAACTGGGATGAAGCGCATTGATCGTGGCTGACTGTCCGTATGAAATCGCAAGTTTTGTAGGTCGGGTTAGCGGCTTCATCGCGTAACCCGACATTTGCGGCTGAGGATGCCGGGTTACGCTAGCGCTAACCCGACCTGCGATGCACACCTTAATATTGCGTAATTCCTAATCAACAAAGGCGCACATGGACGTCGCAAGCATTTTCCGTTTGATCGCGCTGGCCGCCATCTGGGGCGGTTCCTTCCTGTTCATGCGGATCGGCGCGCCGGTGTTCGGTCCGGGGGTGATGATCGAGCTGCGGGTCGGCCTGGCCGCGCTGTTCCTGTGGCTGGTGTGCCGAATGCTCGGACGGCAGACCCGGCTGCTGCGACAATGGCGCCATTTCCTGATCATCGGCCTGCTCAATTCGGCGCTGCCTTTCATGCTGTTTGCGTACGCGGCGCAAACCCTGAGCGCATCGCTGCTGTCTATACTGAATTCTGCCGCGCCGATCTATGGCGCACTCATCGCCGCCGTCTGGCTGCGCCAGCCGGTGAGCCGTTCGGCTGCAGCCGGCCTGCTGCTGGGGGTGGCCGGGGTGACGACGCTGGTAGCCGGCAGTCCGATGGTGCATGGCGATGGCTGGTGGCGGGCGATCGCAGCCGGTCTGGCCGCGCCGTTCTGCTACGGCCTGGCCAGCGTCTACACCAAGCAGTCATCGACCGCAGTCGATCCGACCGATAACGCGCATGGCAGCATGTGGGCCGCCGCGATCCTGGTATTGCCGTTTGCGCTGCTGCAGCCGATCAGGCAGACGCCGACGCCGTTCGACTGGATCGCGGTGAGTGCGCTGGCGATCGTCTGCACCGGCGCCGCTTATCTACTGTTTTTCAGGCTGATCAAGGATGTCGGGCCGATGCGCGCGCTGTCGGTGACCTTCCTGATTCCGGTGTTCGGCGTGCTGTGGGGCGCGTTGTTCCTGGGCGAGTCGGTCGGCTGGAGCAAGCTGTTAGGCGGCGCGCTGGTGCTGTGCGGCACCGCGCTGGCGAATGGCGTGATCCGGCTGCCACGCCCGGCGCTGGCGAACAGCCAGGGTTGAGCCACGCCCGGAGCAGGTCGCCGACCATCCCGGCTTAGCCCATGTACAGCCCGCCATTGATCGAGAAATCGGCTCCGGTAATATAGCCGGCCGCTTCATCGCAGAGGAATGCCACCGTGCGGGCGATATCTTCCGGCGTGCCCATGCGGCCGACCGGGATTTGCGCGATGATTTGCTGGCGCACTTCTTCGGCCACCGCCAGCGTCATCTCGGTGCTGATATAACCCGGTGAAACGGTGTTGACGGTGACGCCCTTGCGTGCGCCTTCCTGCGCCGCCGCCATCGTGAAACCATGCACGCCAGCCTTGGCGGCGCTGTAATTGGCCTGGCCGAATTGCCCTTTCTGGCCGTTTACCGAAGAAATATTCACCACCCGTCCCCAGCCGCGTGTCAGCATGCCGTCAAATACCTGGCGCGTCATGTTGAAGACGCCGTTGAGATCGGTGTTGATCACCGCCAGCCAGTTTTCGACCGACATTTTCTTGAGCGTGCTGTCGCGCGTGATGCCGGCGTTGTTGACCAGGATGTCGACTGCGCCGATGTCGGCGCTGATGCGTTCGATCAGCTGCTGGCAGGAAGCGAAGTCGCCGATGTCGACCGGATACACGTCAACTTCGAACGATTGCGCCTGCATCTCACGTTGCCAGGCGGCTGCGCGTGCTTCGCCGCCGCTATGGTAAGTTGCGACCACGCGCGGTCCCTGCAGGCACAAGGCGCGGCAGATTGCGGTGCCGATGCCGCCGGTGCAGCCTGTTACTAGTGCAATTTTGCTCATGCCGTTTTCTCCATTGTCAGTGCAATTTTCCTGATGCAGGTCAATGTCGCCGTATCGATGCTGTTTAGTTTATGGGGGGGAGTGCAAGCCATGCTTGACAGCGATCAAACTAATCCGGTGCCACCTGCAGCTTCCGTCACCCGATTTGTGGATGTAATATGCATTGCGCGGGAGTCGCTTCGATTGCCATCGTCTCTTGGAGAATGAAAATGCCACACATGAAGGAAGATTTCGAGAGTCTGGTGCGCCGGACGCCGCTGTCGGAGCCGCTGGGACGGCGCGATTTCCTGAAGACCACATTGGGCGCCGGCTTTGCCGCCGCAGTACTGCCGGTGATGGCGCAAACCGTAATCAAGACCGATAGTGTCGGTTTGACAGTCGGCCAGATCGAAATCGATGTCGACGGCCAGAGTGTCCCGGTGTATCGGGCGCAGCCGGCCGGCAAGACCGATTTGCCGGTGATCCTGGTGGTATCGGAGATCTTCGGCGTGCACGAGCATATCGCCGATGTCGCGCGCCGCTTTGCCAAGCAGGGCTATCTGGCGCTGGCACCTGAGTTGTTCGTGCGCCAGGGCGACCCGCGGTCTTACCCGGCGCTGGGCGAACTGATCGAAAAAGTGATCAACAAGGTGCCGGACGCCCAGGTGATGGGCGATCTGGACGCCTGCGTCGCCTGGGCCGCCACCCATGGCGGCAATGCCGACAAGATCGGCATTACCGGATTCTGCTGGGGCGGGCGAATCGCCTGGCTGTATGCTGCGCACAATCGGGACATCAAGGCCGGCGTGGCCTGGTACGGCCGGCTGGTGGCCAGCACCAGCGGCAACAATCCCGCGCTGACTCCGCGCCAGCCGATCGATATCGCCGCCAGCCTGAAGGTGCCGGTGCTCGGCCTGTATGGCGGCAAGGATGGCGGCATCGGGCAAGATACGATCGAACAAATGCAGGCGGCGCTGGCCGAGAGCGGCAGCCGCTCCGAATTCGTCGTGTATCCGAACTCCGGCCATGCTTTTCATGCCGACTACCGGCCAAGTTACGTCGAGGCCGACGCCAGGGATGGCTGGCAGCGCTGCCTGGCTTGGTTCAAGTTCCACGGCGTGGCGTAATTCCGTTTCTAAATCAACCGCGCACTTTGTCGGCTTCGCTTGCCGTACCTGCGTACTGTCTGCGCTGCGCCTTTGCGTTCACGATTGATTTAGAAAAGGAATAAAGCGCAGGTTTGCCGCACGCTGCGCCAGCCTCCGATACGGCCGCAAAAGCTGCACAACGGGCATGAAATTGCAGCACTTGTTTACAGGAAGCCCTTGCCCGTGCTTTAATTTGCAACTTTGTTGCAAACCCTGAGGCTCAAAATTAACTCCACTCTTATCTCCATCCTGCTGGCAACGACGATAGCAGGCGTGGTCAGCATTGTTGCTGCGGCGATTTTTTCGTTTAGCCTGTTGTCGAAGCTAGTGGATAAGATGGTCAGTTTCTCGGTCGGCATCCTGCTGTCGACTTCGCTGCTGCACGCGCTGCCGGAAGCGTTCGAGTCGCAAGCCGATGCCCATACGCTGTTCGCCACGCTGTTCGGCGGCTTGCTCGGGTTTTTCCTGCTGGAAAAATTCGCGATCCTGCGCCACTCGCACCACCATGAAGGCGACGGCCATGCGCACGCGCACGGCCATGATGTGCAGGAAGCGGGCAAGTCGGGCCTGATGATCCTGGTCGGCGACGGCTTGCACAATTTCAGCGACGGCATCCTGATCGCCGCCGCGTTCCTGGCCGACCCCAAGCTCGGCATCGTCACCGGCCTGGCCATCATCGCGCATGAAATCCCGCAGGAAATCGGCGACTTCATCGTGCTGCTCAATGCCGGCTTCAGCCGTGCCCGCGCGTTCGCCTACAACCTGATCAGCAGCCTGATGGCAGTGCTGGGCGGCCTGCTCGGTTATTTCACGCTGGAGTCCGCCACCGACGCCATTCCGTTTGTACTGGTGCTGGCCTCGTCCGGCTTCATCTACATCGCGGTATCCGACCTGATGCCGCAAATGCAGCGCCGCGCCACCTGGCGCGAAACCATGCCGCAGATCGCACTGATAGCATTGGGCGTGGTGACGGTCCTATACCTCACCCGGAACGCACATTGAGTGGAGTATGCCGGTAAACATCGACATTGCCGCAATTAAACAGTGGTGTTTTAATAATACAGTATCCTGTATTTTTCTGGCTGCCGGCGTCAGCCGAGTTAAAGCTTAAAACTCTTCCCATTGGTCGCCGTCCGCGCCGGCCGGCTTGCTGCCGGACTTGGCTGCGGCCTTGGGCGCGATCGCCGTTCGCCTTGGGACAGCTCGGGCGGGCGCCGGCATGTTTGCCGCCGGTGCCCGCAGACGCAGCCCCAGCACGGCCTGGGTTTCGCTGCCCAGCTTGAACACGCTGACCGCCTGCGCCAGCGAGGCGGCCTGATCCTGCAGGCTTTCGGCGGCGGCGGCGGCCTGTTCAACCAATGCC
>JAUYNR010000032.1 GCA_030698225.1 Oxalobacteraceae bacterium | reverse complement strand
GCCATCGATGAATATATCGTTCACCACAACAAAAATCCCAAGCCTTTTATCTGGACCGCAAAAGCCTCTGACATCCTCCAAAAAGTCATCAGAGCCAACAGTCGCTTAAGTTCCAAACAAAATGCCACACTACACTAGCGGTTCAAGCCGCCACCAGCGACTCGGCGATAAACGCGGTTTCAAAATCGGCGAGCGGAATGTCGATCTGTTCGATACCGTATTCGGCCATGAAGCGCTGCTCGTTGCGCGAAGGCTTTCCCTGCAACACCGCCCAGTGCCGGTCGGACGAACGCTTGATGATCTGGCGCGCAAAAGTGCGCTGCAACTGGTCGTTGAAGCGGCAGCCGATGAACAGGAAATGGCGGCCGCGCCGCAGCGACTGCACCAGCGACGGAATCGGCGTCTGAATGTCGATCTCGGTCAGCACTTCGACGTAATCGGAATCGGACACCAGGTAGTTGGCGGCCGGGGCGCATGCGCCGATCGGCTGATATAGCACGGTTTTCCAGGCATCGGCCGTTTCTTCCTCGACCGCCTGGCCGGCCGCGTCGTAGCACTGGAACCAGGTGCCGAAATGCTCAGACTGCGCCAAGCCCTGCACCTGGCCCCAGTTGCCGCGTGCAGCGAGCGCAAGTGCGTTCTGCATCGCGTCGTCGTACCAGACGTCGACGATCAACGGCACGTCCGGCAGTGCCGCCAGCGCCAGCTGCAGGCGGGTCGGCGCAACGCTGGCGCTAAACGCCTGCTGCATCAGATTGACCAGGGTCTTGCGGTGCTTGAAGTTCTCGATGAACTGGGCGGCCGCGGTCAGGCGATTGCGGATCTTGTGCGACACCGTCACCTTCGATGACATGAAGGCCGCCAGCTTTTCCGGCGCATCCGGCACCGGGCAATCGGGCACCAGTTCCAGCAGTCCCGGCCCTAGGTAGGGAATCAACGTGCCGGCGGCCAGCGCGGCGCGGACGTCCTGCAGTTGCGAGGTGATTTGTTTCATGGCAATTGCTCCTTGATCGTAAAACTAACGCCGGTTTGAAACCCGCCCTCTAGGGGGGCCCGCCGAGGGTGGTACGAGAGGCACAGGCCTGGGCGGCCCCGCCGTAAAGGCCTGTGCCAATTAGTTGCGGCAATCAGCCCACCACCAGCTCGATCGTGACATCCTCGTCACCGACCTTGGTCTGGCATGCCAGGCGCGACTTGGAGCCGATGCCGATCAGGCGGTCCAATTGGCTGTTTTCCGCGGCGGCGATCCTCGATACGCTCTTTCTGCCCTCCAGCATGGAGATGTGGCAGGAACCGCATTCGGCCTTGCCCTCACATTTGTGCGCGATCACCTCTCCGGCATTCATTACGGCTTCCAACAGCGTGGTACCGCTGGCGACATCGATGGTTTTGCCGGAAGGCTTGATGGTTACGACTGGCATGGTGCACTCCTAGTTAAAAAAATGGTGTTGCGATAATTACAGGTAGATGGCGGCGCCGGCGCCGACATTGATCGATGAATCCTTCGCCGTCTGGACGATGAAATGCACTTCGTCGTCGCTCAAATGGCCATGCAAAGGCAAGGCGATGCAGCGGTCGGCGATTTTTTCGGTGAGGAACAAGTCGCCCTTCTTGTAGCCATAGCTGCTGTAGAAAAACTGCTGATGCAGCGGCTGGCACCAGGCCACCGCTTCGATCTCTTCGGTGGCCAGGTCGTCGATGATCTGGTTGCGCAGAGTGCGGGTAAAGCGCGTGCCCAGATGCACCAGGTACAACATCCAGTGCACCTCGTCGACCTCGGGTGCGATGTACGGCGGCTTGATGCCTTCGAAGAACTGGATATGCTCCAGGTAGTAGGATTCGACGCGCTTGCGCCGCAGCAGGATCTCGTCGAGCCGGTCCAGCTGGGCCAGGCCGATGGCGGCGCTGATATCGCTCATCGCCGCCTGGTGCGGCACGCGGCTGGCAATCGCAATCGAGAAGCGATCGGCCGGTGCCCGGTTGCGGACATAGTGCAATTCGCTGGCCAGCGCGGGATCGTCGGTGACCAGCATCGCCCCCTCGCCGCAGCACAGCGCCGAAGGCTGCGAAAAATCGAAGATCGCGATGTCGCCAAAAGTGCCCGCCAGCCGGCCTTGGTAGCGCGAGCCGATCGCCTCGGTCGAATCCTCGATCAGCTTCAAGCCGTGCTGCTGCGCCAGCAGCCTGAATTCGGTCCAGGCGGCCGGATGGCCGTTGCAGTTGCAGACCACGATGGCGCGCGTGCGCCCGGTGATTTTCGCGGCCGCCTTGTCCGGCGCCAGCGTGCCGGTCCAGTAGTTAATGTCGGCGAATACCGGCGTGGCGCCGACCAGCGCAATCGCATGCGATATCTGGTGCCACGAATAGGCCGGCGCGATCACCTCGTCGCCCGGCTTGATGCCGAGCGCGCGCAACGCCAGCATCAGCGCGATGGTGCCGCTGGCCGCAGCCACGCCGTAGGTGCGCCCGAGATAAGAGGCGAACTCGTTCTCGAAGGCCTCGACCCTGGGGCCGGCCGAAAGACAGGGCGAGGCCAGCACGGCCTTCACCGCATCGATCTCGGCCATGCTCATGTCCGGGTCGGACAGCTTGATCCAGTCTGGTTCCATATCCGTTTCCTTCACGTGTGGGCGGCGATCACGACGCCGCTGGCAACCTGCGGGTCGTCGATGATGCGCCAGCATTGATTGCTGGTATCGACCAGGAACAGGTCATAGGCGCCGCTGCGCCGGTACGGTGACTCGCCGCGCATGTCATCGGCGTCGCAGCGGGTGACCGTCATGCCGGGAAAGCCGGCGCGTATCTGCGGCAGCGGACTGGCGTCGGCTTCGGCCGTCAGCAGCAGGCGCTCGAGGCCGCTCAATTGCTCGGGCGAGAGCGCCATCTCATTCTCCCGACTTGCGCGCATCGACCGTGATCGGCAGCGCGGTGTCGGCTGCCATCGGCGGCAATGCGAGCAGCCAGCCGTTGGCCAGCGTGACGCTGCCGCCCCACATCTCCGGCTTTTCCATCGAGACGATCGGCTCTTCCAGGTCCTTCTTCGGCACATAGGCCGACAGGACGCCGGCGGCATTCCTGCGGATCATGACTTTCATGGCTGGTTCTCCAAAATTAAATAAATCCATCACTCGCGACCGATTGGCAGCCAGGTCGAACAATTGGGTCTATGCCGCCAGACCAAGCAGCGGCGGCACGATGGCGGCCAGCGTTTCCAGCACAGTGTCGATCTCTTCGGCGCGGTTGTAGCGCGACAGCGAAAAGCGCACGGTCGCCAGCGCCTCCTGGCTCGACAGCGCCATCGCCAGCAACACGTGCGAAGGCATCGTGCCGCCGTCGGTGCAGGCCGACCCGCTGGATGCGCAAATGCCGGCGCGGTCCAGCCGGTCGAGAATGATTTCCGAGTCGATCGTGGCCAGGCGCACGCTACTGGTGTTCGGCAGACGCGGCGCATCTGCCGCATTGACCTGCGCCTGCGGCAGGCGCTGAATCAAGCCCCGCTCCAGCCGGTCGCGCAATGCGGCAACGGCGACCGCATCCTGCGCCAAGGTTTGCGCGGCCAGTTCGGCGGCCACGCCCATGCCGACGATCCCCGCCACATTCTCGGTGCTGCCGCGGCGGCCGCGCTCCTGGTGGCCGAACAATAGCGGCGGCAGCTTCACGCCCTTGCGCACATACAGCGCGCCGACGCCCTTGGCGGCATGCAGCTTGTGGCCGGCAATCGACAACAAATCGACCGGCACCTGCTTGACGTCGATGACAAGTCGGCCGGCCACCTGCACGGCGTCGGTGTGAAACAGCACGCCGCGGCTTTTTGCAAGCCGGGCGGCTTCGGCTACCGGGAAAATCACGCCGGTCTCATTATTGGCCCACATCAGCGACACCAGCGCCGTATCGGCCATGATCGCGGCCGCCAGTTCGTCCAGGTCCAGCCGCCCCTGCGCATCGACGCCGACCAAGGTCACGCGCACGCCTGACGCTTGCAGGTGGCGCAGCAGCAGCAGCGTCGACGGATGCTCGACCAAGCTGGCCACTATATGGCGCCGCCCTGCGGACAGCGCCAGCGCGCCGAGGATGGCCATGTGATTGGCTTCGGTGGCGCTGCCGGTAAACACGATTTCCGGCGGCGTTGCACCGATCAGCGCCGCCACCTGGCCGCGCGCTGTTGCCAGCCGCTCCTTGGCGGCGGCGCCGATGTGATGCATGCTCGACGGATTGCCCCAGCAATCGCGCAGGCAGTCGTGCATGGCCGCCAGCACCGCCGGCGCCGGCGGCGCGGTGGCGTTGTTGTCGAGATAAATGGTCGCGTTCATTGCCAGCTCATTGCCAAAACACCCGCGCCGGGTCCCGACTCAGGCAATCCATCACCTCGCCCAGGCGCTGCGCCAGCACGTGAAACTGCCAACGGTCGAGTGCATGGTCCTTGCGGTGCAGCTTCCAGACATCAAGCAGCGCGTCGTATTCGAGCCAGGCGATATCGATGATGCCGCCGGCAGCGTCGATGTTGCGCGAGCAGCAAGGGCTCTGAATGCGATAGCCGTTCTCGCAGGTGTCGACCACCGGCATCACGTAGCGGTAGCGCGCACGCTTTTCCAGCAGTCGGACGATGCGCCGCAAGTCGAGTTCGTTGGGCTGCAGTGCCTGACCCCTGGCGGCGGGCGGCATCTGTTTTACCCTGACGGCGGCGCTGTTCATCATTCTTCCCGGGCCTGCACCAGCGCGATTTCCTCTTCCAGACAGCCGACCACGCGCTTGCTGTCGAATTCGACCATGTAGACCGGCGTCGAACTTTCCTCGTGCATGCCGACCTGGACCACTTCGCCGGCCGTGCCCTGCCCGACCAGCAAAGCATCGAGCTCGGATTCCGGGTGGGAGCCGTCGTTGAACAGGTCGATCGATGCCGTGACGCGCTGGCCCCAGTCGAATTTCGGGATTCTCGTTTCACTCATATTGTGCTCCTGGTGGTGGCAAATCAGGCGGCCGCAGCCGACGCGGCCTGCGGTACTTCATCGTTCTGGTCTGCGGCATGGTCGAGCGATTCCAGTTCGCGCCCCTTCATGCCGACCCGGTAGCCGTGTTCGACAAACTCGATGCCGTAGATATAGAACTGCTGCAAGAAGGTGCCGATGCTGGTGACGTAGCCGACGTCGCCCTTCTTCACCAGGATGTCGCCAATTTCCTTGCCGGGGAAAGTGCCATCGTTGCGGATGGTCTTCTTGCTCATGACCTTTTCGCCGTATTCATAGCCGGGCGGACAATTCAGTTCGACATGGCCTTCATCGCGGTTGATCTTCATGCTTGCTGCTCCTTTTATAGCTGGTCCGGACAGGCCGACAAAAATCCATTGAAATGCATTATTTCGTCCTACTACCAGCGCTTGCGCGCCATTTCGCGCACTGCCTCATCCTCGTCGATCAGCAAGCGCCCCAAATCCTTGCAATCGATACGCTCCGCCACCGTATATCGCACCTGCCAGTCCGGATCCTGGCGCAGCAGCGTCAACTGCGCCGGCGCCAGCCGCTGCGCGACCACCAGCCGCACCTCCGCATCCGGATCGGCCGCCATGCCCGGCAACAGGCCGGAGCCGATGCGGCGCACCACTTCGATCCGCACTTCGCGCTCCTGATCGTGCATCATGCGCGGCAGCCAACTGTCCTCGATGCGCCGCGCCACCACCGTGCGCACGTAGTAATCGGCGTCGTGCATCATGCTGTGCAGATGCGCGACATCGAGCCGGGTCGCCACCCGTATGCGCACCTCGCGGTCCGGGTCGCAGCGCAGCTGCATCAGGTGGCGCTGCGGCAGCCGCTGCGCCGCGCTCCAGCGTACTGTCTCGTCGGGGTCGTCGATCAGGCGCGGCAGGTAAAACACTTCCACGTACTTGGCCGCCACCGCCCGCACCTCGAAATACGGGTGCGTCAGGCAGTCCTTGGCCAGCGCCTGGTTCCAGCCGAAAAAGCGGTCGATGCGGCGCGCATAGCGGTCGCGCACGCACGCCTTCTTTAGCGCGCAATGGCCGGAAGCTAACAGGCTGCTGTACGAGCAGGCGGCGCAATCGAGCGCACCGCCCTGCCAGTCAAGCGCATCGAATTGCTCATTCGTCATCGTCCTCACCCACGCGCTGCAAGACCCCGCGCAAAACCGAACCGCCCAGCCGGTCGAGCGGATCGAGTTCGATCAGCTTGGCGAGCATCGCCTCTCCCGTCGCCAGCTCGCCCAGGCGCATATGCAGGTAGGCGCAGGCTTTCAGCGTAAAAAGATAAAAGCGCGGCAGCGCGGCATAGCTGGAAAAATCGGCGAACTGTGGCGTCACCGCCTGCCACTGGACCGGCAGCGCATTGTCGCGCGCGGCCTTTTCCAGGCAGCGCTGCGCCACCGCCAGCGCATCGCGCAAGCGGTTCTTGTAGAAGTAAAACCGGTACAGCCCGATATGCACCGCCGGATGCTCTGGCGCCAGCAGATAGGCGCGCTGCAAATGCCGTTCGGCCACATCGTCGTCGCGGTAGGCGGCAGCCGCCGCTTCCAGCTCCCACTGCACCGCCGGCGGCAGCAGGCCCCCCAGGCAAGCCGCTTCCAGCCAGTCGATGGCGTCGGTGTGCGGCATGGCCGGAGCCGGTGCGGGCGGGATGGTGGTAGCGATCATGGCAGCTCCCTTGCTCAGCTCTTGCGCCGAATGCTGGCGACATCCACCTTGGCCATCGCAGGCGGCGCCGATGCGCCGTGCGAGCCGCAGCTGGAGGCCGCCGTGTTCGGATTGCGGAAGATCAGGCCCGATTCGGCAATGCTCTCGCCGAAGTCGATCGTCACGCCTTCCAGCAGCAGGCGGCTCTCTGCCGGCAGAAAAATACTCAAGCCGTTGCAATCGAGGCTGGCATCGCCTGGCAGCAGCGTCGGCTCGACCGTGAATTCGGATGCCAGGCCCGAGCAGCCGCCAGCCGTGACCTTGAGCCGGAATCCGGATTGCGGTGCGCCGCCGTTGAAACGCACCATGCGGCGCATGAATTTTTCGGCAGCCGGTGTAATCGTAATATTCATCGTGTGCCTCTATGCCTGGTAGCGTGGAAATGCATTGTCGATCACGCAGGTGTCGTCGACCGGGCAGACGGCAACGCACTGAGGTTCATCCTGATGCCCGATGCACTCGGTGCACTTCTTGGCATCGATCAGGAACACACCGTTCTTTTCGCGGATCGCGACGTTCGGGCACTCTGGTTCGCAGGCCGAACAGCCGGTGCACTGTGATGCAATTATTTTGTAAGCCATGGTTTTCTCCTTGCTGGTATTTGAAATATTGTCTATGCCGCCACGATGTACGCGCCTTGGCGAATGTCGGCGTCGCCGCGCAGCTGGTGCACAATCTCGCCGGCCTTCACCTTCGCCACGTATTCCATGAAATAGGCGATCGCGGACTGCTCGATGAATTCATGCGCGTAACGGTCGACCGGATCGATGCCCGCCTTCTTCAAGTCATCCTTTGGACAGCCGCCGATCTTGGCGACGAATACCGCATGGCAGTCGTTGATGGCGCGGATCACCGTCACCAGGTTATCCTCCTCGCCAAAGCCGCCCTGGCAGTACAGGTCGACGCGGCGGTGGCCGACGAATTTCGCGCCCTTGGCATTGACCTCGTAGATCTGGAACTCAGTGGCATGACCAAAGTGTTCGTTGACCTTGCCGCCGCCCTTGGTAGCGACCGCGATCAGCATCGAGATGCCGCTCTCGTCGGCCAGTTGCGTCAGTAGCTCCTGTTCGGCCGCCTTGGCTGCCGACTTGGCTTTGCGCTCCAGCTCGACCACTTCCTGGTAAGCCTTGCGGGTGGCGCCGTCGTACTGGACGTCCATTGCATCGATCTTCTCGGTGGTGAATTCGGCGCTGCGGTCTTCGCCCAACAGACCGACCGCATCGGCGCGACACTGGCGGCAGTGGCGCATCATGTTCATCTCGCCTTCGCAGGAATCCTGCAACGCTTTCAACTCTTGCGCGGTCGGTCCGCGCTGGCCGTTCAGGCCGAACACGGTACCGTGCTCGGGCGCCGAAATCAGCGGCATGATGTTGTGCAGGAAGGCGCCGCGTGACTTGACCGCACGATTTACTTCAACCAGGTGCTGGTCATTAATCCCGGGGATCATCACCGAATTGACCTTGCACAGGATGCCGCGTGCGGTCAGCATTTCCAGCCCCAGCAACTGGCGTTCGGTCAGGATGCGCGACGCCTCGATTCCGGTCCAGCGCTTCTTCTTGTAGTAGATCCACGGGTAGATGTGCTGCCCGACCTCAGGATCGACCATGTTGATGGTGATGGTGACGTGATCGACGTTGAACGCCGCAATGGCATCGATATGGTCCGGCAAGGCCAGGCCGTTGGTCGACAGGCACAGCTTGATGTCGGGCGCGGTCGCCGAAATCAGCTCGAAGGTCTTGAAGGTTTTCTCCGGGTTGGCCATCGGATCGCCGGGACCGGCAATGCCCAGTACCGTCATCTGTGGAATGGTGGAGGCGACTGCAATGACTTTCTTCGCAGCCTGTTCGGGCGTCAGTTTTTCGCTGACCACGCCGGGGCGCGACTCGTTGGCGCAATCGTATTTGCGGTTGCAGTAGTTGCACTGGATATTGCAGGCCGGCGCCACCGCCACATGCATGCGTGCATAGTGGTGATGCGCCTCTTCGCTGTAGCAGGGATGGTTCTTGACCTTTTCCCACACCTCGGGTGCCATGTCGGCGGGGCCATCGGATGAGCCGCAGCTCGATTTTCCGCTATCGGCAGTCGTGCCGCAACCCTTGTGTTCGGCCACCTTGTCGAGCAGGTTGCCGAGCGATTTGATTTCCTGGACACCAACGTACTCTGTAGGCTGCATGAGATTGCTCCTTTCGGAAAAATGACGCCAAACGCGTTTGCAGAAGGGATATAGCCAGAACCGTGCCAAGATAAATTATTCAATCAAATCAGATGGATACGGAGAAAAATGCTAAAACACGCGGTGTGACAATGACGACAATGACGAACGCATTGTCGGATCGCTTGTTAGAAACGCGACAAATTGGGAGGTGGGTGGAATGGCGCTTCGACCTGATTCGACCGCTACTCGGGGCTGAAGCCCCTCCTACAAGATCTGCAATCGCGACGATGCTTTTGTAGGAGCGGCTTTAGCCGCGATGGCGTTGGCTTCGCGGCTAAAGCCGCTCCTACAATTAATGTTCAGAATTTCTTCACTTCGATATTGTATTTTTGCAGCGCGTAGCCCATCTGGCGTGGCGAGATATTCAATACCCGCGCCGCCTTGGCCTGGACCCAACCGCATTGCTCCAGCGCCCAGATCAGCCGCTCGCGTTCCGAGTCGGGTGCAGCCGATGGCGACACCTCCGTGATCGGGATCACCGTCTTGCCGCGCGCCGCCGCGTATTCAAGCGGGCCGGGCGCTGCGATCGGTTCGGCCTGCAGCGGCTCGTGCAGGAGTTGCGTCAGGCACTTGTTCTGCGAGCAGGAGAAGTTGATTTCGTTGATCACATCGCCGCGCACCATGGTCGCGGTGCGCTCGACGCAATTCTCCAGTTCACGCACATTGCCCGGCCAAAAGCAATTGGTCATGACGTTCAGCGCCTGCGGCGTCAACGCCAGCTTGCGCTGGTTCTCGCGGCGAAACTTATCGAGAAAATGTTCGACCAGATACGGAATGTCTTCACGCCGCTCGCGCAAGGGTGGCATGAAGATGCTGACGACATTGATGCGGTAATACAGATCGGCGCGGAAATCGCCCCTGGTGACCGCCTTTTCCAAGTCACGGTTGGTGGCCGTGATCAGGCGCACATCGACCTTGATCGAACGCGAACCGCCGACCCGCTCGAACTCACGCTCCTGCAGCACGCGCAGCAGCTTGGCCTGAAACGCCGGCGAAATATCGCCGATCTCGTCGAGGAACAGCGTGCCGCCATGCGCCAACTCGAAGCGGCCCTTGCGCTCGGTCTGGGCGCCGGTGAACGCGCCCTTTTCATGGCCGAACAATTCGGACTCCAGCAGGGTTTCCGACAAGGCCGCGCAATTGAGCTTGATGAACGGCCCATCCTTGCGCGGACTCAGGTAGTGGATGGCGCGCGCGATGACTTCCTTGCCGGTGCCGCTTTCGCCGCGCAATAGCATGGTGGAGCGTGACGGCGCCGACTGGTGGACTTCGGCAAACACTTCCTGCATCGCCTTGGAAATGCCGATCACATTGTCGAGCTTGTACTTGCCGTGCAACTCCTTCTTTAGGAGGCGCTGTTCTTCCAGCAGCTGGCTGCGCTCGGCAGTCACGCTGCGGTACAGGCGCACGGTCTGGCCGATCAGATTGGCGACCATGGTCAGAAAGCGCACGTCGTCGTCGAAGCTGTGCGTGCTGCTGTCGACCACGCGGTAGATGCACAGCACACCCAGCGTTTCGCGGGCGGCTATGATTGGCACTCCGACGAAGGCGATTTTTTCCCCGTCGGCCGATTCGCGCGAGCCGGTGCGAGCGAGGAACAACGGTTCTTGCGAAATATCGGACACCACGCTCGGTATGCCGGTCTGGAAAATCTTGCCGGTGATCCCCTCGCCAACCTGGTAACGGCCGCGGCGAAACTCTTCGCCGGAGATGCCGACCGCACTAACCAAGTGCAATTCCCCGGATTCCTGCATCAAACTGAGCATTCCGCGCCGGGCCTCCAGATGGTTCACCAGAACGTTCAGTACTTCGCGCAGGGTCTTCGACAGATCGAGCGACGAGCCCAGTATCTTGCTGATCTCGTAAATCGTCACGAGTCTTAAATTCCCATTGCGGTCCACGATATTGGCCATCGGACCCTCCAAACTTGAATGCTGATGCTAGGTTCGGCTGCATTGCAGCGATAGACCGCTTCCTTTGTCTGTGTTGCAGGTCTTAGAAAATTCGACGTAAGAAGCGCATTGACTTGTGTTCTACACGACGCAAGTTTCATGCCAATTTAATCCGGGTTTTGCGACAGCGCGCCCAATCATGTCAGGACATCTCAAACCCATGCGTGGCAGCGCACGCATGGCACCCCCCATCATGAGCCAACGACATGGTCGTTGTTGCACGGATTTCCCCAAGGCAAGATGGCATTTTATTTTGGTGCGTTGTTTGCTTGTTTTTGGTGATCTTTCCGTCGCAATGGATGTGGCGCGTATTAGAACGGTGAGAAACGGTGCGAGGCAAATGATTTTTGCGCGGCAATGTTGATTTGCATCTTTGATTGGGGCACAGCGATTTGGCGCAGCCGGATGGCCTGATTGAGAAGCTGAGAAGCATCAAGCTTTTCGCTTGGATTGACTGTCCATCGTCGGCCGGGCTTCCTGAAATTTCAACGGGAATTGTTGCCTATCCGATGGTCTTGCCCTTAAACAAGTTTACCGGTCTGCATTTCATGTTGCCTGATGGAATCCAGAAATAGAGTTTATTTTGCACTATAGTTCAAATGCGAGCGGGACAAGGGCCGCAGTGAAGGTCGTAGTCCGTCCACGGGCCAAACACCTGGCTCCCCAACGAGACGAGGTTGCGATGAGTGTCAGCGCCAATCTGAAAGTAGCCTAAATTAGCCGGACTGAACGTGCTTTTTCTTCTTGTGTTTTCTTCGGATTTTTCTATCTGAAACCTGCCTCTTCTTTGCTTTTTCTTCGTCGTTTTTCTTCCATTTCTTGAGTTGT
>JAUYNR010000029.1 GCA_030698225.1 Oxalobacteraceae bacterium | reverse complement strand
AATCCGTGATGTGATTTCGAAATGTCCTTCTGAATCAACGTGCTACGCCACTTATCCACTCACCCAGCAGAGGGTGTGAATATGTTATTTAACCATTTGATTTTAAAGGATATTATTTATTTCCCCTCACGGATCCAGGTTGATGATAAAACCACTGTGTTTGGCATAGTCGAGAAATCCTGCATGGTAGCGGTGCTGTCCTTCACCATAGCGGTCGCGCTCAAGGACGACAGTCTTCATATTGTCGTACAGAGAGGTGGCTCCGTTCGTTAAGACAGAGTTTTTGATTTTTAAGTGGAAACTGCGCAGTGTAGGGTTATCCACGGGCGCGTGTGCTGCTCCTCAATCAAGCACGAGCGCTGGGTAACCCGGTTCAGCATCAAGCGGCCTGCACTTGCGGTTGTGTTTTGAAGTAGACCATGTCCGGCGTTTGACGGTCAAGCGACGAGTGCGGGCGCCGGCTGTTGAGGAACGCAAGATGCGTATTCCGGTGAACGTGACCGCTCGTTCCGGGGCAACGTGACCGTTGCGCAAGAGATGGTGTTACGCGTTTAGATTGTAATGTCAGCGGTCACGATGGATCCATATTTTTCTCCTTTTTTGATGATTTTCAATATTTTCTTGCGTTGATTGGCCCGCGCAGCGAACGTCGTCCCTGATGCTCTGCGCGGAGATCTGTCAAGGGGAGCGTGGAATAAATGGGGGGCGGTTTTTGCCGCCGGTTTATGCCGCGAAAGCCCCTTGACAGATCGCAGCAACCCCACGCTCATGGCGGCTGCCGGGGATGGTTTTTTCATCCTCGGCGGCTGCCACGTGGCGAACGCGAATTGCGCAGCAATTCGGGCACCGGGAAAAGCCATGCCGGGGTTTGGGGCGGCGCCCCAAGGTGTTTGCGCTGCAGTCACTTGCTGCTTTTCTCTGATGGTCCTTTCCGCTTCTCCGGATGACGCAATGACTCGCCGGTCAGCGTGAAGCGGTGATTGCGCTGCATGATTCGATCAAGAATGGCATCGGCGATCGTGACGTCTCCGATCCATGCGTGCCAGTGGTCAATCGGTAATTGTAATGCGGATGTGAGCGGCGACCTGAAAGTGCCTGAATACCGGCGGAGTGGAAGTGACTTTTCTTCGCTGTTTGTTTTGTCGTGACGGTCTGGATTTTCTTCGTAATTTTTATTTCAAACCTGCTTTTTCTTCGCTGTTGTCCCTCGCGTTCTTCTTCTTCTTCTTCTTCTTCTTCTTCTTCTTCTTCTTCTTCTTCTTCTTCTTCTTCTTCTTCTTCTTCTTCTTCTTCTTCTTCTTCTTCTTCTTCTCTTCATCGCTTTTGATGGTTTTTTGGCATTTGTTTTTGCGGCGCATCATGGGTGCGGGAGAACCGCACAATGAAACCTGCCAGAAGTCGTGTTTGCCTCTGTCGCGAGGAAGCTTTCCACGCTGATCGGCGCAACGCCTCTCACCAGAAATACTGCTCGGCGCCGGCATGCCGGAAGGCATCGAAAGCCGCCAGTCAGCGCGCATGGATTGCCAAGCCGGAGAACCGGAATTACCACAGCGGTCCCGAAGCGGTGGCGCGGGTGCGTGATTGGCAGACGGCGCATCCGGAGTACCGCGACCGGCAAAATGCCAAGCGAGCAAATGCGTTACAAGATCACTGCAGCGTACAAGTGCATGATTTGAAACAGGAATCGATCATATCGCCGAATCCGGGCGAGATCGCTGTAGCGCCGATTCCCCCTGCGTTACAAGATTTCATCATTAAGCAACCCTATGTTTTTGTTGGCTTAATTGCCCATTTCTTCAACATCACGTTACAAGATGACATCGCCAGCACCACCCGTTCCCTGCAAAAATTAGGCGAAGACATTGCCAACGGAAGGGGGCCAGATGAATTCGGGAAGGCAAGCGATTTGCCTCGAGCGCATGCGCCGGGTACCGGCGCAGTTCAGTTGGGTGGATCAACGTCTGGTGCGGGATAGGCATCTGGACCGGCTCGATGTGGTTGCGGCCGCGCTCTACCTGTTCTTGGTCACGGTGGCCGATGCTCAGGGTCTAAGCTGGTATGGCGACGCGTCGACGGCGCGACGCCTATCGATCGATTGCGAGCGTCTGCGGCGCGCACGCGGCGATCTGGTGCGCGCCGGCATGCTTGCATACGCCAAGCCGCTGTATCAAGTGCTGGCGCTGGGCGATCCGCCAACCCCATTGCACAATGCGGCGGGCAGCGAAGCGCCGTCAGTATCGGCGGCGCCTGTCTCATCCCGCGCCGTGGTGAGCGAACACCTTGCCGCGCTCCATGCCGCCCTTGGGCGGCGCCCATGATTTCCTACGAAATCTGGTGCCAGATTCGGGATTGCCGCGATCGCCAGCATATGACTCTGGGCCAAATTGCCAAAGCGCTGAATTTGGCGCATCGCACCGTGGCAACCTGGGCCGGCATGTTGCACTACGAACCGAGGAAGACGGTGGCGCGCACCAGCCTGCTCGACCCATTCAAAGGACAAGTGACGCGCCTGCTTGACGCCCATCCGTTCAGTGCGCAGCAAGTCTTCCAGCGCCTGCGCGAAGCCGGCTACGCGGGCGGCTACACGACCGTCAAGGATTACGTGCGCCTGATACGGCCGAAACACCGGCCTGCTTTCCTGAAGCTGGTGTTCGCGCCGGGCGAGGCCGCGCAAGTCGACTGGGGTAGCTGGGGCACGATCGGGGTTGGCAAAACACGCCGGCAACTGAGCTTCTTCGTCATGGTGCTGTGCTATAGCCGGCGCATGTATCTGGAATTCTTCGTGTCGCAAACGATGGAGCACTTCCTGGCGGCGCACGAGCATGCCTTTGCCGCATTCAATTCCGTGCCATCGCGAATCATGATCGATAACCTGAAGACCGGCGTCATCGAACACCTGGCCGGTTGCGCCCCCGTTTTTAATGCCCGATACCTCGACTATGCCAAGCACTGCGGCTTTGCGATCTCGGCTTGCAATGTCGCCGCCGGAAATGAGTATGGTGTGGTCAAAAATATGTCGCGGTGGATCTCAATTGCCCCTGCGTTACCTCTCGAGTTGACATTTCTATCGCGACATAATTTTAGGCCAATACTGGTATTCCACCGATCATCAATTGGGGAATATCATGTTTGAAACTCTCTTTACGCAGCCGCATATTCTTGCCGCCCACAATTTGGCTCCCTGCCTGGAATCGAGGAAGCGTTTCCTCTTGCATTGTCAGGAACAGGGTTATCCACCCATGTCGATCCGGAAGATCGCCTGGATCCTGCTGGTTTTTTCAAAGAGCATGGATTTGTGCCGGCCGGGGCCAATAACGCCCGAGGAAATCGCTTTTGCGGTCGACCATCGGGTTCGTCTCACTCGAAGCGGACGAACGAACGATTCCCAGAGCTCGCGCCGGCTGTTCATTCATATCGCCACGGCCTGGTTGCGCTTCCTTGGACTGCTGAAGGAACATGATCCCAAGCAGAAGCCGTTTACCCGCTATGTTGAGCACTATGCCGATTTCATGCGTGATCAGCGGGGACTTTCGCCCGTCACGATTTCAAACTGCCGCGGCGAGATCGTCAACTTTCTGTCGACGGTCTGGCATCCCGACATGACGCTCGATGCCGTCACCATCCGCGATATCGATGCATATCTGGCGTACCAGGGCAATCACGGTTGGGCCAGGACATCGTTGCACGCACTTGCGAGCACGCTTCGCAATTTCTTCCGGTACGCCGAAGGACAAGGTTGGGCTACCAATGTTTCTGTCGGCATTCAAGCGCCGATGGTGTTTAGAGAGGAAGGCTTGCCGCTCGGCCCGAACTGGGAGGACGTGCAAAGACTCATCGCCAG
This sequence comes from Oxalobacteraceae bacterium, assembly GCA_030698225.1. Classification (GTDB taxonomy): domain Bacteria; phylum Pseudomonadota; class Gammaproteobacteria; order Burkholderiales; family Burkholderiaceae_D; genus AVCC01. The sequence continues at coordinate 1,878 of JAUYNR010000029.1, read as the reverse complement.
TTTTGCCGGCGACAGCACGATTGATTTGCGCGACCGTGCGGTGGTCCTGCTGCTGGCTGTCTACGGACTGCGGCGCGGCGAGGTGGCGCGGCTCCGTCTGGAGGATGTGGACTGGAACGGCGAGATCCTTCATGTCACGCGGCCAAAACAACGTTGCACTCAGCAATACCCGCTGGTGGCAAGCGTCGGAACCGCGATTCTGCGCTACCTGAAGGAAGCGCGTCCGCGAAGCGCCCATCGCGAACTGTTCCTCTCGGTCGAGGCGCCGGTCCGTCCACTGTCACCCGCACGCGTGAGCGGCATTGTCCGCGAGCGTCTCGCGATGCTTGGCATTGACGTCCCGCGGCGCGGCGCCCATTGCTTAAGGCACGCCAACGCCCGGCATTTGCTCGACGCTGGTTTTATCCTGAAGGAAATCGGCGATCATCTCGGTCATCGCAGCGCTTCGTCGACGAGAATCTATGCGAAGGTTGATCTGGCAGGACTGCGGCGGGTGGCCGAAATCGATTTGGGGAGTCTGCTATGAAACTCTCCGAACTTGTTGCCCAATACGTGAGCTACAAGCGAGCGCTGGGCATGCGCTTTGACTCTGAGGCGGCAACGCTTGCCGCATTCTGCCGGCGCCTTGATGGCAACATTGACGTGATGTCCGTCACGGTTGAACAAGTGCACGACTTCCTGACTGGCAATAGGCCGCTGACCAACCATTGGAGTAAAAGAAAGTCGGTACTTGACTGCTTGTTTCGCTTCGCCCTCTCGCGTGGCCATATCACGGTTTCCCCACTACCGCGCTACTGTCCGAAATTGCCGCCGCCTCTGATGCCGTATATCTATTCGACGGAAGAACTGAAGCGCCTGCTCGACGTCGCGCCGGCGGCCTGCAATTCCCGCGTCACGCTGGAGGCATATGTATTGCGCGCACTCATCCTTACCTTATACGGCGCGTGCCTTCGGCATGGCGAAGCCTTACGGCTGACCATGCAAGACGTTGACCTCGACGGCGCCGTTCTGCATATCCGGGAGAGCAAATTCTACAAGTCGAGGCTGATCCCGCTGGGAGCAGACCTGACCGGTGCGATGGAACGATACGCCCGGCAACGCAATCAGGCATTCGGCAACGAGCCCGACGCGCCATTTTTTTGCTTCCGGGATGGTCGCCCATTAAACCAATCGACTGTCCGACGCGCGTTTCAGCGGCAGCGCGTCCTGGCAAATGTCTGGCGCGAGGGTGGCCCAGCCTGCCAGCCCCGATTGCATGACCTTCGCCATTCGGGGACGGTGCACCGCCTGATCGCCTGGTATCGCAGCGGCGCGGATTTGCAGCTGCTATTGCCGCAACTCTCCACCTATCTTGGCCACATCGATCTAGCGGCCACCCAGCGTTACCTTACACTGACGCCCGATCTGTTAAACGAAGCGAGCAAACGTTTCGAAGCTTACGCATTGGAGAAGCATCATGAATAAATCATCCATGCTGGGTCCCTGGATCCGGCGATTCCTGATCGAACATCTGGTGGCCGAACGCAACCTTGCCATCAATACCCAGAAGAGCTACCGCGACATGCTCATCCTGTTGCTGCCCTATCTGGCCACCAAGGTCGATAAGCGGATCGACCGTCTGACGGTGGACGATCTCTCCCCGCAAATGGTGCGTCTGTTTCTGACGCACATGGAAGAACAACAGCACTGCGCGGTCAGCACACGCAACCAGCGGCTCGGCGGCATTCATGCCCTTGCTTGCGTATTCCGGTGAACGTGACCGCTCATTCCGGGGCAACGTGACCGTTGCGCATGAGATGGTGTTACGCGATTAGATTGTAATGTCAGCGGTCACGATGGATCCGTATTTTTCTCCTTTTTTGATGATTTTCAATATTT
>JAUYNR010000027.1 GCA_030698225.1 Oxalobacteraceae bacterium | reverse complement strand
GATGTCGGCATCACCCACTCTTTCTGATCGGATTGCAGCAGTACTTGTCCGTGTGAGAAACACCTGTACTCGGCTGCACTTGTCCTGACAGCCGGGAGTGGTGTCTTGGCGCCGTGCATCGATGATGGACGGCGCTTTTTTGCGGGCAAACGGGTCGACTGGAAATCGGTAAAATACGCTGCAGCGAAATCCGAACCACAAGGAAAACCTGAGATGACACGCGACACATCCGCATACAGACAGCTGGTGGTCGAGTCCTTCATTCCGGCCGGCGCAGGCGGGAAGCGCCGCGTGCGGCTGCGGCCGGTCCAGGGCCAGGCGTATTCCAGCACGCTGGCCGTGCAGTGCTCGACGCGCCTGACCGACGGCAACAGATTCCCGCTGGGGACAAAGTTTTTATTATTGGCGAAACTGACCGATCGGCTGGGCGGCACGCCTTTTTTATATGCATACCATGGCGACCCGGATCTGGTGGTCACGCCCCGGCAGGCGCAGGCTTTCATAGCCGAATTCAAACGCGGCCGTATCTGACGGGCGAAAACCGGGATTGCGGGAAGTCGGGCCCGGCACCATCCCGACATACTCCCAATAAAAAATGTAAAAAATACCATTTACCGCATATTATTAAAGCGGCTTAAAAAATACTACTAATGGTATAAGAATAAACTTACTGGCGCAACGCACTCGCCGCAGCCGCCAGCGCGGTGATGCGGGCCCAGTCGCCGGACAGTATCGCGTCTTTCGGCGTCAGCCACGAACCGCCGACGCAGGCCACATTCTTGCAGGCGAGGAATTGCGCTGCGGTCGCTATCGAAATGCCGCCGGTCGGACAGAAAGTGATGTCCGGCAATGGCCCGGCGATCGCATTGAGCATGCCGATGCCGCCGGCCGGCACCGCAGGAAACAGCTTCAGTTGCTGAAAGCCGAGTTCGCGCGCGGACATCACTTCGGATGGCGTCATCACGCCCGGCAGCAAAGGCAGGCCGCTCTTGCGTGCGCCCTCGACCAGCGCCGCAGTCAAGCCGGGCGAGACGCCGAATACCGCGCCGGCATCGCGGGCAGCGGCAAATTCCGCTGCCTGCGTCAGGGTGCCGACGCCGACGATCGCTTCCGGCACCTGCTCGGACATCGCGCGAATCGCAGCCAGCCCGTGCACCGTGCGCAGCGTCACTTCCAGCACCCGGATGCCGCCGGCGACCAGCGCGCGCGCCAGCGGTACCGCATGATCCAGATCGTCGATCGCGATGACCGGGATCACGGCCGAAGTGCGCATGATTTCAAGTAGTGTAGGTGTGATTTTCATATTGGCTTCTTTATCAGATTATCTTCATCGTTGAAAGGCTCGGCTTCCAGAACTTCCGGCAGGTGATCCGGCACACTCGTCGGCAACGGGGGCGGCAGGCCGAAGGTGGTGGCGCCCTGTTCCGCCGCACTCACCGCCGCACGGAACATGCCGAACAACTCGCGCCCCATGCCGACATGATTGGCCGACAAATCCGTAGTCACGGGAGTGCGCGCCGCCCATTCTTCGGCCGGCACCAGCGCCTCAAGCACACCGCTTTCGGCGTCGAGCCGGATGATGTCGCCGTCGCGCACCAGGCCCAGCGGACCGCCGGCCAGCGCTTCCGGCGAGACATGGATCGCGGCCGGCACCTTGCCCGATGCGCCCGACATGCGGCCATCGGTCACCAGCGCGACATGGCGGCCGGCATCCTGCAGATTGGCCAGCGCCGGGGTCAGCGCATGCAGTTCCGGCATGCCGTTGGCGCGCGGGCCCTGAAAGCGCAGCACCGCGATAAAGTCCCGATCCAGTGCGCCCGCCTTGTATGCATGCATGAACGCTTCCTGCGAATCGAACACGATCGCCGGTGCCTGCACCGAGCGATGCTGCGGCTTGACTGCCGATACTTTCATCACCGCCCGGCCGAGATTGCCGGCCACCAGCTTCATGCCGCCGTCGGCGGAAAACGGCGCGGCGACGGTGCGCAGCACGTTCTCGTCGGCGCTGATCGCCACCGCCGGCTTCCAGATTGCGCTCTGATCCTGCTGCAGGAACGGCTCGCTGCAATGGGCGCGCAAGCCGCGACCGAGCACGGTCAGCACATCGTCGTGCAGCAAGCCCGCATCGAGCAATTCGCGGATCACGAAACCGGTGCCGCCGGCCGCGTGGAAATGGTTGATGTCGGCATCGCCGTTCGGGTAAATGCGGGTCAGCATCGGGATCACCGATGACAGCTGATCGAAATCGTTCCAGTCGATCACGATCCCGGCCGCCTTCGCGATGGCAACCAGATGCAGCGTGTGATTGGTCGATCCGCCGCTGGCCAGCAAGCCGACGATCGCATTGACGATCGTTTTTTCATCGACCAGGCGCCCGACCGGCGTGTACTCGTTGCCGTGGTCGGTGATCTGCACCGCGCGCTGCGCGGCAGCCGCGGTCAGCGCATCGCGCAACGGGGTATTCGGGGTGATGAAAGCGGCGCCGGGCAGATGCAGGCCCATCACTTCCATCAGCAGCTGATTGCTGTTGGCGGTACCGTAGAAAGTGCAGGTGCCGGCCCCATGATAGGATTGCGACTCGGCTTCCAGCAGCGCATCGCGGCCGACCTGGCCCTGCGCGTACAGCTGGCGGATGCGGGCTTTTTCCGGGTTCGACATGCCGGAAGTCATCGGCCCGGCGGGAACGAACACCGCCGGCAGGTGTCCGAAATGCAGCGCGCCGATCAGCAGTCCGGGCACGATCTTGTCGCACACGCCCAGATACACCGCCGCATCGAACATATTGTGCGACAGCGCAATCGCAGTCGCCATCGCAATCGCATCGCGCGAGAACAGCGACAACTCCATGCCGGGCTGCCCTTGCGTGACGCCGTCGCACATCGCGGGCGTGCCGCCGGCAAATTGCGCGACCCCGCCGGCAGCGCGCACCGCATCCTTGATCAATTGCGGGAAGCGCTCGAACGGCTGGTGCGCCGACAGCATATCGTTATAGGCGGAGACGATCGCCACCGAGGGCTTCTTCTGCTGTTTCAGCACCAGCTTGTCGTTAGCCGGGAACGCGGCAAAGCCATGCGCCAGATTGGTGCACGACAGACTGCTGCGCTGGACAGTTTGCAGGCGCGCCGCCTCCAGCCGCTCCAGATAGGCGGCACGATACGGCGCACTGCGCGCAATGATGCGCGCGGTAACGGCAGATACGACAGGATGAAGTGACATTATGGGATCCTTATAATTCTGATTGCGTAATATTACTACAAAAAATACGGTTAGACATCTGGCGCATAGTCGCTGCAGAAACCGCACCATAACAAAACCCGAATCAAATAGAAATTGAATATATTCAACCAGAATGAAACAGGCATCACATGCGATAAATCAAGGCGACGGACGAATTATGTAGTATTTTTACTTAAAAATCATGTATAGTTTAATTCCGTTGAATTATTTCCATCTCTTACCCGGATCGATATGCACACTCAACCGCTCACTGCAAGCACCGCGTTTCAGGCCCTCCGCTCACAATACGCACTGGTGAAGAACCGGCGGCTGGCGGAATTATTCGCACAAGACCCATCCCGATTCGACACGATGTCCACCAAGGCTGCCGGCATCTTCCTCGATTACTCGAAGAATCTGCTGGATGACACGACCATGCGCCTGCTGCTGGAACTGGCGCGCGAACGCCGCGTCGAAGCGCAGCGCGATGCGATGTTTGCCGGAGAAAAAATCAATTTCACCGAAAAACGCGCGGTGCTGCACACCGCCTTGCGGGCCCCGCTGGAAGCGGATCTGCAGGTCGATGGCCAGCACGTCAGCCGCGATGTGCATGCGGTGCTGGAGCGGATGCGCGTGTTCAGCGACCGGGTACGCGGCGGCGACTGGACCGGCCACACCGGCCGCGCGATCACGGACATCGTCAATATCGGCATCGGCGGCTCCGATCTCGGCCCCAAGATGGTGTGCCGCGCGCTGCGCTCATTTGCCCACCCGCGCCTGCGCATGCATTTCGTCTCGAACGTCGACGGCCACGACCTCGATGCGGTGCTGTCGCAGCTCGATGCTGAAACCACGCTGTTCATCGTCACCTCCAAGACGTTTACCACGATGGAAACCATGATGAATGCGCAATCGGCGCGGCGCTGGTTTCTGCAGCACGGCGACGCAGCCGGACTGGCGCAGCATTTTGTCGCGGTCTCCACCAACCTGGCGGCGGTCAATGCGTTCGGCATCGATGCCGACAATATGTTCCCGTTCTGGGATTGGGTCGGCGGACGTTACTCGGTATGGTCGGCGATCGGCCTGCCGATCGCGCTGTCGGCAGGCTTCGACAATTTCGCCGCCTTCCTGCAGGGCGCCCATGCGATGGATACGCATTTCCGCAGCGCGCCGCTGGAAACTAACCTGCCGGTCATCCTGGCCCTGGTCGGCCTGTGGAACCGCAACTTCGTCGGCTGCGGCTCGCTGTCGATCGCGCCGTATCTGCAGGATCTGGAACTCTTCCCGGCGTTCCTGCAGCAACTGGACATGGAGAGCAACGGCAAGCACGTGGCAGCAGACGGCGTGGCGCTGGATGTCCCGACCGGACCGATCATCTGGGGCAGTGCCGGCACCAATGGCCAGCACGCGTACTTTCAGTTGCTGCATCAGGGCACCGACATCACGCCGCTGGACTTCATCGCTGCGCTGAAACCGAATCACAGGCTGCCGCAGCATCATGCGGCATTGCTGGCCAATTGCTTCGCGCAGTCCGAGGCCTTCATGTGCGGCAAGAGCGCCGATCAAGTGCGCACCGAGATGCAGGCGCAAGGGATTGCCGCGGCCGACATCGAAGCACTGGTGCCGCATCGGACCTTTGCCGGCAACCGCCCCAGCAATACCCTGCTGATGGATGGGCTCAACCCGGCCACACTGGGCGCACTGCTTGCGCTGTATGAACACAAGGTGTTTGTCCAGGGCGTACTGTGGGGCGTCAACAGCTTCGACCAGTGGGGGGTCGAACTGGGCAAGGTGATGGCGCAAAACATCCAGTCCGAACTGCTGGCGCCAGCGGCCCAGCCGGAACGGCACGACAGCTCGACCAACGGCCTGATCGTGCTGGCCCGGGCAGCACTTTAACCGTTGATCGAAAAAACAGTCATGCATACACTTCAGCTCGCCTTTGAGCAGCCGATGGAAGTCGGCGAATGTCCGCTCTGGGATCCGCAGCAGGCGCTGCTGTACTGGGTCGACATCGCCGGCCGTGCGGTGCACCGGCTGAATCCGGCCACCGGCGCGCACCGCAGCTGGCAGATGCCGGCCGAGCCGGGCTGCATTGCACGCAACGCCAGCGGCGGCCTGGTCGTCGCGTTGCGCAGCGGCTTCTTCCGGCTCGATACTGGCAACGGCAGCGACGGCGACAGCGGCGAACTGGAGCAGATCGCCGCCGCGCCTTACGACACCGCGACCACCCGCTTCAACGACGGCCGTTGCGATGCCGCCGGACGATTCTGGGCCGGCTCGATGTACGAGCCGCGCGACCGGCAATTGGGCACCATGTATTGCCTGGACCGGGGCACGGTACACCGGCACTGGAGCGGCGTTACGGTATCGAACGGACTGGCATTCAGCCCCGACCAGCGCACGCTGTATCACGCCGACACCACCGCACACCTGATACGCCGCTATGCATTCGACCTGGAACGCGGCGCAGCCAGCGCGCCGCAGGTTTTCAGGCAATTTTCAAGCGACAAGAGCCGCGATTACGGCGGCCGTCCGGACGGTGCAGCGGTCGACAGCGAAGGCGCCTACTGGTGTGCGATGTTTGACGGCGGGCGTCTGCTGCGGCTGTCGCCGGACGGCGAAATCCTGCGCGAAATCCCGCTGCCGGTGCGCTGCCCGACGATGATCGCCTTCGGCGGCGCGGATTTGCGCACGCTGTACATCACCAGCGCACGGCACAACCGCGCGGCGGCGGAACTGGCCGAATATCCGCTGTCGGGCTGCCTGCTGTCGATGCGGGTGGATGTTCCGGGTCTGCCTGAACATGCATATATCGATTAGTAGGTCGGGTTAGCGGCTTCATCGCGTAACCCGACATTTGCGGCTGAGAATGTCGGGTTACGCTATCGCCAACCCAAGCTGCGATGCTTATAATTTCAGCACATTTTTCAGAACACTTCATCCGATCAACTCACGCAAATCACAAAATGACTCTCAACGTGACTCTCAACGATTTCGACTTTGTCCTGTTTGGCGGCAGTGGCGATCTGGCGATGCGCAAACTGCTCCCCGCCTTGTTTTCCCGCGAACTTGCCGGCAACTTCCCGGACTCCGCGCGCATCATCTGCGTCGGGCGCAATGACTGGACGCAGGAAGATTTCTTCCGCGAAATCGACAAGAATGCAAAAATCCACATCAACAAGAATGCGCCGGCCGCCGCGCCCTGGAAGGTATTCCTCAACCGCATCATCTATGTGCGACTGGACGCCGACAATCCCGCCAGCTATCAGGCGCTGATTACAGCGGTGCGCAGCGATGAAGCGATCACGCGCGTGTATTACCTGGCCACGCCACCCGGCCTGTTCTCCAAGATTTGCAACAACCTTGCCGAATCCGGCCTGGTGAACAAGAATTCGCGCGTGGTGCTGGAAAAACCGCTTGGGCGCGACCTGGCCAGCGCCAAAAAGATCAACGCCGAAGTCGGACGCGTGTTCTCGGAATCGCAGATTTTCCGCATCGATCATTATCTGGGCAAGGAAACGGTACAGAACCTGCTGGCGCTGCGTTTCGGCAATGTGCTGTTCGAACCGCTGTGGCGGCGCGAATGGATTTCCGACGTGCAAATCACCATCGCCGAAGATCTGGGAGTGGGAAACCGGATGGGCTATTACGATACCTCCGGCGCCTTGCGCGACATGCTGCAAAACCACCTGCTGCAGTTGCTGTGCATCGTCGCGATGGAGCCGCCGACATCGATTGCCCCGGATGCGGTACGCGACGCGAAGCTGCAGGTGCTGCGCTCGCTGCGCCGCTTTACGCCGACCGCACTGGCGCAGGACGTGATCCGCGGCCAATATCGGGCCGGTTACATCGAAGGCGTTGCGGTGCCCGGTTATCGCGACGAAGCCGGCGCCGACCCGCATTCACGCACCGAGAGCTTCGTTGCCTTGAAAACCGAGATCGATACCTGGCGCTGGGCCGGGGTGCCGTTCTACTTGCGCACCGGCAAGCGCATGCCCGACCGCCTGGCCGAGATCGTGGTGCGCTTCAAGCCGATTCCCCATTCGATTTTCACCCAGGCCAGCAGCAGCTTCCAGCCGAACTGCCTGGTGATCCGGCTGCAGCCGGATGAAGGACTGACGCTGCACCTGATGGCAAAAACACCCGGCGACAGCATGCGCTTAAAGCCGGTTGAACTGGAGATGGACTTCCTCGAAACCTTCCGCGCACCGCGGATGGAAGCCTATGAGCGCCTGTTGCTGGACGTATTGCGCGGCCAGCTCACGCTGTTCATGCGCGGCGATGAGCTGGAAGCGGCATGGGACTGGGTCGAACCTATCCTGCACCACTGGGAACACAATGAAAGCGATCCGATACCGTATACTGCAGGCACCTGGGGACCTCCTGCCGCCAGCGCCCTGATCGGCCGCGACGGCCTGCAGTGGCGCGAGGAGGTGTTGCCGCAATCCTGAAAGAACCACATGCTGCTCGACTCGATACAAACCCAGCTCGACTCTCTATCCAAATCGGAGCGGAAAGTCGCGCTGGCGGTACTCGCGCATCCGGACGTCACGGTCGCAGAAAACATCACGGCGCTGGCCAAAAGCGCACAGGTATCGGAACCGACGGTGGTGCGCTTTTGCCGCTCGCTTGGCTATGACGGCTGGCATGAATTCAAGCTCAAGCTGGCGCAAAACCTGGCTTTGGCGATGCCGGGCGCAACCGAGTCGCCGGCGCAAGACGATCTTGCGGCCGACCTGATCAACAAGATCTGCAGCCGCTCGATCAACACCCTGCTCGACTTGCGCAACCACCTGAAGCCGGAAACGATCCAGCGCGCGCTGGATATACTGGTGCAGTCGAACAAGATCGAATTTTACGGCCAGGGCAGCTCCGGGATTGTCGCAGCCGATGCCCAGCACAAGTTCTTCCGCTCCGGCGTGCCGACCGTCGCGTATGCGGACCCGCACATTCACAGCATCGCCGCCACGCTGCTCCAGGAAGGCGATACGGTGGTCGCCATTTCGCAGCGCGGCAACAGCACTGCGCTGCTGCGCAGCGTCGAACTGGCGCGCAAAGGCGGCGCCAGCATCATCGCGCTGGCCCCCAGCGGCACCCCGCTTGCCGCACTGGCAACGGTGCTGATTCCGATCGACATCATCTTCAACATCGATCCGTATACGCCGATTACCGCGCGACTGGCGCACCTGGTCGTAATCGACATCCTGGCGGTCGGCCTGGCGCTGAAACGCGGGCCGGAATTCCGCAAGAAAATGCAGGGAGCGCAAAAAGCCTTGCAGGAATTCGACATCCGGCTCGATTCATTCATACGCTGAAAAACCGGCCGGCAGGATATCTCCAGCGCGCCATCAGGCGAACGGGATCACGCGCCCTTCCCTGCTGCTCAACATCGCGCACTCGATGACCTTGATCACCTGCAGCGCATCCGCAGCCGACACCGGGACCGGCCCGTCGCCGCGAATCGCATTGTCGATGCCCGCATAGTAGGACTGGTACGAGCCCGGCAGCGATTCCAGCGTGCCGCTGATCTGCAGGCCGTCATCGCCGTGGCTAATCCGGCCATGGTAGCGCGGATCTTCCCGGCCCCAGTTTGCATCGCCCGGACAGCGTCCCAGCTTCAGCGCGTCCTCCTGCGGGTCGATTCCATACTTGATGAAGCTGCCCTTGCTGCCATGCACCAGGAAGCGCGGCCCGGCCTCGCGCACGATCGCGCCGGAATGCAATATGACCTTGCGCACGCCGTAATCCATCATCAGGTGGAAATAGTCGGGCGAGGATGCGCCGGTCCGCTGCGCAGCGACCTCCGCAGAAATTTTCCCGGGCAAGCCGAACAGCTGCAAGGCCTGGTCGATGCTATGCGAACCCAGGTCGTACAGGCAGCCGGAACCGGGCAGATCCTGCTCGCGCCAGCGGTTGCGCACTTGCGGCCGATAACGGTCGAAACGGATTTCGCAGGTATTGATTTCACCCAGCAGGCCCGACGCTATGCACTGCCTGACGGTGAGGAAATCGCTATCCCACCTGCGGTTGTGGAATACGCTCAGGACCAGATTGCGCTGTTCGGCAAGCGCGACCAGCTCCTCCGCCTGCGCGGCAGTGATCGTGAACGGCTTTTCAAGCACCACGTGCTTGTTCGCGTTGAGCGCCTCCATCGCCAGGCTGTGGTGCAAGCCATTCGGCGTGGCGATCACCACCAGATCGACATCTGCGGCCCGAATCAGCTCTGCGGCATCGGTCACTGCAACCTCGGGGAAAACCTGGCGCACCCGCTCCGGATCTGAACTGGCAATCCTGGTGAGCCTCAATCCTTTTGTCGCCGCGATCAATGGCGCATGAAAAGTGGCGCCGGCGTAGCCGTAACCGATCAAACCGACGCGAATGGCATCCATATTCGTTACTCCTGTTGTCTGCGCCCCCAGCGGGGCGCAATGATTTTTCCGATCCACATCATAACAATCCGCATGACAATCCGCTGCGGCCCCGATGCGCGTTTTCGGATGCACATCCCCGGCCAACGCCGGTAAAATCCAGATCTTATCCGGTGCACACTGCAGCGCCGCCATTCAGAAAAACTGCAACGCAAACACTTAACGATTTATTTTCATTTAACCTGAGACACCATGGCGACACTGACCGAGCTGAACTTCTATCCGATCAAATCCTGCGGTGCGATCGCATTGCAGCAGGCGACCCTGACGCCTGCCGGCCTGATGCACGACTCGATCCATGACCGCGAGTGGATGGTGGTCGATATGCAGGGCAATTTCATCACGCAGCGCGAACACCCGGCGCTGGCGCGGATTACGCCGCGCATCGATGGCGGCCGGCTGAAGCTGCGCGCGCCCGGGATGCTGGAGCTGGAAATCCCGCTCGATCTGCCCGACCCGGAGCATGCGCCGACCGTCACGGTGCGAGTCTGGGACGATACGCTGAGCGCCTACGACTGCGATGCGGTCACGGCCCGCTGGTTTTCGCAGGCGCTGGCGGTGCCGTGCCGGCTGGTGCGTTTCCACCCGCATGCCAGCCGCGTCACGAATACCCGCTGGACTGCGGATGCCGATGTGCCGGCGCTGTTCTCGGACGGCTACCCGTTCCTGCTGATCTCGCAAGCATCGCTGGCCGACCTGAACCAGAAACTGGCGGCGCAGGGACGCGCGCCGCTGCCGATGAACCGCTTCCGCCCGAATCTGGTGATTGATGGAATAACAGCATTTGAAGAGGATTTCATCGAAATCCTGCACATCGGCGAAGCCGGGTTGAAGCCGGTCAAGCCCTGCGCGCGCTGCCCGATACCATCAATCGACCAAGCTACCGGCATCGTCGGCGACGATCCGCTGGACATCCTGCGCAGCTACCGCGCCAACCCCAAGGTCGATGGCGGCATCACGTTCGGCATGAACGTGACCCTGCAGCAGGGGGATGGCCAGAGTGTGCACATCGGGCAGGAAATCGATATCACGCTGGCGTTTTGAGGATTCTTGGCCTGAAAATGCAAACAGGACAGCGCGGCTGTCCTGCTTCTTACCTATGCGACTGGCTGCTTACGTTTTCAACTCCGCCTGCAGCCGTTCATATTTTGCCTGCAGTTGCTCCTTGGTTTCGCGCCACGCCGGGTTGAACGGGATGCAGCTCACCGGGCAGACTTGCTGGCATTGCGGCTCCTTGTAATGGCCGACGCACTCGGTGCATTTTTCAGGGTCGATCTCGTAGATCTCCGGCCCCATGTAGATCGCTTCGTTCGGGCACTCGGGCTCGCACACGTCGCAGTTGATACAGTCATCGGTTATCAGTAAAGCCATAAAAACACCTCTTTTTGCCGCTCAATCCGGCCTCGGCCACAGCGGCCCGCCAGTCAATCAGAGTCTTGCTTCTGTGCCGCCAATTTGGATTGCAGCCATTTCTCGACCGAAGGAAAAACGAACTTGGAGACATCACCGCCAAACATAGCGATTTCACGCACGATGGTGCCGGAAATGAACTGGTACTGGTCGGACGGCGTCAGGAACATGGTTTCGACATCGGGCAGCAGGTAACGGTTCATGCCGGCCATCTGGAATTCGTATTCGAAGTCGGATACTGCGCGCAGACCGCGCATGATGACGCGCGCATCGTGGCGGCGCACGAAATCCTTCAGCAAGCCGGAAAAACTCTCGACCTGCACGTTCGGATAATGGCCCAGCACTTCGTTGGCGATTTCCAGCCGCTCGTCCAGCGCAAAAAACGGCTTCTTGTTCCTGCTGTCGGCGACTCCGACGATCAGCTTGTCAAACAAGCCTGAAGCGCGTCGCACCAAATCTTCATGACCGCGTGTGAGCGGATCGAACGTTCCCGGATATACGGCAGTAACCATCGATTTTCCCTCAAGATATCAGCCAAATTGAACGCGCATTATGCCTGATAAAACCAGCAGGAATAAGGCTGCGTGCCGCTTAATTCTTGCGCTGCAACAAATGATAGAACACCATGCCGGCATTTCCTTGCCGCAGCACCCGCCACGGCGCCAGCCAGTCGGGCGGGGCGTCGTGCGTTAGCGCGATCTCGGATTCGACGTAAATAATACCGTTTTCAGACAATATGTGTATGCACAGCGGCAGCATGCGCGCCAGCCATTCCTGCTCGAAAGGGGGATCGAGGAAGATCAGGTCGAAGCGCCGGGCGCTGTCGGGTGCGCTGGCGGCCAGCTTGCTCGCGACCGAAAACGCATCGCCGCGCAGGATGCTCACTTGCGCGGCTTGCAGCTTGTCCTTGGTAGCCTGCAGCTGCGCCGCCGCCGGCGTATGCTCCTCCACCATCAGCACGCTGGCCGCGCCGCGACTGGCCGCCTCGAAACCGAGCGCGCCGGTGCCGGCGAACAGGTCCAGGCAAGCCAGCCGGCTCCAGCCGCCATCCAGCAGGAAATGCAGCCAGTTGAATACCGTTTCGCGCACCCGGTCCGGGGTCGGGCGCAAACCTTCCGCATCCGGCACCGGCAGCGGCGTGCGCTTCCACTGGCCGCCGATGATGCGCACCTGGCGCGGCGGGCCGTTGCGGGGCCGGCCCGGCGCAGCCTGCTTGGTCTTGCCGGAATATTTTTTCTGTGGCTGCATGTATTGGAAAAATTAGGAGTATATGAATAAATAGTGCTATTCCCGCACTATTTCATTGCGTGAAAATAAATACGGCATTGAGTATGGTTTTGGTCCACACGATCTACTTTTTCTGTTCCACGCCGACCACCACGGTCACCAGTTTATCGAGCGCCACCTTGCGCGCGAATGCGGCCCGGATGTCGGCAGTCGTGACCTGGGCAACCTTGGCGGTCCAGGTATCGAGGTAATCCAGCGGCAAGCGGTAATAGCCGATGGCGGCGATATTATCGAGAATCTTGCGGTTATTGTCGATGCGCAGAGCAAAGCCGCCGACCAGATTATCCTTGGCGGCCTTCAGTTCGGCTTGGCTCGGGCCGTCACGCAGGAAGTCGGCCAGCGTGCTGCGCACCACTTTCAGTGCGTCGTCAGCCTGCGCCTTGCTGGTCTGCAAGCCGATCTGGAACGGCCCGGGCTGCGCCATCGGGCTGAAGTAACTGTAAATGCTGTACGACAAACCGCGTTTTTCGCGCACTTCGCGGGTCAGGCGCGAAACGAAGCCGCCGCCGCCCAGTACGTAATTGCCGACCGTCAGCGTGAAATAATCCGGATCGCTGCGCTGCAATGCGGGCGCGCCGATCAGGATGTGCGCCTGCGAGGCCGGATGCGCGATACGCAATTCTTCCGCATGCGCGGGTGGCACTGGCGGCAATGCCGGCAGCGCCGCAGCGCCTTGCGGCAGGCGCTGCGTCAGTTGCCGCGCAATCGCGTCCGCCTCGGCGCGCGAGATGTCGCCGATCATTGCGATTACCGCTTGGTCCGCGACGTAGTGGCTGCGATGAAACTCCAGCACATTGTCACGGCTGATGGCGGCGACCGAATCGACGCTGGCTTGCGGCCCGTACGGATGGTCGCCGTACAAGGCTTTCGAGAACGCCTTGTCGGCAATCGCTTCCGGCTTGGTCAGGTCCTCCTTCAGACTGGCAATGGCGCGCGCCTTGTCGCGCCCGATGATGTCGTCCGGAAAGCTCGGCTGCGCCAGCATCCGCGCCAGCAGTGCCAGCGCGGCATCGCGCTCGGCCGGGCTGGACAGCGTGCGCAAGCTGACGCCGGCGCGGTCGCTGCCGGCCACGCCGCCGCGCCGGGCGGCCGTATCGGCGAAGGCGTCCGACACTTGCGCCTCGGACAGTGCCGGCTCGTCCGCCACCGCCAGCACGCCGCGCGCCAGCATGCCGTTGGTGAAGGCAGCCAGGCCGGCCAGGCCGGCCGGGTCGCGGCGCGCGCCGGCATCGAACTCGACGCTGACATCGAGCATCGGGATCGTGTGGTTTTCGACAAACAGCACGCGCGCGCCATTTTCCAGCGCCCAGCTCTGAATCTGCAGCGCCGCGTGGGCGGGAACCGCGCCAAGCACGAAGCCGGTGGCGAGCACTATCGTAAATAAAATGCGTTTCATATTTTTCTCAGTTTTTTTTGCGTGTTGGCGTGTGCGAGGCAAGCGGTACATCAGTGCCGCAGTCCCTTCACTTCAGCGGCGGCCGGCTTCTCCGACAGCGGCAGCGGCTCCAGCGTCGCCACCGTCAGCGCATCGTCGCCGAAGTAGCGCTGCGCGACCGCCTGCACCTGCTGCGAAGTGACCGCCCGCAATTTTTCGATGATGCGGTCGATCTGCGTGTGCGACACGCCGGTCATCTCCATCACGCCGATTTCCATCGCCTGACCGAACACCGAATCGCGCTTGTAGATCTGGCCGGCAATCAGTTGCGTCTTGACCCGCTTGAGTTCCGCTTCGGGTACGCCTTCGCGGCCGATGCGCTCGACTTCGGCGCGCAGGCGGGTTTCCAGTTGCGCGGTGGTGGTGCCGGCAGTCGGCGTGCCCTCCAGCACAAACAGGACCGGGCCGCGGGCATTGCTGGAATAGCCGGCGCCGACTTCGTTGGCGACCTTGTCGGCCCGCACCAGCTGCGCATTCAGGCGCGCATTGTCGTAACCGTCGAGCACCGCCGACAGCACATCGAGCGCATGCACATCGTCATCTTTTTCCACATCGCGCAGGGTCGGCACCTTGAAGGCCAGCACCACGTAAGGATTTTCGGCCGGCGCCTTGACGGTCACGCGCTTGATGCCGCGCTGCAGCGGCTCCTGCTGCGGCTTGCGCACAGGCAATTTTTTGGCCGGAATTTTCCCAAAATATCGTTCGGCCAGCTTGACCACCTTGGCCGCATCGACGTCGCCCGCGACCACCAGCGTCGCATTGTTCGGCGCATACCAGCGGTCATGCCAGGCTTTGGCATCCTGCACCGTCATCTGCTGCAGATCGTCCATCCAGCCGATAATCGGAATCCGGTACGGATGCGCAACAAAAGCTGCCGCATTCAGCGCTTCGCTTACCAGCGACATCGGCTGATCCTCGGTGCGCAAGCGGCGCTCTTCCATCACGACCCTGATTTCCTGCGCAAACTCCTTCCGGTCGAACACCAGATTGGCCATCCGGTCGGCCTCCAGCGCCATCACCGCTTCCAGCTTCGATTGTCCGACCTGCTGGAAATACGCGGTGTAATCCTTGCTGGTGAAGGCGTTTTCACGCCCGCCCAGCGCCGCCACCCGGGCGCTGAATTCGCCTGGCTTGAGAGTCTTGGTGCCCTTGAACATCATGTGCTCCAGCGCATGCGCGACCCCGGTGGTGCCGTTGAACTCATCCATCGAACCGATCTTGTACCAAACCATCTGCGCCGCAGTCGGAGCCCGATGATCTTCCTTGACGATTATCTTCATGCCGTTTTTCAGCATGAATTCCTGCGCCGGCTGCGCCAGTGCGAAAACCGGCGCCAGCGCCAGCAGTCCGGTTGCAACGAGAAGTCGAAATTTCATAGTGTCTGCTCTGTTAGAATGCGGTTGATTGTATCTCCTTGCATGCAGCCTCGCTACAGACCCCATTCCCCATGTTTAGTTTCTTCAAGAAAAAGCCCAAACCCGAGTTGCCGCCGGCAGCCGAAATCCCGGCACCGGTATTGACGCCCCTGCAGCCAGCGGCCGCACCGGAGCCGGTCGCCGCCACCGACCCCGTTGCCGCAGCGGAAACAGCGCCGCCGGAAACCAAACGCACCTGGCTGGCCCGCCTGAAAGCCGGCCTGTCGAAAACCTCCAGCAACCTGACCACGCTGTTCGTCGGCGCCAAGATCGACGACGACCTGTACGAAGAGCTGGAAGCGGCGCTGCTGATGGCGGACGCCGGGATGGAAGCGACGCTGTTCCTGCTTAACGCGCTGAAAAGGAAAGTCAAGACTGAAAAGCTGACCGAGGCCGCACAGGTCAAGTCCGCGTTGCGCGCGCTGCTGATCGAGATGCTGACGCCGCTGCAAAAACCGTTCGAACTCGGCCGCCATCAGCCGCTGGTGATGATGATCGCCGGCGTCAACGGAGCCGGCAAGACCACCACCATCGGCAAGCTGGCCAAGCATCTGCAGGCCCACGGCCAATCGGTGCTGCTGGCCGCCGGCGACACCTTCCGCGCCGCCGCCCGCGAGCAATTGACGGTCTGGGGCGAGCGCAACAATGTCAGCGTGATTTCGCAAGCGTCAGGCGACCCGGCCGCAGTCGCATACGATGCGGTGCAATCGGCACGCGCGCGCGGCATCAACGTGGTGATGGTGGATACCGCCGGACGACTGCCGACCCAATTGCACCTGATGGAAGAGCTGAAGAAGATCAAGCGCGTGATCGGCAAGGGATTCGAGGGTGCGCCACACGAGATATTGCTGGTGATCGACGGCAACACCGGCCAGAACGCGCTGACCCAGGTCAAGGCGTTCGACGATGCGCTGGCGCTGACCGGCCTGGTGGTGACCAAGCTCGATGGCACCGCCAAGGGCGGCATCATCGCCGCAGTGGCAAGAAATCGCCCGATCCCGATCTACTTCATCGGCGTAGGCGAAAAGATTGAAGACCTGCAACCGTTCGATGCCCGCGAATTCGTCGATGCGATCTTCGATTGACCTTTGCCGAAATCGAACCTGACGGCCATGGTGGAAATGCCATCCCAGTGAAATGAAAGCGCCATGATCGAGTTCCAGCATGTTTCCAAGCGCTATGCGCACGATGTCAGCGCACTCAGCGACATCAACCTGACGGTAGCCAAAGGCGAACTGGTGTTCCTGGCCGGCCCGTCCGGCGCCGGCAAATCCACGCTACTCAAACTGATTGCCGCCATCGAACGGCCGAGCAGCGGCAGGGTCACCCTGAACGGCCAGGACATCGGCAAGATCAAACGCGCCGGCGTGCCATATCTGCGCCGCAATCTGGGCTTAATTTTCCAGCAACAGCGGCTGCTGCAGGACCGCCACGTGCTGGCCAACGTGATGCTGCCGCTGCTCGTCACCGGCGCATCGCGGGCAGAAGCCGAGCGCCGCGCGCTGGCCGCGCTGGACAAGGTCGGGCTGCTGGAACGGGCCCGATCGGAGCCGCAAGCGCTGTCCGGCGGCGAGCAGCAGCGGGCGGCGATCGCGCGCGCGATCGTCAACCGGCCACAGCTGATTCTGGCCGACGAACCGACCGCCAACCTCGACCGCGACAGCGCCAACCAGGTGCTGGAAGCGCTCACGGCATTTCACAGCGCCGGCGTGACTTGCCTGATTTCGACCCATGACGAACAATTCCTCGATAGCGCCACGCGCGTAATTTACCTGCGCCAGGGGCAGCTGATCGAAACCTGGCGCAAGGAGGCCGCATGAAAATCTGGCTGCGTGAACATCGCTTCGCGTTCACCGACGCGCTGCGCAAGCTGGTCAAGACGCCCGGCAGCTTCGCCTTCAACGTGCTGGTGGTGGCGATTGCGCTGGCGTTGCCGATCGCCGGCCTGACCCTGCTCGAAAACATCCGTCCGGTCACCCAGCAACTGGCGGTGGAGCCCGAAATCAGCCTGTTCCTGGCGCTCGATACGCCAGCCGCGCAGGCCAGCGCACTGGCATCCGGCATCCGCAGTACGCTGCCGGATGCCAGCAAAAAATCCCGGATCGAATTCATTCCGCGCGCCCAGGCGCTGGAAGCACTCAAGGAAAAATCCGGCCTGGCCGATGCGCTGGCCACGCTGGGCCAGAACCCGCTGCCGGATGCCTATATCATCCGGCTGTCGAATATCGATGCCAGCGCAGTCGATGCGCTGGCCGAGCGCCTGAAAGCGTTGCCGGGCGTCGAGACGGTGCAGGTGGATTCGGCCTGGGTCAAGCGGCTGGCGGCGATGCTGCAGGTGATGCGACTGGCCCTGCTGCTGCTGGCGGTGACGCTGGCAGTGGTGGTGATGGCAGTGGTGTTCAATACGGTGCGCCTGCAAGTGCTGACGCAGTGCGAAGAAATCGCGGTATCGCGCCTGATCGGCGCCACCGATGCCTTCATCCATCGGCCGTTTTACTATACCGGCGCAATGCTCGGCTTGTGCGCCGGTGCGCTGGCGCTGGGCGCGGTGGCGCTGGCCCTGCAACCGCTCAACGCTGCGATTGCTGAATTTGCCCGGCTCTACGCATCAGAGTTCCGCCTCGCTGCGCTGGACTTATCGATCACACTGCAGTTGCTGGCCGTCAGCGCCGCACTCGGCCTGTTCGGCGCCACCCTGTCGGTGCGCCGGCATTTGGCCCGCCTTCCTTGAGGCACTGCAGCACTAAAAATATACTGGAATATGTATTTTTCAAGTCGCAATATATTCATGCGGAAAATGCCATAAAAACTAACATACTCCTAATTATATGATTAGCTCGAGTTTTTTTGGCAGCGCCGGCAAGGCATCGGAACTTGATGCATCACAATCGGCAGAACTAATTTGCCCCTGCACTTTCTAATTCTGCAAATGCATATTGACACTCGATCCAGGAAAACCATGATTTAGCACTCTCCCGTGGAGAGTGCTAATATACCGGAAGAGTTTGCTGGAATGCTGTCGGGCAATTTCTACATTAGTAATGTGAGGAGAAAGAATGAAAGTACCATCCGCTCAGTCTGTCGTGCCGGCCTTGGTTGCCAATGCCAATAATGTACTTGCGTTGGGATTTTCGGGTAGCCTGGGCAATATCGACGCTTACATTTCGGCGGTAAATCGCCTGCCGATGCTGAGCCAGGAAGAGGAAGTGTCTCTGGCGCGTCGCCTGCGCGATCAAAACGACTTGTCTGCAGCGCAGGATATGGTGCTGTCGCACTTGCGCCTGGTGGTATCGATCGCGCGCGGCTATCTGGGCTACGGCCTGGCGCACGCCGACCTGATCCAGGAGGGCAATATCGGCCTGATGAAAGCGGTCAAGCGCTTCGATCCCGACCAGGGCGTGCGGCTGGTGTCGTATGCGATGCACTGGATCAAGGCCGAGATGCATGAATACATCCTGAAAAACTGGCGACTGGTCAAGGTGGCAACCACCAAGGCGCAGCGCAAGCTGTTTTTCAATCTGCGCAGCCACAAGGAGGGCCTGGACGCGATGACGCCGGCGCAGGTCGATGCGCTCGCCATGACCCTGAACGTCAAGCGCGAAGAAGTAATCGAGATGGAAACCCGCCTGACCGGCCGCGATATCGCACTGGAAGCGCCGACCGACGATGACGACGACAAGTTCGCGCCTATTGCCTATCTGTCGTCTGACACCACCGAGCCGACCAGGGTGCTGGAAGCACAGCAAGTCGACCGCCTGCAGTCCGAAGGACTGGCAACCGCGCTGGGCACGCTCGACCCACGCTCGCGCCGCATCGTCGAGGCGCGCTGGCTGGCCAATGACGACGGTTCGGGCGCCACACTGCACACACTGGCCGACGAATTCGGCGTCTCCGCCGAGCGCATCCGTCAGATTGAAGCGGTCGCACTGAAAAAAATGAAAGGTGCGCTGGTCGCGTATATCTGACCACGTCCGGCTTTAACGTTAAAAAAGCGCTCTTCGGAGCGCTTTTTTTATGACTCAGCAGTCATTTATTGCAGCAGCAGCTTCAAGTCGCTGACTATCGGCGCCGCGCCCTGTCCGTGGCGGATGAACAGCCGCATCCGGCCCTGCGGATCGAACACGTAGCTGCCGGCGGTATGGTCCATCGTGTAGCTGCCAGGCTCCTTGCCCGGTACTTTCTGATAAAAGATGCGGAAATCCCTGGCCATTTTTTCAGTGGCAGCCTGGTCTCCGACCATGCCCAGGAAGCGGCGGTCGAAGGATGGCACGTATTGCGACAGCAGCGCAGCGGTGTCGCGTTCCGGATCGATCGTCACGAACAGCACTTGCACCCGGTCCGCCAACGGACCCAGTTCCTGCATGACGCTCGCCATTTCCGCCATGGTGGTCGGGCAGACGTCGGGGCACTGGGTGTAACCGAAGAAAATCACCACCGCGCGGCCTTTGAAATCGGCCAGAGTGCGGGCCTTGCCGTGATGGTCGGTCAGCGCAAAATCCTTTGCGTAGTCGATCCCGGTAATGTCGGTATTCTGGAACGCAGGCTTGCCCGGAGATATCAGGCCCTGCAAGCTTTCCGCCAGCGGCTTGTCGCCACAGGCGGTCAGTGCAAGGCTTGCAGCAAAAAGAACGCTCAGCGTGCGTGATATGGAAAATACAGGAAATAGGCGCATGGATTCAAAACGGAAAATAGTGATCGAGCAACAAGGCGACAAATAGCAGCGACAGGTAAATAATCGAATAGGTGAACGTCTTGCGCGCCAGCAGATCGTTGTAATGGCGGTGAATCCGCCACGCATACCCCAGAAAGATCGCGCCCAATATCAGCGCGCTGCCCAGATAAATCGGGCCGCTCATGCGCACCGCGTACGGCAGCGTGGTGGTGGCGACCAGCACGATCGTATACAGCCAGACATGAAAACCGGTGAATTCCAGGCCATGCGTAATCGGCAGCATCGGCAAGCCCGATTTCGCGTAATCATCGCGCCGGTACATGGCCAGCGCCCAGAAATGCGGCGGCGTCCAGACGAAGATAATCAACACCAGCAACCATGCCTGCATCGGCACATCGTTGGCAACCGCGGCCCAGCCGAGCGCCGGCGGCATCGCACCGGACAAGCCGCCGATCACGATGTTCTGCGGCGTCGCCGGCTTCAGGATGATGGTGTAAATCACCGCATAGCCGACGAAAGTGGCGAAAGTCAGCCACATCGTCAGCGGATTGACCAGGTTGTACAGGACCAGCATGCCGATGCCGCCCAGAACGCCGGAAAATACCAGCGTTTGCGGTACCGTGATGGCGCCGCTGGCCATCGGCCGGCGCGCGGTGCGGGCCATGCGCGAATCGATTTCACGCTCTACCAGGCAGTTGACCGCGAATGCCGCCCCGGCCAGCAGCCAGATGCCGACAGTTGCAGCGATGACGATTTTCCAGTCCGGCAAATCCGGAGTGGCCAGGAACATGCCGATCACCGCGCAAAACACTGCCAACTGCGTGACACGCGGCTTGGTCAGTGCCAGATATTGGGTCAGGCGGTTCTGAGAAGCGAGAAGGGTTGTCATGAGTCTGAGTTTAAAGGGGTGATGACTGCATGCGTACCGCGACAGACAAGGCTTGGGAAGAAATGGAGGTTTTGTAGTTTAGCATTACCAGCAACATCACGAGCAGCGCGGCGCCGCCGTTATGCAGCACCGCAATCGCCAGCGGCCAGTTCAGGAATATGGTCGAAATTCCTGTGGCAAATTGCAGGCCGACAGCAATCAGCAGCCAGCGTGCAGTCTGGCGCAAACCTTCGATCCGCAGAGCGCGATACCCGACCCACACCATGCAGCCGATGACGACGAACGCAAAGCTGCGGTGCACCCAGTGGATCGCAGTCAGCGCAGAAAACGGCAGGTAATCGCCGGCAGCAGTCTTGCCAAGGTGCCGCCACAGCGTGAAGCCATGTTCGAAATCCATCTGCGGAATCAGCGCGCCATCGCACAGCGGGAAGTCGGCGCAAGCGAGCGCCGCGTAGTTGGTGCTGACCCAGCCGCCTAAAGCAAGCTGGAGGAACAGCAACGCCAGCGCAAGCATCGCCGGCAGACGCAGCGTCGCTGCACGCCGAGCCGGGGGCGCCGGCGCGCTTTGCCGCGCAGCCAGCCAGGTCAGCAAGGCCAATAGCATCATGCCGAGCAACAGATGGATGGTGACGATCAGCGGCTGCAGTTTCAACGTCACGGTCCAGGCGCCGAACGCACCCTGCAGGCAGACGAAAAACAGCAAGCAGCTCGGCAGCCCCGGCCGCAAAGCGGCTGCCGGCTTACGCCCGGATATATTGATTCGGCCCGGAAAGGATTTTATTTTCCGGGCCGCTGTTCTCACCCTCTCCCTCTGGGAGAGGGCTGGGGTGAGGGGAGCCGGTTCCAACTTTATTCGTTCCGGATCTATGAACCACAAGCGCCAGGCAATCACCATTAGCGCAATGATAAGGACCCCGACACCCATCGCCAGATAGCGATGCACCATCTCGATCCAGGCTTTCAGAACGGTCACCGGACCGTCCGGCATCAAGGTCTGTGCCGCATGAATATCGGCGTGCGCCAGAAACGGATTAGCCTCTCCATAGCAGCCCGGCCAGTCCGGACATCCGAGGCCGGAATCGGTCAGGCGCGTAAAGGCGCCGAACATGATCAAGTCGAATGTCAGGAAGACGGTTACCCAGGCCAGCTTGCGATATTTATTCGCATCGGCCGAGACCCAGACCAGCGTCAGCGGCAACAGCGCGGCCAGCAGCCCGATGATGGCGAGTTGAATCAGCATAATTCAGGTTAACCTATGGCCGACGCTTTCAGCAGCTTGGCCAGATCCTTCTTGATCTTGTTCGGGTCGGCATCCTTCGGATAGCGCATCATCAGATTGCCCAGCGGATCGATCAGATAGATGTGATCGGAAACAACCGTGCCCGGCTCTGCCGGCAGCCAGGCCTGCAAGGCTTGCGATGGCACGCGCAAATGGCGCATGCCGTCGTATTCGCGCAGCAACGTGGTCTCCAGCGGCTGGTCGTCGGTAATCAGCCAGACGCGTTCGATACGTTCCATCTCCTTGCCTTGCGCCAGACGCAACTGGCGCATGTCATACAGCCTCTTTCGGCAGGCGGCCTGACAATCGGCGTCGCTAACCTGCACCATCAGCCACTTGCCCTTGTAATCCTGCAGGGAAAGTCTGGAGCCATCGAGCGCGCTGCTGGCAAGTGCCGGCATCGGATAATTGCGCGGATCCAGCAAAGTGCCGTAGTTGGTGCGACTGGATGGCTTGATCACGTAATAGGTAAAATAGGACGCGATCAGCGGCGCGGCGCAGACCGCCAGCACCAGGAGTAATTTGCCGCGCCCTGCGCGTTTTTGCTTATCTTGTTCCACGTCGAAATCCTGTCACCACAAAAAATATAAATGCCATCGCGGTCAGCGCAAACCACTGGAACGCATAACCCCGATGCTTGTCGATGCCGGTAGACGGCGGCGGCCAGTCCCGCTTCAAACCGTCCGGCAACGGGCTCGACTGCTCCAGCAGGAATGGCTGCATCTGCAAGCCGCTGGCCTGTGCAAAGCCGGCAACGTCGAGGTTTTGCAAGATAGCGCCCGGGCGCAGCGCGTCCTGCTGCCCGAATTGCAATAGCCGGCCCGGATTGCGCCTGGCCATGCCCTGCACTGTAATCATGCCGGCGGGTGTCCGGATTGCCGGTAACCTGGTCCGGTTGGCCGGATCACGCGGCACCCAGCCGCGCGCGATCAATACGTGCATCCTGGATGAAGCGATCCTGAACGGCATCAAAACATAAAAGCCGGCAACGCCCTGGTAAGGGCGGTTGTCGAGATAGACCGGCCAGTTGGGCAGGAACTCTCCGCTGACGCTGACGCTGCGGTATTCCACCTGATCTGCGCTGAACAGCCGCGCATCGATGGTAAGCGGCGGCGCTGCCGCACGTTCCGACAACCTTAGCGCAATCGCCTCCTTGTCTGCCGCGCGCCGGGTTTGCCACTGTCCGGCCGCGATCCCGATCGCCATCACCAGCACGGTTGCAATGCATGGAACCAGCCTGAAGCGAAACATCACAGGCATTACAATATCGCTCTGCGGGATGCTGCACTGAAGGCGGCGAGCTTACCGCAATCCCGATCCTCTTGCATTTGACTCCCCATCATGAAAACAATCATCGCCATCGGATTCATCCTGATTATTGCCAGCCTAGCGTCTGCGCTGATATTCCTGATGAAGGACAAAGGCAAAACCAACCGCACCGTGACTGCGCTGGCGCTGCGGGTCGGATTTTCGATCGCGCTATTTATGCTATTGCTGGCGGCCCATTACTTCGGGCTGATACAACCGACCGGGATTCGTTAGCAATCTCGAACTTAGGCCGCGACCATCCTGTTCCAGCAAAAAGCCGCACCGAGGTGCGGCTTTTTGCGTGTGCCCGTATCGATCCGGATCAGCTTGCAACCGCTCTTACAGCCAATAAATCACCACGTACAGGCCCAGCCAGACCACATCGACGAAGTGCCAGTACCAGGCAACGCCTTCGAATGCAAAATGCTGCTGCGGCGTAAAGTGTCCTTTCAGAACACGGTACAGGATAACCGACAGCATGATCGCGCCCACCGTGACGTGAAAGCCGTGAAATCCGGTGAGCAGGAAGAATGTCGAACCATAAATGCCCGAAGTCAGCTTCAGGTTCAGTTCGCTGTACGCATGCATGTATTCATAGGCCTGGAAGCCGATGAACGTGGCCCCCAGCAATATTGTCGCAAACAGCCACAAGGCGGTCTTGGCACGCTCGCCGGCACGTATCGCATGGTGTGCAATCGTCAACGTTACGCCTGAAGTCAGCAGCAACGCGGTATTGATGGTCGGGATCGGGAACGGCCCCATGGTCTGGAATGCCTCGACCGTGCCGGCCGGACCGAGATTCCCCCAATGGGCGCTAAAGTCCGGCCACAACAGCTTGTGATCCAGGTCCGCTAGCCAAGGCATCGCGATGCTGCGCGCATAGAACAGGGCGCCGAAGAATGCCGCAAAAAACATCACCTCCGAGAAGATGAACCAGCTCATGCTCCAGCGGAACGAAGTATCAATGCGCTGGCTGTACAAGCCGCTTTCGGACTCGGCAATAGTCTCGCCGAACCATCGGTACAGCACGGCGAGCAGCATCAGTATGCCTGTAATGTTGACATACGGACCCCAGCGCAGATCGTTGACCCAGGCAGATGCGCCGACCATCGTGACCAGCAGCGACACGCTTGCGAACAGCGGCCACTTTGAAGGGCCTGGAACGAAGTAGTACGGAGCGCCTGACTGCGCTTTAGCGTGTTGAGAACTCATTTACATCTCCCGATACGAATATTGTAATTGCTATTTTGCGACGACCATCTTGACGATAATCACCAGCGTCGCTATAAAAATCAAGGCTCCGATGACGGCGGCTATAACCACGTGCACTGGATTGAGGTGTGCTGCGTCCTGTTCGTAATCGCTCTTCTTGCGTATCCCGAGAAACGACCAGAAGACCGCTTTCATGGTAGCCAGAAACGATGGCTTGCGCTTTCCGACTTGCTTTGAATCCTGCATCAACACCCTCTCAGATCGCCTTTTTTAGCTGACCGCCAACTTCAAAGAAGGTGTAGGACAGGGTAATGGTCTTCACATTTTTGGGCAGCGCCGGGTCGATAAAAAACACCACCGGCATTTGCTTTGCTTCATTCGGCCCAAGCGTTTGCTGCTGAAAGCAGAAGCATTCCACTTTCTTGAAATGTGCCTCGGCCTGTTGCGGTGCATAGCTTGGAATCGCCTGCGCATTCATGCTGCGTTTCTGGCTATTGACCACTTCATAAATGACTTGCGCCATTTCACCCGGATGCACCTGCAAACTGTTTACGGTGGGCCGAAAACGCCACGGACCTTGCGCATTGGCATCGAACTCCACCGTAATGGTTCTGCTCTTATCCACCTGCGTGTTGGCGACCGTCTGCAGACCCTCCTCTTTCGTGGTCAGCACGTTAATGCCGGTTATTTCGCAGATCTTCTTGTAAATCGGGATCAGCGCATAACCAAAGCCAAACATCAGAACGGCAATCACCAGCAACTTGCCCAGCATTTGCCGGTTCATCGATTTTTCAGGCGTCAATTCAAGATCGTTGCGCTTGGCCATTTTCAGCGGAACCAGATTTGCTTGATTACCACGCCAACAAAAAATATCAAGACAACTGATCCAAGGATCAATGCCGTTTTAAGGTTATTCGGTTTTTTTGGCTCTGACATCGACTTCGTCTGGCGGGCCTGTTCAGCCCGCCATCCATTATTTAACGGTTGGCGGCACTTCAAACGTATGGAACGGCGCCGGGCTCGGCACGGTCCACTCCAGGCCCTCGGCACCTTCCCATGGCTTGTCCGCCGCTTTTTTCCCGCCCCTGATGGTCGGAATCACTATCGCGAACAGGAAGTACACCTGCATCAGGCCAAAACCGAGTCCGCCGATCGATGCCACCACATTGAAGTCGGTGAATTGCGCCGGATAATCTGCGTAACGACGCGGCATGCCGGCCAGACCCAGGAAGTGCATCGGGAAAAAAGTGAGGTTAAACAAGATCAGCGAACCCCAGAAATGGATTTTTCCACGCAATTCGTTGTACATGAAACCGGTCCATTTCGGACTCCAGTAATAGTAACCGGCGAACATCGCAAACAGGGAGCCCGCCACCAGCACATAGTGGAAGTGGGCCACCACGTAATAAGTATCCTGCAACTGGATGTCAATCGGCGTCACCGCCAGAATCAGGCCGGTAAAGCCACCGATCGTGAATACGAAGATAAAACCGACCGCAAACAGCATCGGGGTCTCGAAAGTCATCGAGCCGCGCCACATGGTGGCAACCCAGTTGAACACCTTGACGCCGGTAGGCACCGAAATCAGCATCGTCGCGTACATGAAGAACAGTTGCGCGGTAACCGGCATGCCGGTGGTAAACATGTGGTGCGCCCAGACCATGAAGGACAGGATCGCAATCGACGCGGTCGCATATACCATCGATGCATATCCGAACAGCGGCTTGCGGGCGAAAGCGGGGATGATGTGCGAAATGATCCCGAACGCCGGCAAGATCATGATGTAGACCTCGGGATGGCCGAAGAACCAGAAAATATGCTGGAACATCACCGGGTCGCCACCGCCGGCCGCATTGAAGAAGGAAGTGCCGAAGTGACGATCGGTCAGTATCATGGTGATCGCGCCAGCCAGCACCGGCATCACCGCGATCAGCAGATAAGCGGTTATCAGCCAGGTCCAGCAGAACATCGGCATCTTCATCAGGGTCATGCCGGGAGCGCGCATGTTCAGGATGGTGACGATGATGTTGATCGAACCCATGATCGACGAGGCGCCCATCAGGTGCAGCGCGAAAATCGCCATGTCCATGCCGGCGCCCATCTGGGTCGACAGCGGCGCATACAGGGTCCAGCCGGCGGCGGTTGCGCCGCCCGGCACGAAGAACGAGGAAGCGAGCAGGATCGCGGCCGGCGGCAGCAGCCAGAACGAGAAGTTGTTCATGCGCGCAAAGGCCATGTCGGAAGCGCCGATCTGCAGCGGGATCATCCAGTTGGCGAAGCCGACGAAGGCCGGCATGATGGCGCCGAACACCATCACGATGCCGTGCATGGTGGTGAGCTGGTTGAAGAACTCGGGCTGGAAGAACTGCAGGCCCGGCGTGAACAGTTCGGAACGGATCATCAGTGCCAGGACGCCGCCCGACATCAGCATGGTCATCGAGAACCACAGGTACAGGGTACCGATGTCCTTATGGTTGGTTGCGAACAACCAGCGCTTCAGTCCATGCGGGTGATCATGTGCATGATCATGACCGTGGTCGATTGCGTGATCCAATGTGCTTGTGCTCATCTAAAACTCCTAATTTGTTGGGGACGGAGTAGCGCTGCGCTAAACTCTTTCCCGCAATCCGCTATTTTTACTTGCGCGCAGCCAGAACTTCGGCTGGTTGAACGATATTTTCCGCAGCCTTGTTCGACCAGTTGTTGCGGGTGTAGCTAATCACCGCAGCAATATCCGAATCCGACAATTGCTTCCATCCTGGCATTTCAGAGGGGAACTTGCCACTCTTGAGGCCATCGAGCACGACCTTGATCTGGTCTGCCTTCGGTCCGTTCACGATCGGCGAGCCGTCCAGTGCGGCGAACGCACCCGGAACGCCCTTGCCGTTGGCCTGGTGGCACACCGCGCAGTTATTAGCGTACACCTTCTCGCCCTTGATTTTCAATTCGTCAATGGTCCATACCTTGCCCGGATCCTCGGCCAGCGCCGCCATTTCCTTTTGCTTGGTGGCGACCCAGGTCTTGTAGTCTTCGCCGGACACGACTTTCACGACGATCGGCATGAAGGCGTGTTCCTTGCCGCACAGTTCGGCGCACTGGCCGCGGAAGGTGCCGATCTGCTCGGAACGGAACCAGGTGTCGCGCACGAAACCGGGGATCGCATCTTGCTTGACGCCGAAGGCCGGAACCATCCAGGCGTGGATCACGTCGTTGGCGGTCAGGACGACGCGGATTTTCTTGTTGACCGGAACCACGACTTCATTGTCGACTTCCAGCAGGTAGTTCTCGCCGCGCGGCTCGGTCGGCGCCACGCCGGGCGAGCCGACCTGGGCCCGCGGGGTCGCCAGGTTCGACAGGAAGGAAATGCCCTTGCCTTCGCCGTTGAGGTAGTCGTAACCCCATTTCCACTGCATGCCGGTGGCCTTGATGGTGATGTCGGCGTTCGAGGTGTCTTTCATGCCAACCACGGTCTTGGTTGCCGGCAGGGCCATTCCGATAACGATCAGGAACGGAATCACGGTCCATGCAATTTCCACGGCGGTCGACTCGTGGAAGGTCGCAGCCTTGTGGCCGAGCGACTTGCGGTGCTTGAACACCGAGTAGAACATCACGCCGAACACGGCAACGAAGATGATCATGCATACGACCATCATCCAGGTGTGCAAGTCGTAAATCTCCGACGCGATGCGCGTCACGGGCGGCTGCAGATTCAACTGATAATCAACCGGACGCCCCGTCACCTCCGGCGCTGCCGCCAGTGCCGGGATGCTGGCGCTGATCGCCAGGCCGAGCATCAAGGCTTGAACTCGCTTTGCATATGTCATGTTTTCCCCAACCACCCAAAAATAAAAATCTTCTTTTTTTACGTCCAGCGACCCAAGCTGCGAATCCCTGCCGCTCCTAAACCATTCGCGCAAAAAGGCTCCATCGAGCTGGGCGCTGGGCGCCGCGGACCCGACTGGAACCATGACATCGACCATAGGTGAGCAAAGCACACTGATGAGCGTTGGCCTGCCATTGCATTCGGCCGTCTATTGACTCAGATCAAGCGCCTGAGTCGTATGCCGAGAAAATTCGATCGTTGATTATACTAAAGGAGTAGTGTGCTCATCAAGGAAAAATCCACTGCCCCACCGGCCCTCCCCCTCGATTCCCCCTGGCGTGCGCCCTGTTCAATGCCGTTTTGCGGCCCGCGAACCACGTTTTCCGCCCCCCGTTTCGCGCTCCGTGCACCGGCTGCGGCCTAGGCAAAACAGCCTAGGGCAGCCACCCGTCCTACGTATTGCCATTGCGGCGCGGCTCGAAGCGAATGATCGCCTCGCCGGCGGCCGTCACCCGTGGCGCCGGCCGGAACGCGTGACCGTAGATGACTTCGAAGGTCAGCCCCAGCTTGCCGTCCGGGCGGCGCTGCGCTTCCAGCCCGGCGATCAGGCGCAGCCAGGCGGCGCGCCCGAGCAGGCCGCGCCGGCGCGTCTGGAGCGGGTTGCCGCCCAGGGCACGCACATCGGCCAGCAAGGCTTGCGCACTGTGGTAGGTGACCGTGATGACCTCCATATCCATGACCGGCGTCGAGAAGCCCGCCTCCACCAGCTGATCGCCGAAGTCGTGCATGTCCACGAACGGCAGCGCATGCGGCTGCGCATCGATATCCGCGAACGCGGCACGCACCTCGCGCAGGGTGTCCGGCCCGAAGGTGGAAAACATCAGCAGGCCATCGACCCGCAGCAGGCGGCGCCATTCGGCAAACACGCGGTCCGGCTGGGGATGCCAGTGCAACGCAAGGTTCGACCATATCAGGTCGACCGAGTTCGACGCGAAGGGCGTATTGCCGAAGTCGCCGCACAGTAAATCGACGCCGGCCTTGGCCGGCAGCAGGCGGCTCAGGATCTGGTTGAGCGCCTTCAGGCTCGAGGCCGGGGTCTTGGCGGCCTCGATCATCCCGGGTGCGGCATCGAGGCCGATGATCTGTGCCGCCGGGAAGTCCTTTTGCAGCGGGCCGAGGTCGGCACCCGCGCCGCAGCCGGCGTCGAGCACGCGGCGCGGCGCCACCTTGACCAGGCTCAAGCGGTCATGCATGCGCTCGGCGACTTCGCGCCGCAGGAAATCGGAAGACGCAACCTGGCGCGCTTGCGCAAACAGGGAACGCACGCGCGCCAGATCGATGGGCGCGCTCATTTTTGACGTAGACTGGGTAGACACCATGGCGACAGCGATGAATGAGATAATGTCTGCAGTGTACATCTTTGCATGAAGGCGAGTTTGACAATGGCCGATCCGCGCCTGTGGCCGCGCCACTGGCCGCTGGCGCTGGTGCGGGCCTTGCTGCCCTGCTCCTGCGCATTGTGCGGGGCAGGTTGCGGCGCAGCGGTGTGCGCGGCCTGTCACGCCCAGTTCATCGGGCCGCCCCGCTCGCGCTGCCGGCGCTGCGCCAATCCGGTCGCGCCAGCCGATGCAGTCTTCCAGTGCGGCGCCTGCCTGGCGCAGCGGCCGGCGTTCGACGCGACCCTGGCCGCCGCCGATTACGCGGCGCCGGTCGACCAGCTGGTGCTGCAGCTCAAGTTCGGCGGCAAGCTGGCGCTGGCGCCGTGGTTCGCCCACATGCTGCGCGATGCGCTGTGCGCGCGGCCGGACTTCGCGCTGCCCAATGTGCTGTGCCCGGTACCGCTCGGCCCGCAACGGCTGGCCGCGCGCGGTTTCAACCAGGCGCTCGAAATTGCCCGGCCGCTGGCCGGCGCGCTTGGCATTGCGCTGCGCGCGCGGCTGGCCACGCGCGCGCTCGAGACCCCGGCGCAATCGGGCGTGGAGCCGGGCCAGCGCCGCGCCAACATACGCAATGCGTTCGTCCTGGCGCCCGATATGCTGGCCATGGTGCGCGGCCAGCACATCGGGATCGTCGACGATGTGATGACGAGCGGCCACACCCTGAATGAACTGGCCGCCCTGTTCAAGCGCTTTGGCGCGGCGCGCGTGAGCAACCTGGTGTTTGCGCGCACGCCACCCCGTTAATCTGATGTCGTCCCCGAAGGAGAAGCAATTTGTTCCACGTCGTCCTGGTTGAACCCGAGATTCCGCCCAACACGGGCAACATCATCCGCCTGTGCGCCAACACCGGAGCCCGGCTGCACCTGATCGAGCCGCTCGGCTTTCCGCTCGACGACGCCAAGATGAGGCGCGCCGGGCTCGACTACCACGACTACGCGACCATGAAGGTGCACAAGAACTGGGAGGCCTTCATGGCCGAGGCCGCGCCCGATCCGGCGCGCATGTTCGCGCTGACCACGCACGGATCGGCGCCGTTCGCCCAGGCGCGCTTCCTGCCGGGCGACGTGTTCGTGTTCGGCTCGGAAACGCGCGGGCTGGCGCCCGCGCTGCGCGAATCGTTCCCGCCCGAGCAGCGCATCCGCCTGCCGATGCGTCCGGACAACCGCAGCCTCAATCTGTCGAACACGGTGGCGGTGGTGGTGTTCGAAGCGTGGCGCCAGAACGGCTACGCCGGCGGCGCCTGATCGCGTGTATGCCGCGAAATGGGGTTCCCGCTTTCGTGCACTGCTGTCTGGAATAAAACCGTTGACATTGTCGACGTACGCACCGCCAAAGGGCTGCTCGCCTAACCTTCAACCCGAGACGTGAATTCGTCGTTGAACTAAACCGCTGACGCGGTGGCTGGGCGACTCGATGGTCAGGGTTGGATATGGATGAGCGATCCGCTTGCATTGCAGACGCTTGCGATGAAGCTGTGAAGAGGGGGATTTCCCCTATTCACAGGAGAGTTGCCATGACACCCTTACGCCAACAGATGACGGACGCGATGCTGC
>JAUYNR010000026.1 GCA_030698225.1 Oxalobacteraceae bacterium | reverse complement strand
TGTCTTCGGCCTGGGGCAGGGTCCGGCCATCGTCACCAAGAACTACAAGCAGCTCGGCATCAGCCTGCCGCTCTACCACGCCCACGGAGTCGCGTCCGAAGAGTTCATCAAGATCGCCGGTCCGGCGGCCGAAGGCGTTCGCCTGCCCGCCGCCGCGCTGCTGGTGTCCGACAAGCTGGCGGCCAACGATCCGCAGAAGGCTGTCGCCATCGGTTACGCCAAGGGTTACAAGGATGCCTACAAGCAGGATGTTTCGGCCTTCGGCGGTCACGCCTATGACGGGCTGATGATCGCGGTCGACGCGATCAAGCGTGCCGGCAGTACCGACAAGGCCAAAGTGCGCGATGCGATCGAAGCGACCAAGGGCTATGTCGGAACGGGTGGCGTGGTCAATATGTCGGCCACCGACCACATGGGCCTCGAACTCTCTGCATTCCGCATGCTGGAAATCAAGGGCGGCGACTGGACGATTTCCCATTAACGCTGAGACTGAATCCATGGCCGCTCGCGAGCGGCCATAGCGGGAGTTAAAAATGTCATAAGTCGTACTTACCGAAATTCATGGCAAGGTTGGCCTGATCCGCATCAATCGACCGGAGGCAATGAATGCCTTGCCGACCTTCAAGAATTGCTGAACTGGATGCCGGAGCGGACAAGCATGTATGAAACTCTCGAAATAGAACGCAGCGGCCGGGTTGCCACGATCTGGATGAACCGTCCGGAAGTCTTCAACGCCTTCAACGAACAACTGATCGCCGATTTGGGCGCTGCCTGCACCTTGCTCGATGCCGATCAGGCGGTGCGCGTGGTGGTGCTGGCCGGCCGGGGCCGCCACTTTTCAGCCGGGGCCGACCTGAGCTGGATGCGGCGGGCGTCTGCCTGCGGCCAGCCGGAAAATCTCGAGGACGCCCGCCGCTTTGCCCGGACGATGCGGGCACTGGCCGATATGTCGAAACCGACCATCGCCAGGATTCAAGGAGCAGCACTGGGCGGCGGTACCGGTCTGGCGGCTGCCTGCGATATGGCGGTGGCCTCTGCCGATGCGGTGTTCGCCACTTCCGAAGTGAAGTTCGGGATCATCCCCGCGGTGATCAGTCCCTATGTGCTGCGCGCGATCGGGCCGCGTCATGCGCTGCGTTACTTCCAGAGCGCCGAGCGCATCTCTGCCGAGCGGGCACTGGCCATCGGCCTGGTCAACGAAGTGACGACTGTCGATGGCCTGGATGCCGGGGTTGCGGCGCTGGTCGATGCGCTGATTGCCGGGGCGCCACAGGCACAGAAAGCGGCAAAGGATCTGATTGCTGCGATCAACGGCCGGGCCATCGATGATTCGATCGGTGAGGAAACGGCCCAGCGGATTGCCCGCCAGCGGGCCACGGATGAAGCAAGGGACGGCATCGGGGCTTTCCTCGAGAAACGCACGCCGTCGTGGCTTCTTTAATGTAAATAAAACCGAGCAGCGAGCGCGGATCCAGAGTTTGTTCTACCCATCAAGGAGATGAATCACTATGTATACACAGTCCTTTAATGTCCAGTATAGCCCCGGCCTGAAGGCGGCGCCACCGGCGCCTTCGACGGAAAATCCGGAATTGCAGGCCCGTTTTGACAGCAAGATCGATGCCGATGGCAGGATCGAACCGCAAGACTGGATGCCGGAAGCCTATCGCAAGACGCTGGTGCGCCAGATCAGCCAGCACGCGCACAGCGAGATCGTCGGCATGCTGCCCGAGGGTAACTGGATTTCCCGCGCCCCGAGTCTGAAGCGCAAAGCGATTCTGATTGCCAAGGTGCAAGACGAGGGCGGCCACGGCCTGTACCTGTACTCGGCGGCCGAAACACTGGGCACCAGTCGTGACCAGATGCTGGAAGGCTTGCACAGCGGCCGCGCCAAATACAGCTCCATCTTCAATTACCCGACGCTGACCTGGGCGGATATGGGCGTGATCGGCTGGCTGGTCGATGGCGCGGCGATCATGAACCAGATCCCGCTCTGCCGCTGTTCCTACGGTCCCTATGCCCGTGCGATGGTGCGCGTCTGCAAGGAGGAATCTTTCCACCAGCGTCAGGGTTACGAGGCTCTGCTGGTGATGATGCAAGGCACCGAAGAACAGCGTGCGATGGTGCAGGATGCGGTCAACCGCTGGTGGTGGAAATGTCTGGCCATGTTCGGTCCGCCCGATGCGGACAGTCCGAACAGCGCGCAGGGCATGCGCTGGGGCATCAAGCGCATCAGCAACGACGATCTGCGTCAGAAATTTGTCGATGCCACCGTGCCGCAGGCCAAGGTGCTGGGTATCACGCTCCCTGATCCGGATCTGAAATGGAACGAGCAACGCCAGCATTACGATTATGGTCAGATCGACTGGAACGAATTCTGGGCCACAGTCAATGGTGACGGTCCATGCAACAAAGAGCGCCTGGCGACCCGCGTCAAGGCGCATAACGATGGGCAGTGGGTGCGCGATGCTGCGCTTGCCTACGCCCGCAAACAGCAAGAACGCACAATGAAGGAGACAGCATGAGTACCGAATTGAAAGCATGGCCGCTATGGGAAATTTTTATTCGCAGCAAACAGGGGCTGGAGCACAAGCACTGTGGCAGCCTGCACGCCGCCGATGCGCAACAAGCGCTGCAAATGGCGCGCGATGTGTATACGCGTCGCCAGGAAGGCGTCAGCATCTGGGTCTTGCCGTCTGCGGCGATCACCGCCAGCAAACCCGACGAGAAGCCCGAGTTTTTTGATCCGATGGCCGACAAGATTTATCGTCACCCGACTTTTTATACGATTCCCGACGAAGTGGGGCACATGTGATGACAAGCCATGTTGACTACCTGCTGCACCTGGCCGACAACGCACTGGTTCTCGGTCAGCGCAATGCCGAGTGGTGCGGGCACGGGCCGATCCTGGAGGAAGACATCGCTTTGGCCAACGTCAGCCTCGATCTGATTGGGCAAGCGCGGATGCTGTATCAACTGGCAGCCCAGCTCAAGGGCGGCGCGGTGACCGAGGACACGCTGGCCTATTTCCGGGATGTCGGAGATTTCCGCAATTACACGCTGCTTGAACTGCCGCATCATGGCTCGCTGGCAGCCAATGCCGCCGCCGATCACGATTACGCCACGACCATCGTGCGCAACTTCCTCTACAGCGCCCTGATGGCCTTGTTGTGGGAAGCCTTGCAAGAGTCCAGGGATGAGCAGCTGGCTGCCATCGCTGCCAAATCGTTGAAGGAAGTGCGTTATCACCTGCGTCATTCACGCGACTGGCTGCTGCGTTTGGGTGATGGTACCGAGGAATCCCATGCGCGCGCGCAGGCCGCGTTGGATCACCTGATGCCGTACACCCAGGAATTCTGGATCAGTAGCCAAGCAGAGTCAGCTGCCAGTGCTGCCGGCATCGGAGTCGATCTGCAAAATCTGAAAACGGATTGGGATCGCATGGTGGACGATGCGCTGCTGGAAGCGACCCTGAACCGTTCCAAGACAGACGGCTATGTGCCGCAGGGTAAGAACGGCCTGCATTCCGAGCACCTGGGTTACCTGCTCGGCGAGATGCAGAGCCTCGCGCGCGCCCACCCGAATGGCTGCTGGTGATCCGATGAGCACCCGCGTTCAAGCTGCCTGGGCGGCACTCGACGATGTTTCCGACCCGGAAATCCCGGTCATTACCTTGCGCGACCTGGGCATCCTGCGCGATGTGCGCGAGACAGACGATGGGCTGGAGGTGATTATCACTCCCACCTACAGCGGTTGTCCGGCCATGGGGCAGATTGAGGATGACGTGCGATCGGCCCTGCAGGCGCAGGGGATCCCGGCACGGGTCATCACGCAGCTTGCCCCGGCATGGACCACCGACTGGATGACCGAGGCCGGCAAGGAAAAACTGCGCGCCTACGGCATCGCGCCGCCGCATCGGACAGCGGCGGCGACCAGCGTCGTGCGCTTCATGGCGCGTCGTCCGGTATCGGGCGCAGCCGATGCGGTGGTGTGCCCCCGTTGCGGCTCCGGCAACACCGTCGAATCTTCCTATTTCGGGTCAACGGCCTGCAAGGCGCTGTACAAGTGCCTGGATTGCCAGGAACCGTTCGATTATTTCAAGCCTTATTAGTCTTTATCGGAGCATCACCACATGTCTGCCCCTCATTTTCACGAACTCACCATCAAACGCGTCAACCCGGAAGCGGCTGGCTCGGTGGCGATCACCTTTGATATCCCGCCCGAATCACGGCAGATATTCAATTTTCAGTGCGGACAATTCCTGACCCTGCGCGCCAACGTGGGTGGCGAACAGCTGCGGCGCAATTACTCGGTCAGCAGTCCGCGCAGCCGTCTGGCCACATTGGGCGAGCTGGAGATCGGCATTCGCCCGGTCGAGGGCGGACTCTTTTCCAACTGGGCGGCGACTTCGCTCAAGGTCGGCGACACGATCAGCGTGATGCCGCCCGATGGGCGTTTTACCGTGCGCAAACAGCGCGCGATTCATCGGGTGGGTTTTGCCGCCGGCTCGGGGATCACGCCGATTCTGTCGATCGCGGCCACCACGCTGGAAGAGCAGCCGGAATCGAAATTCACCCTGGTCTATGGCAATCGCCACATGTCCAGCGTGATGTTCAACGAAACCCTGCAAGACATGAAGGATCGCTATCCGGATCGCCTGACCTTGATTCATATCCTGTCGCGTCAGGCGCAGGAAGTGGATCTGCTGCAGGGGCGCATCGATGGCGACAAGGTCCGCGCGATTATCGCTGCGCTGTTGCCGGTGGCCAGCATGGACGAAGTGTTCATTTGCGGTCCGGAAGCGATGATAGAAGCGACCGAGGCGGCGCTGGTCGGTGCCGGTGTCCCGCAAAATCGTGTCTACACTGAAAGATTTACAAGCAGTGCGGCAGTCGCCGCCAAGGTTCAGGCCGACACCGACGCTGCGCTGAACGGGAATCAAGCGGCAAAAGACGTTTCCCTGTCGATCCTGGTCGATGGCAAGCAGCATGAGATGCGCATAGGCGCCGACGAACGGGTGCTCGATGCGGCCCTGAATGCCGGACTCGATTTGCCGTTTTCCTGCAAATCGGGCGTGTGCTGCACCTGCCGGGCCAAGGTTCTTGAAGGCACGGTCGAAATGGACAAGAACTTCACCCTGGAAGCGTCGGAAATGGCGCAGGGCTTCGTGCTGAGTTGCCAGGCCCGCGCAACGAGCAAGCGCGTGGTTATCAGTTACGACGAGCGCTAGCACTCCCGCGCCGCCCGGCGCATGTATGCCGGACGACGCGGTTCACGCCAGGTAGCCTCTTGCGTCCGGCAGCTTGCTGTCACTGTATACTCACACTTCATTTCAAAAATACCGCACGAACCCCGTTTCAGTCGTCGCATGGCCGTTGATTTTGGGGCCTGTATTGTCTTTGACAGACGTTTGGTATGCGATTGAATTCGAGAAATAAGAGGGGGTTGCATGTTTGCTGCAGTGGATTTGGGTTCGAATAGTTTTCGTCTGCATATCGGTGTACATGACGGCGAGAGGATACGCGTGGTCAAGAGCTTGCGCGAGTCGATTCGTTTTGCTGCCGGTCTGGACCGGAATGGCTTTCTGACCGGGCAGGCGATGCAGAGTGCGCTAGATACCCTGCGCCGTTTTAATGCGGTATTGGCGAGTTTTCCGCTGCATGCGGTCAGGGTGGTGGCAACCAATACCTTTCGGATCGCCAAGAATGCGGCCGATTTCTTGCCGCTGGCGGAGCAGGCGGTCGGCTATCCGATCGAAATCATTTCCGGCGAAGAAGAAGGGCGGCTGATTTACATGGGCGTCGCGTGCGCGGTCGCGCTGGCTTCCGAGCGCAGGCTGGTGCTCGATATCGGCGGCGGCTCCACCGAGCTGATTCTGGGGCACGGCCCCGACATCGAACATGTCGAGTCGTTCGGCATCGGCACCGTCAAGCAAGGCCTGCTATTTTTCCCCGACGGCCGCATCGATGCCGCCACTTTCGATGCGGCAGTACTTTCCGCCCGCAGCCATTTCGAAGATGCGGCGCCGCCCTATCATCCCGACAACTGGTCGATTGCCTACGGCTCTTCCGGCACCATGCGGGCGATTTCGGATGCGATCCTGAAGAACGGCTTGGGCGATGGCACGCTGTCGCATGCCAGCCTGGAAGACTTGCGGCAGCGTCTGATTGCGTTTGGCAGCGTCGACAAGATCGATCTGATCGGCTTGAAGCCGGAGCGTGCTGCGGTGCTGGTGGGCGGCCTGTCGATATTGATCGGCGTGATTCAGGAGCTTGGCATCTCCAGCATGCAGCCGATCGCAGCCGGGCTGCGCATGGGTGTGATGTGGGACCTGTATTTGCGCGCGACCCGGCGCGACCGGCGCGAGCAAACGGTGCGCGACTGCCTGCAGCGCTTTCATGTGGCGGAGAAGCGGGCCAACAACGTGGCCGCCATCGCGGTAGCGCTGTTTCGGCAATTGAAGCCGGCCTCCGACGCCCTCGCCAGGCAACTCTACTGGAGCGCACTGCTGCACGAGGTCGGGCTGGCGGTGTCGCAGACCGATTATCACAAGCACGGCGCTTACCTGATCGAGCATGCCGATTTGCCCGGCTTTACCACCCGCGAGCAAAAGTCGATGAGCCGCCTGATCCTGGCGCACAAGGGCAACCTGCGCAAGGTCAGCGACGTGTTATCCAATCCGGATTCGGCCAAGGCGGTATTGGCGTTGCGCCTGGCGGTCATATTCATGCATTCGCGCATCGATGTGGATGTGAGTGCGCTGCGCCTGAAGATGAAAAACCGGATCGAACTGGACCTGCGCCAGGACTGGATTTCGAACCATCCGACCATTTCTTACTGGATGGAAAAGGAGGTCGATTGCTGGGAAGACGTCGATGTCGATTTCATCATCAAGCGCAATGGATAGCTCCACGGTGGTTCGGTGCGGCATTCATGCAGGGTGGGCGCTTGCAAAACCCGATTAAATTTTATATATTGTTTATACTATTTATTGGAGAGAGAAAATGAACAAGAGTCCGACCCCGAAATCTGACAGTGCCGCCACTCCCGAGCCGGTCCTTGCGGTAGCCGAACCGGCGCCCGCCGTGGTCAAGGCAGCCAAGGCAGCAACTGCGGTGACGCCGTCCAAGACCGCAGCGGTGACGAAGGTGGCGCGCGTCGGCAGGCCGCCGGCTGCTAAAACAACAGTAGTCAAAAAGGCAGCGGTGCGCAACAGCGTCAAGGCCCCGGTGGCGAAGGCTGCAGCACCCGCAGTCAAGCCGCAGGCAGCAGCCAAGCCGGCAGCCGCAGTCAAGGCCAAGAAGGCCAAGTTGGTGAGGGACAGTTTCACCATGCCGGAAGTGGAGTATGCAGTCCTGGGCAAGGTCAAGAAGGCATCGCTGAAGGCCGGTTTCAATGTCAGGAAAAGCGAATTGTTGCGCATCGGCGTGGCGCTGGTTGATCAGTTGAGCGCGGCCCAATTGCAGGCCGCACTGGCTGGCCTGATGCCATTGAAGGCAGGGCGGCCGAAGAAGGACAAATAATATTCGCAGCAGCGCAAGCAACACCAGGCCGGGGCAATCGCTCCGGTTTTTTTATGGATGCGATGCAACCGTCGGGCATGCATCGATAGCCCATCATTCGATCTGTGCCGGAGTATCATAAAAAATATACTGCTTTGCGCATATATTCGTTGCATATTTAAAAATACAGCATGCTGTATATTCTATGTTGGAAAATCGTTGCGCGCATGTCACGCAATCGACATGCAGCCGTCATCGCGCGGAAACATTCTGCGGTTACGCTCTTGCTGTATTCAATCCAAGGGCGAACATGCGATTACTGACAATTCCTGCCGATGCGAAGCCGCATTTTTCCAAACTGGCATTGAGCCTTGCCAGCACCCCGGCAGAGTTGCGCGAAGTGCAGCGTTTGCGCTACAAGATATTCATCAAGGCCATGGGGCTGACGACGCTGGCCAATCCGGAGGGTCTGGATCAGGATGAATTTGATCCATTCTGCGACCACTTGATCGTGCGCGACAGCAAAACCCTCAAGGTGGTCGGCACTTACCGGGTGCTGAGTGCCGATGCGGCGCGGCGGGCCGGGCGCTTCTATTCAGAGCAGGAGTTCGACCTCAGCCGGCTGGCGCATTTGCGCGGCCGGATCGCCGAGGCCGGGCGCGCCTGCATCCATCCCGACTACCGCAGCGGCGGCGTCATCATGCTGCTGTGGGCGGGGCTGGCCGCATACATGCGGCGCGAACGCTGCGATTACCTGATCGGCTGCGCCAGCATCAGCCTGGCCGATGGCGGCCATAACGCCGCCGCGCTGTATCACGCACTGTCGGAGCGCAATCTGGCGCCGCCCGAATACCGGGTGACGCCGCACCTGCCGTTTCCGATTGAAGAGCGCGAGCCCGGTCATGCGCCGGTTGTTCCACCGCTGCTGAAAGGCTATCTGCGCAGCGGCGCCTGGGTTTGCGGCGAACCGGCCTGGGACCCCGATTTCCACTGCGCCGACCTGTTTCTGCTGTTGCCGCTGGAGCGACTCGATGGCCGCTATGCGCGCCATTATCTGAAGGAGACGGCGGCGTTGTAGTGCATTTCAATAAATGCAGGGGTATATTAAATAATGCTGCCATTCCCGCATATCTTCATTGGCATCTTAAAAATACACATTCCTGTATATTATTATCATTTGAGCACCAGTTCCGGCCCCATCACGGCCCGCACATAGGTCTCGGTCAGGTCGGCGCGGATTCTTTGCGCGATCCACCAGACGCAGCCCTTACGGATCGGCCAGTCCTGTTCGGTGCCGCTGACCAGCAGCGCGGCCAAACGGCCCAGGCTGGGCTGGTGGCCGATGATCAGGACCGGCTCGCGGCCTTCTGGCCAGTTGGCTGCGGCCAGGATTTTCGTCGCAGTGGTGCCAGGTCCGAGTTCGGCGCTGAGTTTGAATTTGCGTCCCAGCGCTGCCGCGGTCTGCCGGGTGCGAACGGTCGGGCTGACCAGGATCTTGCAGCCGTTGGGCAGCGTGCTGTCGAGCCACTCGGCCATTTTCGCCGCCTGTTTTTGGCCCTTCCCGGTGAGAACCCGGTCGGCATCGGCTTCGCCCGGTTCAGCTTCTGCGTGGCGCCACAAGATCAGTTCCATCATCAACTCCTTTTTCGGGATCACCCCTCATCGATCGCGGTGTGCGATCCCAGTGCCTGCATCAGGAATTGCTGGGCGCAAAAACGGGCCTGTTTAGCGCGCGTCTTTTTGCGGTGGTAGCTGCCGTCGGAGTTCAGTTCCCAGGCATTTACATTGTCTTTCAGGTAAGGGCGCAAGCCTTCGGTCATCACGCGCCTCTTGAGCGCCTTGTCATAGATCGGGAATGCGACCTCGATACGACGCAGCAGGTTGCGATTCATCCAGTCGGCACTGGACAGATAGACGTCCTGCGCCAGATCATTGCGAAAATAATAGATGCGGCTGTGTTCCAGGAAGCGCCCGACGATCGAGCGCACCTTGATGTTGTCCGACAGTCCGGGCACGCCGGGTTTCAGCGCGCAGGTGCCACGGATGATCAGGTCGATCTTGACGCCGTCGCTGGATGCCGCATACAGCGCGCGAATTACAG
Organism: Oxalobacteraceae bacterium; assembly: GCA_030698225.1. Classification (GTDB taxonomy): domain Bacteria; phylum Pseudomonadota; class Gammaproteobacteria; order Burkholderiales; family Burkholderiaceae_D; genus AVCC01. The sequence continues at coordinate 69,584 of JAUYNR010000026.1, read as the reverse complement.
ATTCATCGACCAGCCCATTCATCTTGGCGATGATGTGCCCCGGCCGGCCTTCGCGGGCAATCCTGGCTTCATTGCGGATCGCGCCGACGATGTTTTTTTGCAGTGAAAAGGGTGCCAGCCACAGATGCTTCATGCGTTTCGGCACGGTCAGGCTGGTCAGGTGCATGAAAACCTCGTTGACTTCGGCACCGATCTCGGAGTGCGCAGTCAGCAGGCCGAAGTCGGTATACAGCCGGGTGGTTTTCGAATGGTAATTGCCGGTGCCCAGATGGGCGTAATGGCGCAGCACGCCTGCCTCGCGGCGGATCACCAGCGCCAGTTTTGCATGCGTTTTCAGGCCTACCACGCCATACACCACTTGTGCGCCGGCCAGTTCCAGTTGGTCGGCCCAGTTTATATTGGCCTCTTCATCGAAGCGTGCCATCAGTTCGACGATGACGGTAACTTCCTTGCCCATCCGGGCGGCGGTCATCAAGGCCTGCATCAGATCGGAATCCATGCCGGCGCGATAGATGGTTTGCTTGATCGCCAGCACATCGGGATCGAGTGCGGCGCGACGGATGAAATCGATCACGGTCTGGAAGGTCTGGAACGGATGGTGCAGCAGCACATCCTGCTTCTTGAGCAGCGTGAAGATGTCGCCGTTGGACGGCAGCGGCGGCTGTCCCGGAAAGTATGGCGGGAAGCGCAGCTCTGGTGCCTGGACATGATCGATCAGTTCCGACAGGCGCACCATGTTGACCGGCCCATCCACTGCATACAGGCGGCTGTGGTGCAGCGAAAACTGGTTCAGCAAGAACTGCGACAGATGTTCCGGGCAGTTTTTAGCCACTTCCAGCCGGACTGCGGCTCCGAACTGACGGCTTTGCAGCTCGCCCTTCAGCGCTTGGCGCAGGTTTTTGACTTCTTCCTCGTCCACCCACAGATCGCTGTCGCGGGTGACGCGAAATTGCGAATAGGCGAGAACTTCCCGGCCGGTAAACAGATCCTCGATATGGGCATGAATCACGGAGGACAACAGGCAGAAGGCGATGCCGCTGCCGGATAGCGCTTGCGGCAACCCGATCACGCGCGGCAGCACCCGCGGCGCTTTTACAATGGCAATCGCGGTGCCGCGGCCAAACGCATCCTTGCCGGACAGCGACACGATGAAATTCAGGCTCTTGTTGACGACCAATGGGAACGGGTGGGCCGGGTCGAGTCCGATCGGTGTCAGCAACGGCCGTACTTCACGCTCGAAATACGCCTTGATCCAGGCCCGTTGCGCATCGTTGCGTTCGTTATGGCGCAGCAGATGTATGTTGTGCCTGGATAGTTCCGGCAGCACAGCATCGTTGAGGATCGTATATTGATGTCGCACCAGCTGGTGGCATTCGGTACTGATGCGATCGAGGGCGGCCAGCAGGCCGGGATGCTCGGTTAGGACGCCATCGATGCTGTTTTGCGCCAGGATACTGGCCACCCTGACTTCAAAGAATTCATCCAGATTGCTGCTGACGATGCACAAGTAGCGCAGACGCTCCAGCAGCGGCACGCTGGCGTCCTCGGCTTGCGCCAACACCCGTCGGTTGAAAGCAAGCAAGGAAAGTTCGCGGTCGAGATAGATGCTGCTATTGGCGTAAGGGGCAATGATGGCAAGATTCGGCTTCATATCTTTCTTATTCATCGTTACGGGAAAGCAATGGCAGCAAAGTGGAGGATATGGATCCGATTATTGCATTGTAGGATTTTAATATGACAAGTTAATGACAGATCAGTTTTGAAATTGACGACGCGCCGGCGCATTTCGCATAAATTAATCCGTGTCATAAAGCGGTCATAAACCTTCGGTAGAGTTCGGCCTGTCACATTTATTCACACAACGGAGCTGGTATGAATCTGAATAAAATCATTAAATCAGTAGCGCTTACAGCCGTTTCGGCAATGACATTCTCGACAGCAGTGGCAGCCGACATCACCGGCGCCGGCGCAACATTCCCGTATCCGATTTATGCCAAATGGGCCGAATCTTACAAAGCGGCCACCGGCACCGGCATGAACTACCAATCGATTGGTTCCGGCGGCGGCATCAAGCAGATCAAGGCAAAAACCGTCGACTTCGGCGCTTCCGACATGCCGCTCAAGTTTGATGACATGGAGGCGGCAGGATTGATGCAGTTCCCGGCCATCATGGGCGGCGTCGTGCCTGTCGTCAACCTGCCAGGCGTTGCTCCCGGCCAATTGAAAATGACTGCCGATGTTCTGGCGCAGATTTATCTGGGCAAGATCGTCAAATGGAACGCGCCTGAAATCGTTGCGCTGAACCAGGGCGTGAAGCTACCGGATCAGGACATTACTGTCGTGCATCGTTCGGATGGTTCGGGCACGACCTTTGTATGGACTGATTACCTGTCCAAGACCAATGCCGACTTTAAGGCGACGGTGGGCGCCGGTACCGCGGTCAAATGGCCTGCCGGTGTCGGCGGCAAAGGCAATGAAGGGGTGGCCGCCAATGTGCAGCGGATCAAGGGTTCGATCGGCTACGTAGAATACGCATACGCGAAAAAGAACAAGATTGCGCATACCCAGGTTAAGAACCGCGACGGCCAATTCGTGCAGCCTGACGATGAGAGTTTCAAGGCTGCGGCAGCAGGCGCTGACTGGGTGAAGACGCCAGGCATGTCGGTTTTGCTGACCGATCAGCCCGGCAAAGCAAGCTGGCCTATCACTAGCGCGTCATTCATCATCATGCACAAGGCGCAAGCAGACGCGAGTCGCGCGAAAGACGTGCTGAAGTTTTTTGACTGGGCGTACAAAAATGGCGGCGCCATGGCGACTGAGCTTGACTATGTGCCGATGCCGGCTCCTGTAGTCAAGCTGGTCAATGAAGCCTGGAAAACACAACTGAAGGACGGTTCCGGCAAGACCGTTTGGTAAGGTAGTAATATTTGCATGGCTGCCGGCCGCCGGATGTTAAACATCCGGCGGCCGGCAGCCATTGTGTCCCACCACTTCGGGATGTCATATGATTCCAGTTTCTTTTGAATATTGCAGACGATGAGCGCAAACATTAACTCCTTTCCGGATCGGGTTTCGCAGCAGAATGGCGAAGTCGGCGATAGTCATATATTCAGCAAGGCACTGAAGGCGACGATGCGCAAGCAGCGGCTTCAGGACTTTTTCTTCCATAAACTGACACTCATGTTTGCACTGAGTGTCTTGTTCGTTCTGATGGGCATCATTGTCTCGTTGATGATAGGTGCCTGGCCGGCCTTGAAAGAGTTCGGACTGCCGTTCGTAACCAGTGTCGAGTGGGATCCGGTCAACGATAAGTACGGCGCCCTGATCGCCATCTCCGGCACGCTCATTACCTCATTTATCGCACTGTTGATCGCGTTTCCGATCAGCTTCGGGATTGCACTGTTCCTGACTGAAATCTGTCCCGCATGGCTGAAGCGTCCATTGGGTACCTCAATCGAGTTGTTGGCCGGCGTGCCCAGCATTATTTACGGCATGTGGGGTTTATTCGTATTTGCCCCGATATTCGCCGACTATATTCAGCCGGCGCTGGCAAATACACTGGGGCAATTGCCGGTTATCGGCCAGTTGTTCAAGGGGCCGATGATGGGGATCGGCATGCTGGCGGCGGGCTTGATACTGGCGATCATGATCATTCCATTCATTGCCTCGGTGATGCGTGATGTATTTGAAACGGTGCCGCCGGTGCTGAAGGAATCCGCTTATGCGCTCGGCTGCACCAAATGGGAAGTGGTGCGCAAGATTGTCTTGCCGTATACCAGGATCGGCGTGGTCGGCGCGGTGATGCTGGGCCTGGGACGGGCGCTGGGCGAGACGATGGCGATCACCTTCGTGATCGGCAATGCGCACAAATTGTCGTGGTCGCTGTTTGCAGCGGGCAACAGCATTGCTTCCACCCTGGCAAATGAATTTGCGGAAGCCGATTCGGTTTTGCATGTGTCATCGCTATTCGCACTCGGCCTGATTTTGTTCGCAATCACCTTCCTCGTGTTGTCGGCCGCTAAATTAATGTTGATGGGCATGTCCCGAAAAGAGGGGGCGAAATGAAAAAACCCGAGATGAATCCGGTCTATCGCCGGCGCTTGTGGGTCCATCGGGTCGGTATAGCCTTGTCGTTTTTCGCGATGGCGATCGGCCTGTTTTTCCTGACCTGGATCCTGCTGACCCTGGTCGTTAAGGGCGTCGGCGCGATTGATATGGCGATGTTCACCCAGACTACTCCCGCGCCCGGTAGCGATGGCGGCGGTTTGATGAATGCGATCATCGGCAGTCTGTTGATGGTGGGCGTGGCCGTCTTCATCAGTACCCCGGTCGGCATTCTGGCGGGTATTTACCTGGCCGAATACGGGGAAGTCAGCTGGTTCGCCAAGGTCACGCGCTTCGTCACCGACATCATGTTATCGGCGCCCTCGATTGTGATCGGTCTGTTTATTTATGCAATATATGTCGCCAACGTGCATCATTTCTCCGGTTGGGCCGGCAGTTTTGCGATTTCCCTGATCGCAATTCCGGTGGTGGTGCGCACTACCGACAACATGCTTAATCTGGTGCCGACCAGTCTGCGCGAAGCAGCGTTTGCTCTTGGTGCGCCGCGCTGGAAGGTGGCGACGTCCGTGCGTCTGCGCGCGGTAAAAGCGGGTGTCGTGACCGGTGTATTGCTGGCAGTTGCCAGAATCTCCGGCGAAACCGCGCCGTTGTTGTTTACTGCATTGAATAATCAGTTCTACAGCGACAACATGAACGCTCCGATGGCCAATCTGCCGGTCGTGATTTATCAGTTTGCGATGAGCCCGTATGACAATTGGCGCGCGCTGGCCTGGGGCGGCGCACTTCTGGTGACGTTCAGCGTTCTGGGCCTGAATATCCTGTCGCGCACCTTGTTTAATCAGAAAGTACAGCATTAATTGTCCATCATGATCGATATGAATAATCAAACGTCTGTGAACATGAACCCAAAAACGACCATCGGAATTTCTGACCTGAACTTTTTTTACGGCGCTTTCCAGGGCCTGAAGAACATCAATCTGAATATTCACGAAAAGAAAGTGACCGCCTTTATCGGCCCCTCCGGCTGCGGCAAATCGACTTTGCTGCGTACCCTGAACCGGATGTACGACCTGTATCCGGGACAGCGCGCTGAAGGCAGCATCATGTATCACGGCAGCAATATTCTGGCGCAGGGGCAGGATGTCAACATGCTGCGCGCCAAGGTCGGCATGGTGTTCCAGAAGCCGACGCCATTTCCGATGTCGGTCTACGACAACATTGCGTTCGGGGTGCGCCTGTATGAAAACCTGTCGAAGGGCGCAATGGATGAGCGGGTCGAATGGGCGCTGAAGAAAGGCGCAATCTGGGATGAGGTCAAGGACAAGCTGAATAAAAGCGGCCTGAGTCTGTCGGGCGGGCAGCAACAGCGGCTGTGCATTGCCCGTGGCGTAGCGGTCAAGCCGGAGGTGTTGCTGCTGGACGAGCCGACCTCGGCGCTGGACCCGATTTCCACCGCCAAGATCGAAGAGCTGATCAACGAATTGAAGCAGGATTACACGATCGCCATCGTCACCCACAACATGCAACAGGCGGCGCGGATATCTGACTATACTGCATACATGTATCTGGGCGAGCTGGTTGAGTTCGGCGAAACGGATCAGATATTCATGAATCCGGCAAAGACAGAAACGCAGGATTACATTACCGGCCGTTTCGGCTAAGCACTGCATCCATTCAAATACCAAGGAGAACATGATGCCAAGTGTGCATTCTTCCAAACAATATGACCTGGAGCTGGACTTGATCCAGTCGAAAGTGCTGGCAATGGGCGGCTTGGTCGAGAGCCAGTTTCACGATGCGATGGCGTGCTTTCGCAGCGGCGATATAGTCCAGGCGGAGCAGGTGATCAAGGGCGACGCTGCGGTCAACCAGCTCGAAGTCACCCTGGATGATGCCTGCAGCCGTTTGATCGTGCGGCGTCAGCCGACCGCCAACGACCTTCGCATCGTCATGTCGACTTACAATCTGATCACAGATCTGGAACGGATCGGCGACGAAGCCAGCAAAATTGCCCGGGCCGCCAAGAGCATCAAGGAACGTGGTGCAGCAATTCTGAATCACTACGAGACCGTGCGCGTCATCGCCGCCAACACCAGCGACATGTTGCATGACGCGCTCGATGCATTCGCGCGGCTGGACGAAAAACAGGCGATTCGGATCATTGCGCAGGATGAGGGTGTCGATTTCGAGTTCCGTTCCATCCTGCGCAATCTGATTACCTTCATGATGGAAGACCCGCGCACCATTTCCATAGCGCTCGATACGCTGTGGGTTGCCAAGGCGATCGAGCGGATTGGCGACCACGCCAAGAATATTGCCGAGTATGTCATCTACATCGTCGAAGGCAAGGATATCCGGCATACCGATTACGCTGCGGCCAATAAGGATAGCGCAGGGTAAGCATTATGGCAGTCGATAAGATATCAATTCTGGTGGTGGAAGATGAGCCCGCAATCGCGGAACTGGTGGTTTTCACTTTGCGTTCAGCGGGCTGGAATCCGGTGGTGGTGCGCAATGTCGCCGATGCATGGGAGTTTCTGCAGAAAAACGCGCCGCAACTGATCCTGCTGGACTGGATGCTGCCCGACCAGACCGGCTTGCGGCTGCTGGCGCGGGTGCGCGCCGAGCGCCAGTGGAATGGCTTGCCGGTCATCATGCTGACCGCCAAAAGCATGGAGGAAGACAAGATCGCCGGCTTCGATCATGGCGCCGACGATTACATTACCAAGCCATTTTCCCCGCGCGAACTGACTGCGCGCATCAATGCGATGCTGCGTCGCAAGAGCCCTGAGCATGGGCAGAGCGTGATGGCTATCGATACTGTGATGCTCGATCCGCTCAGTTGCAGCGTCAGCATTGGCGGCCAGAAAATCGAGATCGGCCATGCCGAATACAAGCTGTTGAAGTTTTTCATGGCACATCCGGAGCGGGCCTTTTCCAGGAGTCAATTGCTCGACAAGGTCTGGGGTGATCATGCAGTCATTGAAGAGCGCACCGTCGATGTGCATGTGCTGCGGCTGCGCAAGGTTATGAAGGAGGCGCAGCATTTGATCAAAACAGTGCGTAGCGTAGGTTATATGCTGACTGAGAAATGAGTATCCGGAAATGAGCGCAGCGTTGTTGTTCTGGATTCCAGCCGCCTTGCGGCTGATATTCCTTCTGCTTGGAGCCGCAGTCTTTGGATTCTTTTTCGGCCTGGTATCGGGCTTGATTGCCGCCCTGGTGCTGCTGATCAGCCAGCTTGGCGTGCAATTGTCTTATCTTTATCAGTTGAATGCCTGGCTGGATGAGCCCAATAGTGCGAAATTGCCTGATGGATGGGGCGCCTGGACCGATGTTTTTTCCCGCCTGTACCGCACCCGGCGCATGGATGAAAAGAACCAGACCGAGCTGACCGAATGGCTGGCGCGCTTTCGACAGGCCATGCACTTACTGCCGGATGGAGTTGTCATCATGGATGATGTGCTGTTTCTGGAGTGGTGCAATCCGGCGGCGGAAAAGCATCTCGGGCTGACACTGGAGCGCGACGAGGGGATGCGGGTGACCAACCTGGTGCGCAGCCCGGACTTCATGGATTACATTATTCTGGGGCGCTATGAACAGCCGCTGACGCTGTCGTTTAAAGACCGCAAGCTGATTGTCCAAATCATTCCGTTTGAAAGTCGCCGCCAGATTCTGGTTACCCATGACGCAACCGATTCCGACCGCATCGACATGATGCGGCGCGACTTCATCGCCAATGCCTCGCATGAACTGCGCACACCGCTGACCGTCATTAACGGTTTTCTTGAAATCGCACTCGGCCAGGGCAAACTGGAGCCGCAAACCCGGACCGCGCACCTGAAGCTGATGGCAGAGCAGGGCCAGCGCATGCAGAACCTGGTGGAAGACATGCTGACGTTGTCGCGGCTGGAGTCGATCGACTACCCGATGCGCTCGGAACATGTCAAGGTGCAGGTGCTGCTGGAAAGTATCCTGCGCGAGGCCAATGCGTTGTCAGGCGGACGGCACACGGTAACGCTGGAAATCGACGGCCCCAACATCAAGGGGAGTATGGAAGAGCTCAGGAGTGCGTTCGGCAATCTGGTTTCGAATGCAGTGCGGTACACCAACGACGGAGGATGCATCCGGATCGGCTGGCGGATGGCTGCCAGCGGGCCGCAATTTTTTGTGCAGGACACCGGTATCGGGATTTTGCCGGAGAATATTGTGCGCCTGACCGAGCGCTTCTATCGGGTCGACAAAAGTCGCTCCCGAGAGACCCAAGGCACAGGCCTAGGCTTGGCCATCGTCAAGCATGTGCTGCTGCGGCATGGCGCGACACTGTCGATCGAATCAGCGCCGAACAGCGGCAGCACCTTCACGGTGCAGTTTTCCAGCGGCTCGGTGTGCGAACCGGATGCGCTGCCGACGGCAAAGTGATTCCGTTCGTTTCGTTTGATTTAGGCCATAGCATCGCTTGTTATGTGTTTCATGGCGGCATTTTTCTGGCAAAATAAAACATCGCTTTTCCTCTTTAGCAAGGCTGCGGCAGGATACTGCCAGATACGACCAAATGGGCACTATGAAGCTGATACTGCGTTGCGATCTTAGAAAATGTTGCCTCGCCAGTGTTTTTTTGATGTTGTCCGGATGCGCCAACCTGTTGCCGCATTCCAAGGAGGATATGCGAACGCCATGGCATAGTTATGCTGAGGCGCAAGCGATGTTTGACGGCATCATTGTCTATTCGACATCGACGACACAACTGCAAGACTTGGGTATCGATCCGGAAAAAACACCTAACGTCGCGATCCTGAGCCATGCCGACTTGCTGCGCAAGATTACCGCCGGCTCATCGCTGGATATCCGCTTGCTGGATACGGAATTGCAAAGTTGCCTGATGGAAAATAAAGCCTGTATCGCCTACGAAATCGGACAGACGCATCTTGATCGCAAGCGTTTTGGCAATTTCTGGTTGGACTTTCTGAATTTTCAGCGCCGCGTGGATATTTCCGGATGGCAGTTCAATGCGATCGTCGTGCTCAGGGATGCGCGGGTGATATACAAGCTGTGGAGCGGCAAGCCGAATATCCAGCAGTTGCAGGAAGAGCGTACCCCGCTGGGGCCGCTGCAGGGCTTGGGCGGTTCCTTGCTGCAACGCTAGGTTTTTCTGGCGCCATTGCCATTAAACTACTGGATAGTGTATTTTATTTTTTGCAATTATAATATGCGCTAACCGGGTAATTATTGCTGATACTCCCAATAATTACCCGATCGCACAGAGACCGGTGATTTATTTGTAGCCGACTCGATCAAGGATTTTTTGCGCTACGATCTGGTTCTTGCCTATGGTGGCGATCGAAAGTTTTTCGGTCTTGAATGTGCCGAGTGACTCCAGTGCCGGATTCTGTGTTTTGACAGAGGGCACGGCCGGCCATTCGTTATTGCCATCAGAGAAGTTGCGCTGGGCCGAATCGCTGGCCAGATATTCCAAAAACTTGACTGCCGCCTGAGGGTGTGGGGCATTTTTGGCAACGCCGCCGCCGGCTACGTTTACATGTGCGCCAGAGGTTTTTTGGTTGGGCCAGACAAAGCTGAGCTTGCTCATTGCCTCGCGGTCTTCCGGTTTGGTCGAGCGCATCATGCGCACATAGTAATAGGTGTTGGCTAGCGCTACCCCGCATTCGCCGGAGGCCGCGCCCTTGATCTGGTCGGTATCGCCGCCGCGTGGTGGGCGAGCAAAATTGCTGACCATGCCGCGCGCCCAGTCTTCCGTGGCTTTTTCGCCGTTGCGCTCAACTAGCGATCCGATCAGGGACAGCATGTAAGGATGGGAGCCGGAACGGGTGCAGACTTTACCCTTGTTTTTCGATTCAGCCAGCGCTTCGTAAGTTGCCACATCTTCAGGTTTGACGGTCGCCTTGTTGTAGACGATGATGCGACCGCGGGTCGAAAAGCCATACCACTGCGGTCCTTCGCCTGCATCATTGCCTTGCAGATGGGCCGGGATGCGGGCTGCCAGTACTTTCGACTTGACAGGCTGGAACAAGCCCTCGATTTGCGCGCGCCACAGGCGAGCGGCGTCCACCATCAAGATGACGTCGGCAGGACTGTTTTTGCCTTCGGTCTTCAGGCGTTCCAGCAGCGCATTATCGTCAGCTTCGATACGATTGATCTTGATCCCGGTTTGCTTGGTAAAGTCGCCATATAACGCATCATCTGTCTGATAGTGGCGGGCCGAATAAATGTTCAACTCCTTGTCTTCCGCATGAACGCCAGCAACAGCAGACAACGCAACGGCAGCAACCAGGAGTTTGAGGGTGGGTTTGTGCATACTGTGTCCTTGAATGAGAATGATTTGCAACGATAAAAGTATAACTGAATTCATATTAAATGGAAATCATTCTCAATTGAAAATTGAGTGATGCAATATGCGCTTGCTACATACGCTACAATCCCCGCGATACACGACAAGCGATAAACTCGATGCCATCCCCACGTTGTTTGCTTCTCCCCCTGATCGCGGTCACATTTCTGATGAGCGGTTGCAGCATGATCGCCCCAGCCCCGGTTGCCGAGCCGGTGGCGCTGTTGCTCAAGCCCCTGCGCAATACTAAGATCGGCCTGGCTTTAGGCGGCGGTGCTGCACGCGGTTTTGCCCATATCGGTGTGATCAAGGCGCTGGAGGCGCAAGGTATCGTACCCGATATCGTGGTTGGAACCAGCGCCGGCAGCCTGGTTGGTGCACTGTATGCGGCCGGTAACAATGGCTTCGTATTGCAAAAAATGGCGATGGAAATGGATGAGGCCGCAATCTCGGACTGGTCGGTGCCGCTGTTTTCTAAGTTCAGCGGAGTCATCAAGGGCGAAGGTTTGCAGAATTACATCAACAAGACGATTCATGATGTCCCGATAGAGAAATTGAAAATACCGTTCGGCGCAGTAGCGACCGACCTCGATACCGGTCAGCCAATTTTGTTTCGACGCGGCAATACCGGACTTGCGGTACGTGCTTCATCGGCTGTTCCCAGCATTTTTCAACCGGTCAGGATCGGCAGCCGCACTTATGTTGATGGAGGACTGGTGTCGCCGGTTCCCGCGAAGTTCGCGCGCGACATGGGGGCCGATTTCGTGATTGCGGTAAATATCTCATCGCAAGCCGACGTCTTGACGACATCGGGTTCCCTCGATGTCCTGCTGCAAACTTTCACCATCATGGGGCAGCGCATCAATAAATACGAGTTGAAAGAGGCCGATATCATCATCCAGCCCGGTCTGGGTGGCATGAAGGGCAATGATTTCAATGGCCGGAATGTGGCCATCATGGCAGGCGAGAAGGCAACCGTTGCTGCGATGGGCGAAATCAAGCAGAAATTAAAGGCAATGCAGCAGCAGTAAAAACCTTTCTTACTGTGGTGCCGATTCATCATTGATGCGGCGGGCACCGTTGAAACGCTGTTTCCAGTAGCTCAGATCCATGCTTTCAATCCGCACCCGACCTCCTGCTGACGGCGAGTGGATGAATTTGTTATTGCCGAGATAAATGCCAACATGTGAAAAACCGCGCTTGAGCGTGTTGTAGAACACCAGGTCGCCCGGTTGCAAATTTTGTGGCTCGATCGTCTCTCCGACGCGGCTGATTTCGGCCGAAGTGCGAGGCAAATTGGCGCCCCACGCTTCCTTGAATACGTAGCGCACCAAACCGCTGCAATCGAGCCCGCTTTCGGGAGTGGTGCCGCCGTATTTGTAGTGGATTCCGATCATTCCCATCGCTTGCAGCGCCAATTCCGAGGCGCGACTTGAAAATTCAGCCGCACGATGGCCCAGACCCTGCAATTTTTCGAGCGTAGTGTTGGTTACTGGCGGCAAAGGTTCGTTGGCCCAACTTAGGCCGCAACAAAATAGTGCGCTAACAAACATGCATGAACGTGCAATTTTTTTGATCTGGCGGAACGCAGGTTTTATTGTCATTATTGCATCTTTCGCCAAGGATACTATAATGTAAGTGAATGTCATCGAACTGTCAAAGTTGGCGTTGACGACAAGTCTCTTGTTTTACGGTAGGTTTTAGGCTGCATGCAAGAGCATCGATCTTCCTGAAAGTAAAAACAGTTTTGATGGTGGGTGGTTGGCGGCTGCCGTACAATCCTGTCATGTTCATATCAGGAGGCGTGATGCAATCGAAACAGATATTGACCCTTGACGATGTCAAGAAAATTGCCGCAGCAGCGGAAGCGGAAGCCAATAAAAACCATTGGGCAGTTGTGATTTCGATCGTGGATGACGGCGGCCATTTGCTCTGGCTGCAACGCATGGATGGGGTGGCGCCGATATCGGCCCATATTGCACCAGCCAAGGCAAAAACGGCTGCAATGGGTTGTCGCGAATCCCGGATTTATGAGGAGATGATCAACAATGGCCGCATTTCTTTCATGTCGGCACCGTATATCGATGGCATGCTCGAAGGTGGCGTTCCCATCATGCTCAACGGACAATGTCTGGGTGCGGTCGGCGTGTCTGGCGTGAAATCTTCCGAGGATGCGCAAATCGCAAAGGCCGGTATCGCAGCATTGGCGCTGTAAGCGCAAAAAATTCTCTTTCCGTACTCTACGCCTCTTGCCGCTAGCTTTTGAATTTGCGGGAGGGCGTTTTGCGCTATAATTGCGGGGTTTAACTAATCTTACCCCGCCGTAGCGAATACCCTATTTCATCCCGTTAAAACGACTTGTCACCGACTCTGGCGCACCGGCCCGGGAAGGCTGCGGTTGTTGTGACGCGGCGTAGCGGCGGTAACAACATCAGGAGTTACCCTTGCTGCCATTTTTTTCTGGCCACACCATTCCAGCCATACTAGCGCTAGCAGATGGTTCAATTTTTCAAGGTTTCTCAATTGGCGCCGATGGCCATACAACCGGTGAAGTGGTATTCAACACTTCAATGACCGGTTACCAGGAAATTCTTACCGATCCCAGCTATAGCCATCAGATTGTCACACTTACTTACCCTCACATTGGCAACACCGGCATCAATCCCGAAGATGTGGAATCCGGCAAAATACATGCGGCCGGACTGATCATCAAGGATTTGCCGATTGTCACATCCAGTTTTCGCGCCACGCAAACTTTATCCGATTACTTAAAAGCCGAAAACATCGTCGCCATTTCCGGCATCGATACCCGTAAACTGACCCGAATACTGCGTGAAAAGGGTGCGCAAGCCGGCACTATCCTGGTCGGCAACGATGCCGAGAAAGCATTGGCGCTGGCGCGCGCCTTCCCAGGGCTTGGCGGCATGGATCTGGCCAAGGTGGTGTCCACTACCGAGCCTTACGGCTGGTTCGAGACCGAGTGGCGACTGGGCAAGGGTTATGACAGGCAAATTGCGCCGAAGTATCATGTGGTCGCTTTCGATTACGGCATCAAACGCAATATCCTGCGTATGCTGGCACAGCGCGGCTGCAAGATTACCGTGCTGCCCGCGCAAGCCAGCGCTGCAGAGGCATTGGCGCTGAATCCGGATGGAATCTTCTTGTCCAACGGCCCTGGGGATCCTGAGCCTTGTGATTACGCCATCGCCGCCGTGTCGGAATTGATTGAGAGCGGCATTCCGACCTTCGGCATTTGTCTCGGACATCAGATCATGGCGCTGGCTTCCGGCGCCAAGACGCTGAAAATGAAGTTCGGCCACCACGGTGCCAACCATCCGGTTCAAGATCTGGACACCAAGCAAGTGCTGATTACTTCGCAAAACCATGGTTTCACAGTGGATGCGGCAACCTTGCCGGCCAACTGCCGCGTGACCCATGTATCCCTTTTTGATGGTTCATTACAGGGCTTTGTTCGCACCGACAAGCCTGCCTTCTGCTTTCAGGGGCACCCTGAAGCGTCTGCCGGCCCGCATGACATCGCCTACCTGTTTGACCGTTTCGTGACAATGATGGAAACAAGCGTGATGGAGAAGAATAAACATGCCTAAGCGCAATGACATTAAAAGCATCCTGATCATCGGTGCCGGCCCGATCATTATCGGTCAGGCCTGCGAATTCGATTATTCCGGCGCACAAGCATGCAAGGCCCTGCGTGAAGAGGGTTACAAAGTCATCCTGGTCAACAGCAATCCGGCGACCATCATGACCGACCCGGAAATGGCCGATGTGACCTATATCGAGCCGATTACCTGGCAGGTTGTCGAGCGCATCATCGCCAAGGAGCGCCCGGATGCGATCCTGCCGACCATGGGCGGCCAGACCGCGCTGAATTGCGCGCTTGATTTGCACAACAATGGCGTGCTGGCCAAGTACGAATGTGAACTGATCGGCGCCTCGCCGGAAGCGATCGACAAGGCGGAAGACCGCTCCAAGTTCAAACAGGCGATGACCAAGATCGGCCTCGGTTCTGCGCGTTCAGGCGTGGCGCACACCCTGGAAGAGTCATGGGCGGTGCAAAAGGAACTCGGTTTCCCGACTATCATTCGCCCTTCGTTCACCATGGGCGGCACCGGCGGCGGGATTGCCTACAATGCGGAAGAATTCGAAACCATCTGCAAGCGCGGACTGGAAGCTTCACCGACTTCCGAACTGCTGATCGAAGAATCGCTGATCGGCTGGAAAGAGTATGAGATGGAAGTGGTACGCGACAAGGCGGACAACTGTATTATCGTCTGCTCGATCGAAAATCTCGACCCGATGGGCGTGCATACCGGCGATTCGATTACTGTCGCGCCGGCGCAAACGCTGACCGACAAGGAATACCAGATTATGCGCAACGCCTCGCTGGCGGTTTTGCGCGAAATCGGCGTCGACACTGGTGGCTCCAACGTGCAGTTCTCGATCAATCCGGCAGACGGCCGCATGATCGTCATCGAGATGAATCCACGCGTATCGCGTTCTTCCGCGCTGGCGTCGAAAGCGACCGGTTTCCCGATCGCGAAAATTGCCGCCAAACTGGCGGTCGGCTTCACGCTGGATGAATTGCGCAACGATATTACCGGCGGTGCAACGCCTGCTTCGTTCGAACCATCGATCGACTATGTGGTAACCAAGATTCCGCGTTTTACCTTCGAGAAATTCCCGCAGGCGGATTCCCATCTCACCACACAGATGAAGTCGGTGGGCGAAGTTATGGCAATCGGACGCACTTTTCAAGAATCGTTTCAAAAAGCATTGCGAGGCCTGGAAGTCGGCGTCGATGGCCTGAACGAAATGACCAAAGACCGCGAAATCATCGAGGAAGAACTCGGCGAACCGGGTCCGGAACGAATCTGGTACGTCGGCGACGCTTTTGCCCAGGGTTTCACGCTGGAAGAAGTGCATCAGTTGACGCATATCGACATGTGGTTCCTGGTGCAGATCAAAGAAATTGTCGATATCGAATTGTGGCTGGAAACCCAGACCCTGGATGCGCTCGACAAACCGTTGCTGTATAAACTCAAGCAAAAGGGCTTTGCCGACCGTCGTCTGGCCAAGCTGCTCAAGACTACCGATACAGCTGTGCGGGAGAAGCGCCATGCGCTGAATATCCGGCCGGTCTACAAGCGGGTTGATACTTGCGCCGCAGAATTTTCGACCAATACCGCGTACATGTACTCAACCTATGATGAGGAGTGCGAAGCGCAGCCTACCGGCCGGAAAAAAATCATGGTGCTGGGCGGTGGCCCGAACCGTATCGGCCAGGGTATCGAATTCGATTACTGCTGCGTTCATGCAGCATTGGCGCTGCGCGAAGACGGGTATGAAACCATCATGGTGAATTGCAACCCTGAAACGGTCTCGACCGATTACGACACTTCGGACCGTCTGTATTTCGAATCGCTGACGCTGGAAGATGTGCTGGAAATCGTTGCCATCGAGAAGCCATACGGCGTTATCGTTCAATATGGTGGTCAGACGCCGCTGAAACTGGCGCTCGACCTTGAGGCAAATGGTGTGCCTATCATCGGCACTTCGCCGGACATGATCGATGCGGCCGAGGACCGCGAGCGCTTCCAGCAGCTGTTGCAAGAGTTGGGTTTGCTGCAACCGCCCAACCGTACTGCGCGTACCGAGCAGGAGGCGATCGAGAAAGCACTGGAAATCGGTTACCCGCTGGTAGTTCGCCCATCCTACGTCCTCGGTGGCCGGGCGATGGAAATCGTGCATGAACAGCGCGACCTGGAGCGCTATATGCGCGAAGCGGTCAAGGTGTCGCATGATTCTCCGGTATTGCTGGACCGCTTCCTGAACGACGCGATCGAGTGCGATGTTGATTGCATCAGCGATGGCACGCGCACCTTTATCGGTGGCGTGATGGAGCACATCGAACAGGCCGGCGTGCATTCAGGCGATTCGGCGTGCTCGCTGCCGCCATATTCACTGTCGCAGGAAACCATCGACGTGCTGAAGCATCAAACTGCACAGATGGCAAAAGGTTTGAATGTGGTCGGTCTGATGAATGTGCAGTTTGCAATCCAGCAAAAGGACGGCAAGGATGTCGTTTATGTGCTCGAAGTCAATCCGCGTGCCTCGCGCACGGTGCCTTTCGTCTCCAAGGCCACAGGTCTGCAGCTGGCTAAAATTGCCGCGCGTTGCATGGTCGGGCAGTCGTTGGAGAGTCAGGGCATTTTGCACGAAGTGGTTCCGCCTTATTACAGTGTCAAGGAAGCGGTTTTCCCGTTTGTGAAGTTCCCGGGCGTCGATACGATTCTCGGCCCGGAGATGAAATCGACCGGTGAAGTCATGGGCGTCGGCAAGACCTTCGGCGAGGCCTTTGTCAAAGCGCAACTTGGTGCTGGAGTGAAGTTGCCTAAGTCCGGCAAGGTGTTCATTAGCGTGAAAGCCAGCGACAAGCCGATCGCAGTGCAAGTCGCCCAGGATCTGGTTCGGCTCGGATTTACGATTGTAGCCACCAAAGGTACCGCAGCAGCTATTGGCGCAGCCGGGGTGCCGGTCACGATGGTCAACAAAAAGAGCGAAGGTCGCCCGCATGTGGTGGACATGATCAAGAATAACGAGATTGCCATGGTCATCAACACGGTAGAGGAAAAGCGCAGTGCAATTATCGATTCGCGTGCGATCCGTACCTCTGCTCTGGCAGCGCGCGTGACGACGTTTACCACGATTTTTGGCGCGGAAGCGGCAGTGCAGGGTATGGCGCATCTGGACGAGTTGCATGTCTATGATTTACAAGGACTGCATAAAACTCTACACTAAGACAATAGTCAAATCCCAATCTGCAGAGGTCACAAACGGCGCCGAGTTTGCCCGGCGCCGTTTGTGACCTCTGTGGCTTTTTTATAGTTGAAAATTATGAGCTCAGTACCTATTACCAAGCGCGGCGCCGAACTTCTCAAACAAGAGTTGCATCGGCTGAAGACAAAAGACCGTCATGAAGTCATTCGGGCGATCGCCGAAGCACGGGCGCATGGCGATCTATCTGAAAATGCCGAGTATGACGCGGCGAAAGAAAAACAGAGTTTTATTGAGGGGCGTATTCAGAATCTGGAAGGTAAGCTGGGCGCAGCCCAGATCATCGATCCATTGTTGCTGGAGGCTGAGGGACGGGTGGTATTCGCTTCCACTGTCTACCTCGAAGATGTGGAGTCGGAATTGAAAGTGACCTATCAAATCGTCGGTGAAGACGAGGCCGACATAAAGGAATTGAAAGTATCGGTGACGTCCCCGATTGCACGTGCACTGATCGGAAAATCTGCCGGCGACGTGGTTGAAGTCAAGGCGCCAGCCGGCATCCGAGAATACGAAATTCTGGAAGTGCGTTACATCTGAATCGGATCTTTGCCAGTTGCAACAGGGTGTTGCCTGCCAAGAGGCTGCGTTGGCCCTGTTTGTCGTATCGATTGGTAGTGAGTTAACGGGAGTATGACGAAAAATAATCTATTTTCCGCATATTTATAAAGCGGAAAAATTTATACTCCCGTATTTTGCGCAATGGGTGCTATTTGCTTCCGAGGGCGCTTTTCTTGGCGCTGGTTTGACGCGGCTTGGCGCGTTTGATGGTGCCGCCTTCGGTGACGCGTTCATTGCCTTTTAGCATTACTTTGGTCACTGAGGGGCGTTTTGTTCCGCTGGCACTCGGTTTGACAATGGTTACCTCGCGCATGCCTCTGCCTTTTTTCTCGCTGCGTACTTTTGCGGCTTCTGCGGTTTTTTGTGGGCGGTAAATCACCAGCAGTTTGCCGATATGCTGCACCGGAGCAGCCTTGAGGTTTTCACAAATGGTGTCGTACATGGTAATTCGTGCATCGCGGTCATCCCCGAAAACACGCACTTTGATCAATCCGTGAGCATCCAACCCCGCGTCAATTTCCTTGAGTACGGCAGGTGTCAAGCCGGCTTCGCCGATCAATACGATGGGATTGAGCGCATGCGCTTCTGAGCGGAGTGCGCTCCGTTCTACGGGGGTAAGTTTCAACATGATTTCGGTAACCAACTAATATCTTCTAAAGGCACTATTCTACGCGAATGGCTAAAAACAAATTAAACAAAAACTGGCTGCACGATCATATCAACGATCCCTATGTAAAGCTGGCGCAGAAAGAGGGCTATAGAGCCCGGGCGGCATATAAGCTCAAAGAAATTGATGAGGATGAAAAACTGATCAAGCGTGGCCAGATCATCGTTGATCTGGGTGCCACTCCAGGCAGTTGGTCACAGTATGTGCGCAATAAACTCTCCGGTCAGGATGGTGGTGGCATTCATGGTACGGTTATCGGCCTGGACATGCTGCCAATGGAGCCGATTGCGGATGTGCACTTTATTCTGGGGGATTTTCGTGAAGAGGGTCCTCTGCTGGCGCTGGAACATGTATTAGGGGGGCGCAAGGTAGATCTTGTTTTATCCGATATGGCTCCAAATCTATCCGGCGTGGCTGTGGCAGATGCGGCGCGAGTCGAATACCTGGTCGATTTGGCAATGGCCTTCGCCAAGGTACACATGAAGCCATCGGGATCTTTACTGGTGAAATGTTTTAATGGTGTGGGCTTCAATGATATTTTGGCGAAGTTCAAACTGGAATTTAAAGTTGTTTCACAAAAGAAACCAAAAGCGAGCCGGGATAAGTCGTCTGAGATATTTTTGCTGGGGAAAATTCTGAAAAATCCTGTGTAATTACGTTTTAAGCCTTGATTTTCGCGGGGAGCAATCGCATATGCGCTATGACAAGCGTGTGACATTGCGAGTAAAATCAGCACAATAGGATAGGCAACAGAGCGCGTTTGCGCCAAAGGAGTTCTTGTGAACAATATGTTTTCCAAAACGGCAATTTGGGTAGTGATTGCCCTTGTGCTATTTACCGTATTCAAACAGTTTGACAGCCGAGGACTTGCGACCGGTGCTACGCCTATTCAATATTCCGATTTTCTGGATGAAGTGAAGGCGCAGCGTATCAAGGAGGCGGTTATCGAAGATCGCAGCATTGTTGCGACCACTAGCGAAGGCAAAAAAGTCAGGACTTCTGTTACTTATCTGGATCGCGGTCTGATCGGCGATCTGGTCAACAACGGCGTCAAATTCGATGTCAAGCAACCGGAAGAGCAGTCTTTCCTGTCGCAAGTCTTCATTTCCTGGTTTCCGATGTTATTGCTGATTGGGGTGTGGGTATTTTTCATGCGTCAGATGCAGGGAGGAGGCAAAGGCGGCGCCTTTTCTTTTGGTAAATCCAAGGCGCGTATGCTTGATGAAGCCAGCAACACGGTTACTTTCGCCGATGTGGCAGGTTGCGACGAAGCCAAGGAAGAGGTGCAGGAACTGGTCGATTTTCTGAAGGAACCTACCAGGTTCCAGAAATTGGGCGGTCGTATTCCGCGTGGCATTCTGATGGTCGGGCCTCCTGGGACAGGTAAAACTTTGTTGGCGCGCGCCATTGCTGGCGAAGCGAAGGTGCCTTTCTTTACAATTTCGGGCTCCGATTTCGTTGAAATGTTCGTGGGCGTGGGTGCGTCACGGGTGCGTGACATGTTCGAAAATGCCAAAAAGAATGCGCCTTGCATTATCTTTATCGATGAAATTGATGCGGTCGGACGCCATCGCGGTGCCGGCATGGGCGGCGGCAACGATGAGCGTGAGCAAACCTTGAACCAGTTGCTGGTTGAAATGGACGGCTTCGAACCCAATTCCGGTGTCATCGTGGTTGCCGCAACCAACCGTGCTGACGTGCTTGACAAGGCGCTGCTGCGCCCTGGTCGTTTTGACCGCCAGGTAGTGGTTGGTTTACCTGATATTCGCGGTCGCGAACAAATCCTGATGGTGCACATGCGCAAGGTGCCGATTGCACCTGACGTCAAGGCAGACATTCTGGCCCGCGGTACTCCCGGCTTTTCTGGTGCCGACCTGGCCAATCTGGTCAATGAAGCTGCTCTATTTGCCGCCCGCCGCAACAAGCGACTGGTAGAAATGAACGATTTCGAGGATGCCAAAGACAAGATCGTGATGGGCCCCGAGCGCAAGTCGGCTGTCATGCGCGAAGAAGAGCGCAGAAATACGGCTTTCCACGAATCCGGTCATGCGGTTGTGGCAAAATTACTGCCGAAAGCGGATCCAGTGCATAAAGTCACCATCATGCCGCGCGGTTTTGCGCTCGGCCTGACCTGGCAATTGCCGGAGCATGATCGCGTCAATATGTACAAGGACAAGATGCTGGAAGAAATTGCCATCCTGTTCGGTGGCCGCATCTCAGAAGAAATTTTCATGCATCAGATGTCGACCGGTGCGTCGAACGACTTTGAACGCGCCACCAAATTGGCCCGCGCCATGGTGACCCGCTACGGCATGTCCGAATCTCTCGGTACGATGGTGTATGAGGATACGGAGCAAGATGCATACTTTGGTCGCTCGTCTGCAAAGACGGTATCCGAGGCGACGCAACAAAAAGTTGACACGGAGATTCGACGCATCCTGGATGAACAGTATGCATTGTCACGTAAGTTGCTAGAAGATAATCGTGAAAAAGTCGAGCTGATGGCTAAAACCCTGCTGGAGTGGGAGACCATCGATGCTGATCAAATCAACGACATCATGGAAGGGAATGCGCCGCGTCCACCTAAAGAGGGTATCCCGGTGAAACGTTCTTCTTCCGATAGCGGCTCCGGTGGTGTATCGCCTACTGCAACTGCACCTGCTTAATAGCGTAAAGCGGCAGTCAAAGGCAGGAACCAGCTGCAAATACAAGGGTGGGACTATTCGGTCTCACCCTTTTTTATATGGCAAATATGGAAAATTACTTTCAATGCGGCCGTTATCGCCTGCCGCTGCGGCAGGGCGCGCGGCCCCTGGTCATGGGTGTGCTGAATGCGACTCCGGATTCTTTTTCTGATGGGGGGCAATATCATGCGCTTGAAGCTGCGCTGTCGCACGCCGAACAGATGATCGCCGATGGCGTTGATATCATCGACATTGGCGGTGAAACCACACGTCCCGGCGCAAAAATGCTGCCTGTAGAAGAGGAATTGCAGCGCGTTATGCCGCTCGTCCATGCTTTGCGCGACTGCGGAAGACCGCTCTCAATCGATACCTACAAGCCACAGGTGATGCTCGAAGCCCTGGCAGCGGGCGCCGACATGATCAATGACATCAATGGTTTCCGTGCGGAAGGCGCAGTGGAGGCGGTTAAAGACAGCGATTGCGGATTGTGTGTGATGCACATGCAAAATCAGCCGCAAAACATGCAGGATAATCCTCAGTACACAAACACGGTGGCTGAGGTAATCTGCTTTCTCGCGGAGCGCGTCGCGGCGCTGCAGGCCGCAGGTGTTTCCCGTTCACGCATCTGCATTGATCCAGGTTTCGGCTTTGGTAAAACTTTGCCGCATAATCTTGCTTTGCTCAGGAGCATCAGCGCAATGCAGGAGGCGCTGGATCTGCCTTTGTTGGCGGGAATTTCGCGCAAATCCATGCTGGGTGCAATAACCGGGCAACCGGTTGAAAAGCGGCTTGCCGGCAGTCTCGCAGCTGCCTTGGCTGCGACAGCGAACGGTGCCAGGATAGTGCGCGTGCATGATGTGGCAGAAACGATTGACGCTCTTGCAGTCTGGCAAGCTGCGACACAATAAACAAAACTACAAGGATCAAAATGTCGAGAAAATATTTCGGAACCGACGGTGTCCGCGGTCGCGTGGGAGATGTGCCGATTACACCTGATTTTGTCATGCGGCTCGGTTATGCGGCAGGAAAAGTGCTCACCCAGACTGGGCTGACCGATATCAAGCCGGCGGTATTGATTGGCAAGGACACACGTATTTCCGGTTATATGCTGGAGGCGGCTCTGGAGGCTGGGTTTTCCGCCGCCGGGGTGGATGTAATACTGGCGGGTCCAGTCCCGACGCCTGCCGTAGCATACCTGACTCGCGCACTTCGCCTGTCTGCCGGGGTTGTCATTTCCGCTTCCCATAACCCTTACTACGACAATGGGATCAAGTTTTTTTCAGCGCAGGGCAACAAGTTGCCGGATGCAGTCGAGCAGGCAATCGAAGCTGCGCTGGATGTCCCAATGTCCTGCGTATCGTCTGAAAAATTAGGTAAAGCCCGACGCATCGATGATGCGCAAGGCCGATATGTCGAGTTCTGCAAATCGACTTTCCCCAATGAACTGGATTTGCGCGGGCTGAAAATTGTTCTGGACTGCGCCCATGGTGCCGCCTATCAAATCGCCCCGCTGGTATTCCACGAGTTGGGGGCGGAAGTCGTGACCATTGGAAATCAACCTAATGGCTTGAATATTAATGACGGCTTCGGGGCTACCTCACCTGAGGCATTGATGGTTGCCGTGCGCGCCCATCAGGCCGATCTCGGCATTGCGCTGGATGGCGACGCCGATCGTTTGCTGATGACCGACGCTACCGGGTGCCTGTATAACGGCGATCAATTGTTGTATTTGATGGTCAAGGACCGATTGAAGAATGGGCCGGTGAGCGGGGCGGTCGGGACGCTGATGACCAATATGGCGCTGGAAGTTGCTCTCAAAAAAATGGGCGTCGGTTTCGCCCGTGCCAAGGTTGGCGACCGCTATGTGCTGGAAGTGTTGCGCGAGCGCGGCTGGATTCTCGGCGGCGAGGGCTCCGGTCATCTGTTATTCCTTGATAAACAGACTACCGGCGATGGCATCGTTTCGGCCCTGCAAGTCCTGTCTGCGTTGAAACGCAGCGGCATGACGCTGGCGCAGTCGGTAGCTGATCTGCCATTATTCCCGCAGACTTTAATTAATGTAAAAGTACCGGCCGGATTCAACTGGCTGAAAAATGCTGGAATGGTGGCCGAGAAAGAGAGTGTGGAGCGTGAACTGGGCGACAACGGCCGCGTGCTGATTCGTCCGTCCGGCACCGAGCCACTGATACGCGTGATGGTTGAGGCTAAAAGTGCTGATCTGGCGCAACAGATGGCGCAACGCATTGCCGACAAAATATGAGTTCGGTCCGCTGTCGGATGTCAGCCGGGAGACGGCTGCCCAATATCTACCCTTGCTTGCTGTTTTCTGAAAAGTTAATAGCGACCGGCTACCAGCCTGATTTCTTCAAGCGCCAGCGCTTGCACCGCCGGGTTTAGCCCAAGGGCCATATGACCGATTCCGGACATTGCGATATTTTTTGCGCCGGGTAGGCGGCATGACAGCTGGGGCGCCACTATATTGTCGTGCAGCGAATAGATGGAGGTAATCAGTGCGCGCGTGGCGGCATCTTCCGAATTGGCCAAGCCGCGCAGCCATTCCGAAGGCTGACCGTGATCCGCATCGCCGCACCATTGCATCTGCAGACTGTTGATGCCTATGCCAATATTCGCCAGTGCAGTGCCGTGATGCGGCGTGCCAACAGTGATGATTTTCGCAATTCTGCGGCTGCCGTACCGGCGCAGATATGCCCGTGCGGCCAGGCCGCCCATGCTGTGGGCCAGGATGATAACTTGCGCTGTTCCGCTTTCTCTGCAGAGATATTCCACCGCCTTGTCGATGCCGGCCGCATAGTCATCGATCCCGCCCAATAGCGGCTCCAGGTCGACAGTCTTGTGACTTATGTGGTCTTGTACCAAGTGCCGGCGCATGCTGTGCCAATACCCGCTATTGCAACCATATCCGTGAATCAGCAAAACCGGCAGGACAGAAGCTTTTGGTGCAATGGCGCCGGGAAATGCGCGGAATGGCATATGCCATGAAGTGACCAGCACGCTGGCCCAGAACTCTTGGAGCGCGACGCGTATAGCCGCTTTCCAGGCAAGTCGAAGTTCGGCCGGGAGCACACTGCAGTAGCGATGGGCGATTAAAAAAGTGTTTGCGATTAACATGAAACGTACGAGTACGACCGCACTAATACTCAAGATCCATGCCAATGGTGCGTTGGTGATAAGGAAATAATCACGCAGCAGGATGTACAGACCGATGATTATGGCGATTTGTAAAAAAATCAGGGCGCGTGTGATGCGTGCAATCATCGAAAACCAGGTGTAATCACAATTACGCGGCTTAAAGCTGTTTTGGCTTGCGCAGTCTTATTGTTGGGGTATAGGTAAAAATACCAGGTATACCGCATAAAAATAAAGGCTTGTAATTAATACATGCAATGGTATTCATTTTGATCGAAGTGTTTTGGTGGAAATCAAGCTGATCAGCCTGGTGCCGGCAAGCTTGTCATGTAGAAATTGACCATCCTTGTCCAGTTTTGCTGTCAGCGCCCACAGGCACATGCCGGCCGTAATAGCGCCAATGCCTTCCCATTCCTTCAGGCCCAATGCGAAATTGAGTGCCATGGCCGGCAGAAACCACATCCATGCAAGAAGATAGCGCAAAGCCGCTTTGGCGAATGGGACACTGGCTGTGCCCGGTGCTTCAAGCTTGATATGCCAGGTCTTCATTGCCAGTGTCTGGCCGCCACGCATCCAGAAATACAAAAAATACGCGCCCAGAACAATAAACAGCCAGAATTGCCGCGTGTGCCGCAATGTCAGCGCATGGCGGCTTTGCGTGAGAGTGTCGAATAGCCATCCTGCAACGAAAACAACACCGAAAATCAGCATGGCTTCGTACAGCATGCATACCATACGACGTTTAAGCAGGGCAGGTGGCTTTAGCAAGGGTGTTTACTTTTTATCGGATTGCACGGAGGGCGTAAGTGTACTTGAATCCTTGTCGTCTGTTGGGTCGGATTGCGGCGGTATTTTTCGGGACTTGGCAGACAAAACGATATTATTCTTGCGTGCGATGGATACGCCGGGCACATTTTTTTTCCCGGTGCCGGTAACCGCAAGACGCTTTTTTTGCTCATCGGAAAGTTGTTGATATTCTTGCCAGTGTGCATTCTTTTGACTTGGTTCGATTTTTTTTGCGAGCCAATAGTTCTCGCGTGCAATGTATTTTTGTTGCGGAGATAACTTGATCCATTCGCGCATACGATTTTGTATCCGACTGCGTTCTTCCGGCTGCATCAATGGAAGTTTATTGCCGATCTCCAGCCATTTTTTTTTGTGGCTGAAATCCAGACGGTACCAGTCGGCAGCCAGCGGTTCTAGTGCCTGCTGCTGCTCTGCAGTTAATGCCTGCCAGTCGGATTTTGCGCCACCACTGGATGGTGCGGCCGTATTCTGTGCCGCTGCCGGGCCGAAGGTAGGGAGCGATAGCACAACCGTCAGGACAATCAATGCGCATGCGCGATCGATAGCGATGAAAGTAATTTTATGTCCCATATTTACTCTCCGCGATTGGCCAGATAGGCGTTAAAGCCGTGATCCAGGTAGGCTTCCGGCGGCAGCTCATCGGCCAGGATTGCAGTGTCGATATCTGCAGTGTCTGCAATTCGCTGCTGCTGTTCAAACTCATGAATGCCGACCAGTCCGCCGATTAATACAAGCACCGGTATGACCATGCCGATACGCCGCAACCATGGAAATGGTGCATGCGAACCATCTGTGCCATGCCCAGCCATCGCCGTCTGTGTGACCGGGACCGGCAGCGGCGCATCTTTTTTCTTGCGGGACAACGCAATGCTACGTGCCGCGGCCAGTCTGGACACGGTGTGGTCCGGTAAATTCGCGATGTTTTGATCCAGAGCGCGCCGGATCTTATAGGCGAAATCGAGTTCTTTGGCTTCTTTTGCTGTATTCATAATCGTATTCCCTTGGCTCGCAAAGATGTTGCGAGCGAATGCGTTGCTCTTGAACAGTGTGCTTTTACACTTCCTTCAGAGCAACCCATCGCAATAGCGGTTTCCGTGATATCCATATCCTCCCAGTAACGCATAAGGAATGCTTCACGTTGACGTGCGGGTAGTTTTTGTACCTCCCCATCAATCAAGTTCAGCACCTGCATGCGTTCTATCCTGTCAGCACTGGATTCGCTTGCCGGTGTATCACCCGCCGCTCCATGGTGTTCGAGCGGATCGAAGTCTTCACCTTCCTCGGTATTGCCGCGCATTGCCGAAAAAAGTGTAACCCAGGTATTGCGCACTTTTTCCCGACGGAAAAAATCCAGAATAGTATTTTTCAGAATGCGCTGAAACAGCATCGGTAGCTGGGCAACCGGTTTATCCCCATATTTTTCAGCAAGCTTGATCATCGCGTCCTGCACAATATCCAGTGCAGCTTCGTCTTTGCGCACCGCATAGACCGCGTGTCTGAAGGCGCGGCGCTCTGCGTTCTCCAGAAAATCCGATAATTCTTTGTCAGTAGCCACGTGAAGGGAAGGTAATTCGTACGTTAAATAAGATAATTCCAACTGCATCGCAGCAAAAACGGCGGTTGGATATCATGCATCGGAAGGCTGGCGGGATTCGGCGCGTTTTCTGAATTGCCGGCCAATCCTAGCAAAGATGAGGGGCTTGTGCCGGCTATTTGTGAGGAAAATCGAGTTTGTACAGGATTAGCTTGACCAAAATGGTGCGACGCATTAACGTTACAACCGCTTCGGAATCCCGGGGTGAATGGTCTATTCGTGTGCCGCGCATGATGCAGTTCATCGATTAGACGTGCTTTTACTTAAGAAGCTGTTTGTTCTAACCCACGCCACAAGCGTGAGAAATCATAGTGTCGCAACATAACTCTGGCTGAACGAGTGACGTTTAGCGCCTGCTTTGAACCATGTCTACTGATATGCAACGAACGGACGTGACCGCACAAAAAAGGGAAGCCTCGGATTGTCGCATTGCACAGCATGATTTCGCCAGGAGAGAACATCCGATCAATCTCCAATGGATCTTGAAAGGAATGAAGCATGAGTGCAGAAGAAATTACAGGCGCGGAAATTGTCGTGCGTTGTCTGGCTGAAGAAGGTGTGGAACACGTCTTCGGCTATCCCGGTGGTGCGGTGCTTTACATATACGACGCCATTTTCAATCAAAATAAATTTCAGCATATTCTGGTGCGTCACGAGCAGGCTGCAGTGCATGCCGCCGATGCTTATTCGCGCAGTTCCAAAAAAATCGGTGTGGCCATAGTCACCTCCGGCCCAGGCGTGACCAATGCGGTGACTGGGCTGGCTACTGCCTATATGGATTCGATTCCAATGGTGGTGATATCCGGTCAGGTGCCGTCACACGCAATCGGGCAGGATGCGTTCCAGGAATGCGATACGGTCGGTATTACCCGTCCTTGCGTGAAACATAATTTCCTGGTCAAGGATGTCAAGGATCTGGCTGCCACAATACGCAAGGCATTTTTCATCGCCACCACCGGTCGTCCTGGCCCGGTTCTGGTCGACATCCCTAAAGATATCTCGATGCACAAGTGCGTCTTCGAATATCCGCGCGAGCTTGAAATGCGCTCCTACAAGCCGGTCGACAAGGGTCATTCGGGCCAGATTCGCAAGGCGGTGCAATTATTGCAGCAGGCCGAGCGGCCGATGATCTATGCCGGCGGTGGTGTGATTTTAGCCAACGCAGCTCCCGAGCTGAACAAACTGGTCGACAAGCTGGGCTTCCCTTGCACCAACACGCTGATGGGATTGGGTGGATACAGGGCTTCCAGCGATAAATAC
Organism: Oxalobacteraceae bacterium; assembly: GCA_030698225.1. Lineage (GTDB taxonomy): Bacteria > Pseudomonadota > Gammaproteobacteria > Burkholderiales > Burkholderiaceae_D > AVCC01. The sequence continues at coordinate 41,598 of JAUYNR010000026.1, read as the reverse complement.
CTGGGTATGCCCGGCATGCATGGCACCTATGAAGCGAACATGTCGATGCAGCATTGCGACGTATTGATCGCCATCGGTGCCCGTTTCGATGATCGCGTCATCGGCAATCCAAAACATTTTTGCTCGCACCCGCGCAAAATCATTCATATCGATATCGATCCTTCGTCGATTTCGAAGCGCGTCAAGGTCGATATCCCGATTGTCGGCAACGTCAAGGATGTGCTGCAGGAATTCCTTGCGCAGCTCGATGCTTCCGAGCTCAAGCCAAATGCAAACGCACTGGCAGACTGGTGGAGACAGGTAAATGAATGGCGCGCTCGCGAGTGCATGAAATACGCGACCTCAACCGAAGTCATCAAGCCGCAATCGGTGGTGCAAAAGTTGTGGGAAGTCACCAACGGCGACGCCTTCATCACCTCCGATGTGGGTCAGCACCAGATGTGGGCAGCGCAATATTATCCGTTCGACAAGCCGCGGCGCTGGATCAATTCCGGCGGACTGGGCACGATGGGTGTCGGCCTGCCCTACGCGATGGGCGTACAGATGGCCAATCCCGGTGCGACGGTCGCCTGCGTAACGGGTGAGGGCTCGATCCAGATGTGCATCCAGGAACTGGCGACCTGCAAGCAGTACCATCTGACGCCCAAAATCATCATGCTCAACAATCGTTTTCTCGGCATGGTGCGTCAATGGCAGCAAATCGATTACGGCTCGCGTTATGCGGAGTCATATATGGATTCGCTGCCGGACTTCACCAAGCTGGCCGAATCTTACGGCCATGTCGGCATGAAGATCGAAAAGCCGGGCGATGTCGATGGCGCAATGCGCGATGCATTTGCGATGAAGGATAAGCTGGTATTCATGAATTTCATTACGGATCAAACCGAGAACGTCTGGCCGATGGTCAAAGCCGGCAAGGGTCTGACTGAAATGCTGTTGGGTTCGGAGGATCTGTAATATGCGACATATCATTTCTGTACTGCTGGAAAATGAAGCCGGTGCCTTATCGCGTGTGGTGGGCCTGTTTTCCGCACGTGGTTACAATATCGAAACTTTGACGGTCGCGCCGACCGAAGATGCAACCCTGTCCCGCATGACCATCGTCACCAGCGGTTCAGATGACGTCATCGAGCAAATCACCAAGCACTTGAATCGCCTGATCGAGGTAATCAAGGTAGTTGATTTGACCGAAGGTGCGCATATCGAGCGTGAATTGATGCTGATCAAAGTGCGGGCGGTAGGCAAGGAAAGGGAGGAGATGAAGCGCACCGCGGATATTTTCCGCGGCCGCATCATCGATGTCACCGAGAAAACCTATACCATTGAACTTACCGGCAACAAGGGCAAGCTTGATGCGTTTATAGATTCGATCGACCGTACCGCCATCCTGGAAACGGTCCGTACCGGCGGTTCCGGCATCGGACGCGGCGAACGCATCCTCAAAGTTTGATTTAGTCATCACCTACAACTGATTTAGGAATAATTATGAAAGTTTTTTACGATAAAGATTGCGACCTGTCCCTGATCAAGGGTAAAAATGTAGCCATCATCGGCTACGGTTCGCAAGGACATGCGCACGCACAAAATCTCAATGATTCAGGCTGCAAAGTAACGGTTGGCCTGCGCCAGGGCGGCGCTTCCTGGGACAAGGCTAAGAACGCCGGTCTGAATGTTGCTGAAGTCAATGACGCGGTCAAGGCCGCCGATGTCATCATGATCCTGTTGCCGGACGAGAATATTGCCCAGGTCTACAATGAAAACGTCGCGCCACACGCCAAGCAGGGTGCAGTATTGGCTTTCGCGCACGGCTTTAATGTGCATTATGGGCAAGTTGTGCCGCGCGCCGACCTCGACGTCATCATGATCGCGCCGAAAGCGCCGGGCCACACCGTGCGCGGCACTTACACCCAGGGTGGTGGTGTACCGCACCTGATTGCAATCTATCAGGACAAATCCGGCGTTGCGCGCGATATCGCTCTGTCCTACGCAATGGCCAACGGTGGCGGACGTGCCGGCATCATTGAAACCAATTTCCGCGAAGAAACTGAAACGGATCTGTTCGGCGAACAGGCTGTATTGTGCGGCGGCACGGTTGAACTGATCAAGGCCGGTTTCGAAACCCTGGTCGAAGCAGGTTATGCACCGGAAATGGCTTACTTCGAGTGCCTGCACGAGCTGAAGCTGATCGTCGACCTGATCTATGAAGGCGGCATCGCCAACATGAACTACTCGATCTCGAACAACGCCGAGTATGGCGAATACGTGACCGGCCCGCGCATCGTTACCGAAGACACCAAGAACGCGATGCGCCAGTGCCTCAAGGATATCCAGACCGGCGAATATGCGAAGAGCTTCATCCTGGAAAACAAGGCCGGCGCACCTACGCTGATTTCCCGTCGTCGCCTGACGTCCGAGCATCAGATCGAGGAAGTCGGCAGCAAGTTGCGCGCGATGATGCCTTGGATCGCAAAAAACAAGCTGGTTGACCAAACCAAGAACTAGGAAATACTTGCATCCATATTGTTGTTTATAAAAAAGGGGTGTGCGGCGACGTACACCTCTTTTTTTCTGGAGAATGCCATGAAGAAAATCTGCACCGCTGCATCGCTATTGCTTGCAATTTCCGGCGCGGCGATGGCTGCGCAAGTTGCAACTGGCGGCACTCTGGTAACCGTTTCTGCGGCCGGGGAAGTCCGGGCCGAAAACAATGAAGCACGCGCCTTGTTTTTCATCGAAGAGCAGGATAAGGACAAGGCTGCGGCCGCTTCCCGGGTTAACCAGAAAATGAAACAGGGTGTGGATGTTCTGAAGAAGGAGGATCCGCAGGCGACCCTGGCATCACGTAATTACTACACGTATCCGGTTTATGCGGAAGAGCGTCCGCAAACCGGCAATGTTGTGCGCAAGCGCCAGTTGACCGGCTGGCGGGTCGGGCAATATCTGGACATGAAAACCGAAAATCTGCAAAAATTGCCCACCACCGTGGCAGCAGCGCAAAACATCCTGGCGCTCAACGGCATCACATTCGGTCTGTCCGACGCCTTGAGCAAGCGCCTCGATGCGGCCCGGATTACCGATGCTTACCAGAATCTGATGACGCGGGTGCAGGTGATTGCCCAAGCGATGGGACGCAATGCGGCAGACGCCGTCATCGAAACGGTTGATTTTGACGGCGGCGATGTTCCCGGAAGGCCGTATATGGCAGCGTCAACGATGGAAAAATCGGCCAGAATGGATGCGCAGGTGGCCGAGGCCAGTTTCGAGCCGGGAGAAAGTACGCTGGCCACGCGCGTGGTGGCGCACATACGGTTCAAGTGATCGGTTAAAGCAGGTGGCAAAGGTGCTCGAACAAGCAAGGCGGCGGAAAGCCAGCCCATCTTGCAGGTCGGGCAGCAACAGCGCGTGCTCGATGCAGGAGAGAACCAGCGCGATTCTCGTCGCACGGAATTGACGTTATACTTGCCGGCGCAGAATGTGCGCTATTTCATATCCCTATTTATTATGAGCAACGGATGAACATCCGACGCGCAGCTGGCATGCGGATATGCCAGTTGAAGCTGGCACGGCCGCCGGCCAATTTGAAAATCGAATTACAACACGAGGCAACAGGTCTCGCTACCGGAGTCATTATTTGAATAATTATCCTCATCCGATCATCGCGCGCGAAGGTTGGCCGTTTTTGGCGATTGCCTTTGCCGTTGCCGTCATCATCAGTGCATATTCAATCGCAATCTCGATCCCGTTCTGGATCATTGCCTTGTTCGTGCTGCAATTCTTTCGCGACCCTCCCCGGGTTATTCCGCAACAGCCGAATGCGGTGTTGTCTCCTGCCGATGGTCGTATCGTTGTAGTGGGAAAAGCGCATGACCCCTACACTGGCCGTGAAGCGCTTAAAATCAGTGTTTTCATGAACGTGTTCAACGTCCACTCCAATCGGGCGCCGGTCGACGGCCGGATCGAGAATGTACAATATTTCCCCGGGAAGTTCGTTAATGCCGACCTTGACAAGGCTTCGATTGAAAATGAGCGTAATGCGCTAACGATCACTGCATCGAATGGTCAAATCGTAACTTGCGTCCAGGTGGCCGGCCTGATTGCGCGCCGGATCCTGTGCTATGTCAGAACGGGAGACAATTTGACGCGCGGTCAGCGCTATGGATTTATCCGTTTCGGTTCGCGCGTGGATGTCTACCTGCCGCTTACCGCAAACCCTAAAGTCGCCGTAGGCGACAAGGTATCGGCGACGGAAACGATTTTGGCTGAATTTTGATTGCCGCAGCAATTGGGCATCACCGGAATGGAACTGCATGACAATATTTAATCGTCGTAAAGCGAAAAGCAGCACCAAGCTGTCGTCGAGAGCGTTTCGTGCAAAAAAGAAATTGTTGCACGGAATGACTTTGGATGCGGACGGGAATGCGGTGCGCCGCTTGCCGCGCCGCGGCATTTATCTGTTGCCCAATGCGTTCACTACCGCCGCACTGTTTTGCGGGTTCTACGCGATCGTGATGGCGATGAACCTGAAATTCGACCATGCGTCGATTGCCATTTTTGCCGCGATGGTGCTCGACAGCCTGGATGGGCGGGTCGCCCGCCTGACGCATACCGAGAGCGAATTCGGTGCGCAGTACGACAGCTTGTCCGACATGGTGTCGTTTGGCGCCGCGCCCGCGCTGGTGGTCTACGAGTGGTCATTGCGCGGGATGGGAAAACTCGGCTGGCTGGCCGCTTTCGTCTATTGCGCAGGGGCCGCCTTGCGCTTGGCGCGCTTCAATACCAATATCACGGTGGTGGACAAGCGCTATTTCCAAGGTTTGCCCAGCCCCGCGGCGGCGGCCCTGGTGGCGGGTTTCGTCTGGCTGATGGACGACTTGCGTTTTGCCGGTGCCGATCTAAACTGGTTTGCCTGGATCATTACGCTGTCAGCCGGGCTGACGATGGTCACGAACGTGCCGTTTTACAGTTTCAAGGACATCAACTACCGAAAATCCGTGCCCTTCATCGCACCTTTGCTGATCGTGCTGGCCTATGTTGCGGTATCGAGCGATCCGCCCAAGGTGTTGTTCGGCTTGTTCGTGCTGTACGGCTTGTCCGGGTATGCGGTGTATTTCTGGCGTTTGTTCAAGGGCAAGCCGGTCAGCATCATCCAGACCAAAACGGAATCGCCCGAAGATGATGTCGATATCAAATAGAAGTCTCGCGTCTTAATCAGGAGCACAGCATGGCCGCAGCAGAAAAAATCATCATATTCGACACCACCTTGCGCGATGGCGAGCAATCTCCGGGCGCCTCGATGACCAAGGACGAAAAGATCCGCATCGCCAAGCAACTGGAGCGTATGCGCGTCGATGTCATCGAGGCCGGATTTGCCGCCGCATCCGAGGGCGACTTTGAATCGATCAAGGCGATCTCGGGTATCGTCAAGGATTCCATCGTGTGCTCGTTGTCGCGCGCCAATGAACGCGATATCGCACGCGCAGCGGAAGCGCTGGCACCGGCCGAGCGCAAGCGCATTCATACCTTCATCGCAACTTCGCCGCTGCACATGGAAAAAAAGCTGCGGATGACGCCGGATCAGGTGTTTGAGCAAGCCAAACAGGCAGTGCGTTTTGCGCGGCAATTCACCGACGATGTCGAATTCAGTCCCGAAGATGGCAGCCGTTCCGACATGGATTTCCTGTGCCGGATACTGGAGGCGGTGATTGCCGAAGGCGCCACCACCATCAACTTCGCCGATACGGTCGGCTACGGTGTGCCTGAGCTGTACGGCAATATGCTGAAAAACTTGCGGGAACGGATTCCGAATTCGGACCAGGCAATCTGGTCGGTGCATTGCCATAACGACTTGGGCATGGCGGTTGCCAACTCGCTGGCCGGGGTCATGATCGGCGGCGCGCGGCAAATCGAATGCACGATCAACGGCCTGGGCGAGCGTGCCGGCAACACCGCGCTGGAAGAAGTCGTGATGGCGCTGCGCACCCGCAAGGATTATTTCAATTTCGAAGTGGGCATTGACGCGACCCAAATCGTGCCGGCTTCCAAGTTGGTGTCGCAAATCACCGGTTTCGCGGTGCAGCCGAACAAGGCGATTGTCGGCGCCAATGCGTTTGCCCACGCGTCAGGCATCCATCAGGACGGCGTCCTGAAGGCGCGCGATACCTATGAAATCATGCGCGCCGAAGATGTCGGCCTTTCGGCCAACAAGATTGTTCTGGGAAAATTGTCCGGGCGCAATGCATTCAAGCAGCGTCTGGACGATCTGGGCATCAGCCTCAATTCCGAAGCGGAAGTCAATGCGGCGTTCGCGCGCTTCAAGGAACTGGCCGACCGCAAATCCGATATTTTCGACGAAGACATCATTTCCCTGGTGTCGGACGAGCAGCAATCGCATGAAAAGGAATGCTACCGGTTCGTCGCGCTGTCGCAGCATTCCGAAACCGGCGAGCGGCCGGTGGCGCAAGTCGTATTCTCGATCGATGGCAAGGAAACCCGCTGCGAAGGGCAGGGCAACGGCCCGGTTGATGCCACCGTCAATGCGATCGAGTCGATTACGCACAGCGGCGCCGAACTGTTGCTGTTCTCAGTCAATGCGATTACCACCGGCACCCAAGCGCAGGGCGAGGTAACCATGCGCCTGGCCAAGGCAGGGCGCATCGTCAACGGCATGGGTGCCGATCCGGACATCGTGGTGGCGTCTGCCAAAGCCTATCTGTCGGCGTTGAACAAGCTGCAATCGAAGTCGGAAAAGCTCAATCCGCAGTTGTAACCGTTGTATTGCCGAAATGCATTACTATTTATTGGGAGTATGGCAATAAAACACTATATTGCCGCACATAATCAGTGCGCTGTCTAAAATACAGCGCACTGTATATGATCTTCCGCGAAGTGCTTCCGGTTCACCGCATCCGGTGGAAAAGGCGCCCGCCGAGCAACTCTTCGTGCGGCTCCAGCCAGGTATCCGGCCCGTTCATCATTTTTTGCACGATGCCGTTGCGATCGAAATGCACGTGCATCATCGAATCCCACACGCCATTTTCCTTGTAGCGGTAAGTCCACACGGTCAAGTCCGGCAACGACAGATAGGAGGTTTCGGCCGGCCTGCCGAAGGTGTGCAAAATATCTTGCTGGGAGGTTGCACCGATCTTTACCGTCGCGAACTTTTGGGTGGTCAGCACTTGCTCATAGGATTTCAGCTGTTTACTGGCGTCCAGTCGTGCCATATAGGTTTGTTGTCCCCACGGACCGCGCACATACGCCAGGATGGTTTCGTCGCCCTCCTGATAGCGCGCGCTGGGCGGCCCCAGCTTGCTGATGATTTCGGCTTCGCTCTGGCCCGGTGTGACCGGCGGCACGCGAATGCCGGCGCAAGCGGCCAGACTGAACAGGATGCAGGCCAGCAGCGCTGATTTGCTTAATGTTTTCATGTGATTTCCTCGCCGGCCAGGTTTTTGAGGCTGGAAAATTGAGCGGGATTGCCATTTCCGATATAATGCCCGTCTGGTCCAATTTAAGACCGGATTTTTATTTATTTGTTCACGGTGCGTAGGGTTGATTACTCCGTGCATCGCATGTTAAAGGTTCATCATGACTATCGAAAAAACAGCAAAAGCTGCCATCGTCGCAGACAATGCCCGTGCCCAAAACGACACTGGCTCTCCGGAAGTGCAAGTTGCATTGCTGACTGCACGCATCAATGACCTCAATGGCCATTTCAAGGCGCACGTCAAGGATCACCATTCCCGCCGTGGTTTGATCATGATGGTCAACCGCCGCAAAAGCCTGCTCTCCTACCTCAAGAGCAAGGACGTAAATCGTTATCGCGACCTGATTCAAAAACTCGGTTTGCGCAAGTAATACAAGCAACGTTATTGTTGCCGGATTGCTTAAGCCGAAATGCCTGCGCCAGTTCGCTGACGCGGGCATTTTGCTTTTTGCGATTTCGCATCGCAATTGCGTTTTGTGGCAAAGCAAGAAGGCGGCAGGCCAACATTGACCTGCCACCTGCGGTGAGGTGAACGACAGCGCCTGAAATTCTGTCGGCAATTAGAAAGGAACTCTCCGTGTTTAATAAAGTCACTAAAACCTTCCAGTACGGCCAACACCAAGTCACGCTCGAGACCGGCGAAATCGCCCGGCAAGCCTCTGGCGCAGTTCTGGTATCGATTGAAGATACTGTTGTGCTCGCTACCGTCGTGGCACGCAAAGATGCCAAGCCTGGTCAAGATTTCTTTCCCTTGACCGTTGACTATGTTGAGAAAACTTATGCTGCCGGTCGTATTCCCGGCGGGTTTTTCAAGCGCGAAGGTCGCCCTTCGGAAAAAGAGACATTGACCTCGCGCCTGATCGATCGTCCGATCCGTCCTCTGTTCCCTGAGGGCTACCTCAACGAAGTGCAGATCATCATCCATGTGCTGTCGGTCAATCCTGAAATCGATCCGGATATCGCGGCGATGATCGGCGCCTCTGCCGCGCTGAGCGTTGCCGGTCTGCCTTTCAACGGCCCGATCGGTGCTGCCCGCGTTGGTTATGTCGACGGTCAGTATCTGCTGAACCCGACCACCTCGCAGCTGGTTGGCTCCCAAATGAACCTGGTGGTGGCGGGTACCGAACTGGCCGTATTGATGGTCGAATCGGAAGCCCAGCAATTGTCGGAAGAAATCATGCTGGGCGCGGTGATGTTCGGCCATGAGCAGATGAAGGCCGTCATCGACGCGATCCATGAACTGGTGCGCGATGGTGGCAAGCCTGAAGTGCAGTGGGCGCCGGCGGCCAGGAACGAGTCGCTGATTGCGGCCGTGACCGCAGTAGCCGAGCCGCTGCTGCGCGCTGCGTATCAAATCAAGGAAAAGCAAGCCCGCACCGCCAAGCTGAAAGAAGCGACCGCCAACGTATCTGCCGCCTTGGCCGAGCAGGCTGCGGCCCGCGGCGAAGCGGCGCCGGATGCGTCTGAAGTCGGCAACATGCTGTACGACCTCGAAGCCAAAATCGTCCGTTCCCAGATTCTGGATGGCGAGCCGCGCATCGACGGCCGCGACACCCGTACCGTGCGGCCGATTTCGATCCGCACCAGCGTATTGCCGCGCACCCACGGCTCCGCTTTGTTTACCCGCGGCGAAACCCAGGCTCTGGTGGTTGCAACGCTTGGCACCGCCCGCGATGAGCAAAAAATCGACGCCCTGATGGGCGAGTACGCGGATCGCTTCATGTTGCATTACAACATGCCTCCGTTCGCAACCGGCGAAACCGGCCGTGTCGGTACCCCGAAACGGCGTGAAATCGGGCACGGCCGCCTGGCCAAGCGCGCGTTGCTGGCAGCCTTGCCGGCGCCGGAAGACTTCAGCTATTCGGTGCGTCTGGTGTCCGAAATTACCGAGTCGAACGGTTCCTCCTCGATGGCTTCGGTCTGTGGCGGCTGCCTGGCGCTGATGGATGCAGGCGTGCCGATGAAGGCGCACGTGGCCGGCATCGCGATGGGCTTGATCAAGGAGGGCAACAAGTTTGCCGTGCTGTCCGATATCCTGGGCGATGAAGATCATCTGGGCGACATGGACTTCAAGGTGGCCGGCACTGCAGAAGGCATCACTGCGTTGCAAATGGACATCAAAATCCAGGGCATCACCAGGGAAATCATGCAAGTCGCGCTGGCGCAAGCCAAGGAAGGCCGCATTCATATCCTGGGCAAGATGCAGGAAGCGGTACCGCAAGGCACCAAAACCGAGCTGTCCGACTTTGCCCCGCGCCTGATCACGGTCAAGATCAACCCGGAAAAAATCCGTGACGTGATCGGCAAGGGTGGTGCGGTAATCCGTGCGCTGACCGAAGAAACCGGCACCCAGATCGATATCAGCGACGAAGGCATCGTGACCATTGCATCGGTTGACGCCAGCGCCGGCCAGGAAGCCAAGCGCCGCATCATGGAGCTGACCGCGGAAGTCGAAGTCGGCAAGATCTACGAAGGCACGGTGCTGAAATTGCTCGATTTCGGCGCAATTGTCCAGGTCATGCCGGGCAAGGACGGCTTGCTGCACATCAGCCAGATCGCCAACGAGCGCGTCAACGCGGTCGCCGACTACCTGAAGGAAGGCCAGCAGGTCAAGGTCAAGGTTCTGGAAACCGACGATCGCGGCCGCCTGAAGCTGTCGATGAAAGCCGCAGCGGCGGAAACCGGCGAAGCTGCGCCGCAGATGTCGCAACCGCAGCAGTAATTTACAGCGCGTCTGTAGCAAACCGCCCGTACTGCGAAGTCGGGCGGTTTTCTTGTTTGTGCCGGGCAGAAGATCGCGCGTAGTAGAATCATGGGCTGGCAATTGCGAGCGACGACACGTGCGCTCGCGGCTTTTCATTCACCTTAGTTAAAATCGACCGTCTTCCATTATGAGCATCAAATCCGATACCTGGATCCGCCGCATGGCGCAACAGCACGGCATGATCGAGCCTTTCGAGCCCGGTCAGATACGTGAGCAAAACGGACACAAAATCGTCTCTTACGGCACTTCTTCATACGGCTACGATATTCGCTGCGCCAACGAATTCAAGATTTTCACGAATATCAACAGCACCATCGTAGACCCGAAGAATTTCGACGAAAATTCTTTTGTCGATATCAAGAGCGATGTCTGCATCATCCCGCCCAATTCCTTCGCACTGGCGCGCACCATCGAGTATTTCCGCATTCCGCGCAGCGTGTTGACCATTTGCCTGGGAAAATCGACCTATGCGCGCTGCGGCATCATCGTCAACGTGACACCGTTCGAGCCCGAGTGGGAAGGTTATGTGACGCTGGAATTTTCCAATACCACGCCGCTGCCGGCCAAGATTTATGCCAACGAAGGTTGTGCACAAGTGCTGTTTTTTGAAGGCGACGAGGTGTGCGAGACTTCCTACAAGGATCGCAATGGAAAATATCAGGGCCAGGTCGGCGTCACCTTGCCCAAGGCGTGAGCCTCAATTCATGAGATTCATGGAGTATCGTGAAAAAATGCAATTCTTCCGCAAGTATCCTGTGCGCATATTAAAATACAGTAATGTGTATGCTGGTGCGTGCAGATCTCGAACATGATTTTCCTGTTGCCGCGTAGCGCCTGCCTGGTGCGTTAATCCGATGCCGATTTTTTATCTCCGCCGCCTCACGGGCAAGGAACGTACCGCGGCGTCTAACCGGCATCTCGGTTATTCGCTGGCCTTCATTGCCGGCGCCATCAATGCGGGCGGTTTTTTTGCGGTCGGTCAGTACACCTCGCACATGACAGGCATCGTCTCGGCAATGACCGACGATCTGGCGCTCGGCCATATCGGACTGGTGCTGGACGGGCTGGGCGCGCTATTGTCGTTTATCTGCGGCGCTGCCGTTTCGGCGATCCTGATCAACTGGGCACGGCACCGGAATATGCAGAGCGAATATGCATTCCCGCTGATGCTGGAAGCCGGCTTGCTGCTGTGCTTCGGCCTGATGGGCGGCACGCTTTCGCTGCGTACCGGCTTGTTCGTGCCGGTCACCGTGATGCTGCTGTGCTTCATCATGGGCTTGCAAAACGCGATCATTACCAAGCTTTCACATGCCGAAATCAGGACTACCCACGTCACCGGCCTGGTAACCGACATCGGCATCGAGCTCGGCAAGAAGTTGTATTGGAACAAGACGCACCACATCGGCGACAAATTGCATGTGAAATCGAATTTGCCCAAGTTGCGCCTGTTAGGCACGCTGTTGCTGATGTTTTTCAGCGGCGGCGTGACTGGCGCGCTGGGGTTCAAGCATGTCGGTTTCATTTCCACCGTGCCACTGGCGTTGCTGCTGATGCTATTGGCGCTGGTTCCGGTGCTGGATGACATGAAGAGCATCGCGCGGCGTTACTGGGTCAGGTAGCGGCCGCGATTTTCCCCGGCCGCAGCCACGATTCCCGTCAAAGCTTATGCACCGCAGCACACAATTCAATTGACAAAGAATTCCCTCAAGCGCACTGTTATCGGTGAAGTAATTTTGTAATTTCTCGTCCTCTTGGAGCCGATAATGCAAAAGTCTTTACATATCAATCCCGATAAATGCACCGGCTGCATGCAATGCGAGATGGCATGCAGCTACGATAATTACGGCGTCTTCAATCCATCCCAGTCGCGCATCAAGGTCTTCGACTTCCATCAGACCGGCAAGAAAGTCCCGTATACCTGCACCCAATGCGACGAGGCGTGGTGCCTGCATGCCTGCCCGGTCGAGGCGATCCGGCTGGACGCCTCGACCGGCGCCAAAGTTGTGCTGGAAGATATCTGTGTCGGCTGCAAGGTATGCACGATCGCCTGCCCGTTCGGTACAGTCAATTACGTGCAGGAAACCGGCAAGGTCCAGAAGTGCGACCTGTGCGGTGGTGAACCGGCCTGCGCCGACGCCTGCCCGACCGGCGCCATCACTTATGTGGACGCCAACTGGACCGGTCTGGATCGGATGCGGCAATGGGCGGACAAGCTGGGTAATCAAACCACTGCCTAGACCATTAATCCGACTGGAACGACGGTGCTTGATAGAGGAGATGCATCATGGCTTGGACTGGAAAAATTCTGCGCGTCGACCTGACTGCCGGAACTTGCAAGACTGAAGCGCTGAACATGCAATTGGCTAGGGAATATGTCGGCCAGCGCGGCTTGGCAACCAAATATTTCACCGACGAGGTTGATCCCACCGTCGACCCGCTGTCGTCGGAGAACAAGATCATCTGGGCCACCGGCCCGTTGACAGGGACCATGGCATCCACCGGGGGACGCTATTCGGTCATCACCAAGGGCGCATTGACAGGCGCCATCGCTTGCTCGAATTCCGGCGGATATTTCGGTGCCGAACTGAAGATGGCGGGCTGGGATATGGTGATTTTCGAAGGGAAATCCGCCAAGCCGGTGTACCTCAGCATCAATAACGACCAGGTCGAATTGCTCGATGCCGGCTGGCTGTGGGGCAAATCCGTGTGGGAAACCGAACCTGCGCTGAAGACGCGTCATCAGGATCCGCTGATACGCGTATCCTGCATCGGCCGTGCAGGCGAGACCGGCTGTCTGTACGCGGGCGTGGTCAATGACTTGCACCGCGCGGCCGGCCGCTCCGGCGTCGGCACCGTGATGGGCAGCAAGAACCTGAAGGCGATCGCAGTGCGCGGCACCAAGGGCGTGGGCAATATCCGCGATCCGAAAGCCTTCATGGCAGCCACCGTCGCTGCCAAGAAAGTGTTGGCTGAGAATGCGGTAACCAGCCAGGGCTTGCCGACCTACGGCACCCAAGTGCTGATGAATGTGATCAACGAGATGGGTGCGCTGCCTACCCGCAACCACCGCGAGGTGCAGTTCGAAGGCGCCAAGGACATTTCCGGCGAAGCGATGCACGAACCGCGCAAGACCGACGGCAAAGCCAATCTGGTAACCAATCAAGCCTGTTTCGGCTGCACCATTGCCTGCGGCCGGATTTCCAAGATCGACGAATCCCATTTTTCGGTGCAAAACAAGCCGCAATACTGGGGCGCCTCGGGCGGACTGGAATACGAGGCGGCCTGGGCGCTGGGATCGGCCAACGGCGTCAATGATCTGGAAGCGCTGACTTACGCCAATTTTCTGTGCAACGAACAGGGCTTCGACCCGATTTCCTTTGGCGCGACGGTCGGTGCGGTGATGGAGCTGTACCAGATGGGCGTGCTGACCGAGCAGCAGCTTGGCATCGAGGCGCCGTTCGGTTCCGCCAAGGCGCTGGTGCATTTCGCCGAGATTACCGCCAAGGGCGAGGGCTTCGGCAAGGAAATCGGCCTCGGCTCCAAGCGACTGACCGAAAAATACGGCCATCCGGATCTGTCGATGAGCGTCAAGGGGCAGGAATTCCCGGCCTACGATTCGCGCGGGATTCAGGGCATGGGGCTGGCTTATGCGACCTCGAATCGCGGCGCCTGCCATCTGCGCGGCTATACGGTGGCGTCCGAAGTGCTGGGCATCCCGGTCAAGACCGACCCGCTGGTGACTGAAGGCAAGGCGGGCCTGGTCAAGGCGTTCCAGGATGCCACCGCGATATTCGATTCAGCCGGAGTCTGTCTATTTACCAGCTTCGCCTGGACCATGGCAGACTTGCAGCCGCAACTGGCGGCCGCCTGCGACGCCGATTTCACGCTGGAGAAGCTGGCCCTGATCGGCGAGCGGATCTGGAACATGGAGCGCGACTTCAACAATCGGGCCGGCTTCACCGACAAGGACGATACCCTGCCCAAGCGTCTGCTGACCGAGCCGGCCAATACCGGCCCCGCCAAAGGTCTGGTCAATGGTCTGGACAAGATGCTGCCCGAGTATTACGCGTTGCGCGGCTGGACCCCGGAAGGCCAGTTAATGCCGGAAACCCGCACGCGGCTGGGACTGTAATTAGGAGACTTGCAAAGTGGGCGCGCTGTTGGTGCCGGTGCGCCCGATCCCGGCAGGCTGATTTTTTGGAGTGCAGGATGACCAGACACGTGATCATCGGTAACGGCCCGGCAGGCGTGATTGCTGCGGAAACCATCCGCAAGCATGCGCCGCAGGATGCAATACTCATGATCGGCAACGAGGACGTCGCACCCTATTCGCGCATGGCAATCCCGTATCTGTTGATGGGTAATATCCGTGAAGAAGGCACGTATCTGCGCAAGGATAAGGACCATTTCAGCGGTTTGCGCATTGAGCAAAAGGTCGGCCATGTCAGGCATGTTGATACTGTGCAACGGCAGGTCGATCTGATGGATGGCAGCAGCATCGCTTTTGACAAGTTGCTGATCGCCACCGGCTCGACTCCGGTCCGGCCGCCGATTCCCGGCATCGATTGCGCCGGCGTTCACCCCTGCTGGAATCTGCAGGATGCGCGCGCCATCATGGCGCTGGCACGACCTAAGGCGCGCGTGATCCAGATGGGTGCCGGCTTCATCGGCTGCATCATCATGGAAGCACTGGCCGCGCGCGGGGTCGAACTTACCGTGGTCGAAATGGGCGAGCGCATGGTACCGCGCATGATGGGCGAGGGCGCCGGCAACATGATACGGCGCTGGTGCGAAAGCAAAGGCGTGACGGTCCATACCGCCACCCGCATCGAAGCCATCGAGGCAGCTGAGGCTGAAACCCCGTTGCGGATACGTCTTTCGGACGGACAGCATCTGCCGGCCGACCTGATCATCTCCGCCACCGGCGTGCGGCCGCACATCGGCTTTCTGGAATCGGGCCAGATCAAATGTCTGCAAGGGGTACTGGTCGATGAAGCGATGCAGACCAATATTCCCGGCATCTATGCGGCCGGCGACTGCGCGGAAGCTTTCGATTTCGTGACCGGTCAGACCATCGTGTCGGCGATCCAGCCGAATGCGGCCGATCAGGCGCGCTGTGCGGGCATGAATATGGCAGGCAAACATGCGACCCAGCGCGGCGTGACGCAGATCAATGTACTCGATACGCTGGGCCTGATTTCCAGCTCCTTCGGCCAGTGGCAGGGCGTGCCCGGCGGCCAGCGGGTCGAATTGACCGATAGCGGGCGATTCAAATACCTGCGGCTGGAATTCGATCAGGATGTGCTGGTCGGCTCGAACGCGATTGGGCATACGCAGCATATCGGCGTGCTGCGCGGCCTGATCCAGCAGCGGGTCGGACTGGGCAAGTGGAAAGACATCCTGCTGGAAGATCCGACCCGACTGCCGGAAGCCTACATCGCCTGCGCGCAGCAGCAAAACGCGTGGCAGACAGCGCATTAGTGCGCTGTCTGCCACGAAGACTTTGATGAGAATCACCGTCAAGCTGTACGCAACGCTGTCCGACTATCTGCCGCCGGAGCGCAAGCATAACGCGATTGCGCTCGACGTCCCGCCCGGCACCACCATCGGCGAACTGCTCGCGCGTTTCAAGCTGCCGCCAAAACTGGTGCATCTGGTGCTACTCAACGGGGTTTATATCGCGCCCGAGAAGCGTTTGCCACATCCGCTGTCGGAAGCCGATGTGCTGGCGATCTGGCCGCCTATTGCCGGCGGTTGATATTTATTACTGCACCATGTATTTTTTATATCGCTTTAATATATTGCGGTAGCAGCATATTTATTTAATATACCCCATCAAATGTCAAAGAGTATTGATAGCCGCAATAGCTTGCCGGAAGGCTGCATCGTGCGCGACATGGGTTGCAGTCGCAGCGAATTCATGCGCTGGCTGCCGGGCGCAACACGGCAGGCGGCGCTGCACAGCAGTCGGCACGGCGAACAGGACAAACATCGGATCGTCACGCCAGGCGGTACCGTGGTGATCACCACCGAAGCAATGGTGCCGCGCAGGATTGCCCTGATGAGATTGCCGGTGCTGCATGTGACTTTCCACTTCATCGACATGGATGCGCGGGCCCAGGCCGACTTCATGCGCTATTTTGATCTATATACCCGGCGCGGCGGCGGTTAGAAATTGCGAATTGATGATACGCACAGGGCATGGTAGTGCAGGCTTCCGTGCCTGCGGCCCGGTGCAGGCACGGAGGCCTGCACTACTGAACGCAATCGACGTAATAGCACAGCTTGCCGTCCACCACGCCCTTCACCAGGCCGTGCACATCGGTCTCGAAGCCCGGGAATTTCTCGTTGAAATCGCGCGCGAAGCGCAAATAATCGACGATGATCTTGTTGAAGCGCTCGCCGGGAATCAGCAGCGGGATGCCGGGCGGGTAGGGCGTCAGCAGGATCGAGGTGACGCGGCCTTCAAGATCGTCGATCGGTACCCGGTCGATTTCGCGGTGCGCCATTTTGGCGAAGGCATCGCTCGGTTTCATCGCCGGCTGCATGTCGGACAGATACATCTCGGTGGTCAGGCGCGCGACGTCGTAAGCCTTGTAGGTTTCGTGAATTTGCTGGCACAAGTCGCGCAAGCCCATCCGCTCGTAGCGCGCATTCTTGCCGTTGTTGGCGGCCGCGAACTCGGGCAGGATGCGCCAGATCGGCTGGTTCTTGTCGTAATCGTCCTTGAACTGCTGCAGCGCGGTCAGCAGCGTGTTCCAGCGGCCTTTGGTGATACCGATGGTAAACATGATGAAGAACGAATACAGCCCGCATTTCTCGATGATGACGCCGTGCTCGGCCAGGTACTTGGTGACGATCGAGGCCGGGATGCCGGTCTCGCCGAACTTGCCGTCGATCGACAGACCCGGGGTCACGATGGTGGCCTTGATCGGGTCCAGCATGTTGAAGCCCGGCGCCAGCTTGCCGAAACCGTGCCAGGTGTCTTCGGCCTTGATGACCCAGTCTTCGCGCGAGCCGATGCCGTCTTCGGCGAAGCTGTCCGGGCCCCAGACCTGGAACCACCAGTCGAGTCCGTATTCTTCATCGATCTTCTTCATCGCGCGGCGGAAATCCAGCGCTTCCAGGATCGATTCTTCCACCAGCGCAGTGCCGCCCGGCGCTTCCATCATCGCGGCGGCGACGTCCAGCGAGGCGATGATCGAATATTGCGGCGAGGTCGAGGTGTGCATCAGATACGCCTCGTTGAAAGCGTCCTTGTCGAGCTTGACCGACTCCGATTCACGCACCAGGATCTGCGACGCCTGCGACAGGCCGGCCAGCAGCTTGTGGGTCGACTGGGTCGAGAAGATCATCGATTCCCTGGCGCGCGGCCGGTCCTTGCCGATCGCGTGCATATCCTTGTAAAAATCGTGGAAAGTCGCATGCGGCAGCCAGGCTTCGTCGAAATGCAGCGTGTCGATCTTGCCGTCCAGCATTTCTTTCAGCGTTTCGACGTTGTACACCACGCCGTCGTAGGTCGATTGCGTGATGGTCAGGATGCGCGGCTTCTTGTTCTTCGCCTCACGTGCGAACGGGTTGGCTTCGATCTTCTTCCGGATGCTTTCCAGCGTGAATTCTTCCAGCGGGATCGGGCCGATGATGCCCAGATTGTTGCGGGTCGGCATCAGAAATACCGGAATCGCGCCGGTCATGATGATCGCGTGCAGGATCGATTTGTGGCAGTTGCGGTCCACCACCACGATGTCACCCGAGGCCACTGTCGAGTGCCAGACCATCTTGTTGCTGGTGCTGGTGCCGTTGGTGACGAAGTAGCAATGGTCGGCATTGAAGATGCGCGCGGCGTTGCGTTCGGATGCGGCGACCGGGCCGGTATGGTCGAGCAGCTGGCCGAGCTCTTCGACCGCGTTGCAGACGTCGGCGCGCAGCATGTTTTCGCCGAAGAACTGGTGGAACATCTGGCCGATCGGCGACTTCAGGAAAGCCACGCCGCCCGAATGACCGGGGCAGTGCCATGAATAGGAACCGTCCTGCGCATAATGCACTAGCGCGCGGAAGAACGGCGGCGACAACCCGTCCAGATACGACTTCGCTTCGCGGATGATATGGCGCGCGACGAACTCTGGCGTGTCCTCGAACATGTGGATGAAGCCATGCAGTTCGCGCAGGATATCGTTCGGGATATGGCGCGAAGTGCGGGTTTCGCCATACAGGTAAATCGGGATATCGGCGTTCTTGTAGCGGATTTCCTCGACGAAGGCGCGCAGCGATCTCAGCGCGTGGTTGGTTTCTTCCAGCGAGCCGCCGCCGAACTCTTCATCGTCGATCGACAGGATGAAGGCCGAGGCACGGCTTTGCTGCTGCGCAAACTGGGACAGGTCGCCATAACTGGTGACGCCGACGACTTCCATGCCTTCCTGCACCATCGCGTCGGCCAAGGCGCGAATGCCCAAGCCGGAAGAGTTTTCTGAGCGGAAGTCTTCGTCGATGATGACGATCGGGAAGCGGAATTTCATGAGGTCTCCATTACAGTCGGATTACTTGGGAGACGCCTGGGCCAGTCGTGGCGAATCAAGGTTGCCACTCCGCTTGCGCGCCGAAAAAATTAAGAACGGATTTTCCCAGATATGCGGGTCGATGGGGAAAAAAATAGCCCTAAAAATCGGCAGGGTGGAAAAACGTTATTTTAGAGCCACAAAACGGTTAGCGTTTTTGATAGGTCACGAACGCGTAATCAAAGCCGTCTTGCGCGCAATGGTGCTGCTCACGGGCAACTTCACGCCAGTCCTGCGCGGAAATCGGCGGGAAAAAGACATCGCAATCGAAATTTTTGTCAATTTCGGTCACGATCAGGCGCTCCGCCAGCGGCAGTGTTTCGGCAAAAATCTGCGCGCCGCCGATGATGAAGGCTTCCGTATCTGCATCACCAATCAGTTGCAGGGCGGCAGCGACCGAGTTGACTACCTCGACTCCATCGTGGCGCCAATCGGGATTGCGGCTGATGACGATGTTGCGCCGATTCGGCAGCGGCCGGCCGATCGAATCGAAGGTCTTGCGGCCCATGATGATCGGGTGGCCGGTCGTGACGCGCTTGAAGTGCGCCAAGTCTTGCGGCAAGTGCCAGGGCAGGGCGTTATTGATGCCGATCCCGCGCAGGGCATCGATGGCGACGATGATGGTGAGTTTGCTCATGGAATGGCTGAATTTTGGCTGGAACGACTGCAGGATACCAGAGACGATCATCCTGGATCGCTCCGTTGTGCAGGCCAGAACCAGGTGTCTTCAGGACGGAACCGGTCGGGAGTTTGCTTGGCGCAATCTTGACGCTTGTCAAAATGCATTGCTGCACATAAGCATATGGTTTGTTGGACGGACTTATTGCTTGTTTGTTATGCCATCTTCGGATGGGTTCTTAATCGTTCTTAATCGCCTGTACCGGGCAATTGGGGGATGCATGATGTACGGATACGGATATCACCATGACTGGATGTTCGGCGGCCTGGGTATGGTTCTGATGTTGCTGCTGCTGGTGGCGCTGCTGGTCTTGATCGTGGCGGCGCTGAAGTATCTGTTTTCGGCCGGGCGGCCACGGCAGGGGCGCACTGCGTTGGATATCCTCGATCAGGCGTATGCCCGTGGCGATATCCAGCACGAAGAATATCTAAAGAAACGCGAGAATTTGCTGAAAAAATGACGTCGGCAGGCCTGCCGGCAACCTTTGGGAGAAGACGATGCGTAAGCACAATTTCTGGAAAAAGCCGGCATTGACCGGGCTGCTGATGGCTTCCCTGGCGGCGCTAGCCAGCGCACCCGTTGCCCGTGCCGATACCGCACCGCGCAGGGGCGGCATGATGCAGGGGGACGGGTCGGATCGGACCGGCCCCTACGGCGGATGGGGGCGCCACGGCATGATGGGTTGGGCCGACGACATGATGGGCGGCCGGAACATGATGATGCACGGATACGGCATGCAGCGTTACGGCGGCCTTGATCTGTCCGCGGACCAGATGAGCAAGATCGACAAGATCCGCGACGAGACTCGCAAGAAGCACTGGGATCTGATGGGCAAGATGATGGATGAAGGCGTGCGCCTGCGCGAACTGCGCAACGCCGAAAAGCCCGATCCGGCGGCAATCGGCAAGCAGTACGCGAAAATCCAGGACCTGCGACGCCAGATGCTGGAGCAGTCGATAGATGCAGAAAATCGCATGGAAGCATTGCTCACCAAGGAGCAGAAAGACCAGTTCAGGAAGATGCGGCGTTGGAGTGAGGACGATTAGTTCCGATCATCGTTAAAGTCGATATTGGAAAAATCAAAACATCGGCAAAGCAGGCGGCCATTCTTAAATGCATCGGCTCAATGGGATTTGGAAATGCCAAGGCTTTTATGGGATTCAAGGTATAACAAAGGTCAAACTGTCAATCTGCATAGCGCAACACGGGAGGCAATATGTCAGCATCGATGGAAACAAGTACGGCAATTTCTAAAAGCGGCGCCGAATTGCTTGCCGTTGATATCAAAGAAGGCGATTGGCATGCGTATCAGCAGCACATCACAAGACCTCCGTCAGACAGGGATGTCATCGACTGTTTCGGCAGCATCAGCAAGTACAAGCGGATGTGCGCTTTGGCTTATCTCGGCAGACGCGCGCAGCATCATGGCGGTGTTTGCAGCAAGGCGCATCCGCGTATTTTGAGCGTGCAGTTCATTGCCGACATGACGGAAAGCAACAAGAAGCAGCGCTACATCCGTTACCCGTGGCTAGAGAAATTACTGGCACTCATGGCTGAAATCGAGCGGATTCAGGATGCGATTTCGAACGAATCGCATAATGTGATTTCCCTGGTGTCCGTATCCAAATAATCCGGATTCCGATGTTTTTCGTAAAAACATGGAGTATGGTAATTTTCATGCAATTTTCCGCATATTTTAATTGCATGAGTTGAATATACTACGGTCAGTAGAAGGTTTCGCTGGTTCTATTTTTTGGTGCATTTCGTGGACATTGTTTTTCGCCATGGTGCACATGCGTACATCAGTTGAATGCATAAGCGTCCATCGCTAGCGCCCCGTACTGGTAACTGGCATGAATGCGTTGTGCGATCGCATCCGCGTCGGCCGCGCCCATTGCAACGAACAGCGGCAACAGATGCTCTTCGGTCGGATGATTGCGTACGGCAAACGGAGCTTGCTGCCGATAGTTGAACAACGCATCACGCTGGTTGGCGAGCAAGCGGGTTGTCATCCATGCATCGAATTCGCTGACCCAGGCGGGTACGTTTGCATCGATCGGATTGCCCCAAACTTCATGCAGATTGTGCGTCAGCGAGCCGGAGCCGATGATGAGCGCGCCCTGATCGCGTAACGGGGCCAGCGCCTGCCCGATCCGGTAGTGCTCGGCAGGCGTCGCGCCGCGCACCAGCGAGATCTGCATAGTTGGAATGCCGGCGTCCGGATACATCAAACTGAGCGGCACCCAGGCGCCGTGATCGAGTCCGCGGTCCGCACTGCGCTGCACCGGTAAACCCGCCTGCTCCAGCAGCCGGGACGCCTGTGCGGCCACCTCGGGCGCTCCTATTGCAGGATATTCGATCTCGCCCAGGGCGGCTGGGAAACCGCCGAAGTCATGGATGGTTGCAGGCTGCGCGGCAAAACTTGCTGCCGGAGCGCCGCTTGATTCCCAATGGGCCGAGACCACCACGATGGCTCTCGGGCGCGGCAGCTGGTTGCCCAGTTCCAGCAAAAAACGGCGCGCCGGGCTATCCAGGATCGCCAGCATCGGCGAGCCGTGGGAAATGAATAGTGTCGGTAGCTTGGTCATGATGTCGTTCCGAAAAAACTTATCAAGCAACTTTTGCATTGCCGCGCGTTGCCGCAAAGCGGCCGTCTCCCAGCAAAAATTGCACGCATAACATGGCAGCCCAGAATGCCGGATATTCCCAGCCGCCGCCCTTGTTGCCGAATTGCCAGCCGTTGGCGCCGTGCACCGTGACGATCGCGCCGAGCAGGACCGGAACCAGCGCCAGGGCGACGTAGCGCGCATGGAACCCGGCGATCAGGGCAATGCCGCCGGCCAGTTCGGCAAATGTGGTCAGGTAGGCGAGCCATCCGGGCAATCCCAGCGACTGGAAAAATCCTGCCGCGCCGGGCAGGGTAAACACCAGCCATTTGAGCAGGCCATGCGCAATGAACAGGATGCCGAGACTTATTCTTAATAGAAGTGCAGCGTAGGGTGCAGTTTTTTGGTCAATCATGATGTCGTTCCTTTCGAGAGAGTTATTCATTGAGGCGGCAACCCGGCCAGTCGCAGCCGGGTTGCCGCCTCGAACTGTCCGGCTGGAAATTTTCCGATCCGGATGCCCGGTTCCGCTGCCAAAAACCATTAGCGCTGGAATGTTGTCATAAGGCCGTTTTTATGCGCCTGCGCCTGCTTCAATTCCGCAACGACTTCGGTGCGCGTTCTGGTCGACACGAATGCAGGCGTAGCCGGGTAATCGCTATCGCTGCGCGCCAGCAGGCCGTTTTCACGCGCCTGCTTGAATTGCGCAATGACTTCGGCCCGTGTTCTTGTCGATGCGAACGACTCAGCAGGCGGGGAGGCGACATCAGCCATTGCTGAACCGGTTGCTGCAATCAGGGCAATAGCGGCGACGAATTTTTTGGCGTTCATTTTTAAATCTCACAAAATCAAAGTTGATGAAAGAAATTCCATGGTCAGGTCACTGTGTGCCCCGCCATTGATTGAACTATAGACGTCTTCATTTGATTGATAAATGACCTGATATGAAATATATTGTTTCTTATTTGTTGATAAAAGATAGATGGATACACTGACCAGCATGCGGGTTTTTGCGAATGTCGTTGAGGCCGGCAGTTTTTCCGGAGCGGCGGATCGGCTCGACATGTCCAGGGCGATGGCCTCCAAATATGTGATCAATTTGGAAGACCACCTCGGTACGCGGCTGCTGAACCGGACCACCCGGCGCTTGAGCCTGACCGAATCCGGAACCGCGTATTACGAGCGCTGCGTGCAGATTATTTCCGATGTGCAGGAGGCCGAGCAGGCGGTGGGTCAACTCACCGGCACGCCGCGCGGAACCATCAAGATCACCATGCCGGTTGCCTACGGGCTGCACCGGCTGGGCCCGGTGATTGCCGACTATGTGCGCCTGTACCCGGAAGTGAAACTGGAGATTTCCCTCAATGACCGCCGGATCGATCTGGTTGAGGAAGGGTTCGATCTGGCAATCCGGATCGGGACTTTGCCCGAATCGGGATTGATCGCACGCAAGCTTGCAGTTGACCGAACCGTTGTTTGTGCCTCGCCTGCGTATTTGCAGCAGCACGGCGTCCCCGAAGTGCCGGCCGATCTTGCCCGGCATTCCTGCCTGGGTTACACCTATACCAGCAGCGGCGACGAGTGGCGCCTCAGGAGTGCGGAGTCGGATGCGGCGATTCGGATTGCCGGATCCATCAAGGCCAACAATGGCGACATGCTGCGGCTGGCGGCGTGCAACGGTGCGGGAATAATTTTTCAGCCGCTGTTCATCGTCCAGGACGATTTGCATGCGGGCCGCCTGGTACAGATACTCGGCGATTACACGTCGAAGGATCTTGGCATCTATGCGGTCTATCCGAGCCGCAAGCATCTGTCGGCAAAAGTCCGCACGTTTGTGGATTTTCTGGTTGAGCAGCTCAGCGTCGCGCCGGAACCCGAGCTGCAGCCGGCAGACTCCTAGACCGCCACGGCCGCCTTGATATGCGGGTGCGACTGGTAGCCGGTGATCTCGAAATCGTCGAATGTGTAATCGAAAATAGAATCCGGGCGACGCTTGATATGCAGTTGCGGCAGCGCAAACGGGGTGCGCGACAATTGCTCGCGGACCTGCTCCATATGGTTCGAATACAAATGGCAATCGCCGCCGGTCCAGATGAAGTCGCCCACCTCCAGATCGGCCTGCTGCGCCATCATGTGCGTCAGCAGCGCATAGGACGCGATGTTGAACGGCACGCCCAGGAATATATCGGCGCTGCGCTGGTACAACTGGCACGACAGCTTGCCGTCGGCCACATAAAACTGGAATAAAGCATGGCACGGCGGCAGCTTCATCTGCGGGATGTCGGCCACGTTCCAGGCCGACACGATCATCCGGCGCGAATCCGGATTGTGCCTGATTTGCTCCATCACCTGTGCGATCTGGTCGATGTGTTCGCCGTTGGGCGCCGGCCAGTTGCGCCACTGGTAGCCGTAGATCGGTCCCAGATTGCCTGCCGCATCGGCCCAGTCGTCCCAGATCGAGACGCCGTTATCCTTCAGGTACTGGATATTGGTGGAGCCGGCCAGAAACCAGATCAATTCATGGATGATCGATTTCAGGTGTGCCTTCTTGGTCGTGATCAGCGGAAAGCCATCCTGCAGATTGAAGCGCATCTGGTAGCCGAATACCGAGCGGGTGCCGGTTCCGGTGCGGTCGGTTTTTTCGCTGCCATGTTCATAGACATGGCGCATGAAGTCGAGGTATTGGCGCATGGTGATTTTGGTGAAAAAGGTGTGTGGATTATATAGAGATACTTATAGCCACTTACACACCGCAGCCGGAAACAGATTCCGATGCGCCTCAGGAATCCGCTATGAATGATGGATTTGCATGAGTATCAATAAATATGCAGTGTTTACCGCATATTTATATTGGCACTTTAAAAATACACAATGTAGTATATTTATGATCGGAAAGCCGGCCGCTTGGGGGCAAACCGGCCCGTTCTGATCCGCGCCTGATGAACGCGGTCGGCATCGCTATACGAGGCTTCCGCCGCCTGCGCTTGCGTTGCGTGTTACGGAGCGGACTTTCCTGGCAGCAGCAGCGGATCCCGCAAGCGAATGATGTGCTGTATGTCATCCTCATCGATGACGCTGATGCTGCGCAAGCCGGCCGCGCTTTCGTCCACATGTATCATCTTCGGCTTGTGGATCAGGTGGTTAAGCCCTTCCAGTCCGACCTCCAGCAGGTCGCTCTTCGGTTCATAGACGACGCCGAGCATCGGCACCCATTCCGCCGCGATATGGTCGCCCAGATTTAGGCCGAGCACCTCGATTTCGGCGCATTTGCTATCCAGGCCGCCCACTTTGGAAACGCCGTCAAAAAATGTTTTCCATTCCGCTTTTTCAATCTTGCGCGTAGTCATGATGCATGCTCCATGAAGTGAAATTGCAGGCGCGATTGCTGTCGCGCCAAGCTTAACTGACCTTGATCTGGGCCTCCCTGGTTTTTGCCGGCTTCGCCTTGGCCAGTTCGATCTTGAGCACGCCGTTATGATAAGTTGCATTGCCCTGGTCGACGATGATCGGCGCAGGCAGCGGAATGGTGCGGCTGAAGCTGCCGTAGGCGCACTGCAGCACCCGGTAGCGCCCATCGCCGGACTCCGACTCGAAGCGTTTTTCTCCGCGCACGATCAGTACATCGTCGCGCACCTCGATGTCGAAATCGCCCTTTTCCATGCCAGGCACCTCCAGCCGGATCACGATCTTCTTGCTATCCTCGAACACGTCGCCGGCCAGCAGCGCCCAGTTCGGCGATGGCAGGTCGAAATCATTGCGCACTCCGGCCGCTGCGGATGCCTTGTCGCCGGGTTTGAAGCGGGTCAATGCACCGGCCGCCTGCTGGCGCAGCCGTCGCCACC
Source organism: Oxalobacteraceae bacterium (assembly GCA_030698225.1). Classification (GTDB taxonomy): domain Bacteria; phylum Pseudomonadota; class Gammaproteobacteria; order Burkholderiales; family Burkholderiaceae_D; genus AVCC01. Next base: position 15,669 of record JAUYNR010000026.1, on the reverse strand, counting down.
CTTCGGTGGCCGATTCCCAGATCTCTTCCATATCCTGTTTCAAGTCTTCAAGTATTCGCATGACGACTCCGTTGCAATGTCGCGCAGTTGCTGCGCATTAATGAATCGGTGTTTTTGCGCTCACCGACGCGCCGAACCTTAAACAGCGTAGACCCGCATCGGCTGCGTGGCTTTGTTGAAAATCAAAAACCTGGCATCCGTTCGCCATGCATTTTCTTGTCTTCGCGATATTTTCTGGCAAATGAACCGGCCGGCTTCATGGCGTTGCATCACGGCCCGCATGGAGCCGTGCCAGCAGCGTCTTGAGGTCGCTGGTGTTGAGTACATTCTCACGCTCCAGCCAGCCGCGCCGCGCCTGTCCGATGCCATAGTCCAGGTTGGCAAAATCGGCGCTGCCGTGTGCGTCCGAATCGATGGCGACCAGCACGCCTTCATCGCGCGCCATCAGGCATAGCGCATCGTCCAGATCCAGCCGCTCCGGCTGGGCGTCCAGTTCGAGGGCAATATCGCGGCTTTTCGCCTTGCGCATGATGCGCAGCATGTCGATCTCGGAAGGCCCCCGCGCACCGAGCAGACGATTGGTCGGGTGGGCCAGGATATTGACATAGCGCTGGTCCAGTGCGCGCAGCAGCCGTTCGGTCTGGCGCTGGCGCGGCAAGTCGAGTTTACTGTGCACTGCGGCAATCACGACGTCCAGATGCTGCAGTACCGAATCCGGCAGATCGAGCGCACCGTCTTCGAGGATGTCGACCTCGATGCCCTTCAGGATGGTGATGCCGGCAGAGCCCGCATTGATGCGGTCGATCTCGTCGATCTGGCGCAGCAGCTGCTGCGGGTCGAGGCCGTGGGTGATGGTCAGGCGGCGCGAATGGTCGGTGATGGCGATGTACTCCAGACCCTGCGCCTGCGCGGCGCGCGCCATCTCCTGTATCGTGTTGTGGCCGTCCGACGCCCTGGTATGGACATGCAGGTCGCCGCGCAGATCGGCGCGGGTGATCAGTCGCGGCAGACGGCCGGCGCGGGCAGCCTGGATTTCACCGCGGTCCTCGCGCAACTCGGGCACGATGAACGGCAGACCGACCGCGGCAAACACCGATTCCTCGGTGTCGCCGGCGATTCGCTGTGCACCGCGAAATACCCCGTATTCGTTGATCTTCAGTCCCAGTTCCTGCGCGATGCGGCGGATCGCGATGTTGTGCGCCTTCGAGCCGGTGAAGTAGTGCAGCGCGGCACCATAGCTGTCGGCCGGCACCAGCCGCAGATCGACCTGCAGGCCGTTGTGCAGGACCACGCTGCTGCGGGTTTCGCCGTGCGCCAGCACGGTCTTTACTTCGTCATAGGCAATGAAACGCGCCATCAGCGCGCTGTCCGCTGCGGCGGTCACCAGGATATCCAGATCGCCCACGGTTTCCTTCATGCGCCGGTAGCTGCCTGCCACCACCACCTGGTCGACACCCGGCACGCGCTTCAGGTAATCGACCAGTGCCTGCGCATACTGCGCCGCCAGCGGGCGCTTGAAGCGCGCCGACTGCCCGGCCTGCGCGGCCAGCGCGTCGAGTGCCTGCTGGATCTGCTGTTCGGACTTGATGCCGAATCCGGGAATATCGTGAATCTGTCCGGCATGGGCTGCTGCATCGAGCTGCGCGATCGTGCTCACCCCCAGTTCGCGATTGAGTGCCTGCACCCGCTTCGGCCCGAGTCCGGGCACCTTCAGGAGTTCGGTGATGTCCGGCGGCATCTGTTTGCGCAGCCCATCGAGCATCGCGCAGTGCCCGGTGGTGACGATTTCGTCGATTTTGGCAGACAGGTCGGCACCGATGCCGGGCAATTTTGGCGGTGCCGCGCCGCTGTCGATCAGGGTCTTGAATTCGCGCCCGTAGCCGCCGACCGTGCGCGCTGCGTTGCGGTAGGCGCGCACCCGGAACGGATTGTCATCGCGGATCTCCAGCAGATCGGCGATCTCGTCGAAGATTGCCGCGATGTCTGCGTTGTGCAGCGGCATGTTGTCGGTCCCTGTTCAATATTGCATTGGCTGATGCCTGCCGGCGCCCCTGGATGAAAGGCGATACGGCTATTTCCCATCCTTGGCGCTATCGGCCAGTCTGAAGGCGATCAGTTCGATCACGATGCCCGCAATGGCGAGCACGGCACCGATCCACACATCGTCCGGGGCAAGAAAAATCAGAATGCCGCCCAATACAACCAGGCCGACTGAAAGCGCGCGCCGCAGGTGCGGGTGTTTAGTCATATGCAGTCACCCGGACTTCCCATGGAGAATTTTCTCGATAGATGGGACTCCTGAAATCGGTGCGGCGGCCACCGAGAGGACTGGAAAGCACATCTGATTGCCTTCGATAAACATATGAATTCATTGAAATTTCTTGTGATTACGATCATGCGCGTACCGATTGGGGTCGCGTTGACTTGGCTCAAAACGACGCGATCAATCACCCATATCATTTGTAAGAGGTGATGCACAAAATAAGCGCGTGTCATGTCTGTGATTGCTTTGCCCTGCTAACGCCACAGCTTGTGCTCGTTAGCTTTTTGTTCCACTACAACGATGAGGTTAATTATGGCTAACATAATGCGTTTTGATCCATTCGGCGATATCGCACGCCTCGATCCATTTCGCAACATCGACGATTTACTCAAGGATTTTCGCCTGACGCCAACTTTGCGCGGGGTCGAATCGGAACCGCGCATTCGGATGGATGTGTCGGAAACCGATCAGGCCTATCTGGTGAAAGCGGAAATACCAGGCGTGAAGAAGGACGACATCAAGGTCGCCATCGAAGGCAATCAGGTTTCCATTACTGCCGAAGTGAAAAAGGAAGAAGAGAAGAAAACCGGAAGCATGATCCGCAGCGAGCGCTACTACGGGCAGCAATATCGCAGCTTCACGCTTCCGCAGGAAGTCGACGACACCAAGGCGGACGCCAAGTATCAGGATGGCATGCTTGAATTGACGTTGCCGAAAAAGCCCGGAACCGGCAGCAAACAACTCGCTATTAAATAGGGCCCAGAAATCTGCGTTGCCCGGAATTTTGCCGTCAATGTCGCGCGAATGTCCGGCGCAGCCGCGCGCGCTGGAGGCGGACGAGGGTGCTGCAGATGAGTTCCGTCTTCTGTTGTGGTACAGCGTCGTTAACCGGAGGCTAACATGTCGAACGTATTGAAGGTCATAGAAGTCCTTTCCGAATCTCCGAAGAGTTGGGAAGATGCCGCCTCACTGGCAGTTGCGAAGGCAGCCGAAACCATGCATGGCATCAAGTCCATCTACATCAAGAATTTCGTAGCGCTGGTCGAGAATGACAAAATCGTCAGTTATCGAGTTAATGCCAAGGTAACTTTCGTGCTCGATTAGGCGCTGCCATGTGTTGCCCTGCATCGCCGTGCCGACGAGTTGATTTGCCGCAATCGTCGGGGATCCGGTAAGCGCAAATTTACACATTCTTTTCATCCAGTGCAGCACGGAGGCAATCATAAAAGAGAAGATGAACGTTGGCGAAATCTGCAATCGCACGGTGGTCTTTGCATACCAGTACATGAGCGTGAGCGAAGCCGCTCGCCTGATGCTCGAGCAGCACGTCGGCAGTCTGGTCGTGATCGAGGAAACGGACCGCGGCCGGATTGTCGTCGGCATGTTGACCGATCGCGATATCGCCGTTGCCGTGGTGGCACGCGACTTCAATGCGCAGACCTTGAGCGTCGCTGAAGTCATGAGCAAAGATTGCATCACGGCCCGCACCGAAGATTCGGTCCACGACGTGCTGAGCCTGATGCGCGGCCACGGCGTACGAAGGATTCCGGTAACAACGGAAGACGCCGTATTGATCGGCATCGTGACATTGGACGATTTATTGGAGATCGTGACCGAAGAACTGCGCGGATTGGTGCTGGCGATCGGCAGCGAACGCAAGCGGGAAACCCGGGTACGCGAGTGAGCAAGCGGAGGAGGAATTCTGATGAGCACGCAATTCGACCATGTCTCCATCATAAAAAAAGCGAATATTTATTTTGACGGCAAATGCATTTCATACAACCTTGTCTTTCCGGATCACAGCAGGAAGACGATCGGCGTCATCCTGCCATCATTAGTCGGGTTCGACACCGCTGCGCCGGAAATCATGGAAATCGTCGCAGGAAAATGCCGCGTGCGCATAGGCGGAGCAGGCGATTGGAATACTTACGAAGGCGGCCAGCGCTTCCAGGTGCCAGGCAATTTTCATTTCGATCTTGAAGCACTGGAGCCCGTGCAGTATGTCTGTCATTTTGTGAGCGACTGACGGGCGGAGGCGAAATACGCATCTGCTATCGATCGCTTGTTCGCTATCGACCAGTCTCAATCCGGCTGTTCCTGCGCCGCTTTGTTCCCTTTGTTCCCTTTGTCCCATACCGCACCAGAGCGGCTTCGAAATCTGCGAACGCTTCCGGCGCCATCCTGTCCGCGCGCCACGCGTCTTGCAACAGTTCCAGCATGCGCGGTGCATCGTGCATGTCCGACGGAACAAATCCCAGGTCTTTCGCTGCCGTTATCGCCCGTTCCGACGGCGGCGGGTCTGCCTTGGACCATATGCCGCGCAGCTCGCGCAAGAAAATATTCACCGTAATGTCGCCGATGCCTTTGCCGAGATTCTTGAGCCGTTGCTGCAGATCGAGGCAATCTGTTGCAGCCGCGTGCAGCAGGTTCAGATCGCCTTTGTATTGTTGCAGCAGCGCACGGTTTACGTCCAGCAGCTTGGTTGCAGTCTTGAAGTCGTATCTGGCATAGCCGCCGCGATCGAGAATCTCAACCAGCCTGTCCCAGCCCGCATCGAGTACCCGGTGCGGCGCAAGAACAGCCGCCTGCTCAAACTCACGATAGCTTCTAACCGCAATCGTTCCCGATATCCTTGCGCCAAACAAGAGCGCGGCGAGAAACCACTTGTAGATTTCATCCGGATTGCTGCGGGCAAGATCGATGCCCAGCTCTGTCGAATACCTGCCGCCGCATTCTTCGACCAGCCTTGCGGCTTGCCCTGTGATCTTCGTGGGCATCCTTTCCGTCCGATGATGATCGAATACCGTGTTCATCCGTTCGCATTGGATGTGCCAGCCGTGCAGCGCTATCGGGATGATCAAGCGCCTGATTATTTTTTTACGACAGGTTTGAAAACCAGCACCGCCACCTTGCTGTGAACCAATACCTTTTGCGTCTCGCTTCCCAATAGCTGCGCAGTATCGTCCCGCCAGCCGTGCGACGCCATGAAAATGAGATCGCATCGCTCCCGCTCTGCCGCCTTCACGATCGCCAGGTAGGGATCCTCTGCCCTTATCAATTTACAGCTACACGGGATGCTCTCCGCCAACGCGCTATTGGCGACAAATGCCAGGTACTCATCCGCGAGCTTTTCAAACAATGCCTGGCGTCGCTTGACATAGTGCATGTCATGGTGGACCCATGCCTCCAGCAGGTCCTGCCGCTGCCGCGGGATGACATGGATGCCGGTCACCGTGGCGCCGGTGTTTTTCGCAAACAGTACGCCGGCGTGCACCGCCTGTCTGGAGAGTGCCGAGCCATCGGTCGGCAGCAAGATGTGCTTGTACATGGATGTCTATCCTTTAATGCAAATTCTTGGTTCAAGCCGCACGACTTTGCGGGCAAGTCCGGCTGCGTGAGCCGCGTCCACGACCTCGGTGATGTCTTTGTAGGCATCCGGCGCTTCTTCGGCCACGCCGCGTCTTGAAGGACTGCGCACCAGGATTCCCCGTGCCTCCAGTTGCTGCACCACCTGCCTGCCGTCCCAGCGCCGCAGCGCTTCATGCCGGCTCATGCTGCGGCCGGCGCCGTGGCATGCCGATCCGAACGAGAGCGACATGCCCTGCTCGGTTCCGGCCAGCACATACGAAGCGGTGCCCATGCTGCCGCCGATCAGCACCGGTTGCCCGTACGGGCGCAATGGCGCCGGTAGCGACGGGTGGCCGGGACCGAATGCACGGGTGGCACCTTTGCGGTGGACGAAGAGCTTCTTTAGCCGGCCGTCGATTTCGTGTTCTTCAACCTTGCAGGTGTTGTGAGAAACGTCATACAGCAAGGAAAGACGGGCCGATGGAAAGAAACGCGCAAAGATGTCGCGCGTCGTCTGCGTCAGAATTTGACGGTTGGCCAATGCACAGTTGATCGCTGCACGCATTGCGCCCAAATAACGCTGCCCGAGGTCCGAATGGATCGGCGCGCAGGCCAGCTCGCGATCGGGCAGGGAAATCTTGTGCTGCTGCGCGACCAGCGCCATTTCCCGCAAGAATTCAGTGCCGATCTGATGTCCCAACCCGCGGGAGCCGCAATGGATGCTGACAACGATATCCCCGCTCTGCAAGCCGAAAGCCTGTGCCAGTCCGGCATCGATGACGTCGCTCACGCGCTGCACTTCCAGGTAATGATTGCCGGAACCCAGCGTACCCATTTCATCGCGCTGGCGGCGCTTGGCTGCCTCGGACACCCGTTGCGGATCAGCACCCGCCATGCAGCCGGATTCTTCGGTAAACTGCAGATCGTCGGCAGTGCCGTAGCCGCGCGCGACCGCCCATTGCGCGCCTTTCGACAGCATCTGATCCGTTTCAGCAGCAGAAAGCCGCAATGCGCCATGACTGCCAACGCCGGCAGGTATCGCATCAAACAATGCATCGGCCAGCGCCGTCTTTTGGCTCTCCAGGTCGCTGTCTTTCAAGCCGGTCCTGAGCAGGCGCACACCGCAGGAAATATCGAAGCCCACGCCGCCCGCCGAAACCACGCCGCCGCAATCCGGGTCGAACGCGGCGACGCCGCCGATCGGAAAACCATAGCCCCAATGCGCGTCCGGCATCGCATATGCAGCGTTGACAATGCCAGGCAGCATCGCGACATTGCAGATTTGCTCGAACACCTTTTCATCCATTGCGCGGATCAGCGGCTCGCTGGCAAAGATGATCGCAGGCACACGCATAGCCCCTTGCGGCACGACTTCCCAGCGGGTATTCGATTGGCGGATGAGTTTCGAGGTATCCATCGTTTCCTTCCGGTCACACATCAACTACGCACTGTGCCAGCCACCAATCGTCGCCGAGCTGCCTGACCGCCAGCTCGGTAAAGGTTGCGCCCTTTGCCTCGACCGCCGGACAATGGCGCGCGACATCTACCGGTTCGCCCCATGCGGTGGCGTCCAGCATTGTCTCGTCTAGCGACACCTGAAAACGGCAAAACAGCAGGTTGCGCGTCGCCATTTCAAAAATCAGCGCATTGATCCAGTCGACCAACAGAAACTCATCATCCGCCGCATCGCAATGAATCGCGACACGGACGCTGGGCTGCACTGTTTCCGGCGCGGTAATCACCGCAGTCAATGCAAGCGCCGCCTGTTCGAACGCCTGCGCCTTGGTCTTCCCGATGCCCCGTATGCCGACATCCGAACCATGCTGAAAATGCTCCCAGCGGCCGGAACCGCTGCTGCTAACCAAGGTCGGCCCCCCAATGTGCGTGATCGGCCTCGGCCATCGCGCGCTGATGTTCATCCACCTGTTGCGCCAACTGCTGCAAGGTGTGGGACACCGCAACCGGATACGGCGGCGCCGCGTCCAGCCCACGCAGGGCCGGCGGCAGACTGGCAATCTGCGCCCGGGCGTGCGCGCGGACCTGCGACAGCGGCGACGACGGTGTCAGCAGCATGCTGCCGCGTATTACCGGTTGCAGCAACGCTTCTCCCTTAATCTCGTCGTGTTGCAGCGCCAGCGTGTCGCCGCACATCACGCCGTGGGCATCGTAATGGCGGAACACCTGCTTGCAGCCCGGCCAGGTTGCCTTGCCGGGCGAGCGCTTGCGGCGCGCCTGACCCGCATATTCGACCAGCTTGTAGGCGCAATCCAGATACGGCGCGTCGCTCGACGTGTTCATCCGCGTGCCGACGCCGAATCCGTCGATCGGTGCGCCGTTCTGCAGCAGCGCTTGCAATGCGTATTCGTCCAGATTGCCGCTGGCGAAGATGCCGATCCCGCCGCAGTCGCCGGCATCCAGGATCTGTCGCACCTGGCGCGCCAGCGCGTCCAGGTCGCCGCTGTCGATGCGCACCGCCTTGAGCTGAATATCCCTCTCTTCCTCCTGCAGCCATTGCTGCAGCCGCACCACCTGTTGCGCGGCCGCTTCGGTGTCGTAGGTGTCGATCAGCAGCGTCGCATTGTGCGGGAACGCCTGCGCAAATGCGGCAAACGCATCGGTTTCGTATTCGTACGCCTGTACGAACGAATGCGCCATGGTGCCGAACACCGGGATCTCGAACAGCGGCGCAGCCAGCGTGGTTGCGCTGCCGTCAAAACCGGCGATATAGCTGGCGCGCGCCGACAGTACCGCGGCTTCCGCTCCGTGCGCGCGCCGCAGGCCGAAATCGACCAGCTGCCTGCCTTGCGCGGCAATCACCGAACGCGCGGCCTTGGATGCGACCAGCGTTTGATAATGCAGCAAATTCATCACGCGGCTTTCGATGAACTGGGCTTCGCGCAGCGGCGCGGTAATCCGGATTACCGGTTCATCGGCAAAAAAAACGGTGCCTTCAGGCAGCGCATCGACGTCGCCGGAGAAGCGGAAATCGATCAGCGATGCGATGAACTCGGGGTCGAAGCGGCCGCTGGCGCTGAGCCATGCCAGATCGTCATGGTCAAACAATAGTTCAGTCAAATAATCGACGACTTGCGCCAGCCCTGCCGCCATCAGGAAGTTGCGTCCCGGAGGGAGTTGGCGAACGAAAAATTCAAATACCGCCGTGTCATCCATGCCGCGCGAAAAATACGCCTGCAGCATGGTGAGCTCGTAAAGATCGGTCAGAAGCGCGCTTTCGCTGTAGTGTCGCATCGGGATTCGGCAAGAATGAGGGGAATAATATTCAAGCTTATGTGCACTGCCTGTCATGTGTTTGAGACCGATCAAGCATTGGGCGAGATCGTGATTTATTCTTCATTGCTTATCAATCGATGCCAACAGAGCTGCGAGAAGCCTATGGATCCGATGCAATTGAGCAGTAAGGATGCACTGCTGATCGTCGATGTGCAAAACGACTTTTTGCCGGGCGGAAATCTGCCGGTGCCGGCGGGGGATCAGGTGATTCCGGTCCTGAATCGATATATCGCGGCGTTCGCGCGGCAGTCATTGCCGATCTTCGCAACCCGGGACTGGCACCCGGCCAGCCACTGCTCGTTCCGGGCGCAGGGCGGAATCTGGCCGCCGCATTGCGTCGCCGGCAGCAAGGGCGCGGAGCTGGCGGCCTTGCTCAATCTGCCTCCCGGCGCCGTCATCGTCCCGAAAGCGACTGCGGTGGAGAAAGATGCCTATTCCGGTTTTGACGGCACCGACCTGGCCATCCGGCTGCACGCAAGCGGCAGCGAGCGGCTCTTCATCGGCGGGCTGGCAACCGATTACTGCGTGTTGAATACGGTGAAAGATGCATTGTCGCAAGGCTTCGCAGTGATGCTGTTGCTGGATGCGATCCGTGCAGTCGATCTCCATCCGGGCGACGGCCGGGCCGCGATAGCGCAGATGATCGAACTGGGTGCGCAGCCGCTGCAGTTTTCCGAGCTGGCAGACGGCGCAGCGCCGCATACCTTGCGTGATCGGTAGCCGGCATTGCGCTTGCGAAGCCCAGCCATCAATCTGCACGGATGCATCCCGACTTCATCTGACTCAAACCCGACCGGCAAAAAGCGGCGGGTGGCACAATATTTGCTGAAAGGCAACGGCCGGCGAACAAGTCCGAGGACCGTCATGCCGTGCATTTTCCAGAAATACAAATCCAGAAACATCCTAGAGGAGACATAAATTATGCCGTCATTAATTGCTTTGGCCTTATCCATCGGTGTGCTCGCCACGATCGCAACGTGGCTCTTCCTTGGTCCGTTTGCCGCAATGCTGATGCAGATCTGGCAGGCTTTCATTGCCTGGGCCTGCTTCTTCCATTCCGGCGCCGACCTCGAGGCCGCCAAGAAAACCGTAATCTGCATGTCGTTTGGCGCAGTCGTCGGCGCCTTGTCGGTCATGCTGGCAGGGCAGCTGGGCACGCTCGGCAGCTTCAGCGCCCCGGTCGCGGTCGGCATCGGCGCGGCAGTCATCGTGCTGGCTGCGCATATCGGCCTGCTGGCCACGATTCCGGCATCCGTCTATGGATTCGCATCGATCGCCGGACTGATCCTGCTGAAAGGGGTGGCACCAGCCGAGGCGATTCTGCCTACGATCCTCTCGATCGTCACCGGTACCGTGTTCGGCTTTGTGTCCGCCAAGCTGGGTGCGGCAATCACCGCCAAACCGGACCTGGCAGCGGTCGAGACCTGAAGAATGGCGGCGCAATTGCGCCGCTGACGCAGACTTGTCGATGACTGAAAATGGCCCGCATCGGTGACCGATGCGGGCCATTTTACGTCGGCGGCATCTGTATGAAAAAAGTACATTTTCCTGATGGTTGCGCAAATTCAGATCAACGCCGTTTGCCATCGCCGAATCGGAAAGCGCACTGACCTTGGACTGTATCGGCAATTTCGTGATTCTCGATGCCAGTGCACGCTTCGCATTCGCACAGCGTTTGCCATGCCCAGAATTTTTGCATTTTATGGCGGGTATAGTTTAAATAATGGCATTTGCCGCATATAAATAAACCGCTTTTAAAAATACGTATAACAGTATATTTTCAATGCCGGCACCGGCCAAGACCCGCCCGGTGTGACCGGCGTATTCCGAGCGACAACATGATTGCGGGAAAGTGGCTAGAATTGAACACCCTGTCACACTCGCCCCGAATCAAGGAACCTCATGGAATACATCCCGTCACCGACCCGCTATGACAGCATGCCGTACCGTTTTTGCGGCCGCAGCGGACTGAAGCTGCCGGCACTGTCGCTGGGCATGTGGCACAACTTCGGCGACAGCACGCCGCTGGCGCAGCAGCGCGCGATGTTGCGCACCGCATTCGATCTGGGCATCACGCATTTTGACCTGGCCAACAATTACGGCCCGCCGTACGGCAGCGCGGAGAGCAATTTCGGCACCATTTTCAGACAGGATTTCAAGCCGCACCGCGACCAGCTGATCATCTCCAGCAAGGCCGGCTGGGACATGTGGCCGGGGCCGTACGGCCAGGGCGGCGGCTCACGCAAATATGTGCTGGCCAGCCTGGACCAGAGCCTGGGCCGGATGGGGCTGGACTATCTGGACATCTTCTATTCCCATCGTTTCGACCCGGAAACGCCGCTGGAAGAAACCGCGGCTGCGCTGGCCAGCGCGGTGCAGCAGGGCAAGGCGCTATATGTCGGCATCTCTTCCTATTCCGCAGCAAAAACACTGGAAATGGCGCAATTGTTGCGTTCTTACAAGGTGCCGTGCCTGATCCATCAGCCCTCGTACAATATGTTCAACCGCTGGATCGAACGCGATTTGCTCGCTACGCTGGAGCAGCAGGGCATCGGCTGCATCACCTTCACCGCGTTGGCGCAGGGACTGCTGACCGACAAATACCTGCACGGCATTCCGTCCGATGCGCGCATCAACCGCCCCGGCGGCGGCTCATTGAAGGCCGAGCACCTCAGTCCGCAGAACCTGGCGAATGTGAGCGCGCTCAATGAGATTGCCATCGGCCGCGGCCAGAGCCTGGCGCAGATGGCGCTGGCCTGGGTGTTGCGCGACCCGCGCGTGACCACCACCCTGATCGGCGCCAGCAGTCCCGACCAGATCCGCGAGAATGTCGGTGCGCTGGACAACCTGGCCTTTTCCCCGGAAGAGCTGGCGATGATCGATGCGCTGGCGGCGGAGGGCAACGTCAATCTGTGGGAGCGCCCTGCGCACGACATGAAGCCTTGATTGGAATAGGGCATCTGGCGATGCCCCCCATTCGACGCCGCCGCAGCTACGGCTTGCGCACCCGGCGCTTCAATGAAATTGAACGGCGTGCGTGAAAGGACTGCGAGGACTGCGAATCAGAAATAGTCGTAGCCTTTGACCGGCACGCTGTCCTTGTTGGCCTTTTCCAATTCCTCAAGATCAGCCTTGTGGTCCCAGAAAATATACCAGCCCTTGCGCTGATCCCGGACCACTTCCGGATGTTGCTCCAGATGCTTATCCATGAATTGTTCAAACTCCGAAACGTAGCCGGAGTGGCCGACCCGATATTCTTGCCGCTTGGTAGACATATTTGCACCCGCACCTTCTCCCTTTCAGCCTGCGGGCAGAAAGGGGAAAACATAGAAACGCGTAATCACAGAAGTTAGAGTGCCGAAACTATGCTTAGTTTCATGGCAATGGATGGCGGAGAGGTGTTGCCGCGTTATTTCCTGCTTAACTGCTTTTCAAACGCCACGTCCAGCTTGCTGACCCGTTTGGCCACCTGCGGGCCGAAGCTGTTGACGAACTTCACGAAGTCGTCCAGCGGCAGCGCTTGTCCCAGCTTTTCCTGGGTGCCGGCACCGGTGCCCAGCACCAGATAGAACAGGTCGTCGCCGGTGCGCACCATCGAATACGGCTTGTTGCCGTCACGCGCCTTCAGGCGCTCGACGGCTGCGCTGGCTTTGGTTGATCGCATCCTGGTTTCTCCTCGGGGAATTTGCTTCGAATCTTGGGCGATTAATAAATATCAAGGGTATGCCAAAAAATATGCACTTTTCCGCATATATCTATTGCGGTATGAAAATTACATCGCCCTGTATATAAAATAATCATGACTGTGCTGGATGGAATTGCAGCGCCGCCAGGTTCGCATAGACTCCGCCTTGCTCCACCAGCGATGCGTGGGTCCCGGTTTCGACGATCTGACCGTTTTCGATCACGATGATGCGGTCCGCGCGCTGCACGGTCGCCAGCCGGTGCGCGATGACGACGGTGGTGCGGCCGACCATCGCCGCTTCCAGCGCTTTTTGCACCAGCCGTTCGGACTCCGCATCGAGTGCGCTGGTGGCTTCGTCCAGCAACAGCAGCGGCGGATTCTTCAGCAGTGCGCGGGCGATCGCGATGCGCTGGCGCTGGCCGCCGGACAGCCGCACGCCGCGCTCGCCGAGGAAGGAGTGATAGCCTTCCGGCAATTGTTCGATGAATTCGTGCGCGGCGGCCATCTTGGCGGCGGCAATCACTTCGTCGTCGCTGGCGTCGGCGCGGCCGTAGCGTATGTTTTCCAGCGCATTGGCGGAGAAGATGATGGTGTCTTGCGGCACGATGCCGATGGCGTCGCGCAGCGCGTGCAAATCGAGCTGCCTGATGTCGACGCCGTCGAGCGTGATCGTGCCTTGCTGCGGGTCGTAGAAACGCAGCAGCAGCTGGAACAGCGTGGTCTTGCCGGCGCCGGAAGGGCCGACCAGCGCGACCGTTTCGCCGGGCTCGATCTCCAGCGTCAACTGCGACAGCGAGTCCGTCAGCGGGCGCGACGGATAGTGGAAGCTGACGTCTTTCAGTGCCAGCGCCGAGCCGACCGCAGCCCGCGGCGGCAATGGCAGCGGATGCGCGGGCGACTGCACCTGCGAGTGCGCCGACAGCAGTTCCAGCAGGCGCTCGGTGGCGCCGGCTGCGCGCTGCGCCTCGCCCAGCACTTCCGACAGCGCGCCGATCGAGCCGGCCACCAGCACCGCGTACAGGACGAATTGCCCCAGTTCGCCGAGACTCATGGTGCCCTGGATCACCGCGTGGGCACCGAGCCAGAGCACGAACACGATGGCGCCGAACACCAGCAGGATCGCTACCGCCGTCATCAACGTGCGGGTGCGGATGCGCTGCATCGCGGTTTCGAACGCCTGTTCGACCGATGTACTAAAGCGCCGCGATTCGGCCGCCTCATGGGTGAACGCCTGCACGGTCGGCATCGCGTTGAGAATTTCGCCCGCCATCGCCGAGGCATCGGCAATCCTGTCTTGCGAGGCGCGCGACAGTTTGCGCACGCGGCGCCCGAAGAAGACGATCGGCAGTACCACCACCGCCAGCAATACGATGATGATCGCGGTCAGCTTGACGCTGGTGACGAACAGCATGCCCAGGCCGCCGATGAACAGCAGCGAATTGCGCAGCGCCATCGAGATGCTGGTGCCGACCACGGCTTGGATCAGGGTGGTGTCGGTGGTCAGGCGCGACAGCACTTCGCCGCTCTGCGTGGTTTCGAAAAACTGTGGGCTTTGCGTCACCACATGGCGGTACACCGCGCTGCGGATGTCGGCGGTGACGCGCTCGCCCAGCAGGGACACCATGTAAAAGCGCGCGGCGGTGGCGATTGCCAGCACCGCAGCGGCGCCGAACAGCGCCAGGAAGTAAAAGTCGATGTGCGCAATGCTCTGGCTGCCGGCAGCGCCCGCATTGCCCGGATTGCCGAAGCCGAGATCGATCATCTGCCGGAATGCATACGGAATCGCCAGCGTGGCGCCGGCGGCGACCAGCAAGGCGATCCCGGCCAGCAGGAATTGACGCTTGTAGGGAGCCAGAAAGGGCAGCAGACCCTTGAGCGTGGCCAGACTGCTTTTTTGCGGCTTGACGACCAGTGCGGTGCTGGCGGCGGTGGTGGTGCTGCTGGTGGAGCTGGTGGTGTCGGTCATAGTTTCAGTGGTTGGTCGTATCCGGTCATTTCAAGATAGCCGCGCCCGGCCGGTACGCCGTCGCGGCTGATGGTCACAGCGCCTTCCCAATATGCGGCGCCGCTCGAGCGGCGCGCATCGAGTTCCTGGTCGTCCTGCAACGGATCCAATTGCCAGACGGTGGCGCCGGTGCGGATGTGCATCTCGACCGGGTAAGTCGCCGTGGTGCGCGGCGATCGCCAGTGCCGCCGTGGGGTAAATAGTACGGTGTCCGGCATGAATTGTGTCATCTTTCCGGCCGGGTTGCGCAGCGCAGCATGACTCCACAGAGTCGCGCCGGCTTTGCTGCGGATCCGAAACGCCATCAGCGCACTGCCGTCATCGAGGTTTGCACCCAGCCAGTCCCATCCGGCCGCGTCGGCATCCAGCACCGAAGTCGACCATTCGTGATCGAGCCAGGCGCTGCCGGAAACCGGCCCCGGCCGGCCCCGGCGGGTCAGCGTGCCGGTCACCGCCAACTGCGGTTCGCTGTAGTAATAACTGGCCTGCTGCGGCTGCGGCCCCTTGCGCGAGTAACCGTGCTGGCCCTGCAGCATGACTGCCTGGGTCGGGCGCAGCGTCAGCTGCAATTCGAAGTCGCGGGTGCGCACCAGCGCCTGATAGCTGCCATCGGCGCCGCGTTTAAGCTGCCAGTCGTCGAGCTTGATATCGGTGTCGCGTTCTGCCGCATACGCCAGCCCGAAACCCTGGCGGGCGCTTTTTTCGCCGTGCAGCAATTTCTTTTCTGCCGGGTCGGACAGCGCGGCGTGGGCGATGATCAGTTGCTTCGGCGCAAAATTGCTGGGGTTGGCCGCGTCATGCTCGGTGGCCGAGCGGAAGAAGGTGACCTGGAAGCCGAGCGGCTTGCTGTCCGGCGTGCGCAGCCAGCCGGTCGCATACCACCATTCGGTGCGAAATTCCGGATGGGCGCCGAAGTCGCGCGGGAAAACCAGCGCCTTGCCGGGCGTGACCGCGGTGAATTGCGGCGGCGCAGCCAGCGCATCCGGTATGTGCAAAATTTGCAGAAACAGAAATAGGCACAACACTGCGGCTCTCCAGTAGTGCAGGCCTGCGTGCCTGCATGCAGGCACGCAGGCC
>JAUYNR010000023.1 GCA_030698225.1 Oxalobacteraceae bacterium | reverse complement strand
GACGCACGACCAATTGCTGACCGATCCTGCCCAAGCCGCTGACTTCGTCAAGCGAACAGGTGTGGATGCGCTGGCGATTGCGATCGGCACCAGCCACGGCGCCTACAAGTTCAGCCGCAAGCCTACCGGCGACATTCTGGCGATTAGCCGCATCAAGGAAATCCATGCGCGCATTCCCAATACCCACCTGGTGATGCACGGTTCCTCTTCCGTGCCGCAGGAATGGCTGGACATCATCCGCCAGTACGGCGGTGACATGAAGGAAACCTATGGTGTGCCGGTTGAAGAAATTCTGGAAGGTATCAAGCACGGTGTACGTAAGGTCAACATCGACACCGATATCCGCCTGGCAATGACAGGCGCAATGCGCCGCAGCATGGCCCAGCATCCGTCCGAATTCGATCCGCGAAAGTTTTTCAAGGATGCCACGGCTGCTGCTAAAGAAATATGTCAAGTGCGCTTTGAAGCGTTCGGTTCAGCCGGGCAGGCATCTAAAATAAAGGTCACACCACTGGAGCGGATGGCACAGCGCTACACCAAAGGTGAACTAAATGCAGTTGTGCGTTAATTGCCCACAGTTACTATTAACGACATAAATGGTACATGGATAACTATTTCGTCGAATTAATACCAGCTTCGAACGACATAGTTATCCTCCCATGCCTGACAAGCACTGTGTCACTTCCAGCATCGCACTTTGACGACGACATTGAAGATTAGAAGCTGAGTTGGGTATTACAGTGCATTTCGGCATAGCGTCGGACTGGCGCTCAGCCAGTTGGTAAACATGTGCGATGTACGGTGTGGGGAGGCAGGTATATTGTCCGGATTCAGAGACCGAAGAGTCTCTGATACTTGCGGGTGGGAATTGTATTCAGCTTGTTCTAGACACGTTAGATGAATAAACACTGTTCCTGCCCGATCTCGAAAAGTTGACGTCGAGCAGTTGGGACGCATGACTATGCAGATTAAAAAATTTAGCACATCACGAGAAAAATATTCGATGCGTATTCGTGGTTGATGCAAGTCTATCCAAAGGATACTCAAATGCTAAAAAATATCACCATCAAATCGCGGATAATTTTCGTAATTGCTTTCCTGTCTTTCCAATTAATTGTCGGCGGCATCATTGGCATAGTTAGTCTTGGTTTCGCCAACACTTCAATGAAGTCGCTCTATGAAGATCGACTTGTCGCCATGGGGCAGTTAGATCAAGTCGTTCGACTTCTTGATGAGAACCAGTTAGTCATTGCTAAAGCAATAACTGGTGATCAGACAGTGCTCAGTCAACAGATAGATGAAGTAAATATCGCAACAAAAAAACTTGATAAGGTATGGGGTGAGTTCATGACCACCAACCTAACTCCGGAAGAAAAGGGACTCGCTGATGAATTTGCTCTAAGTAGAGGAAAATTCATCGTTGATGGCATCAATCCTGCAGTAGTCGCGCTGCGTGCACAGGACATCAAACTGGCAACGAATATCTTGCATGGACCGATAGCCCAATTATTTTTACCGGTACAAAATGTTATAAATATTCTTATAAGGAAACAGTTGGAGATAGGCAGGCAAAAGTTTAAAGAATCACAGAACACCTTTAATTTCGTCTGCATTGCTTATATCTTTGGCACGCTATTTGGCTTGTTTCTGGCAATTTTTGTCGGAATTTGGCTTATCCGTGCTATTTCAGCCCCCCTGAAGGCGGCGGTAAATATTGCACGTAGTGTTGCTGCTGGAGATTTGACTCAGGGCATTGACGTCAGGTCAACTGATGAAATTGGTCAGCTTATGCAAGCTTTGAAGAATATGAACGATCGTTTGTTAAAAATTGTTGGAGAAGTGCTCGTTGGTACGGACACGATTGCTGCCGTGTCAATCCAGATCGCGTCAGGTAATCGTGACCTTTCCTCCCGCACAGCAGAACAGGCTAGTTCACTGGAACAGACAGCACTCTCGATGGAGGAACTAACTTCGACTGTCAAACAAAATGCCGATAATGCACACCAGGCTAATCAACTGGCGGCATCTGCATCTGAAGTGGCCATTATGGGGGGTGTAGTGGTATCACAAGTGGTCAACACCATGGGATCGATTAACGAGTCAGCCAGAAAAATCGTTGACATTATCAGCATGATTGACGGCATCGCATTTCAAACCAATATTCTGGCCTTGAATGCTGCAGTTGAAGCAGCTCGGGCCGGTGAGCAAGGGCGCGGCTTCGCGGTGGTTGCGACCGAAGTGCGCAACTTGGCGCAGCGCAGCACCGCAGCGGCGAAGGAAATTAAAAGTCTGATCAGCGACTCGCTTGAAAAAGTCGAGGCCGGCAGAAAACTGGCCGGAGAGGCAGGCAATACAATGGATAATGTTGTGGCCAGTGTCAAGCGCGTGACCGATATCATGGGTGAAATCACCACCGCTACCCAGGAACAAAGTAATGGCATCGCACAGGTCAATCAGGCGATTTCTCAGATGGACCAAGTAACGCAGCAGAATGCGGCACTGGTGGAACAGGCTGCAGCAGCGGCCGATAACTTGCAGGAACAGGCGGAGGAACTGGTGAAAATGGTCAGCATGTTCAAGCTGGATGAGACGCATATCGTGGTGACGAGCACACCTGTCTTGGAAAGCGTAAAAACACATCCGAAGGTTCAATACATTCTGTCTGATCTGATGCCGCCGGCTGGGTGATTTGCAGCTTTTCTCCTGAGAGCGAGATTGAAAAGTCGTAAACACGACATCAAGGTATCGCGAGATGACGAAGGATATAGCGGCGCGTGACAATCTATTTATAAGTATTTACTGATGCAATTTAAATATTTATTTATTAGACCTGATGTTAATCGTTTCATATAGTTAAGTCCGTAGATAGTTAAACTGTATCAGCCCAGTTGAGGCGATTACGATGGGAAGTACCCACCACCAAGTAGGCAACATGCAAATTCGAAATTACATTCTTCAGGAAAGTTTAGGCCCCTATGCGTCGCAAACTCATCGCCGGTAACTGGAAAATGAATGGCAGTCTCGCTGCCAATGCCGCTTTGTTAGCAGGAATCAAGGCCGAGCTAGCGCAGCCAGCTTGCGATGTGGTGGTGTGTGCGCCAGCACCGTATCTCGCGCAATGCAAGGCGGAATTAACGGGAAGTCCCATTGTATGGGGTGCGCAAGACATGTCCGTTCATGAATTCGGCGCCTACACGGGAGAGGTGTCGACGGCGATGTTGCTGGATTTCGGTTGTAAATATGTGATCATCGGTCACTCCGAGCGCCGCGCGTATCACGGCGAGAGTAATGAGTTGGTTGCACGAAAGACGGCGCGCGCGCTGAGCGCGGGATTGACCCCGATCGTGTGCGTCGGCGAGACATTGGCCGAACGTGAGGCTGGACAGACGGATGCAGTGGTCGGACAGCAGATCAATGCTGTGTTGGAGACCCTTGATGCAAGCGCGCTTGCGAAAATCGTAGTCGCTTATGAACCTGTTTGGGCCATTGGCACCGGCAAGACTGCGACCCCGCAGTTGGCGCAAGAGGTCCACGCGGTGTTACGTGCGAAGCTGGCGACCAAAAATCCAATGGCGGCCGACAATGTAAAAATTCTGTATGGCGGCAGTATGAATCCCGATAATGCGAAAGAATTGCTGGCGATGCCCGACATCGATGGCGGTTTAATTGGTGGTGCCGCACTGAAGGCGGAGGACTTCTTGACAATTATCCAAGTCGCATGAATGGTCACAATTATGGAGTTAAACCGAGGATCGAAAACTAAGTAATGAATTCTTTGCTCACCATCGTTATCGTTGTCTAGGTGTTACCTGTCTTGACGATCATCGACCTCGTGCTATTGGGCAAGGTTGCCGACATGGGGGCTGTTTTCGGTTCTGGCGCGTCCAGCAGTCTGTTTGGCGCGACTATTTCGTCTAAGGATTTGGTTACTCATACTGTCGTTTTTTTGATATGGCCGGAATGACTTTGGCGGACGTCAGGTGCAAGCCTCCGACACGGCAGCGCATCACCTGCGAGACAGCATGGAGTTGACGACTTGGGACCGATCATGTGCATGGTTGAGTGCGGTTTACGTGTTTCGTTGAATCCGCTTACACCGCACTTTGCGGCTTGATGGTCGCCAATTACGGGCGTTACCCTTGGGGCAGAACATTTAATCGGGATAACCACCCAGGCACAGAGGCCTGCACTATTTAAATTCTGGTCGAAGCGACTTGATAGCCGACCAAATACGCCAATTTTTCTTTTGATATTTCCCCATGACCCAAGACGAACTCAAACAAGCTGTCGCCCGTGCTGCCATCGAATATGTAGTGGAGGGCGGAATCGTCGGCGTCGGTACCGGCTCCACCGCGAATTTTTTCATCGACGAACTCGGCAAGATCAAGCATCGCATCAAGGGTGCAGTCGCGTCATCGGAGGCCACCGCCGCGCGGCTGAAGTCGCATGGTATCGAGGTGTTGGACCTCAATCAGGTCGATTCGATGCCGGTCTATATTGATGGCGCGGACGAAATTACGCCACACGGCGCGATGATCAAGGGCGGCGGTGCTGCACTCACGCGCGAGAAGATCGTCGCGTCAGTGGCGGACAAATTCATTTGCATTGCCGACAGTTCCAAATTAGTAGAGGTGCTGGGCAACTTCTCGTTGCCGGTGGAAGTGATTCCGATGGCGCAAGCAGTGGTCGCTCACAAATTGGCGGCGCTGGGCGGCGCGCCGCGCTTACGAATGAAAGACGGCAAACCCTTGATCACTGAAAACGGCTGCCTGATTATCGACGTGGTCGGCATGAAAATCGCAAACCCGAGCGAGCTCGAAGCCAAAATCAATAACATCGTCGGTGTCGTCACCGTCGGCCTATTTGCTAGACAAGGCGCGAACGTGTGCCTGTTGGGGACGGCAGAAGGTGTGAAGACGCTGAAGTTTTAATGCGGTTTATCAGTTCCGTGAAGGCGTTATCCGTTACCCACAAGTCCCCGACTTTCATGGGTAGTGTCTGTCGTAAGGCCGGGGTTGAATATTTTGTACATATCGGTAAGGCGTTGCACGGATATTCAGAAGACGAGTTGAGGCGTCATGCTACTGGCCCTGATATCGCTTTCACTCGCTGCGGGCGGATTTCGGGCGTCCGGCCGCCAGAATGCGGCTGAGCACAACTACCTAGTGCTTTACCCGCTGTCCGTAAGGGCTCCATTAACCCCAGTCGTACCAACGAATCTCGCCGTGAACCATTTGCGATCGTGGCGCCGAGCACGAGAAGCGTGCTTATTTTCGGTAGGAGTTTGGCATAGGAACAAACGCAATACAGTTCACGAAGTTCGC